>CAZEKJ010000001.1:0-77649 GCA_964512915.1 uncultured Porphyromonadaceae bacterium
CTGCCTCCCGTAGGAGTCTGGTCCGTGTCTCAGTACCAGTGTGGGGGATCATCCTTTAAGACCCCCTAACCATCGTAGCCTTGGTGAGCCGTTACCTCACCAACTAGCTAATGGCACGCATGCCCATCTATAACCGCCTGAGCTTTAGTCCAAAAACTATGCAGTCTCTGAACATTATGGAACATTAATCCCCGTTTCCGGGGGCTATTCTCCAGTTATAGGTAGGTTGCATACGCGTTACTCACCCGTGCGCCGGTCGCCACCTAGTATTGCTACCTGTGCTGCCCCTCGACTTGCATGTGTTAAGCCTACCGCTAGCGTTCATCCTGAGCCAGGATCAAACTCTTCGTTGTAATTGTTTAAATTGTGCTCAAGATTCATCATGTCAATAAAAAGAATTGACTTCTTCCTTACCGACCTTAAATTTACTCTTCCAATTTTTTCAAAGAACTACTTTTGTAAAAAGTGGTGCAAAGATAGAGAAAAAATCATCCCGTCCAAACTTTTCTTCACTTTTTTTTCTCACACCAGCAAACTTTTAAAGAACAAATCCATCAAAAATGGAATGCAAATATAGGCTTATCCTTCGATTCTGCAAACACTCTCCAAAAGAAAAATGAAACTATTTCCTAAAACTCTCTTTATCAACAGAATATTTTTACCCTAACACTCCAGTTTGCCCCATTCTGCTGGTTAAATAAAAAGAATTATCTTAGCACAATACATAAAGTTGAATCCATAAACCGTGTCAGATACCCTAATAATAATCCCAACCTACCAGGAAGCAGACAACATCCGGAACCTGATTCTTGCCGTTTTTAACCTCCAGAAGGATTTTAATATCCTGGTTATCGATGATAACTCACCCGACCAAACTGCCCAAATCGTCAAAAACCTTCAAATCGATTACCCGGGAAAACTCTTCCTCATCGAAAGAGAAGGAAAACTGGGGCTCGGAACTGCCTATATTGCCGGCTTCAAATGGGCCCTTACCCGGAATTACCACTTTGTATTTGAAATGGACGCAGATTTCTCCCACAATCCGTCCGATCTTATACCTATATATAATGCATGCCAAACCCAAACCGCAGGAATGGCCATCGGCAGCCGTTACAAAAAAGGCGTGGCAATTGTAAACTGGCCCATCGGAAGGCTCCTCCTCTCCTATTACGCTTCACATTATGTCAGGTTGATAACCCGAATGGACATCCGTGATGCAACCGCAGGCTATGTCTGCATGTCCCGGAAACTACTCGAAACACTCAACCTCGACAAGATTCGCATGAAAGGATATGGCTTCCAGATTGAGATGAAATTCAAAACATGGAAACTGGGCTTCCCTATCGTGGAAGTCCCGGTGATCTTCATTAACCGCGAGCAAGGTACCTCCAAAATGAGCGGGGGCATTATGAGCGAAGCAGTTATCGGTGTTATCAGAATGAAACTGAGCAGCCTGAGAAATAATTACAACAAACACATCAGCAATCTGGCATGAACAACTACCTGATCACCTATGCCCGCATTTTCAACGAAGGACAGAGCTTCGTCGGGCACATCCTGGTCCGGAACGGACTGATCTACAAAATCTATCAGGCTGACAATAAACCCACCACCCCATCCGATACAATTGAAATCCCGGCAAAAGGGAAATGGCTGATACCCGGAGTCATCGATGATCAGGTGCATTTTCGCGATCCCGGTCTTACCCACAAGGGAGACCTCACAACCGAATCTAGGGCGGCTGTAGCCGGAGGTGTAACAACCTTCATGGATATGCCAAATACAATCCCGCAAACCGTTACCCGGGAGCTGCTGGCAGAAAAGATCCTCCTCGGCGAAAGCAAAAGCCTCGCCAACTTTTCCTTCTTCTTTGGAGCCACCAACGATAACCTCGCCGAACTTCAATCAGTTGACACCGCTATCACCTGCGGAATCAAAGTCTTTATGGGAGCCTCTACCGGCAATATGCTCGTTGACGACCCTATGTCACTCGACGGGATTTTCCGCATCAGAAAGCTACCCATCGCAGTCCACGCAGAAGATGAATCCATGATCCGGCAAAACCTCGAACTCTACCGGAAACAATACGGTGATGATATCCCGATTGAATTTCATCCGATGATACGCTCCGCAGAGGCTTGCTATAAAGCAAGCTCCTTTGCCGTTGAGCTGGCCAGGCACCACCAGACCCGGCTTCACCTGATCCACCTTTCAACTGCAAGGGAACTGTCACTGCTGGAGCCCCCGGGACCTGTAAAAGATAAAAAGATAACCTCCGAGGTTTGCATCCATCACCTTTGGTTTGACGATCAGGCCTATTCCGATAAAGGCACTCTCATTAAATGGAACCCCGCAATAAAATCTGCCGAAGACCGGGAAGCACTGGTACAGGCTGTCATCGATGATAAAATTGACATCATCGCCACAGACCATGCCCCCCACACCCTGCAGGAAAAGGATCGCCCCTATACCCAGGCTCCCTCCGGAGCCCCAATGGTGCAGCACTCCCTGCCGGTCATGATGGAATTCCACCACCAGGGCCGCCTCTCAATGGAAAAAATAGTGGAAAAGATGTGCCACACACCTGCGGATCTCTTTCGTATACGCGACAGGGGATACATCCGCGAAGGATACCATGCCGACCTGGTTCTTATCAATCCGGATGAGCCCTGGACAATCAACTCACATAATATATATTATAAGTGCGGCTGGACTCCCCTCGAAGGCACCAGTCTAAAATCCCGCATCACACATACGTTCGTGAACGGAAACCTCATTTACGATAACGGGATTTTTGATGAAAGCATAAAGGGAAAACTTATCGAGTTTAACCGCTAGGCCAGCACAAAACGAGCCGTCTTCCGGCTGAGCTGCTGCACCATGATCCGCTTGCCCTGCGTCATCCGCGCAATGGCCTCCGGCGTGTACCGGCGGATAGTAACCAACTCCAGATCACTGTTATAGAGAATCCTGAATTTTGGCAACATAGATTGAATCAAGCTGTTAACCCGATCCATATCGGCCGTTACACAGATCGTCAGACTTACGGCACCATGCTGCATCAGATTTACCTTGATCCTGTATTTTGCCAGCTGCGCAAAGATCTCCGATATGGTTCCCTCCACAATAAAAGAAAAATCACGGGGCTGAAAGGAAATCAACACCTGGTTTCCCTTACGGATAAAAACCGGACCGGTTGGCGGCACAACCTTCAAATCGGTAATCCGGGTCCCTGTTCCTTCAGGATGCCAGAAATCCCTGACCCATAGCGGAATCGTCTTGTTCTGCAGCGGCTTGATTGTCTTCGGATGGATCACCTTGGCCCCGAAATAGGCTAATTCAATGACCTCATGGTACGATAGCTCATCAAGCTTAACCGTATCGCTGAACTCAGTCGGGTCTGCATTCAGAATCCCCGGAACATCCTTCCATATCCATACATCTTCGGCATCCAGACAGTAGGCAAAAATCGCCGCTGAATAGTCGGAGCCCTCCCTGCCAAGTGTCACGGTATCTCCGTTGGGCGCCCTCCCGATAAATCCCTGTGTCAATATCAACACATCCTCTTTCCTCTTTCCTCTTTCTTCTTTAATCTTGATGACCGTCTGCCCCCAATCAACGCCCCCATCCCGGTAAATATCATCCGTAACAACCATCTCCCTGGCATCCAGACAAATATGATCCAGTCCGTTTTCTTCAAAATAGGTCTGCAGCAATGCACTGGATAACAGCTCCCCATAACAGACAACCTGATCATAGGCCCTGTCAAATGGCTGAGGAGGAGTCTCAAGGAGAAGCTCCTGAACGGTAGCAAACATCGGTTTGAGGTGCCTCTCCCAGGCCCCATCGGGGTCTACAAAAAGCCGGCAAACCATATCAAAATGAAAACCCCGGATCAACTGCATTTCCTGTTCAGTTTCCTGGCCGGCGTACCACAGCCGGGCAACCCCTTCAAATGCATTGGTCATTTTACTGAGTGCAGATACCACAACCAGGGCAGGGCGGCTGCTTCCACGCAGAATGTCTGCCAGCTGCCCTACAGCTTCAGGGGTTTTTAAAATTCCGCCACCAAACTTGTGTATTATCATATGAGGCTTGTCTTCTTTCGAAAAAGTTGACAACTTTAAGAAAAAAAAATGAAAAGGTATTCAATAACCACCCTAAATGAATTCATCATCCAGCGGCAGGCTGATTTTCCCTACGCAAAAGGAGAATTATCACGCCTTCTGTATCATTTCGTGGTAGCCGCAAAGATCGTGCACAAAAAGGTCAATAAGGCCGGTCTGGTTGACATATTGGGATCTGCCGGGCAGACAAACGTACAGGGGGAAGAACAAAAAAAACTGGATGTATTTGCCGATGAGGTATTTATCTCCGCACTTCAGGCCAGTGGCGAGGTTTGCGGCCTGGTTACTGAGGAGAACCAGGAGATCATCACCTTTGATGACAACCTGGCACGCGATGGGAAATACATCTTTATGATGGACCCCCTGGATGGATCCTCAAACATCGATGTGAATGTTTCAATAGGAACCATCTTTTCCATTTTCCGCAGAGTTTCCCCGCGGGGACACTCCGCGAGGCCGGAGGACTTCCTCCAGGAAGGAAGCCGCATGGTGGCAGCCGGTTATGTGGTATACGGATCCTCAACCATGCTGGTTTACACTACGGGCCACGGAGTCAGCGGGTTTACCCTGGATCCGTCGATCGGTGAGTTTTGCCTGAGTCATCCCGATATTAAAATGCCCGCTTACGGAACCATCTATTCGATTAACGAAGGCCACTACATCAAATTCCCGGATGGTGTCAAGAAATTTATCAAGTATTGCCAGGAGAACGACCCTGAAACAAACCGACCCTATACATCCCGTTACATTGGCTCCCTGGTTGCTGACTTTCACCGGAACTTACTGAAGGGAGGGATCTTTATGTACCCGCAAACGGCCACGGCAACAAGCGGCAAACTACGGCTTGCCTACGAATGCAACCCGATTGCCTTCATTGCGGAACAGGCAGGCGGAAAAGCCTCCGATGGAACCCAACGCATTCTCGACCTCAAACCGGAATCCGTCCACCAGAGAACGCCATTCTACACGGGATCACGGGCTATGGTTGACCGGCTCGAGGAAATGATTTCAGGGGCATAATGGTCCCCGTAGGGGCGCCCTGCGGGCGCCCGTTTGGGCACAAGGGCACAAGGGCACGAGGGCACAAGGGCACAAGGGCACAGGGGCACAGGGGGTTTCGCGTCACGGGTCACGCATCACGCGTCACGATAAAAAACTGATTGTTAATATGAAAAGAATTTTAATTCCAATCCTGATCTTATCTCTTACAGGCAGCAGGCCAGCCGGTGCGCAGGATGATCCTCCGGTCCTGACGATAAAGGAGGCCGTGGAAATGGCATTGAAGATCAATCCTTCAATCCGGAAAATGGAAGCCGTGGTCGAGGGCAAGGCCGTTGAATGGAAAACCGCAACAGGCCTGTCGGATCCGGAAATAAGCTATGCCCGGGAAGGCATTTCTGCTATTGATCCGATGCCATTTTCCGAACAGAGATTTGCCATACAGCAGGAATTTGATTTCCCGCTGACCACCTACTACCGCCTGAAAAGAATACTGAACGAGAAACAGTCACGGGAAAAGGAACTCGAAGCCCTTCGACGGGAAGTGACCGTTAAGGTTAAATCCTATTATACGGAGATCCTCTATGCAAACTATTACCAAAAACTCAGGGCCGATGTTTACCGGCTGTCGCAGGAACTCGCCGAGGCAGTCAGATTGCGCGTGGAGAGCGGGGTTGGAACCTACATTGATCAACTCTCCTCGGAACTCAGGCTGACCCAGGCAGAGAATGAGCAATATGAAGCTGAACGGGTGTTTCATGAAGCCCGCTACAGACTGTTCAACTATATGGGGCTGAATCCCGATGAACAACGGTATGACATCAGTTTTCAGGACACCCTGAGAACCCACAATGAGCTCATTGAACAGGAAGTGGCCCTTTACACCCTTGAATCACAGCCGCTCTACCAATCGGCAAAGGCAATGGTAACAGCTTCCGGTTTTGGAATCAGGGAGGCCCGGTCAGGGTACCTTCCCGATATCCGGGTAGGCTACCTGGCTCAGGATTTTGGGACAGGATACCATTTCAGGGGTCTCGAAACCGGCCTCCGGATCCCGCTTTGGGGAATGTTTACGGTTGATGGAGAAGTTAAACAGGCACAGTCGATCCTAAAACAAAACCTCTGGGAACAGAAAAGCATTGAACTGACCATCAAGGAGAAAATCGAACTGGCATGGCATGGGTACGACAACAGCCAGGTTACCATCCAGTTATACCAGACCCAGCTCAGGGACAAATCAGAGAAACTCCTCGAACTCACACGGGAGGCCTACAGGCTGGGGCAAATCGACCTTCTTAAGCTGATTGAAGCACAGCAATTGTTCCTCACCAGTCAGGAGAAATACTATGATGCCCTAAGGAATTACTATTTGAGGCTTATCGAATTAGAACAGTTTGTAAATCAAGAATTGGTATACTGATATGAAAAACAGCAAAATACTGGTCCTGCTGGTTACGATCGCCATCCTTCCGGGATTGGTGATCAGCGGATGTGGCAATAAAAAAGTTGAAACCAGCGAGAAAACTGCCACAGGTGTTCCCCCTTCACTCGCTGACCCGTCAGCGGCAGCCCCTGTCCGTGTGGTCCTCACCCAGCAGCAGATGTCAGAACTCAAAATTCCTCTGCAAACCGTTGCCTCCCAGGTCAGCCAGTATACACTGTCTGCTCCGGGAACTGTATTCCCTGCTCAGAATCATATCGGAATAGTCAGCGCCCCGGTCGACGGCCGGATTATCAGCCTCCCGGTACAGGAGGGCCAGCGTGTGCAGAAGGGCCAGGTGATCCTTGAGATGGAGAGCCTTGTTTATGGAACGCTCGTGGCCGAATACCTCCAGGCTGCCGCCGAGGTTGACCTGCAGTCGAACCAGCTGGCGCGAATGGAAAAACTCCAGGAAAAGCGAATCAATGCCGAGATGGATGTGGAAAAAACCCGGGCCGACAATACCCGTGCAGTGGCGTCCCTGAATGCCTCCTATGCGAAGCTCAAAACACTGGGTGTTTCGGATAGTGAAATCGATGGTCTGAAGAATACCGACCGGATCAATCCCCGGTTGAAAATCCATGCCCCCATAAGCGGAGTTGTTGATTCACACAAGGTTGACCTGGGACAAGCCATTCCCGCCAACGACCCCATGGCCACCATCATCAGTCTCGACCAGGTTCTCGTGAAAGCCTACATCTCTCCTGAAGATGGAACCCTCGTCAGGACCGGCGATTCCGTACGGATCAGCCACCGGCTGATCAATGAGGAGCCGCTCAGCGCCGTAATCACCACCATCAATCCCGGACTGGATGAAAACAATCGTTCGGTGATCCTGAATATACTGCTGTCACAAAAGAATGCCGTTCTGAAGCCGGGCGATAATGTCAGGACCGAAATCACCACCCGCAGTCCCGTTGCAGTCCTCACCGTTTCCATGGATGCTGTTACCTACGACAACAACGACCCTATCGTTTTTGTATGTCTGGCCTCAGATACCTATGAAATGAGAAAGATCCGCATCCGTGAGATTGTGAACGGATTTGCCGTGGTTACCGCCGGATTGAATCCGGGGGATAAGGTCGCGGTAGGGCAGGTTTTCAGTCTGAAAGCACTGTCAAGGTTTAAACTGATATCGGAAGAATAAGCCGGAGGCCCAGCTATGCTCAATAAAATAATCGAATTCAGCATCAGGCAGAAATTCGTGGCTCTCAGCCTCGTGGTCCTGATGGCCTTTGCCGGCATCAGCGCCTTCCTGCAGCTGCCGATCAATTCCATGCCCGATGTGACCCCCGTACAGGTCCTCGTGATCACCAAAGCCGGACGCTACTCCCCCTATGATGTGGAGAAACTGGTCAGCTATCCGATTGAAACAGCCATGAACGGACTGCCGGGTGTTTTGGAGGTCCGCTCGGTCTCCCAATTTGCACTTTCCGCTGTAACGGTTGAGTTCGAGGAGAATACCGACATCTACTTTGCCCGGCAGATGGTCAGCCAGCGGTTGCAAGCCATTGGCGACGAACTGCCGCAGGGAGTCTCTTCCCCTCAATTGGGGCCGATTTCAACAGCCCTCGGTGAGATTTACCAGTACGTGGTTTATGGTGAAAACTATTCACTCACGGAGCTGCGCGAAATCCAGGACTGGCTCATAGCCCCGCAACTGAAAACTGTTCAGGGGGTTACTGAAATCAACTCCTTCGGCGGGTTTGTCAGGCAGTATGATGTAATCGTCCAGCCAGGCAAGCTGCGCAGCTACGGCATCAGCCTTGAGGAAGTCATCAATGCCGTCAACAGCAACAACAGCGTTTCCGGGGGCAGTTTCCTGGAACATAACAGGGAACAGTATATTATCCGCGGATTCGGTCAGATAACCGGAGCCGCTGATATCCGCAGTATCATTGTAAAACATCTGAATAATAAGCCGATATTCATCCGCGACATTGCCACGGTTGAGATGGGCAAGCAGATCCGCCAGGGAGGAGTCACCCAGGACGGGAAAGGCGAGGTGGTGACAGGTATCGTGATGATGCTTCGCGGCGGAAACGGCCGGGATGTGATTGCCGACATCCGGGAAAGGATTGAATCGATTAATAAAAGCCTTCCAGCGGGGGTTGAGATCAGGAAGTTCTATGACCAATCCGACCTTATCGACCGCACCACACACACTATAACCACGAACCTTATCGAGGGAGGATTCCTTGTTGTTGCCATCCTGCTCCTCCTGCTGGGGGAAATAACCGGCGCCCTGCTGGTTGCCCTCGTGATTCCCTTCTCCATGCTTTTTGCCTTTATCGGAATGAAGGAGTTTGGATTGGCTGCAAACCTGATGAGCCTTGGCGCTATCGATTTCGGGATGGTGGTTGACGGCTCGGTGGTGATGGTTGAGAATATTGTTCATCGCCTCCAGGGACGAAAGAAGGGAGAGGACACGGAAACACTGATTTTAGACTCTTCTAAGGAAGTTGCCCGGCCTATTTTTTTCGGGGTGTTGATTATCCTGATGGTATACCTGCCCATCATGACCTTCAGCGGCATGGAGGGAATCCTGTTCCGCCCCATGGCCATTACAGTGGCTGCAGCTGTTCTGGGTTCCCTATTGCTTGTTCTGATATTCGTGCCGGCTATGTCGGCCATCGTGTTCCGGCGGGGGATCAAACCTCGGCGCAATTACCTCATAGACTGGCTGAAACCCCGATACCAGCGGTTTCTTGAAAAAAACCTGAACAAGCGGGGAGCAATCATCGGAACCGCCATTGGGGTGTTCATTCTCTCAATGCTGGTAATGACCCGTCTGGGCTCTGAGTTTCTTCCGGAGCTGGACGAAGGCTCGATCCTTGTTGAGGAGGTTCGCATGCCCTCGGTAACGCTGGATGAATCTATCAAGAACGCCAACTGGCTGGGCGGAAAATTGATACAGAACATTCCCGAAATTAAGACCGTGGTACCAAAAACCGGACGGTCCGATCTGGCAAACGACTGGATGGGGGTACACCAGACGGACGTATGGATTGTGCTGAAACCCGAAAAGGAGTGGCGCAAGGGTGTTAAAAAGGAGGATATCATTTCGATGATCGAACCCTACCTTAAAACCGAGCCGGGGATGGCCTATAACTTTACCCAGCCAATCGCAATGCGCGTGGATGAGCTCACCAGCGGGGTAAAATCGGACCTTGCGGTAAAGGTATACGGTGAGGATCTCGGGGAGCTTCAGAGAATCGGTGAGCGGATCTCGTCCGTGGTCGGTGAACTTGAGGGCACGGCTAACTTTTTTGTAGAACAGCCTGTAGGGCAGCCCTATCTGACCATCGAGATTGACCGTGAAGCGGCGGCAAGCTTCGGATTGAACGTTGATGACGTCCAGACGGTTATTGAGGCTGGGATCGGAGGGCAGCCGGCCGGGCAGGTATTTGAAGGACAGCGGCGTTTTGACATCGTGGTGCGATTCCCGGCTGATCTGCGCGACCGTTTTGAGAAGATCATGGAGATCCCGGTTCAGCTGCCCAATGAGGAGTTTATCCCTCTCAAGCGCGTTACCCGGATCATCCCCCAGGAAGGGCCCAGAGAGATCCAGCGGGAAAACGGCTGGCGCAGGCTGATTGTCGGGATTAACCTCCGCGACATCGATGTGGGCACCTATGTTAAGAACCTTCAGAATGCTCTCGACGGAAAGGACATTATCCCATCGGGGTATTTTATGGAATATGGCGGCACCTTTGAAAACCAGCAGCGCGCCATGCGCCACCTGGCTATTGTCGTTCCCTTATCCCTGCTCATTATCATCGGTCTCCTTTATCTTACCTTTGGCAAGTTCCGGTATGCAATCCTGATCCTGCTCAACCTGCCGTTTGCCATGTCGGGCGGCATTTTCCTGATGTGGCTCCGCGGAATGCACCTTTCGGTTACCGCGGCCATCGGTTTCATTGCCCTGTTCGGAGTCGCTGTGTTGAACGGGATCGTGCTCATCTCCTATATCAATGAGATCCGCAAGAACGGAGGCGAACTCAGGGAGGCCATCATCGACGGCTCTACCAACCGGCTCCGGCCGGTACTGATGACAGCACTGGTTGCCAGCCTTGGATTTATCCCGATGGCCTTCAACACAGGCCCGGGCTCAGAAGTGCAGCGGCCGCTCGCCACCGTGGTGATCGGAGGATTGATCACCTCCACGCTGCTGACACTGTTTGTGTTGCCGACCGTATATAACTGGATGGAACGAAGACGGGCGTAGGGGCGCCCTGCGGGCGCCCGTTTGGGCACAAGGGCACAGGGGCACAAGGGCACAAGGGCATGGGGTCACAGCTTTAGTGATAAGCCCAACGTGGGCAAAACCGGCAGCTGGTCAATCCTGTCATACGTTTTCCGGTCCATGTAGAACACATTCTGCCGGTTATAGGCGTTCATCAGGCCAAAAACAGCCTGTAGTTCCATTTTGCGGCTCAGTTTCCAGGTTCGCTCGAGTGAAAGATCAAGCCGGTGGTACCAGGGCAGCCTTCCTTCGTTGATCGGGGCGTACCAGACACCCCGTTCTCCGCTCGTGAAATGATTTCATGCGGATAGAGATTTATTTCGTATACAAGCGGGGGGTTGCTCAAAGGTACGAAATAAAAGTTACCAGTTGCCGGTTGCCGGTTAGGCCAGCCGGTAGGTTGTTGCTGTCATTCCGGCGCATGCCGGAATCCCCTCACTATTTGACGATAATAATCTGTGAATGAATGTGTTTTTCTCCTTTTATCCTGATGATGTAGGTACCCGGATCGAGGCCGGCACTTGGGATTGCGGCCGCTTGACCGTTTTCGGGGATGATGTCTTTCACCAGTTTTCCATCGATTGACAACAACCTGATCCGGTGAACTTTATCTGAATAATCTATCCTGATATCGGTTCCGGCGGTTACCGGGTTCGGATAGATGCGGACTGGCGACTGTTTTCCGCCGGGCAGGTTCTCGATTCCGGTGGAGGTGCCTTTGAGCAGCGGTATTCCGTTGTTATCCGTGGTGATGAACAGCTGCGCCGAGGTTCCAAGGCCGCAGGAGGAGTTGTACCGGAATGCTCCGCCGACACCGGCAGTGACGGAGGTCGCTCCGCAGAGCTTTTCCCAGGAGTTATCGGCGGCGCCGGTTCTGCGGATGAACAGTGCGGCGTGTGAAGGTGCGGAAATGATCGTATCGGTGGCTTCCCCGGCAAAGGGTACGAGCTTGATATCGGAAACGATGGCAAAATGATCACTTCCGTAACCATTTATGATCCAGTAACATCCGATATTCAGATTGGCATTCGGCTTCACCGTGGGCAGCGCCCCGAGGCGGGTTACCACGGTCTCCCCGGGATACAGCGGACCTCCCGCGGGGAAGGCCAGGGTAAGCCCGGTTCCGGTAAAATCAAATGTACCCGAACCGGTAACCGGCAACCGGCAACTGGCCCCCGGGCCAACGGGTGCCGAGGAGGCAACTTTCTTTGTTTCTCCCATCAGGCTCCCCGCTCCTTCACCGGCACGGTTAAACAGGCTCCCGCCCGTCTCGTTAAACTGATAATAACCGATCAGGTCGGGATCAGCCGGCTCGGTCTCCTGAACCAGGTGCTGCATTTCGCGGATCTCTTCCTGCGTCAGCGCCCGCTTCCAGATGGAAACCTCATCGATCTGACCCTTAAAATTCCGGTCGCCCCACGACATATAGCTGCCGATGAGCATCTCTTTCAGGCTTGCCCGCTGCAGGCTGGCCGTATGCCGCGAAGCTATGCCATTGACATACAGGGTCATGGAAGTGGCAGTGGCCACCATCGCCACATGAGACCATTCACCAGCGGGGACAATCAGCTTGCTGTCCCACCCCCAGGAACCGCCTGGCCAGTGATACCCGAGGGTGTTGTTGCCGCCCCGGAAATTAAACCCGGCTCCGCTACCGGTATTCATCACGATACCCGTATAATCGGATTGTATTCCATCGGGCTTAACCCATGCGGTTAGGGTTAGTGTATTGGTTTCTATTCCGATATTGTCCGTAGAGGCATACTCCCCGGACTTGGTGCACTCCATGGCCCTGCCGGCGAAAGGATCGGCCCCGGCCATATCGGCGATGGTCACCATGGCCGGCTCTGTTCGGGTGCTGGTCCGGTTTTCCGCATCGGTAACGGTAAGGGTAACATCATAACTTCCCTTTGCACCGAATACCACTTTTGGATTCCTGGCCGTCAGCGAGCTTGCATAAAGCGGCGCCGGACTGAAAGCCCATTCCCAGCGCGCCCCCTCATTCCGGATGATGGAGTAGCTTTCGAAACTCACCGTGTCATACGCATTATATATTGTGTCGGTCAATGTCATGGGCTGGGCAAGCGGTCGCGAAGGCACGGCCAGATCCGTCTCCCACATCCCCCTGCCGGTGGTCGCCATCCGGAGCTTGCCCCCTGCATAGAAAGGCTTCATTTCCAGCACCCGGGTATCGGCAGGCAGGCCGTTCATGAACTCATTCCAGATTCCGGCAACCGGATCATAATAATAGGCGCCGGATGCGGTAGCCAGATAAACCACGCCGTCGGTGCCGCCCTGGAACTGTATATCCAGCGGCCGCTCGCCGTTGAAAAGATCGGAATTCATGGGAAGCCAGCTCTTCCCGGCATCGAGGGTGCGGTACACCTTCCGGGCGTTATATCCTGCATTGCAGCTCACCCAGAGCTCATTTTCGTTTTCCGGGTTTACCGTGATCTCATACCGGAACCGGTCGTTAGTGGGCACAGCCGTAAGGGCCGTCCAGGTTTTTCCGCCGTCGGCCGAACGCCGCAGCACGCAGGGATCCCAGTAGCCGCCCTTGGGCTGGAACACGCAATAGATCACCTTCGGGTTGCTTCGGCAAACCTCGATTTCCAGCACCTTGCCCGATCCGAAATTGAACAGCGCCTCGAAATATTCGCCGCCATTGGTTGATTTCCAGATCTTTCCGCTCTCGCCCAGATACAGGTGCCCGGCATAGCGGGGATCCCATTCGATCTCGCTGGAGGAGGTCTCGGAATAACTTTCATTCGGATATTTTCCGAGTTTCTGAAAATAGGTAACCTGCCCGTCGAGCGACTCGGGAAGCAATGCTGAACTGATATCGGAAAAATAGGTTTTACGGTTCTCCATCGGGTTCACATAGCCGGTTGAGGCCTCGGCACCCCCCAGCCGCAAAGTGTTGCCCGTGCCGTAAGTCTGATAATAACCGCTGTTGCCGTTATGGTAACGTCCCCCGACCAGCACATCCTCATTCCAGCCCTGACCGAAGCCCCAGTAATCGGAGCCGGCAAGTCCGTAATTCCGTGCTTGGTGCGTTCGCAGTTCATCAGTAGAGTAGTTGATTCCCCCGTCGCTTGCCAGGAAGATGTCGCTGCCGCGCACATGCATGTCCTGGATATCGGGATGTATCCAGCCGATATCCTGTGTGGCATAATAGGACCCGATGCGGACCCAGGTAGCGCCGCCGTTGGTGCTGCGGGAAAAGGTCACCGTACCGAGCCACAGTTTATCCGGATCCGTGTGGGACACTGCAAGCGCAAGGTCATAGAACCCCTGATGAAACTCGGTTCCGTCAGGCTTGAAGGTGGCCGGATTCTGCCGGTTCGTTGAATAGGGACCACCGTCGGGGAGGTTTGGATTCACCCAACTCTCGCCCCCATCCATGCTTTTATAGAGTCCGATCCAGCCGTTGTCACCGGCTTTGCTCTGGCCGATCAGTACCACATACACCCGGTCAGGCGCGGCAGGCGTCACGGCGATCTTTGCGCCTTCATCCTTTGCGGATGCAGGCGCGGAGGGCACATACCAGCCGGCATCGCGGATGGCAAAGGTATTTCCGCCATCGGTCGACTTAAAGAATTCGGCTCTCTTGGCCGATGGGTTGTTTTTTATCAGGTAAACGGTTTCAGGGGTGACGGGATTAAACTTAATATCCCAGCAGATCCCGGTAATCAAACGGTTCCAGGTGGTTCCCCCGTCGGTGGTTTTGTACAATCCGTTATTGGCTGCGCAAAAAGCCACCAGCGGATTGGTGGGGTGAATCAGCAGCTGGTAGGCATCGTCGCCGATCTCAAAGGAGAGTTCCCAGCTTTCGCCGCCGTTAATCGTCTTGTAAATCCGCTTGTTGGCAGCGAAAAAGACCATGTCGGGACTGGTTGCCGAGATTTTAACGTCGTTGATCGTGGCTACCGGAACGGAGGCGGTTACGAGCTGCCAGTTGAGGCCTTTGTTGACCGACTTAAAGAGTCCGCCGGCCTCGGTTCCGGCATAGAGAATATCGGGCCGGGATTCCGACTGGTCGATACAATATACATTAGCCTGCCAGGAAACCGCAAAGTCGGGCTGGTCATCATTGGCATAGGTTATGAACGGTCCGATCTGCCGCCAGGTTCCGGGGCCCTGTGATTTCAGGTTTGTTCGTTTCTCCAGCCGGGCCAGCCGTTCCCGTTCCTCTTCCAGGGTTAGCTGGCGGATAAAACCGCTGGCATCCACCAGGTCCTCCACCTGCCTGATCCAGTGTTTGTAATTCTGCGTATGTGTGGTTTTCTCAAACGGGTGATTTTCAAAAAACTTCTCATACTCAAACATCACCTGCCGTACATTCGGGTTATCGCTGTACATCAGCCGGGCCCACTCCGGGGTGTTACTATCCGGCAGCGGCACTGTTTTGAAAAAGGAGGGGCTGTTCTGGGCAAAAAGCGGAAGTCCTGATATCAGGATAAAAACAAGGATCAAAAATGATTTCGATTTCATGGAAACGGATTATGGGGCAAAAATACGGATTTTATCCGGGCGGCCCTTGTGCCTGTACGGGCTCTTGTGCCTGTACGGGCGACCTGCGGTCGCCCAAAAATCGGGCGACCGCAGGTCGCCCATACGGGCACGAGTCAACCAAAATCCGTATATTTACGCCACCAACGCGATCCGCCATGCACACCCGTACTTATCTTATAATCTTTCCCCTCTTTCTTCTTTCTTTCGCCTTTTTCCTTTCGCCTTTCGCCTTGCACAGCCAGGATAGACCAAAGATCGGCCTCGTCCTCTCAGGCGGCGGCGCTGCCGGCCTCGGTCACATCGGGGTTATCAAGGTGATTGAAGAGGCGGGTATCCCGATAGACTATGTGGCCGGAACCAGCATGGGCTCTATTGTTGGGGCCATGTATGCCATGGGGATGAGCCCGGCGGAAATGGAAAGGGTTGTGAAGGAGATGGATTGGGAGAGCCTGCTCACAGACATGATTCCGCGAAATGATATGTCGCTGGAGTACAAGGAACAGCTCGAAAAATATTTCTACGATTTCCCGGTGAGCCGGAGCGGGGTTCAGCTGCCTACCGGACTGGTGGCCGGCACAAATATTTCAAACATGCTGACCGGACTCACCTGGCCTGCCTACAATATCCGGCTTTTCAGCCAGCTGCCCAGGCCTTTTGTCTGCATTGGCGCCGATGTGGTTCAGGGACAGGAGGTTGTGCTCACCAGCGGGATTCTGGCAGATGCCCTGCGGGCCAGCATGGCCATACCCACGGCTTTCACGCCGGTGGAGATGCATGGAAACCTGCTGATCGACGGGGGATTCATCAATAACTTTCCGGCCGATCATCTGAAGAGAATGGGCGCCGATATCATTATCGGGGTGGATGTGCAGCGCGACCTGCTGAAAAAAAATGAGCTTCGTTCTGTGATCTCTATTCTAAAGCAAATCAGTTCATTAACCAGGGAGGACATTAACGCCCGAAACCGGCTTTTGTGTGACATTCTGATCCGCCCGAATACCCCTGGGGCGAGCACTCTCACTTTCGGAATAGCCGACTCCATCGTCCGCGATGGTGAACGGTGTGCGCGGGAGCAGTGGGAAACGCTGGCCGCACTGGGTGAAAACCTTCGGAGATACAACAGCGCAAATGAAAAGAAGATCGTACCGCTTCCCGCGATAGACTCCGTTTTTGTGCGCGTGATTGCTTTTACCGGGCTCAGCCAGATCAGCCCCGACTTCCTGCAGTCGAAGATGAACCTGCCTTTTCCCTCCTGGCTCAGGTCGGACGACATTTACCGGGCGCTCCAGCGGGCTTACGGCACCAACGAGTTTACACGAATCACCTACCAGCTCGACCCTGTTACCGATGGCGTCAGACTCACGGTGAGGGCCGAGGAGAAAAAACAGAACCTTATTCATGTCGGATTTCACTTCGACAACCTCTTCAACGCGTCCCTTCTGGCCCGGGCCGATTTCAGGGACCTTTGGAAACAGGGCGACCAGCTGGGCATTGATGTAAACTTGGGGGAGAACCCCGGACTAAAAGGTTCCTATTTCTTTCTGTACCGAAAGAAACAGCAGTACGGCATCACCACCGAATTCAACAGGTTTCAGGCCTATCAGTACAGGGAAGGGTCAAAGATCGGCAGTTATATTTATCGTGATGTACTGCTTGATGCGGTTATGCGGTCAACCTACCGCGACCGGTTTGCCGTAACCCTCGGAGTTCAGGGCGAAATGGCCTGGAACTCGCCAAATGTCGGCGACTGGCAGATACAAGCATCAAATTCACGGATGATAAACATTTATGCACGCTTTCTCAAGGATGATTTTAACCGGGTACCCTATCCTACCCGGGGCGAAAAAGCAGAGCTGCTCATCAAGCAAGTGAATAATTTTACATCCGAAGGAAATATTCCGGCCATGATTTTTGATATCCGTTACCGGCGTGCATTCGAAATCTCCCCGCGCCTCAGCTTCCAGCCTTCGCTGCTGGCATCCTTTGCCTTCGGCGATTCCATCCCCTACCCGTACCGCTCCTACGTTGGAGGACTGGGCTACTACCATAAAAGCGTAATCCCCTTTGTGGGGAGCGAATACATGAGCCGCGCCGCCAATCACGCCATGGTCCTCAGGGCCGATGTGCAGTTCCGTGTCAAGGGGAACCACTACATGACCCTGAAAACCAATATCGGGAAAACCTTTGATGAGTTCAGCCAGTTCAGCGAAGCCGCAGCCACCCTGTACGGAGCCGGACTTACCTATGGATACGCGAGCCCCGTTGGACCGGTGGAAGTTACCCTGATGGGATCCAATGACAGCAAGAGACCGATGGTTTTTGTGAACCTGGGGTACTGGATAAGGTAATTTACGATTTACGATTTACGATTGACGATTTACGATTGACGATTTACGATTGACGATTTACGATTGACGATTTTACATATTTTAACAATTGAAATTGAGCGAAAAGGTTTAGTTTTGGATATTCATCAATCTAAAAAAAGGAGAATCATGAAAAGATTTACTCTTGTACTTGCAATTTTATGTATTGCCGGTATCAGCTTCGCACAGGTTACGAAGCAGGGTACGCCGGCGCCGGTTAAGCAGGATCCGGTTAGTTTCGTAATGGATCAATCTCAAACCAAGGCTAGTGGTGACATTTTCTGGTCAACCAGTTTCAACTGGGGGAATGTTGAGACCAAAGCATGGGAATTGCCTGCAGGATGGGAAATTAAGGACAATACCGATTTCGGTAACCCATGGGTATGGCGTTCGCCCTACGACACACTCGGGGGATGCTGCACATGGCAGGGACCCTCAAGTACCTTCCTTTCGCCGCTCGACGGTTTTATCACGCTTCCGGCCGATGAATACAACCGCCGCGACGGTGTAGGTACCTCCAACGTAATGGACACTTACATCCAGACCCCTCCGATCGATTGCTCCTCAAAATCATCTGTTGTGGTCAGGTTTAAGCAGCTCTTCCGCCTATGCTGCGGTACGAACAACCTGAAAATGATGGTCACCAACGACGCAGGTGTTCACTGGGCAGAATATGATTGTCTTTTCGGCCTCTCCAACAACCGCGTTACCGATGCACGCTATCAGACGGTTGAATTCAATATCTCCGACGTAGCTGCAGGGTTGCCGAATGTTCAGATTCGTTTTTACCAGACCGGGAACACCCACTACTTCTGGATGATCGACGACCTTAACCTTTCAGAAGCCTTCCAGAACGACCTCGTACTTGAGAACTACTGGCAGGATTTCAATGGTGGCTTCGATGACAGAATCGGGCACATCAATTACTGGCCAAAATCACAGATGGGTCAGGTTTCAGCTACCGGCGGCAACGTCGGCGACTATATGTTCCGCGGCGCTTTCCTGAATAACGGTATGGCCGATCAGGAAGATGCCAAACTGCAGGTTACCGTTCTGCATAACGGCGCTCAGGTATGGCAGGACGTTTCCGACGCTTCAACCATCTGGCCGCTCGAACGCGACTCCGCAACGGTAAATACGGTTTTCCTTGCTTCTGACTATGGCGACTATGCCTTCCAGTTTAAAGGACTGTCCGACAATACCGAAGAGGTTCCGCTAAATAATGCTGTAACCAAAGGATTTACGGTTACCGATACCCTGTTCCACCGTGCCGACTTCTCGGCAGAATCTTCCAGTAATACCGGCGGTTGGGTTGGCGGCGGTAACGGCGGTGACATGGTCGGTGTATTCTATGACATTTTCAATCCCTGCGAGATCAACGCCATCACAGCTTACATCAGCGGCGTTACCATTTCACAGGTTCCGCAGTTCCAGTATGTTCTCCTGAAAGATCAGGGTGAAGACGGTCTGGTTGAATACATGGCTACCGAAGTCATTGATGCAACCCTGGCCATGCGCAGCACCTGGGTTACCCTGGAGATTCAGAAAGACGGCGAAACCGAATTCCTGGAACCGGGCACCTATGTGGCCTGCGTACGCTTCTGGGGTACGGCTGCCGGTGACGACAACGGAACCAACGGTATGAGCATCGGCTGGGATATGGACAACACAGCCAACGGTTATACCTATAACTATCAGTCAGTTGGCGGCGGGTGGTTCAATACCGGCAAGATGAACCTTATCGGAATTGGAATCAACGCAACCGGAGCTCCCACTCAGGCTGCCGTTACCTTCAATGTCGACATGAACAAGCTCATCAGCACCAGTGAATTCAATCCCGCAAGCGACAAGGTTGAAGTGAGTGGATTGGCTCAGGGTACGGTTGCTATGACCGACGTTGACGCCGATGGCATTTTCACCGGTACAATGGACGCATTGCCGGTGGGTAAATGGATTACATACAGCTACTCAATCAACGGAACTGCTGAAGGAAAACCGATGGCTCTTCCTGTAACACATAAAAGAAGAGTTACCTATTTCAATACCTTTGCCGATGTCTTCAATTTCGGCCGGACGGCTACTTCGTTCAATTGCGACATGACCGACGAAATTGCTGCCGGAAGGTTTGTTCCGGGAACCGATACACTCGAAGTAAACGGTGAAGGAAATACCTGGAAAACCAAAGCTACCCTGACCGATCCCGATGGTGACCAGATTTACACGGTTGACGTTACCAGTGCCAAGTTCGGCATGGAACTCCGCTACAAATACAGCATCAACGACGATAAGGAAGCTTATCCGCTAACCGGAGATCCTTACAGGACACTGATGGTAAGATACCAGAACAAGCTGAACGATAAGTATAATGCTCAGAGCACTTCCGGCGTTAATCCGCTTGACGTGTCTACTTCGGTACGTGTTTATCCGAATCCGAGCAACGGCAAATTCACCGTTTCAATCAGCAACCAGATTCCTGCAACCATGGATATTTCTATCCTCAACATGCAGGGCCAGGTAGTCTATACCAAACGGATTGCCGATGTTACCGATCATAACGAAACCATTGACAACCAGCTGTCAAAAGGTGTTTACTTCATCCGCATCAACAACGGATTCGAAGTGACCACACAGAAAGTGGTAGTTCAGTGACCAGTGACCAGTGACCAGTGACCAGTAGGGGCGCACGGTGTGCGCCCACCAAATTAAACCTGTCAGGTTTTTCGAAACCTGACAGGTTTTTCTTTTTACCCTAAAACCTGAACACCACCCCCAGGCTGGGCATCAGCGGAAGTTGATTCACGCGGGTCTGGGTGACCCGGTCGAAGTAGAAAACGTTCTTACGGTTGTAAATATTCAGGATACTCGCTCCCAGTTCTATCGTCTGGCCTTCGGGGAATTTCCAGATACGGTTAACCGATACATCCAGCCGGTGATAGGCCGGAAGTCGGCCCTCATTTACCGGCCCATACAGGATAGCCAGATCGCCCTGCGACCAGGGATCGAGCAAAAAGGTGCCGTCATCGGTTTTAAATTCCTCATAGAATCCGGCCGTTTGGGTAAAGGGAAAGCCGGATCCGATCTGCCACCGGATCTTAGCCATCCATCCGCGGGTTTTGCCAAACCGGTAACTGCCCAGAAGATTCAGGTTGTGACGCCGGTCAAAATGAGGCACATATTTCATGTACTCATCCTGCCGCGTGACATACGCGAATGAATAGGCGCCCCAGAATGTATAATCCGCCGCCGCATAATCCACAAGGAAATCGATCCCGTAAGCCCAGCCCGACTCATAAATAAACGTACTGGCCAGATATTCAGGAACTTCCGGGTTATAGCCCTCATCTACGTAGATCTGGTGCGGATTGTGGTTGATCAGGCGGTAAAAATCTTTCACATAGGCTTCAACCGAGATTTTCAGGTTTTTATGGTCGAACCAGCTGAGCCCGGCAACTCCGTGCCAGGCCTGCTGAGTGGGCTTGTAAACACGCTGACCATGAAAATAATCCTGAACGGTTTCAGTACCCGTATAAAATCCCTGAAATACCTGAACCACATCCTGCTCTGCGGTAGTGGTGGAAAGGTTTTGGGAGTACATCCCGCCGGCCAGGTTCAGGCTCAGATTTTCCGTGATATTGTACCGGGCTTTCATCCGGGGCTCCGGCATCAGGGTAAAAATATTGGAGTAAACCCTGAGGTGCAGTCCGGGCTCCAGTATCCATCGGGGTAAAATAAACTTCGACTGGAAAAGAATCGTCGCATCGCTGGTGTATACGTTGTCATGGATATGCATTTCATCATACCGGATATAGGAGTACTCAGTATGGACCGCCGTAAACTCGGCCGCCCAAACCAGCTCGAAACGGTCGAGCACGTGAATGCCCTTGATGCTCATATCCAGGTTGTCATAAATGGTACCCTTGGGAGTTGTGGTTGGATCCACAAAATCCGCTGCGTAGCGGCTCATGGCCAAACGATTGACAAACAGGAAGTCGCTCTGAGGCGGAGATACAACAAAGCCGAATCCTCCCCCTGTGGTATTCCAGCGGGTGCGGATGGCATTGTGATAATTCACGGCATCGGAATAGTGTAATGCGAAAATATCGAACTGATTGCCGCCCTTCTCCATGAAGGAGATCTTGCCGTAGAAGTCGTTGTACCGGTAGGGCAATCCGAGGGAATCCAGCCAGGGGTATAAAACGGGCGCCGTTGCCCTGAGAATGGATCCCTTCGTGGATACCACATACGAGATGGCCCCCCTGCTTTCTGCAGTCATCGGCTTGATCGGGCCTTCCAGCAGCAGGCCATAGCCGATGTTCGACTGACTGGCCGTGCCCTGAAAATCAGTACGGTTGCCGGGCCGGGTGCGGATGTCCATGATGGATGAAACCCTGCCCCCAAACTGGGCCCCGTACGCAGCCGAATAGACATCCACGCTCTGGAGGATCTCGGTATCAAACACCGACATGAACCCGATGGAATGAAACGGATTGATGATGGTCATCCCGTCCATGAGCACCTTATTGTGCACCGGCGCGCCTCCTCTCACGTATAGCTGTCCGCCGCGGTCGCCGGTATAGATCACGCCCGGCAGCGTCTGGAGCACCTGGGCCAGATCGCTCGTAACCCCAAGCGTTGGGGTTCGCTTCATCGATTCAACCGTCATCCGCTGAACACCAACAGGAGTCATTCTCTCCCAGCGCTTTCGGGAGGCGGTGATGGTGGCTGCATCCAGCTCATAGCTCTTCTTATCCAGAAAAACAACCAGACGGTCGAGCTGCCCGGCTGTCGCCTTAACGGTCTGCCGGAACTCTTCATAGCCCACGCAACGTACCACCAGGGTATAGGAACCCGGGGGTATCTTCCGTATCAGGAAAAAGCCGTACTCATTGGTGACTGAACCCAGGTTAGTGCCAAAAAGGGCCACACTGGCCAGCGGAATAACAAAGCCGGTCTCCTTTTCATAGATATACCCCTTGAGTTCCCCGTTAACCCCTTCCAAAAGATTCTGAGAATACCCCGATACGCCACAAACGAGCAACAGAGCACCGACTATCACATTCCACTTTCCACTATTCCACATCGCCCACCTCCCTGATTAGTGTTGAAAACGGGGGACTTCCAGGGGATTCGAGGCTCCTGTCCGTGATAAAAATATCCTTCCGGAACTTCAGGAATGCCGTGCGGGGATAAACCGGGAGGGAATCCATGAACTCCTGGTCGGGCAGGATTCCCATACAGCCCTTGTAGCTGCAGGCGGCAAAGAAGCCGATGCCGTTGTTCACGTTATTCAGGAAGTTCTTCCGGTTGTCGTTGAACTTGGCACCAAACTCCGTATAGCTGCGGAGATTCTGGTCGCCCCCCCAAACCGACACCTCAAAGCAGATCAGCTGCCGGAAACTGACCAGCGGAAAATCGGGAATCACCGTCTCAAACACATTATAGGTATACCGTTTGTTCATGGAACGGTTGTACTCGTTCCCGAAATTCTCCCGTATCGGATTGTATACCGGCGGCTTATCCACGTACCGCGGCCTGAAAACATGCGATGCCTGCTTCCTCAGGGTATCCCCGTTTGCATATACCTCGATATAATGAATCGTAAACCTGATGAGGTACACATAGACCCGGGGCACCTCCTTGAACCGGATGTTAAAGGGGTTTACCGTATCGCTGAAATTGTACCGGATCCACGACCAGGTTGGAGCCCCCAGTTCCGGCTCAGGCACCGGCACGATCTTGGAGGTAACCAGGTCGCCGTTATCGGGATTGGTGATAATCAGTTTGTATTCCATATCCAGGTACGGAGTGATCCGGGTTTCAAAAACGTCATTCCGGGTATTGAGGAAAACCCCCGGATCCTTGGAATATCGCACCGGCTCCAGCGGATAGGTTGCATAATAATTCTGATGCCACTCCTGGATGGAAACCTGCAGGTTCTCCGGGGCGGAAAACTCCGAAGAATCAAGGCTGATGTCGGTAACCGACGCATCCGTGATGGAGGTCAGCCTCACCTTTACCTGCTGCAAAGTGGATGAGCTGTTCAGCAGCCCGTATACCACATACGTTTTATCCTGTCCCTCCCTGAACAGGTCGATATCATTTCCGCACGAATAGAGAAGAAACAACAAGGGTAATACGATGATGATCAATTTGTTAATTCTCATATCAGGTTACAGTGTTTCTTTAACACATCGCACCGAAAAAGCAAAGCGCCGGTTGTCCACCAGCCTGAAAGCATCACCCACACGGTCATCTGTCTGGTAAAATCTCACCCTGACAGCATATTCATCCGAGCGGGTTGAGGTCCAGAAAGTGGCCGTTTGGCCGGGAAAATGATAGTCCCGGTCCGAGAATTTTCCATCCGGATCGCAGTAGCCCGCCGGAACCACGTCAAACCCGGTGCTCCCGGTCGATCGCAGCAGCCTCCAGATGGCACCCTCGGCCAGGTAATTATCATGCTCCACCCTGCGGTCGGTGAGGAATTTCTCACCGGTAATCCAATAGGGAGCATAGTGGCGGACGCCGGCGCACCGGAAAACCGTAAACAGGTTCTTCCAGTCGGCATCGGTGGGCACATGCCACCCATCAGGACAGATTCCCTGGCTGCCCGGGGTGTAGCTCCGTCCCATCAACTCGTTCCAGGTATAGAGTCCGCCGTTGAGACCGTCGGGGTCATCAGCAGGGTATACATACTTCTCAATCACCCCGTTATCCGTCATGGCAACCGACGGATCAATCTTTATTCCGATATTCAGGTTGCGCGCCATCCACCAGTAACTCCCGATCTTAACCACCGGGTACACCTGGCCGTCGCGCCTGTCCGTGAAATGACGGATGCTGTCGACCCGCACATTCAGAACATAAGAAGACACTTCATCCAGGGCATCCTTCACCTCCATCCTGATGGTGTACTCACCGGGGGTGGTAAACTGCCAGGAAAAGATCTTATTGGCGCCGAAATCAGTCTCCCAGATGCCATCATCCCGAATATCCCAACGATAGGACAACAGGCTCTCAATCCCGTCCGGATCCAGCGAACCATCCGCATCCAGGTCAAAGAGAGTATTGATATTTCCGTTTGGGGGAGTACATACAAATAAAGCTTCCGGAGGCAGGTTCTCCGGTATGCACGAAATCACTAAGAAGAAAAGAAAAAAAACAGAATTCCGGATTTTCATAAAACATAGTTTAGATCCGGGGGACGGTTTAAAGATAGAAAAAAAGGCAGAAGGCAGAGGGCAGAAGGCAGAAATTAGTAAAAAGAAAGAAGGATTAAGAAAGAAGGGTCCTTACATCTGCCTTATTTCTTCTGCCTAATTTCTGCCTTCTGCCCTCTGCCCTCTGCCATTTTTATATCTTTGCGCCCGTTCATGAAGCCCACCGACCTCATCGGTCTCTATTCAAAACATCCCAACGTCCTGCGGATGCGGGATTTTTTTGCCCAATCGGAAGATAAAACCCTGCACCTCAATGGATTAACCGGTTCCAGTGCCGCGCTGATCCTGGCAGCATTGAGCCACGACCAGCGGCAATCCCGCCTGATCATCCTGGCGGAGCGTGAGGAGGCGGCCTATTTCCATAACGACCTGGCGCATCTGCTCGGCGAAGAGCATGTGTTTTTCTTTCCTTCGAGCTACAAGCGGGCCATCCGCATGCAGCAGCTCGACCAGGACAATCTGCTCCTCCGCACCGAGGTGCTCAACAAGCTGGCTACCCGGAATGCCAAGCCGCTGATTGTCACCTACCCCGAAGCCCTGCTGGAACGCGTGGTTTCAAGGGCCGAGCTCCAGTCCCACACCCTCAGCCTGAAACCGGGCGAGAAGGTGGACATGGATTTCGTCACCGAAGTACTGGTCGAATACGGTTTCCGCCGGTCGGATTTTGTTTTTGAACCCGGACAGTACGCCGTCCGCGGCGGGATTATCGATGTATTTTCCTATTCATCGGAAAATCCCTATCGGATTGACTTCCTGGGTGATGAAGTGGAATCCATCCGCTCTTTCGACGTGGAAACACAGCTCTCTTCCAACAAGATCGACCGCATATCCATCGTCCCCAACCTTAATAACCATCTGGGCGGTGAGGCCGTCCAGACCCTGTTCGAGTTTCTTCCCGAAAAGAGCCAGGTATGGACCCGCGACCTCACCTTCTGCATCAGCCGCATGGAGCAGATCCTGAAAGGGATCGAGATCAGCGCCTCCGACGAGCTGCATCGCCTGAGCGAAGCGGCCACGATGGACGACGAGGAGGGCATGGTGAGCCCCCAGGAGTTCCGCAAGAAACTGACCGATCCCGATGAGCTCCTGCAGCGGATCACCCGCGTGCAGGTGGTTGAATTCGGACAAAAACATTTCTTCCCCTCCCAGCAGAGCCTCTTCTTCACCACCTCACCGCAGCCCGCCTTCAACAAGAATTTCGATTTTCTGAAGGAGAAGATTGAGGCGAACAGCTCAGATGGATATACCACGATATTGCTGGCGGATAACCCGAAGCAATTGGACCGGTTGGAGGCAATTTTGGGGCACGAGGGCATAGGGGCACAAGGGCACGGGGGCATGGGGGCACAAGGGCACGGGGGCACAAGGGCACAAGGGCATACGGAACGCCTGGAAATTGCGTTGCATGAAGGCTATTATGACCATGACCTGCGGCTGGCGATGTTTACCGATCATCAGATTTTTGAAAGATATCACCGGTACAAGGTGCGGTCGTCGTTTGGAAAGAAGGAGGCGCTGAACCTGCGGGAGCTCACGGATATGCACCCCGGCGATTACGTGGTGCACGTTGACCATGGGATCGGGCAGTTCGGCGGACTGGAGACGGTTGAGGTTAACGGCAAGAAACAGGAGGCAGTGCGGCTGGTGTACAAGGACAAGGATGTGCTGTACGTCAGCATCCATTCGCTCCACCGCATATCGAAATATAAAGGCCGCGAAGGGGAATCCCCGAAAATATACAAGCTCGGATCGGGAGCCTGGCAGGCGCTCAAGGCCAAGGCCAAGTCGAAAATCAAGGATATCGCCAAGGAACTTATCCTGCTGTATGCCAAGCGGAAACAGACCGAGGGCTTTGCTTTCACTCCCGATACTTACCTGCAGCAGGAGCTCGAGGCCTCCTTTATTTACGAGGATACGCCCGATCAGTATAAAGCCACCAATGATGTAAAGGCCGACATGGAGTCCGAAAATCCGATGGACCGGCTCGTGTGCGGTGATGTCGGGTTTGGGAAAACCGAAGTGGCCATCCGGGCGGCATTCAAGGCCGTCACCGATTCCAAGCAGGTGGCCGTGCTGGTTCCAACCACCATTCTCGCGCTGCAGCACTATAAAACATTCCGGGAACGGCTGAAGGAGTTCCCGGCAAACGTGGAATATACCAGCCGGCTGCGTTCGGCCAAGGACCAGTCGAGGGTGATCAGGGAGCTCGAAGAGGGCAAGATCGATATCCTCATCGGAACACACAAGCTGATCGGCAAAAACCTGAAATTCAAGGATCTCGGGTTGCTGATCATCGACGAGGAACAGAAATTCGGAGTGGCGGTAAAGGAGAAGCTCCGCCAGATGAAAACCTCCGTTGATACGCTGACCCTCACTGCTACGCCCATCCCCAGAACCCTGCAGTTCAGCATGATGGGTGCGCGGGATCTATCCATCATCAACACTCCCCCGCCCAACCGGCATCCGATCATAACCGAATTATTCACCCTGAATGAAGAGCTGATCCGCGATGTGATCGACTACGAGCTCAGCCGCGACGGCCAGGTGTTCATCATCCACAACCGGGTGCAGAACATCAGCGAAGTGGAGGCCATGGTGAACCGGGTGGTTCCCAAGGCCCGCACCATCGTGGCCCATGGCCAGATGGAGGGTCAGATGCTGGAAGACCGCATGCTCGGCTTCATTAACGGGGATTACGATATCCTGATCGCCACCTCGATCATCGAGAACGGTCTCGATATACCGAATGCCAACACCATCATCATCAATAACGCCCACTATTTCGGGCTCAGCGACCTGCATCAGCTGCGCGGCCGTGTGGGCCGGTCGAACAAGCGCGCCTTCTGCTACCTGATCGCACCGCCGGCGCACCTGCAGACCCCCGAGGCCCGCCGCCGGCTCAAGGCCATTGCCGACTTCAGCGAATTGGGCAGCGGGTTCAACATCGCCCTCCAGGACCTCGATATCCGCGGCGCCGGTAACGTCCTTGGCGCCGAACAGAGCGGGTTTATTGCCGATATCGGGTTTGAGACGTACCAGAAGATTCTGAATGAGGCAATGCAGGAGCTGGAGGCGGAGAGGTACAGTAAGGTTGAAATGGTTGAAATGGTTGAAGAGGTTGAAATGGTTGAAGAGGTTGAAATGGTTGAAGAGGGTGAGATGGCGATCAAGGGTCACGGTTCAAGCGTCGCGTCCCCTGCTCCAATCGTCAATCGTCAATCGTCAATCGTAAATCGTCAATCGTCAATCGTCAATGACACCTCCGTGGATTCCGATCTCGAGCTCCTCTTTCCCGAGCACTACATCGAGAGTACGCGGGAGCGGGTGCGGCTCTACCGGGAGCTGGATGAGATTGCCAATGAACCGGCACTGATCGTATTTGAGCACCAGTTGGTCGACCGGTTCGGCGAGATGCCTCCGCAGACGGTGGAGCTGCTGAATGTGGTCCGATTGCGGTGGAAAGCCATGGAGTTCGGCATCGAGCGCATCATGCTGAAAAACGATCGGATGGTGCTCTACTTCATCAGCAACCAGGACTCCCCGTTCTATCAGTCGGCCGAGTTCTCCCAGGTTCTGCAATATGTTCAGAAAAACACCAAACGCTGCCTGATGAAGGAAGTCAACGGGAAGTTGACGTTGAGTTTCGGGAATGTGGGGAGTGTGCGCAAGGCGGTGGACATTGTGATGGGGATGGGGGCATAGGGACACAAGGGCACAGGGGCACAGGGGCACAAGGGCACAAAGGCACGGTTTGTGCCCGTAGGGGCGTCCTGCGGACGCCCGTGTCCCCACCCCACGGCACTTCCCCCATTGCGTCCGCCCGTTTCCCCACCCCACGTCATTTCCCCATTTTTAAACAAAACATTTCCCACCGGTGTATCATATATATTGTCATAACACATATATCATGAAAACCCATAAAACCTCCAAATTGCTTTCGCTGGTCGCCGTATCGGCACTGATCCTGTTCTTCTCTATCCAGAGCGCCAACTTGCGCGGTAACCGGGCTGATGTTGCCGAATCGTCAATCCCGAAGGTGCATGTCCGTACCACTTTAAATTACTGGGAAAGCTACGAGCAGCATTACGGCTGGAAACAGAACCGTAATCATGCAACGGTGCTGCCGGCAACAGAGGGGTGCTGACAAGGCGGCAGGGGTTGGGACAAAATGGAATTTTAACATTGAAACACTTACAGGTTGCCCCGGTTTAAAAAACCGGGGCAACCTGTAGGAGCTCCTGTTCATTGGGACGTTCCTTCCGAAATCTCATTTTGTCCCACCCCCGTTTTGTCCCACTCCCAACAATTTTCCCCGCCCACCCGTTTTATCATCCGAATTTCCTACCTTGCATTGGTTTTGATCCTGAAAAGGTTCTGTCCCCCGGAACCGATGATAAAACAAGCATCTTAAACCCATGCGCCCAATACGTTCGTTTTTTTTTCTTTTTTCAGGACTCCTTTTCATGGTGGCCTGCAAACATGAAACCTTTCCGCCTGTTGCCGATTTTTCAGTAAGTTCCCGTGTCGGTTTCACGGGCCGGTTATTCACCTTTGATGCGGGTTCATCGATGGATCCGGATGGAGACCCCCTCACATTGAAATGCAGGTGGGATTTCGAAGATGACGGATCCTGGGATACGGAGTACAGCACCGCCAGAATTGTGCATCATGCGTTCACAACTCCGGGGACCGTAAGGATCCGACTGGAAATCCTGGATCAGGATGATTTGAAGGATACTGATGTGGATTCAATAAAATTGTATGAACCGGTCCCTGACACCAGTTTTACTGACACAAGGGACCGGCAACAATATCAGGCCGTAAAACTTGGCGGGAAATGGTGGATGTCAGAAAATCTCCGATATGGGAAACGTATCCCAAGCAGTGAATATCAGAAAGATAATGGGATAACGGAGTTTTTTGCGTATGACAATAATCCGCAGAACATCCCTCTGCACGGCGGTTTATACAGCTGGGACGAGATGATGGACTATCAAACTGAAAAAATCAACCAGGGAATTTGTCCTGATGGGTGGAGGGTTCCTACCGTTTCGGATTGGAAATCTATCAATTTAGCTGCACCACTTCAATTCGTCATGGATTTTTACGGCCCGGATGGTTTTTCGGGGTTCAATATGCAATTATCAGGAGTTCACAATACTTCAATGCCCCAACCTCCCCCTACTCCTAAGTTCGTCGGTTTATCCAACGATGGTTATTACTGGACTTCCGAGGCTTCAGCCACCTTACGAAACAATACATGGGTTCGGAGATTCTCAATCATCACTGTTTTTTATCCGAAGCCAGGAGAATTGTTGTTTGGCCTAAACTTCTATCAATGGGGGGATTGGTACATTTCCGATACACAAAGCTATCAAAAAAACAATCCATCAATGTCGCTCAGGTGCATCAAAGATGAATAAGCAACTTAACTGCAGAATCGAGTTCTGGGCTGTTATCCTGGCAATCTTCCTGAGTGGCTGCAATGAGGAATTGCCCATACTAGCACCGGGGAATCCCGTTCCCGTTGTATATTCTTTTGTTAATCCGGCTGACACCATTCATTATATTAAACTAGGACGCTCTTTTTGTGGGAATGAAACCTTCTCCAAAATGGCCAGGGATAGCTCCCTTTTGTTTTTTGCCAATCCGCAGGTTGCACTGGAAATTGTAACTGATATTGGCTGGCCCGTAAAGTATGCAAGTTTCAGTAAGTCAATCGGACCAGAAAAGGAACCCGGAGTTTTCCTGGAATCTCCCAACCTCCTGTACAAATTCAACGGACAGCTGCAGACCTATTTAGCCGATGGATATACTATGCGATTGATCATCAGCATCCCTGATGAAAAGATCTACTGTTCAGCCAGCCAGATATATTACGCACCGCCTGAATTACTTCTACCCACTGCCAGTCATCACACCATGAAAATGAACCTGTATTATGGTGAACCCATCCAAATCAAATGGGAGGACAAATACGGTTACTCAGCTTATCAGATTGCAATCATTTTTAACTATCAGGACTTTTATGACAACGACAGTTTGTTCACTTCAGCCAAGGTCCTTTTTAATCATGATGGGCATGTAAGTTCCCCTGACCAGAAAACATCCACCTTAATACAGATTTTACATGGGGATACCTTTCTCAGGCTTCTTGGCAAGTCTATCGAAGACAATGTCAATGTGTTATATAGGAAATTTCAATCATTTGACATTGTCCTTACAGCTGCATCCCCATCCTACCGGGACTACAGGGATTCGTACAACATCGCCTCGGATCGGCTGGGTCGTCCCGTATCAAATGTTGCTGACGGGTTAGGTCTGTTCGCCCTCATTTCAGAAACAAAACATGAAGGTTACCTTTTAGACAAGCCCTCCATTGATTCTCTTTGCTCAGGCCGATTTACTAAACAACTAGGATTTGTGAAATGGTGAAGAACGGTTACCAGTTGCAGGTTGCCAGTTGCCGGTTAGGGCCGGCTCTAAGGCCGGCCCGTACAAGGCCTGTCATTCTGGCGAAAGCCAGAATCCCCTGCCTTCTGGCTGTCAGTCTGATACTCTTCTTTGGTTGTCAGCCCGATTTTGAGCTGAACGGGGATTATAAGGAGGAGCTGGTGGTCTACTGCCTGCTGAACCCGCAGGATCCGGTTCATTACCTGAGAGTTACAAAATCATTCTTGAACACCGACGGAGAGATCCTCGACAGCGCCCTGCGCAATCCCGATAAAAGCGGCTTTGACGAGCCGCTGGAAGTATGGGTGGAGAAATGGAATGAATCGGGCCGGATCGGTCAGCCGATTCCGCTTAAACCCGATACGGCCACACAGGTTTCTGAGGATGTTTTTGCCGCAGGCCGGAACACGCTCTATTCCACCCGCCGCACCATCGATCCCGGCTGCCTCTACCGTCTCTTCATCTTCCGCCGCGAAACCGGCCAGACGCTCACCGCATCCTGCTTTACGGTGGCCACCGACAAACTGGACCTCGACATCGACAACACCTATTCAACCGTCAAGCTGGTGAGCCTCGATTCGGTCTATTTTTATGAAACCGATATGTATTTCAGCTTTGTGGAGGTCTCGGAGACCGATACCCTCTTCAGGCGGATCCCGATTTTTAAATTTATCGAAACCAATGGCGCCAAGCTCGAAGGAGTGGCCATGACCCTCAGTCTGAACCGTCCCGATATGTTTATCCGCATCGGCCACAGCATTGAAGTCAGGCCGGGCGTCAAGCGCTACGCCCGGGCACGGCCCTTCGATTACCGCCTGGTGATCGGCGACGAGGTGCTCTTCGATTATCAGAATTCATTCATCGTATCCGGCCAGCTATACCAGACCACCCAGCCGATCACCAACATCCGCGGGGGAAAGGGCATCTTCACATCGGCCTACCGCAAATCCCTCGGATCACTGTATATGCTCGAACAGTGGTACGACAAGCTGGCTGCGAAAGAAGAGACCCGGCACCTGAATTTTCAACCCGTCCCCTGGAAGGAAAGGAAAACCGATGAATAAAAAATGTTCATTCCGATGCATCCTGGGCCTTCTCCTCCTGATCGGTCCCGTTGCCCAAGCCCAGGTTGGAACCATCAAGGGAAACGTGCACAATCTGGAAACCGGCGAACCTCTTTTTCTGTGCAACATTCAGATAATCAATACATCGCGGGGCTCGGTTACCGATGAAAACGGATATTTTCACTTCTCACAGCTCTCTCCCGGAAATTATACCCTGATATTCAGCTCGATGGGCTTTGCCCGGGATACCGTCACCCGGCAACTCAGATCCGGCGAAATTGTCAACCTGAAAATCAACCTGAAGCCCACTGCCAAAGACATCGACGAGGTGGTGGTCAGCGCCCGCAAAAACCAGAAGCAGACCCAGATCCAGGCCTCGGTAACGCAGGTAACCACGCGGGAATTGAAAAAGATCCCCCAGATCGGCGCGGAGCCCGACCTGGCCCAGTTTCTCCAGACCATCCCCGGATTCGTGCACAGCGGCGATCAGGGCGGACAGCTCTACATCCGCGGCGGATCGGAGGTTCAGAACATCTTCCTGCTCGATGACATACCCGTGTTCAACCCCTTCCACTCCCTCGGGCTCTTCTCGGTCATCGACTCGGATATCCTGCAATCAGTGTCCGTCTATTCCGGCGGGTTTCCGGCCGATTTCGGCGGACGCATCTCGTCGGTGATGGACACCAAAACACGCGACGGAAATCTGAATAAAGTTGCGGGAAAACTATCAATGAGCACGTTAGGCATGAACGCCAGCATCGAAGGTCCGATCTCGAAAAACCCGGCATTCCGGAATTCTTCCTTTATCCTGTCAGGCAAAACAAGCCTGATAAGCTCCCTGGCGCCCATCCTCTATCCGTACACGGGCGAGACGGGGATACCCTACGGATTTACCGATCTCTTCGGAAAAATAACCAAGGCCGGGGCTTCCGGCAGCAAGATCAGCCTCACCGGATTCCGCTTCAGCGACCAGGTCCGCATCGACTCAATGATCCGATACAACTGGGTCAACCGGGGGCTCGGCTGCAACGTCACCCTGGTTCCCGGGAACACAAACGGCCTCATCCGCGCCGGACTGAACTGGTCGAATTACGCCATGCACCTCACTGAAACGGATCTGCCCGAGCGCTTCAGTGAGATTGAATCCATCAAGCTACTGCTGGAATTCGTAAATTATTTTGGCCCCGATGAACTGAAATTCGGGCTTGAGACCCTCGCGATGGCCTCCCGGCTCGATTATCTGAACCGCTTCGGCTTTGCCATGGAGGAGGACATCAACACCACCGACCTGGCCCTTTACGTGAATTACAGAATGAAGGCGGGGCGCCTGATCCTGGAATCCGGGATCCGAGGCTCCTGGTACGCCACACAGGGGCATTTCATCCCCGAGCCCCGGCTGGGGATGAAATTCAACCTGGCCGACAATTACCGGATCAAGGCGGCTTGCGGCTACTATTCGCAGAACCTCGTCAGCGCCCGGCCCGATCAGGATGTTGTTAATTATTTCACGGGCTATGTACTTGAACCCCTGAATGTTGCAAGTAATTTCGGACTCTATCAGGTTAAACACACCCTTCAGACTGCCTGGCACTGGGTGGCCGGCGTGGAGGCTGAACCCTGGAAGCCCGTTCAGGTCAACCTGGAAGTCTATGCCAAATATTTCCCGCAAACCATCACACTCAACCGGAACAAACGCTTTCCCGATGATTCGCGTCACGCCGACGTGCCGCAGGCCTTTACTTCGTTCTTCCTTTCCGAGCGGGGATGGGCCTATGGAACCGACCTGCGGGTGCAGTATTCGGCCGAACGACTGTTTGCGCAGCTCTCCTATTCACTGGCCTGGGTGCGGAAGTTCGACGGGTTTCAGTACTACTATCCGCACTACGACCGCCGGCATAACCTCAACCTGGTTGGAAGCTACTACTTCGGCAATCCCGCTTCACCCTGGGAAATCAATGCCCGCTTCAACCTGGGCACCGGCTTTCCGTTCACGCCGGTTTCGGGTTACTATAACAAGCTCGATCTCAGCGAATACACATCGGAGTCCATTCTCGGCGGAAATGATTTCATCGGGGTTCTCTTTGCCGATGTCAACTCCTCGCGGCTGCCGGTATACCACCGCCTCGACCTGACCCTCAAGCGGACCCTGCCGCTCGGCCGTTCCGCCAAGCTTGAACTGAGCTTCAGCCTCTACAATGCCTACGATTACAAGAACCTCTTCTATTTTGATGCTGCCACCTATCAGGTTCGTTACCAATTGCCTGTATTGCCGGTTATCGGATTGAAATATATTCTGATATGAACACGTTCAAATCACTCCCGGTCGTTCTCCTGATCCTGCTGCTCGCCGGATGCGAAAAGCAGCAGCACCTGCCGGTTTGCCAGTTACGCGTTGCACCCCTGGAGGGCACCCTCTATACCCATTTTCTTTTTTCGGTGGTCGACTGCTCCGATGCCGGCAATCCGGTGTATGCCATCAAGTTCCGGTGGGACATGGACAGCGACGGAACCTGGGACACCGAATTCTCCTATGACCGCGAGATCGGCTGGGTATATTCAAGTCCGGGCGTTTACACAGTGAGGATGCAGGCGATGGATCCCTCGGGGCAATCCGTGACGCTGAACTGCAGGATCACCGTGGACGACCGCAATGAAGTTCCCCTGCCCTATCTTAAATTCTCCATGTACAAAACCAGCACGGCCACCGAGGTGCTTCTGGATGGTTCCGACACCTGGGATGAGGAAGACCCGGTTGAAAACATGCTGTTTCGCTGGGATTTGGAATCCGACGGGGTATGGGATACCGACTATCTCAATTCACCGGTGCTGGCTCATCGGTTCGCCTATCCGGGTAAAAAAACGGTAACCATGCAGGTTATGGACACCGATTCCGCCTCCGGCACCCTCAGCCGCGACATCTTAGTGATCAATTCAACCAATATTTATGACCGTTTATTTGATGCACGGAACTCCCGCGAGTACGCGGTTGTGAAAATAGGCGCCCGCTGGTGGATGGCGGAGAATCTCGACTATGGTGAACCTTTGACACTGGATGCCTCTCCGGGAAACAATGATGTCACGGAGATGTTTGTTTACCGCAATCTTCCGGATAACCGTTTCCTTTATGGAGGGCTCTACCTGTGGGGCGAGGCCATGAATTATGATTACCAGGAGCAATCCCGGGGCGCATGTCCCGAGGGCTGGCATATTCCCGATGATTCCGAGTGGAAAGACCTGGAGCGAACGCTGGGTGTCCGGGAAAACGAGCTGGATGATGTATCACCCAACCGCGGCGATCCGGCCGGCACGATGCTGAAAATTGACGGGAATTCCGGATTCGAGGCCGGTCTTTTCGGGTTTATCCCGATTGTCCGCGACTTCGCGGGATTCGGCGTCAATGCCGGGTTCTGGACCTCCACGGGCGACAGCACCGGGGTATTGGTGCGCACCCTCAAGATCAATTCCGGCGGCATCCAGCGATCGCGCCAGCCGAATAATTTCGCGTTTGCGGTGAGGTGCGTGAAGATAGTGACCAGTGACCAGTGACCAGTGACCAGTGACCAGTGACCAGTGACCAGTGACCATTGACCCGATACCCAATTATCACCTCACCTCATTGGCTGATTGGCACATTGGCACATTGGCACATTAGCACATTGGCTAATTGGCACATTAGTCTCTTCTTCCCGCCATCATCGCCACAAAGTACAGCAGCGAGGCCAGTGAGGAGAGGGCGGCTACCACATAGGTATAGGCGGCCCACCTGAGGGCATCCTTTGCCTGGGCGTGAGTTTGGTCGCTGGTGAGGGCGGTACCCTCGAGCCAGGCGAGGGCGCGCTGGCTGGCATTGATCTCAACGGGCAGGGTGACAAACGCGATCGCTGTAAAAATGGCATAACAGGCAACGATCACGCCGAGGGCGGTCTGCATGCTGAACAGCCCCTGGATGGCAAAGACTCCCAGGAACATCCCGATGAAAATCATATTCAGCAGTTTGGCGCTGACATTCTGAACCGGCACCAGCTTCGACCGCATGTTGAGCCAGGCATAGTTATGCGCGTGCTGAACGGCATGACCGCACTCGTGGGCCGCCACGGCAGCCGCCGAAATGCTCCGTCCGTTATACACTTCGGGGCTCAGGTTCACCGTCCGGTTCAGCGGATTGTAATGGTCCGATAACTTTCCCGGAACCGAAACCACCTGCACATTCGACAGGCCATGCTCGCGCAGCATCTTTTCCGCCACCTCACGACCGCTCAGGTTATATCCGACCGGTATTTTCGAATACCTTTTAAACTTCGATTTCAGAACCCCGCCAACAATCATGCTCAGCAGCATGAACACTCCGAAAATGATCCAATATCCTATCATAGTTGGTTAATTTTCTGTTTCAGCTTCAAAAATTGTGCCGGGGCGAGGGGGTGACAATTGGACAGAGGTGAGCGGAATCGTGATGCGTGACGCGGGATGCGTGAAGGGGTATCGGGTATCGGGTATCGGGATAAGGGGAAGGGGCTCTCCGATGTCATCCTGACTTTCGTCAGGATCCCCGAGGTGGGTGTGGGTGTGCTGGGTATCCCGCCCTTTTCATGAATGACTTTATTATATTTGGAATCAAAAGGATAGATTAAAGAAGGTTATGAAAGGGTTGATAAGTATCGGATTATTTCTTTTACTGCCATTCAGCACCTTTGCACAGCAATTAATTAAGGGCTATATCCTTGATTTTTCAACAAAAAAGCCAATTGAAGGAGCACATATAAATGCCGGCAAAAAGGCTCTCACTTCGTCAGATAAACATGGTTATTTCCAACTACAGACGGATATTTTTCCGGCACAAATCAAAATTTCGCATATCGGTTACTTTGCAAGAGAGTTCACCGTATCTGAATTTACCACAGATACGTTGCCTGTTTATATTATTCCCAGGACACAAGCTCTTGATGAAGTGGTTATTTCACCAAAATCATACCTGCGATTGTTCAAGACACAATCCTTTTATGTTCAGGACTTTGCGATTAAGGACAATCGGATATGGGCGGTGGGATTTGTGGTGAACAACACCGTCATAGGAGAGTTCCGCATGATTAGCCTTACGGGCAGTCTTATCGACAAGATATCAATTTCGAATGGCGCTCAAGTTTTCCAGGATCCAACCGGTTCAGTACATTTATTCAATTCCGATACGATAAAACAATTATTTTTCGATGGCCAGGGAATTGCATTTATTAATCCATTGCCCATTGAATCTCAAAGCTCTAAGGAAATCCTTTTAAATCTTCAGATTATCAACAACGATACAATTGTTTTCCGATCATTTAATGAAAATAGAAGCCTCTGTGAATTTATTGCATTTAATAGTACCACAGAAATCATCGATACAATATTCTCATCTTTCGACAGAAGCATATTTAAATCCGGATTGAGCGCCCAAAGATACACCTTTGGAGAAATTCCGACCCCACAGATCTTTAGCTTTAATGTTTCATTGGAGGTAAAATTGGCAGATCTGAAACAAAAAAATCCAACATATTCATTGATGTCTCTCGAAGAAATCGACCTTCAGGAGAAGGATCAGGGCCGTGATTGGTCTCGTCTGTTGACATCAATGGGAGATGGAAGCAAAGAAACAAGATTGTCTCGTGGCATCTATTCCGATTTTGCTTTTGACAGAACCATCCGCCATCGACCCATTCAAGCTGCTATGTTTAGATCCATGGACCGGTTTTATGTTTTTGAAAATCCTAACCTGATGATTTGGGCGTTAAGCAGAGATTATATAACTGAAAATGTTTTCAAGGTTGAAATTGAAAACAATCCAACCGGCGTAAGAATGATTCAAGACCCGATAAGTGGGTCGTTATTTCTAACTTACCTGATTAATGGGGCCGGTTATGTTTGCAAGATTGATCAACAATCTATTACGATCTCATCTACAAAAAAAATCGATGGCTTTCCATTTGCAGAAAAGATTCAGATTTATAACAATCGAATTTACTTTATTCACCAATCAATGACCCTGTCCAGGTTTACCAACCTTTATTCTATCCCTTTCGAATAATTAGCGGAAGGGGTATCGGGATAGGGTATCGGGTATCAGGTATCAGGTATCGGGATAGGGGGTTCTCCGATGTCATCCGGACGAAAGTAGGGGCGACCCTTGCGGTCGCCAAGCCTGTCATTCCTGCGAAGGCAGGAATCCCCGGCCTCGGAGCAACTGGCGGGAGATTCCTGCCTCCGCCGGGATGACACACTCGGAGAGCCCTGTTCCCAACAACCGATACCCGATACCCGATACCCGATCCTCGATACCCCGGTTTGCGCCGTGGCAGCAGTATCCCGGACCCTCACTTTTTAAAATGCTTTTGTATTAATCTCTTTAAGGCGAGGATGTCAATAGGCTTGGTTGTATAATCATTGCAGCCCGCCTCTAATGCTTTCTCTTTATCGCCAGGCATGGCATAGGCTGTTTGCGCAATGATGATTACATCCTTATTAAACTTCCGGATCTGTGTGGTGGCTTCATACCCATCCATAACAGGCATCCGTATGTCCATCATAACCAAATCGATCCCGGGATTTTTCCTGCAGGCATCAACGGCTTCAACACCTGTGTTTGCAAGTAAAGGTGCTTTGATCATTTTTTTGAGCGCTTTTGTGATGAGTAAAACCGATGTTTCGTCATCATCCACAATCAAAATTTTCAGATCATGGATTTCTACTACTTCATCGTCTCTCACATCGACACTGGTGCTAAGATTTACTACTTGCAGTTCTTCATCGCAGGGAATGGTAAAATAAAATGCAGAGCCTTTCCCTGCTTCGCTCTCTACCCAAATTTTACCACCCAGCATTTCCACATAGGCTTTCGAAATGGATAAACCCAAGCCTGCTCCTTCATAAATCCGGTTCAGTGATCCTTCGCCTTGTACGAAACGTTGAAAAATGATTTCCTTCATTTCCACACGAATGCCTTTACCGGTATCCCGTACAAAAAACTCCAGGAAAGCACCTTTTTTCTCACAACCAATCTCAATAAAACCCTGTTCGGTAAATTTGACAGCATTATTAACCAGGTTGGTAAGAATCGCATAGACCTTCTCCCTGTCGGTTTTAACGACAGCTTCTTTTTCCGGCACCTTGTTTTTAAGAATGAACTTTAATCCTTTATGTTCAACCTCAGGTTTGAAGAATGTATAAATAAACTCGAGCTGCTCATTTACATTGGTCTGTGAAGGATAAACTTCCATCTGCCCGGATTCCACTTTTGAGATCGAGACAATGTCATTGATTATATTCAGCAACCGTTCGCCACTTTTTTCAATAATGCCGATGAATGTCTTCTGCTCTTCACCGGTAAGATCAGGGTCTTTCAGCAGCTCAGTGAAGCCCAGTATACCATTCATGGGTGTTCTGATCTCATGACTCATATTGGCCAGGAACGCGGATTTCAGACGGTCACTCTCTTCTGCCTGTACTTTGGCCCCGACCAGTTCTGCCTCCATCCGCTGGCGTTCCGTGATATCATGTCCAACACCCAGGACACCTGCAAGCGTTCCTTTGGAATCATAAATCGGAGTCTTGATGGTATTCAGCAAGGCACGATGCCCATCGTCAGCGAAAACAACCCACTCTTCGTTGCTGGCTGGTTTGCCTTCGTCCATCACCTTCCTGTCATTCTCGCGAAAGGAATCGGCAAGTTCCTTGTCAACAAAGTCGTAATCGGTTTTTCCAACAATGTCACCTTCTTTGGCACCGAATAATCGCTCGAACATCGTGTTACATGAAAGATACACACCGTCCGGATCTTTCAGCCACATCAGATCAGGAATCGCTTGCATGATCGCGTGCAACCGGGCTTCGTTATTGCGCAGGGTTTCCTCGGCCTGTTTGCGTTCGGTGATATCCCTCAAGGCTCCGTCGATATGGTGTGGTTTGCCCTCTGCATCATAGATTAACCGTCCGTTGAGTGAAACATAAACAATTGAGCCCGTTTTCGTTTTTAACCTGAATTCAAAATCCCGGAGTTCACCGGTTTTCATAATCGCAGCAAGAAGCGTAATCCTGTCATCAAGGTTATAATAAAGATCAGCAGTTGGGGTGCCAATTAATTCCTCTCTGTTAAAACCGGAATAATGCTTAATAGATGGACTTATTTCGAGAATAATCCCGGCAAGGTCTGCTTGGAAAAATACATCCTGAACATTTTCGAAAAGTGTGCGATATTTTTGCTCAAACTTATATAACGTTTTCTCGGCCTGAGTTCGCCCGGCAGCGACTTTATCGCATGATGCATCGAAAGAATCTAACTTTTGCTGCAATTCCTCTAACTCCTTAATGAGTTCTTCTTTGGTTTTGCGCTTATTATTCATGGCTTGAGGATGAAATGCTTTGACCTAGCCACAAGTTACGGATGTTTTAACCAAAACAGGTTCATTTCTTTCAATTCTTTCAATCAAACGGTGGCCGGTTAGGGAGATCGTGACGCGGAAGTGGTGTCAGGGGGCGGGTGAGGTGTGGTGAGGAGTTGTGAGGAGTGATGAGGTGTTGTGAGGTGTTGTGAGGAGTTGTAACGTCCGGGCACCTGGCCAACACCCTGAGCCGACTCCCCTCTCCCGCCACACCCACACCCACACCCACACCCACACTCAATTCGGGGATCCCGGCCTTCGCCGGGATGACAGTTCTGGCCAAACCGGCAACTGGGAACCGGCAACCGGTAACCTCTCCTCACAACTCATTCCTCGGCCTCACATCCCTCCTCTTCATCACCTCCTTCGAACGGGCAGCGAAAGATCCGCCCAGCCCGGCGTGCAGGTGAAAGGCCAGGTGCATAAAGTTTGCGCTGCCATCGGCAATGGGCACTTTGGCAAGTCCCGCCGTGATGGTGCCCTCGAAGTTGATCAGAAAGCCCTTCCCGATCCGCAGCGGCCGGGCCACCGAGGTCATCAGGATGGGTCCGGTGAGATAATAGCCTAATTTAAACAGGCCCGATTTTTCGTTAAAAACCAGATGATTGACGGTGCTCTCCGGATGCGCCAGCACTCCGCCGAAACCCATTCGAAGCCGGATCTTGCTGAAATCCCATGCCCGGTTCAGCGTCAGTGTATTGAATCCATGCGTGATGCCCAGCCACTGGATCGCATCGGGCCGGTTCTGAAGAATCAGTTTATGGTGGATGGTCTCAAATTCCCAGGCCCGGGTGCCGTTCCAGCGCCCCACTCGCCACATCCAGTTGTAGGGCCTGGCAAACGGCTCACTCCCCCACACCGCAAAACGGCTGATCACCGGATGGTAATTCTGGGTGATGGTCATCGGCAGCGGCACGTTCACCGGCAATCCGAGATTGAACTCGCCCGACCAGCGGACCTGCGCGGGGGCGGCCGCAGAGGCCAGAAAAAGGATGAAGAGGGAATAAAGTGGTTTCATAAGGCAAATATAATAAATCGGTTGGCGGGTATCCACCTCACCCCCGGCCCCTCTCCCGCGCTCCCGTTGGTCGCGGGAGAGGGGTGTGTGCTTCGAGGGTAGATTTCGGAAAATGCAGAATGTGATTACAAGGATCAAATCTCTGGTAATAATTTGGCCCGGAGACGACACCCCTCTCCCGCGACCAACGGGAGCGCGGGAGAGGGGCCGGGGGTGAGGTGGATGAAAAATATTATGTAATTTCCCCCCAAAATCGGAATTTGCTACAACCGTCACGCGTCACGATCAAATCGTAAATCGTTAATCGTAAATCGTAAATCCTCAATCCCCCATGGAAGCTCAGGAAGAAAAAAAGCCGCACGCCAAGTCCGCAACGGAACCCCAGAACCTCGACCGCGTCAGGGACATCCTGTTCGGCAGCAACTTAACCGAGTTTAACCGCCGGTTTGCTTCGATCGAGGAGTTCTTTCAGACCGAAATAAACCGCGTTTCGGCCGAATCCAAGCGAATGAATGAAACCCTGCAGGCGGTGTTTCAGCAGGAAACCGAGGCCCTGCGCGAGCGGACCACCCGCAACGAGGAGAAGCTGGTTGAGCTGCGCGATACGTTCGAAGCCCGCACCCGCGACCTTGAGCGTGAGATGCGCGCCATGAGCGACCGTCTGGGCCGTGAAATCTTCCAGCTCCGGGAACAGACCCAGATGCAACTGCGCGAACTCGCCGCCGAGTTCGATCAGCGGATGATCCAGATCGACCAGCGCCTCACCCGCGTGAAAAACGAGCTCGAAGCCTCCAAGGCCGGCCGGCGGGAACTGGCCGCCCTGCTCACCGACCTGGCCACACAGCTGGCAGGCGGACTGGACGAATCCACTAAAATCTGATCCCGATGAGCCGGTCAGAAGAGCAACTGACGCCCGACCAGTGGGCGGAACTCAAGAATATCCTGCTGGCCGAGGAGCGCAAGCGCATCGACAGGCTGGAGGATAACTGGACCTTCCCCGACGGGTTCTCGTCGCAGGTGGCCAATGTGCTGCCCCTCGCCGTGGATAAATCGGAAAAGAAGGACGAAGAGCTTACCGAAACCCTCTACCCGGTAGTCGAAAAATCGATCTACCGGTCGGTGAAAACCAACATACAGCCCATGGCCGATGCGCTCTTCCCCGTAATGGGGCCCGCCATCCGCAAGGCCATTCAGGATGCCATGCGCAAAACCGTGGAATCCCTCAACCAGACGCTCGAGAGCAGCTTCACCGTCAAGGGCATCAAATGGCGCCTCCAGGCCAAGGCCACCGGCCGCTCCTACGCCGAGATCGTGCTGAAAAACACGCTGCTGTTCCGGGTGGAACAGGTGTTCCTCATCCATCGCGGAACCGGACTCCTCATCGCCCACGAAAGCATTAACCCGCTGCACGACGAGAACAGCGACATGATCTCGTCGATGCTCACCGCCATCCAGGATTTCGTCCGCGACTCCTTCAAGGTCGACGACAGCCAGAACCTCGAATCCATCCAGGTGGGATCGGCCTCCGTGTGGCTCGAACAGAGCCCCAACGTGATCCTCGCCGCCGTGGTGGAAGGCGATCCGCCGCTCAGCCTCCGCGATCTCATGGGCGAAACCCTCGAAGAGATACACCACCGCTTCGGCCGAATGCTCAACGACTTCGACGGCGACACCACACCCTACAAACCCGCCCACAGGATCATCGGACAGTGCCTCATCAGCGAAGCCAAAGAGAGTTCCAAAAAGAAAGGGGTGAGCCCGGCGCTGATCGTGGCCCTCTTTCTCCTTGCCGTGTTCGGCACCCTGTTTACCATGCGCGCCGTCGACCGGCACCGGTGGAACGAGGTCCTGGAGAAAATCAAGTCCGAGCCCGGACTGGTCATCCTGAACCAGGGACGAAGCGGAACGCATTTTCATGCCGATATTTTACGGGACCACCGCGCCGCCTCGCCGGCCAGTCTGGTTCCGGGAAAAATCTGGCAGATCGACTCCATGGCAACCGGATCGAACCCCTTCTCGGAATATACCAAACTAAAACCCACTCTGTATATCCCCATTGGAAAAGACACCATCAGGTTGAAACGAAATCTTCATATTGATTTCACCTTGAGACCATTCCTCAGCTCGGATCCTAAAATTGTCCTCCAAACGTTGGAGCAGAAGTTCGGAAAACAGGATGAGCTTATTATTAGCGACACGGTCAATCCGATTCTGATCAGCGGCTTTGCCGACAAGGAGTGGATACTGGAAGTGAAGCGGTCAGGAATCCTCAACCAGTCCTATGTTCCGGTTGATATCTCGAAAGTCTGGCCCATGGAAGGCAAAATGCTGCCGATCCTGCAGAAAGCCCTCGATACCATGCGTTTCCAATTCGGTTTTGCAAAAACTGCTTTGAATCCGGTCGACCTTCCCCGCGCCGAAGAGCTGAAAAACCAGGTGAGCCAGCTGAATCTCGCCTGCCAGATCATGGACGTCTCGTTTACCATGACGGTGGTTGGACGGGCCGATGCAGTCGGCTCTCCCGAGCAGAACCGGGTATATGCCGCCAACCGGGCAAACCTGTTCCTGACCAAATACCTGCCCGCCGGCCTCGACAGGATCAGATTCATCGGGGTGCCCGATACGGCCGATCCAAAAACCCTGACAAAAGAACAGGAACGGACGGTCACCTTTAAACTGATTAAAAACTGATCCATGATCAAGAAAAAAGTCTGCATGCTGGGCTCTTTCGCCGTTGGAAAAACCAGCCTCGTGAGCCGCTTCGTGAGCAGCATGTTTTCCGATAAGTACCTCACCACTATCGGGGTAAAGATCGATCAGAAAAATCTCACCGTTGAAGGGACCGAGGTTACCCTGATCCTCTGGGATATTCATGGCGAGGACACGTTTCAGAAAGTCCCGGCCAGCTACCTGAAGGGCAGTCACGGCTATTTCCTGGTGATGGACGGCACCCGGGCCACAACGTTCGAGCGGTTAAAGGAGCTGAAAACCCTTGCCGACCAGGCGATTGCCCCCGGCGCTCCCTTCCAGGTCCTGGTGAACAAGTGCGACCTTACCGACCGGTGGGAGTTCGATTCCGTAAAAGGTGAACTGGAGGCGGCCGGCTGGCCTTACCTGCTCACCAGCGCCAAAACCGGCGAAGGGGTGGAAGAAGCGTTCAACCGGTTAACTTCAGAAATGATCCGATGAAGAACAAGCTCGACAGTCTCCAGAACTACCTGCACACCCAGGGCATTGCCCTCCGCAAATACTCAACCATACTCACCGACAGCCAGGGAATCGTAAAATCTCTGGCGGGATTCACCATGGACGTCGGCCTCTTCCGCCCGGCAGTGGGTTCCCCGCTGTCCGACTTCCATCCGGTCTTTTTAGGACTGTTCCCGATGACCGAACCGGTGCTGGTGCTGCCGAACATCGAAACCCATCCGGGCTACTTCCGCGACATCCACCTGCTGCGCAACGACCCGATGGTATGGGTGATCCTTGAAGAGAAGACCGATGTTGTGAACCAGTTCCGTCCGGGCCTGCAAAATCATAACGAACGGCAGCTCCTGCTGGAAACCGCCGTGGATTCGCCTGTAAACCAGATCTTTTCCACCCTCGGATATCTCGCCCTCCGGGAAACCTCCCCCCTGGTATTCCAGAGCCTCAAGCCATGGCCGGCCTGGGCCTACCTGGTGTTCCCGCCCGAGCGGTCGAGGTTCCAGTACTCCGATCTCACCGAAGTCTTCCCCTATCTGGAGGTTTTTTCCGATATGAAGCCCGGCCCCGGTGTCGCCTCTGCGGCTTCGGATATCTGGACCACCGTCACCGGCCACACCGGAGAGCACCACTTCAGGGCCTGGTGGATCCGGTCGGACCAGCATCAATATCTGATCATCAAGCAGCTGGCCGAATCCGAGGCCAACCGTGAGATCATCCAGAAAGCCCGAAATGCGCACCTCGAGATCGAGGCCATCGCAAAATCGGAGCAGCTCGCACGTAAGCTCGTACAGGTGAAGGATCAGTTCGTGTCGATTGTGTCGCATGATCTGCGCTCGCCCTTCATCAGCATCATATCGGCCCTCGATTTCCTGTTCGAGGACCCCAGCTTCTCCGGAAGCCTCTCGGCCGAACAGAACGAATTTCTCCAATACATCCACGAAGAGTGCAAGCGCCTGCTGGATTATCTCGATAAGCTCCTCAACTGGACCCGTCTCGATACCGGCAAGCTGCAGGCGCAGATTCAGGACGTCACCCTCGAATCCATCTGGAGACTCACGCCCGCCCAGTTTGAAAAGCGGCTGGCCGAAAAGGATATCAGGCTCGATGTAACCATTCCCGAGGGATTCCGTATAAATGCCGATCCCACCCTGTTCTCCCAGGTCATCAACAACCTCCTCAGCAACGCCATTAAGTTCACCCCGCGCGGCGGCACCATCACCTTCTCCGCTTCAGAAGGCAACGACGTCCGCACCATCATCCTCGCCGACACCGGCGTGGGCATCCCCAAAGACAAGCAGGACAAGCTCTTCCAGGAACACGAAAAACACTTCACCTACGGCACCGAAGGCGAAAAAGGCACCGGCATCGGGCTCAGCATATGCAGGAAGATCGTGGAGGTGCACGGCTACCGGATCGAGTGCCGGTCGGAGGTGGGCCGCGGTACGCAGATGGTTATAACGATATAATAGGCCTCGCTGCGCTCGCTAATAGGCCTCGCTGCGCTCGGCTAAAAGGCTCCGCTTACGCTCCGCTAAAAGGCGCTTCGCGCTAACAGCCCTTATGTTCATTGCCTATTAGCGCGAAGCGCCTGTTAGCGACCGCAGGGAGCCTTTTAGCCGAGCGCAGCGAGGCCAATTACCGAACGCAGGGAGCCATTTTATAATTACTTTTGGCAAATGCAGTACCTAACCGCCGACGCAGGCAACTCCCGCATAAAATACGGTGTCTTCGACGAGGACCGGATGGTTTTTTCGGAGAGCCAGAGGGAGTGGTCGGCCCATGGGATTAAGAGGATTCTGGAGCGGTTTCCGGAGATCGGGTCGGTGCTGGTCTGCTCGGTGCGCAGCATGCCCGAATGGTTATCGGGCTTTTTTGCCGCAAAAAATATCCCTTTCCATCAGCTGAGCCATGATATGCCGCTGCCCATCCGGATCGGGTATGAGACGCCGGAGACGCTGGGGCGCGACCGGATAGCCGCCGCGGCCGGGGCAGCCGACCAGTTTCCCGGAAAGAACGTGCTCGCCATCGATGCCGGCACGGCGCTCACGTTTGAACTGGTTACCGCCGACGGGGAATACCCGGGTGGAAACATCTCGCCCGGCCTCCGCATGCGGTTCGCCGCACTCCATCAGCAAACACATAACCTTCCCGAAATCCACCCGGATGAATATGTTCCGCTCATCGGGACAAATACCCGCGATGCCATCCTGGCAGGAGTAGTCAATGGAATGATATACGAGATTGACAACTCAATCAACTCGCTGAAAAACAAATACAACGATTTACACGTTATTTTGACCGGCGGAGACGCGGCATTCTTGTCTCCCCGCCTGAAAAATGCCATATTTGTAAACGAAAACTTGGTTTTGAACGGATTGAGCAGTATTTTGCGCAACTTTTCAAAATAACAGGGTTAGGGGCACAAACCATGAACATGACAAAACCGACAACTGGATTTTCACGGCTATTGCTGATCGCCATGATCTGCATGCTGGGCACCGGTATCACAACCGCCCAAACCCTCACCACCTCGCCTTACTCCCGCTTCGGAATCGGCGACCTGCTGAACCGCTCCACCGGTCAGGGCCAGGCCATGGGCGGCCTCACCTGCGGGCTGAGATCACCCTTCAACCTGAACCTGCTCAACCCTGCCAGCCTCACCGCCATCGACAAGCTCGAGGACCGCGGATCCTTCCTGTTCGAGGTCTCCACCTTCGAAAGGGTAACCAACCTCCGCACCGAAACCCTCAACCGCACGGTGAACAACATCGGATTCTCCTACCTGGCGCTCGGATTCCCGGTAACCAAGTGGTGGAAAGCCGGGGTCGGCATCCTTCCCTTCAGCAACGTCGGCTACTCCATTGCCACCACGGAAACGCACCCCCAGATGGGCGACGTAACCTCACGCTTCAAGGGAACCGGCGGAGTGAGCCAGTTCTTCCTTTCCAGCGCCATATCACCGGTAAAATATATTTCCCTGGGTGCCACGTTCTCTTACCTGTTTGGCCCGATAAACCACACCCGGAGCCTCACGATACCCAAGGACAGCATGTACTTCAGCACGCAGTCGACCGAAACGGCCATCCTCGGCGATATCGGCATGAGCTACGGCGCTCAGGTGATGATCCCGCTGCCTAAAAACTTTTTCATCAACCTCGGCGGCACCTTTCAGGCAGTCACCAACCTGAATGCCGAATCCCGCCTGCTGGTGATCTCCGCCGGAACCGGATTCGTCGACACCCTCCTCTACACCGAAGATCCCGGCAACTCGGTGATCCTCCCCATGGGCTGGGCCGCCGGATTTACCTTCGGACAGAAGAACAAGTGGACCGCAGGCTTCGATTACCGCACCCAGGACTGGTCAAAAGCCGAATTCCTCGGCCGCAAGGACTCCCTCGGCAACAGCCGCGATTTTATTTTCGGTTTCGAATACACCCCCGACTATATTTCTTTAACCCGATATTTGGATCGTGTCCGCTACCGGGCAGGTTTCCGATACTCCGAATCATACCTGCAGCTCAATGGTACTCAGCTAAACGAGTTTGGCATCAGTTTTGGTACAGGATTCCCGATACTCGACAGGTACAGGGGGGGAACCCAGTCAACCCTGAATTTAATCCTGGAACTGGGTAAGCGGGGAACCGTTAAAAATGAGCTGATTCGTGAAACGTTCGGGAACTTTACCATACAACTGACGATGCACGATTACTGGTTCATAAAACGCAAGTTCGATTAACACGAAAAACACTGATCATGAAAGCGCGAATTTTAGCTTTGACTTTGGTTCTGATGGGGCTGTCGGCGAGCCTGATGGCGCAGCGCGATATGGGGAGCGACCCCGAAGCCTGCGGCAAATATCAGACCCTTTACGGAGAATTCTACAAGCAGAAAAACTTCGCCGATGCCATGCCCTGGTGGTATAAAGCATTGGAGGCCTGCCCTAAATTCTCGAAAAACCTCTATATGGCCGGAGAAACCATGTTCCGCGACAAAATAGAGAAGGAAACCGATCCGAAAAAACAATCCGTCCTCATTGACTCTCTGCTCTGGGTCTTCGACAAACGGATCGAAAATTATACCGATGCAAAAAATCCGGAAGGATTTGTCCTTGGTCTTAAGGGTATTGCCCTGCAAAAATATCGCAAGGAAGATTACAAGCAATCGTATGAAATCCTGAAGAGATCCATCGAACTAATGGGCTCACAGTCCGCTGCCGGCGTGCTGATCACCTACATGCAGGCTTCGCGCCAGCTGTTCCTCGACGGTGCCATTAGCGAAGAGCAGGTGCTCACCGACTATGAGACCACCATGGAAATCACGGATGTCAACCTGAAACTGGCTCCTGACAATGACGCGTTCATTCAGACCAAGTCGGCCATCGAACAGTATTTCACCTCCTCCGGCGCCGCCAACTGTGAAGCGCTCACCAAGCTGTATACCAGCAAATTCGAAGCACTCAAAGGCGACGTTCAGTGGCTGAAAAAAGTAACCCTGCAGCTCCGGAAAGCCGGCTGCACCGATGCCAAAATCTTCAGTGAAGCCGCAGAAGCGCTCTTCAAGGTTGAACCATCCGCCGAGTCTGCTCACAACATCGCCTATATCTTCATGCGCCGCGAAGAGTACCCGAAAGCAATGGAATACCTGGAACAGGCCATAACCCTGGGACAGCAGTCGGAAGAACTCGCCGACATGTACTATGAGCTGGCCTCAATCAACTATTCCCAGCTGAAAAACTACCGCGAGGCTAAAAGCCTGCTCCAGAAAGCCATGGAGGCCCGTCCGAACTGGGGCAAGCCCTATCTGATGCTCGGCCAGGTTTACATTGCCGCTCGCGAACAGATGTTCACCGACGAATGGGAACGATCAACCGTCTTCTGGGTGGCCGTCGACAAATTCATCAAGGCAAAAACCGTCGACCCCGAAGTTATGGATGAAGCCAATAACCTGATAAACAGCTATTCACAATATTTTCCGAACAACGAGCTCGTATTCTTCCGCACCCTGCGCGATGGCGACACCATCACCGTAGGCGGATGGATCAACGAGGCCACCAAGGTTCGGGCCCGGAAACTGTAACAAATGTTACATCTCAAAACAATCAGGGTCATTCCTCTCATCGGAGGAATGACCCTCTTGTTTTCCTGCGGAACCGGAATCGAAAAGGTTTCACGGATCGATAACCCAGATACGCTCCCTGCCATCCATGCCACCGGCATCGAGATCATCTATTCCGATTCATCCATCGTGCGCCTCACCATCAAGGCTCCGGAGCTGAAAGACTTCGTTCAGGCCGACACGCTCGAACCCAAATCGGAATTCCCGAAAGGCCTCACCGCCACCTTCTACAACCAGGGCGGTGGTATCGAGTCCATCCTCTCCGCCGGCTACGCCATCTACCACATCAAAAAGAAAACCTTTGAGGCCACCGGCGATGTGGTCATCAAAAACTTCTCCGAAAACCAGGAACTCCACACCGAGGTGCTCTGGTGGGACGAGCTCCACGAAAAGATCTGGTCCGACCAGCCCTTCAGCATCACCACTCCCGACGGCACCACCTACGGCAAAAACGGCTTCGAGGCCGACCAGAGTTTCCGGAAGTACAGGCTGCGAGGGACGAGCGGGCAGATGAAGGTGAAGGAGGAGACGGACGACCGAGAGACTGAGAGACCGAGAGACTGAGAGACTATAAGACCGAGAGACTGAGAGACTATAAGACCAAGAGACTGAGAGACTGAGAGACTGAGAGACGGTGGGCACTAACAGGAGCTCTTACCTGTTGCCCCGGTTTTTCAAACCGGGGAATCGAAAAGCGACATAGTTATTGACTTGTCCAGGCCTTTAAAGGCCTGGACAAGTGATGATTGCGAATATTGCCCTACCCCCGGTTTAAAAACCGGGGCAACAGGTAAGTGTTTCAAGGCTAATAATTCTTTCTTCACAATGTCCGGATAAACCGAGGGACCAAGAGACTGAGAGACCGAGAGACCGAGAGACTGTAAGATTGGCAGGAGCGAAATAACCGGCAACTGGCAACCGGCAACCGGCAACTGGTTCTAACCGGCAACTGGTTTCGCCAAATTTTCTTACTTTTGTCCCCGATTACTGAACGGATTACCAATGGCTTTAGACATTTTTATTACTTTTTTGCTTGTTTTTTTTAATGGTTTTTTTGTTGCGGCCGAGTTTGCTATCGTGAAGGTCCGCAGTTCCCAACTGGAAATAAAGGCTAACGAGGGCAGCCAGATCGCCAAGCTGTCGCGCCACATGGTGAAGCACCTCGATGGCTACCTGGCCGCCACGCAGCTGGGCATCACCCTCGCATCGCTGGGTCTGGGCTGGATCGGGGAACCTGTTGTATCCAAGATTATTATCAGCATCATGGATCTCTTTGGCATGGCCGCCAACCCGGAGCTGGCGCATAAGATCGCCCTTCCGGTTGCCTTTGCCATCATCACCGTCCTGCATATCGTCTTCGGTGAGCTGGCGCCAAAATCCATTGCCATCCAGCGCCCGCAGAGAACAACTTTCTTCATTGCCTACCCGCTGCAGTTCTTCTACGTAATTTTCAAGCCCTTTATCTGGACCCTGAACGGCCTGGCCAACGCCCTGCTTAAGGCAATCGGCATTTCTGCGGCACACAGCACCGATGTCCACAGCAGCGAAGAGCTGAAGTACCTCGTTAAACAGGGTCAGAAGAACGGCAAGATCGACGACGCGGAGTACAAGATCATCCGGAATGCCTTCGATTTCTCGGAACAGATCGCGAAGCAGATCATGGTGCCGCGTACCCAGGTATTCGCCATCGACCTGAATGATTTCAAGGAAGAATCGCTCAACCGGATCATCGAGGAGAGCTACTCGCGTATCCCCTGTTATGAGGACAACCTCGATAACATCATCGGGGTGGTCTATCTGAAGGAGATCCTCCTGGCAACACGAAAAAAAGAGCCGTTCAACATCCGCAGCCTGGTCCGCACCATGCACAGCGTTCCCGATACCAAGTCGATCGGCGCCCTTCTGAACGAATTTCAGCTGAAGCACCAGCAGATGGCCATCGTGATCAATGAATACGGAGGAACCGAGGGAATCATAACCATGGAGGACATCCTCGAGGAACTGGTAGGGGAGATCCAGGATGAATATGACAACGAAATTCCCTTTGTGGAGAAAGTGGGCGAGAAAACGTATAACGTACTGGGAGCCACTACGCTGGACGATATCAACGAACTGCTTCCCCACCCCATCGAAAAAGACGAGCAGTATGAAACCCTGGCGGGCTATCTGATCCTTAAATTCGGCAAAATCCCTGCGGCCAAGGAGACCCTCTCCATCGACGGATACGAGTTCTCCATTCTCAAGAAGCATAAAAGCACAATCGTACTGGTTCAGGTGGTAGATTTATCGGTTTAACTGCTTTTTTACAATCCTTTTACTATCTTCGTACCCTGAATTTTTTAGGTATAAACATGGCAACATTACAGAAACTTAGGAATAAAGCAGGCGTACTGCTGGCGGTCATTATCGGTCTTTCACTGCTGGCATTCATTCTGGGCGACTTCCTCAACTCCGGATCGGGTTTTCTTCAGAGCCGGCAGATGGAAATCGCCGAGATCAACGGCAAATCGGTCAGCTATACCGATTTTGCCGCCCGTATGGAACAGAGCATTGAAAATTACAAGCAGAACTCCGGTACCACTAACCTGGATGAAGGCACCTATGCTTCCATCCGCAACCAGGTATGGAACAGCTACCTGAATGAGCTGGTTTTTTCTGATGAGTATGAAAAACTGGGCATCGACTGCTCCCCGATGGAACTTTTCGATATGGTCCAGGGTCGCAACATCCATCCGCAGATCCAGCAGGCACCGGGATTCCAGAACCAGCAGACCGGAGGTTTCGACCGGAACCTGGTGATCCAGTTCCTGAAGAACATGGACAATGACGCCACCGGCCGGCAAAAAGAGAGCTGGGTGCGTTTTGAGAAGGAACTCATGAACGACAGGATATACACAAAATACAATACACTGATATCCAAAGGACTGTATGTTCCGCGGAAGATGGTTGACACCGAGCTGGCTGAAACCGAGCGGAAATATGCATTCAATTATGTTCCCATCCGCTACGCCACTACTCCCGACAGCATCGTGAAGATCACCGATGCCGACGTTAAAAAGTATTATGAAGCCAATCTTGACAAGTTCAAGCAGGAAGCTTCCCGCGACGTAGCTTACGTTGCCTTCGACATCGTCCCGTCGCAGGAGGACAAGGATCAGGTTTACAACTGGATAACCCAGCAGAAAGCCGAGTTCATCCGCATTGAGAACGCCGCCCAGTATGTGGCAGCCACCGCCGAAAGCCGGTTCAATGATATGTACCTGGGCACCCTCGACATACCTGACACCCTCCGCAGCTGGGCCATGACGGCTCCCATCGGCGACGTGTACGGACCGTACCAGGAAGGCATGACCTGGAAGCTTGCACGCATCACCGACTTTAAAGACATGCCCGACTCCGTCCGAGCCAGCCATATCCTGATACGCCCGGTGAACGGTAACGATTTCGATGCCGCCCAGAAAACGGCCGACAGCATCAAGCTGGCCATCGAACAGGGACAGGATTTTACGATTCTCGCAGCTCTTTATGGCAGCGATGCAACCAATGAAAAAGGGGGCGACCTCGACTGGTTCACCCAGGCTGACATGACTCAGATACCCGAGTTTTCAAAGGCCTGCTTCAACGCCGCAAAAGGCGACCTGATGGTCATCCGCACTCAATATGGCGTGCACGTGGTTAAGATGACCGATATCGGAGTCAAATCGAAAAAAGTCCAGATCGCAATCCTCGACCGCACGATTACCCCGAGCGATGTCACCTATCAGAATATTTATAACCAGGCTTCGAAATTTGCCTCCACCTATGACAATGGCGACAAATTCGAGCAGGGCATTCAGACCGAGAACCTGAACAAGCGGCTGGCCACCAACCTGCGCGAGGGCGATGCCGCCGTCACCGGTCTGGATAACCCGCGCGAAATGGTCCGCTGGGCGTTCGAAGCCGACAAAGGCGACCTCTCCCCGCTCTATGAATTCGGCCAGCGTTTTGTGATCGCAAAACTCACCGAAGTCCGCGAAGAGGGTACCGCACCGCTGTCACAGGTTCGCGCCCAGGTTGAGAACAGCGTGCGCAACGAAAAGAAAGCCGAATACATCATGGCCGAGGTATCCAAAATTCTGGCAACCTCCAATACGCTCGAGTCCCTCACGTCGCGCTTCAACACCACCGTGAGCCAGACCACAAACGCCTATTTCACCTCCTTCACCATCACCGGCATCGGGATGGAACCGCAGGTGAGCGCCGCCATGATCACCACGCCGGTTAACCAGATCAGCAAGCCGATCAAAGGCATCAACGGTATATACGTGATCCAGGTTACCTCGGTAACCGAGCCCGATCTGAGCGCCGACCGTCTCGCCAGCCGTGCCCGCCTCGAGCAGGGCTACACCCAGCGCGCCGGCTACGAAGTGTTCTCCGCCCTGGAAAAAAGCGCCAATATCGCAGACAAGCGGAACAAATTCTACTAGCTCTCACTTTACTTACAAATAAAAAAAAGGTCCCATCAATGTTGGTGGGGCCTTTTTTGTTGTTGCCGGTTGCCAGTTACCGGTTGCCGGTTACGCCAGAACTGTCATTCCGGCGTAGGCCGGAATCCCCTGTAAAATTCTCCAAGGCAGGGGATCCTGACTTCCGTCAGGATGACAGTTCTGGCCCAACCGGTAACTGGTAACCGGCAACCGGCAACCTCTTCTTAACCGGCAACTGGTAACTGATTTACATCATCATCCCCCGCTCCCACCCCATCGCATCGGGTTCGAGCAGGGACAGGATTGCAAGGCCGGTGCCGCTGATGCCTTCCAGGAGGCTGAAATTCGATACATAGCGGTTTCCGGTGGTGAGGTAGAGATATCCGGCCGATCCGCCGGAATTGAGACCGTGGTCGAGCGTGGCGCGCATCCAGTGGGCGGCGGCGTCGAGGAGCTCCTCGTGCCCGGTGAGCATGCCCAACTTGTAGAAGAGCAGGGCGAGACCGGCGGTACCGTGACAGAGGCACGCATCATACACGCGGTTGGCGCGGGCATCGGTCCGTTTGGCCGCCCTCCGCAGTATTTCCAACCCCTCCTCCTGCCAGTCGGACCGGCCGCAGTTCGCCCCGATCTGCCACAGCGCCTGTCCCACCCCCGGATCGCCGTAGCACCAGGCTAGTCTTCCCGGCTGATCGGGTTTGCCATCCACGATGCGATGGGGGAACACCGAGCCGTTCGTGCTTTTGTCGAGTTTGGTGCTAAGAAGGAATTCAACGCCTTTGGCAACCAGGGTAATTGACTCGCTTCGCTCGCTAATTGGTTCGCTTCGCGAACTAATTGGCTCCCTGCGGTCGCTAATTAGCTCCTGGGAAAGGAGGAGTAAAATAGAGGGGATGCCGTGGGCGAGGCCGAGGTTGATTTCGGGGATATCGGTTTTTGGGTTTTTCGAGAGCCAGGTGATGCCGTCGGCGGTGGTAATTGCAAGTTGCTGTAAAGTGTGGAAGAGTGGAAATGTGTTAGTGTGATAAGCCCCCGGCAATCTTTGCTCTTTTATCTTTCTTTCGCCTTTCGCCTTTCTTCTTTCGCCTTGGTCCGCGGTCTTCTGTCCGCCGTCTGCGGTCATCACCATCCCCAGTCCTCCGTGCAGCACATCATAATCCCCCGCGGCGAACCGTTCGGCGGCGAAGTTCTGCAGGTAGGGCTCTATGCCGTCGAGGGCGGCGGCGTCGATTGGGCGGATGAACTGCTGGGCGGCCAGGTAGTGCAGCGCCCAGCGGATGCCGGCGAGTCCCGAAGCAAAGGAGGGCCAGCTGAACCCTTTCTCAACCATGCGCAGGGTTCGCTCCAAAGCGAGAAAACCGAGGTTTTCGTGGCGGTCGGACGCAAAGGTCCGACCGTACTGATATAAAAAAATGGCCTCTCCGGCCAGTCCGGTGAGCAATCCGGGGTCGGGCTCCTGCTCAATGCGAAATGCAACCGCCTCAGCAATAGCACGCAGCCGCTCTTCCGCCAACTCTTTGACCAAATGACGCTCAAACAGGGGTAACCTTTCCACACGAAACCGGATTAATAGATGTACCGACTAAGGTACGAGTTCTTTTCAAAGTTGAGTTCAAAGAGGTTGCCGGTTGCCGGTTACCAGTTGCCGGTTAAAGACAGTTGCCGGTTGCCGGTTACCAGTTGCCGGTTAAGCCTGAAGATAATTCCTGTTTAGTAACCCCAATTACTAACGATCCATCACCGGGGGCCCGTCCATTCCTTTCCTGCGTAATTCCGACATCCAAAGGGCCCCCGGGAAGATGGGCAAAAAAATGTTTCCAAGAAAAATCGCACATTATAATTTAACAAAATATCGAAAATATTTTTGTCATTGCATGGTCAGGTTTAGTGATTTGTTCATTTCAAAATCGGTGAAAAAAAAATTCATCATAAAATTCTGGCTTGCAACAATAGCAACTTGTGCAATTGTAAACTTCCCAATTATCGCGCAAACAATTTGGGGGGAAAAAAATATTTCAGAATTGACTCGCGTTTTAACCAATAATGAAGAGAGGATAGTTTTTAATTGGATGAATTCCACAAATGCTTTGAACGATACCTCGAAGATTAAAACCCTTTTTGAGTTGGCAAAATCAGCATATTACCATAACAAATATGAAACATCCATTACTCTTCATCAAAGATTTTTGTCGCTTATAAACAGCAAAGATTCTCAGAATTACTATTTTTCGGAATTATTAACATCATATTCACAACTTGCGGATTTATTCCACAGGAAAAACGAGCATATAAATTCAATTTTCTACAATAAACTAGCTTTAAAACTTCTATTCAAGGAAAATCAACAACTTGAAAACTATTGGTTCTATTTTTACAGAATCGGACGCTCATATTACTCACTTTCTGATTATACTAACTCGCTCATTTACTATTTAGAATCAGAGAAATTTACTAAGCAGCCATTCATTAATGGGTATTCTGAAGTAGCTGCTGTTATTAAAAACAATATAGGATTATGCTATTTAAAACTTGGACGGAAGGAGGCAAGTGCTAGAAATTTCTACGAGACTATTAGGATATACGATAATCTCCATGAGTCTAAGGATCTAGGAAAAATCTTAAATAATATTGCCTTGGTTTACCAGGAAAATAATGATTTCGAGAAAAGTCTGACATATTTCCATAAAAGTCTGAATTATTATCGTTCTGTTGAAGCAATTGATAATATCCCAATTGTTTTAAATAACATCGGGAATGTATATTTCTCTATGAATGATTTTAATAACAGCATTGATTTTTATTCTCAAGCTTTGAATTCATCAGCAAACAAAAATTCAAATCATGTTAAAAGAAACTTAACATATCATAACAATCTCTCATTATCTTATCTCAAGTTAGGGATGATTGACTCAGCAAACTTTCACAATTCTTTATGCATGATGTATTTAAGGTCGATAAATGCAGATTCTTTGAAATTCCTAATATCCGATTACTTCTATACAAATACAGATAGAATTGAAATTAATTTAGCATATTATTACTTATCAGGAGATCCAGAGTACTTAATAGATTCATTCGAAACTTTCAATACATCAGTGTCATGTCTCTTGACGAATATTGATAAAGATTATAATCTCTTATATACGAATCCTTTTCTCCATCTTCACAAACAATTTTTTGATCAATCAATAATATCAGCAAAATTCCTTGATAAGGAATTACCAAAAACTGTCCCACGCACATCAATAATATCGGAGATATATAAAACTTTAAGTGTAATGAACTTTGGCAATGAACTTAATTTGCTAAGTGACAATCTGAAGATTGAAAAACAATGTCAACAGACAATGAGTAGTTTAAATCTTTTAACCAATTTTTTAGCATCTGGTAATGAATATATACTTTCCAACTCATTAAACATTGATAGTCTTATAATAGAGGACCTTTCAAACCAAAATTCTAGATTTGAGAATGAAAAACTTCTCAAAAATCAGATTATCCAGTATATTGAAAATGTTAATTCTGCAATAGAATTCAAAACTAAGAAAATACATAACACAACATATTTGGATTACTATTTCACTTCCGATGAAGTTTATATTCATTTATACTGTAAAGATCAAATACTGCTATATTGTACTAAGACCAAAATCAATCTTTCTTCAACTATTGCGAACTATGCAAAAGCTATCAAATTAATAAATTATGAATGTGTTGATTCAATAGGAAAGGTCCTTGGTGAACTGTTAATTACTCCCTTAATCCCGTCAATAAAAACTAAAACATTAATAATTATTCCTGAATCACTAACAAGTAGGATCCCTTTTGATGCCTTAAAATACCGAACAAAATCAGGAGAATTAGATTTTCTTATAAATCGTTTCGAATTGAACTGTTCTCTATCTTTCCTGAACAGGAACTTTAGTGGAGAAAAACACCATAAAAACTACGAATCAGATTTCTGTGGATTTTCATCAATCTACACAAATAATAAATTGGTCAAAATCCCTAATAGTGAAGAAGAGATTGATGTAATAGCTACATGCTTTAAAAACAGCCATTTTACTTCACGTACTTTTAAGGGGGATTCTCTAACGTTGAAAAATGTTTTTAAATACGGAATCAACTCGAGAATCCTGCATATTTCAGCCCATAGTATTATTAATGACACTATAATATCGTTCAACCGTTTAGCTCTTTCCGACGACCTTGAAAGCTTATTTCTCCCGGTACTTCATAAAATACCATTTAAAAACGAGTTAATATCACTTAGCAGCTGTGAAACGCTGTTAGATCTATCTCAAACGGCAGAAGGTACTATTTCTTTCTTAAAATCATTCTCCCATTCAAAAACAGTTTATATTTTAGGTTCACTATGGAAAATATACGACCTTCCAACCAAATTATTTAACGAAGTATTTTATAAATATATTTGTGAAGGCTCTCCCCCCAATGTAGCATTGACATTAACAAAAAGACATTTTCTTTCTAGTCAGAATTATCACAATCCAGTATTTTGGGCACCCTTTCAATTATATGAAAACAAAAACTAAAACATATGCCCTTTAATACTAAAAAAAATTAATTGATCCCATAAAATGCTTCTGCCGTCCTTTGCCCAGATTTTCGGCCATATCCCCGGGAGCAAACGGACAAATCCATCTTACAGAAATCCGTTCCTCCATATTTTAATCCTCGATTATTCGCAAAGGTTACCCCCTGGTAACCCGATAGATTTCAACCCGTTATCAACAATCAGTGTCTAATCCCTTGCCCGCTCTTTTTGCCGGGGAACGGAGAACCACGATTTTGTTCAGCAGGTCGAACCAGAACGGTGCCCCTAGTGAAACGGCGAAGGCGGTGAGCAGGAGTCCGGCGATTTTCTTTATGAGGGCCCAGAACCCCGTGATGGCGACCGCTTCGCTGTCCCACCCCACCGGCATGCCGGCATCCTGAACCTCCCGGTTCACCTTGTCGAGGGTTTTTGTGGCGTTCACCAGGGCCGTGGCCGATTTTCGTTCCGATTGCGGGGCCATAGGGTTCTCCTGCGTGGTTCGGATTCCTTCGATCTGCCGGGCCACCATTTCGTCGGTAAGGAATTCCCGTGCATCCTTCACGAGCGCCACGCGGCTCTCCTCGCTGGTCCAGAGCCAGGAGGCCAGCCGGAATGTATCGGCATTCACCGCCACCACCAGCACCACTGCGATCATCAGAATCCACCGCTGTACTTTTTGCTTATACACAGCCGTCAGCTGCACCTGCACCTCCGCATACCACTCCCCGATACTCTTCTTCACTCCCTTAACTCCCTCACTCTCCTCCGCATGCTGCACAAAAACCCGCTGCATAGCATCGGGCAGGAAATTGGTGACTGAGAGCTTTTCGCGGAGTGTGCGGATATCGGCCGCTCTCTCCGGTTCGTCCTGGGGCGTGGGTTTCTCGTGCAGCACCAGATCAGTGATCACTTCGGCAAAGATTCTCGGGGAGATATATCCGGGCGACTTGCCCTTCGGACCTTCCAGTCCGCGGATCAGCGGATGGCTGAGGATTTTTTCGCCGGCGGAAGTATCCTCCCCCCGGCGGAAATTCGTGAGGAACCAGTTCCGCAGCATCCGGCCGCGGGCGTTTCGCAGGTTCGCCACCATCTCCCATAGCGCGGAGCAGGCAATGCTGAACAGCAGGTAAATAAAAACCATACCGATGACCAGGTCGAGGAAGGAGAGAGCTTTCATGCGTAAATCAGGCTTATGTTATTAATCCGATTTTCAGCTGAAAGGTTACCTTTCTTTAGTGTGGAATGTGATAATGTGCCAATTTGCCAATGTGCCAATGTGCCAATGAGAGTTCTGGCGCTAACCGGCAACCGGCAACCGGCAACCGGCAACCGGTATTAACTGACAAGGACATGGTCGGTTTCCCGCCATGTCCCTGTAAGAATTTAATCATCATTAACGCACTAAACCTTGTCAGACTTGCAGCAGACGTGTGTATGATTTGCAAATCAATGGTCAAATGTAGGCTAACGGGATGAGCGTGAAATGAAAACGGGATTAAAATGTGATTAAAATGAGGGGCAGGCGGATCACAAACACCGATCCTTTGCCCACTGCCGAGGTAACGGTGAGGGTTCCTTTGTGGAGGGCGATCACTTTTTCGGCGAGGGAGAGGCCGATGCCGTGGCCGCCGCCGCCCTTGAGCGACTTGCTGCGGTAGAAGGGCTGGAAGATCATGCCGAGCTCGGCCTCGGGGATGCCGATGCCCTGATCGGTGAAGCGGATCACCAGCTCGTCGTTTTCGCGGGAGAGGTGCACGGTCACCTCGTGGGTACCGGAATACTTGCAGCCGTTCTCCACGATGTTGGAGATGGCGGCTTTCAGGAGCAGCTCGTTGCCCGACACGGTGAGCTGCGTTTCGTCGTCGAGGTCGTCCTGCAGCTCGATCGGCACGGAGAACGACGGATATCGGGCTAAAATATCGGTACGGACCTGCCAGAGGAGGTCGTCGATGCGGAGGTGCGAGAAGTTGGAGCCGGTGAGCTCGGTGCTGGCCTGGGCGAGGAGGAGCAGTTTTTTCGAGAGCTGGTTGAGGTTGCGGATCTCGGAGAGCACGTTGGTGATGGTTTCGGTGTACTCCTTGTTGGTGCGGGCTTTCATCAGCACCACCTCCATCTGTCCGGTTACCACCGTGAGCGGCGTATTCAGCTCGTGCGATGCGTTGGCGATGAAGCTCTTCTGCATCTGGAAGGAGGTCTCGAGCCGGCCGAGCAGCTTGTTGAAGGTGGCGGCGAGCCGGGCGATCTCATCCTTGCTGGGCCCCTCGGGGAGGCGGGCGTTGAGGTTCGATACCCCGATGTTGTCCACCTGCGACATCACCGCGAGGATCGGCTGCACGGCCCGGCCGGCGAACAGGTGTCCGGCGAAGTACACGATCACCAGTCCGGCCACGAACACGATCAGGAGGATGAGTCCGAGGATGGTGAGCTTCTTGTAGCCGTACAGGTCGATGGCGCCCACGAAGACCACCACCTGCTCCCTGCCGCTGGTGTAGAGCCGTCCGAGGATCTCATACTGGCCGAACCGTGTGCGCGCACGGTTGTATACGCGCACCTGGGCGATTTTCGACGGGCTGATGCTGATCACCTCATCGGTATTGGTGGAGAAGAGCAGCGAATCGTTGGGGCCGTAGATGATGATCTTTTCCTCGGGGAGGCTGAGCGGGTTGTTCCATTCGATCTTCCTGAGAACCTCCGGGGTGATCTCCTCGATGTCCACCAGCATCTGCCCCACGCTGGCGGCCTTGGCGTCGAGGCGCGAATAGAGGTCCTCCACGCGGCTCTGGGCAAAGGAGAAATAGATGGCCACCGAGAGCAGCAGCTGGATCACGGCGACAATGACGGTGAACTGGAGGCTTATTTTCTTGCGGATCTCCATCTATTCGGCGTCGAGGGTATAGCCCAGCCCGATGCGCGTCTGGATCAGTTTGGGCTCGAAATTCCGGTCGATCTTTTTCCGGAGCAGGTTGATGTATACGTCCACGATATTGGTTCCGGTATCGAACGTGATCTCCCACACCTTTTCGGCGATCTCCGCGCGCGAAACCACCCGGCCCTTGTTGCGCATGAGGAACTCGAGCAGCGCATACTCCTTGGCGGTGAGTTCGATGAGGGTATCGCCCCGGCGGGCGGATTTTTTGTTGAGGTCGAGCTCCAGGTCGGAGACCTTCAGGGTGTATCCCGATAGGTAGCCCGGAGCCGAGCGCTTCGACAGCGCCTTGAGGCGGGCCAGCAGCTCGGTGAACTCAAAGGGCTTCAGGAGGTAGTCGTCGGCACCGGCATTGAACCCGTCGAGCTTGTCGTCGGTGGTGCCCAGCGCCGTGAGCATCAGGATCGGCACAGCCACGTTCACCTCGCGGATACGGCGGCACACCTCGAAGCCGTTGAAGACCGGCAAAACCACATCGAGGATGATCAGGTCGTAATACTTGCAGAGCGCCAGCCGCACGCCCATCTCCCCGTCGAAGGCAGCCTCCACCTCATAGCCGGCCTCGGTGAGTCCCATCCGGAGGAAATCGACCACTTTTACTTCGTCTTCAACGATGAGGAGGCGCATGCGGTTTGGTGCTTTGAGGCAAAGGTAGGGATAAATCGGGAAGCGTGATGCGGGATGCGGAAGAGTGACCAGTGACCCGTGATTTGCAGCTATTTGACGAATGATCACCGTTTTAATGGGGCATGACCGGATAATCCTGTATTTTTACTATCACAGGAATAGGAATTTTAATACGCATCTGCCCGAAACATGCATTTTATCTGGAATAAACGGAATCATGTCCGGAGGGGAAGTTCTGTGGAGACCGCTCCCGGGCCTTCGGAGAATTACCGCACGGCCCGGATCACGGGTGAATTGCAGCGGGAGTTGCTCAATACGCATGATAAGATGGAGCTGTTCCGAATCCTGCCTGAGAAAGTAAGGTCATTGGTTGATGGCGGGCTGGTTATAGCCACGCATCTTGATTCAAAAACAGGCGACCTGCGGGTAGCACATATCGCGGGAATGGCCAAAGCCTGGGCCCGGATGGCCGCGAGAATAGGTACGGATCCCGCGCATGATGACTACCAGGTGTCAGAGATGGATCCTCTCATAATCCAATTATATAACACCGGTCAGCTTGAAATTCTCGAAGGCGGACTGCACAGTTTCAGCGGGGGAAAGATTCCGAAAGCCATGGCCCTGATAGGGGAGAAAATACTGAGAATCAACCGCATTTACGTCATCGGTCTGGTATCGAAAGGGTACCAGTTTGGAAGCCTGGCCATTCTCACCCGGCAGGATTTATCGGGCCTGAAGGAACTGATCGAACAGGTTGCCAGTCAGGGTGCCATCACCCTCCAGCGGATCACTGCCGAGGAGCGGCTGGCAGACAGTGAGTTGCGCTACCGCAGCCTTCTCAACGAGGCGCCTGTGATGATCGGGGCCATCGTTGAAAACAAGATTACCTTTATCAATCCGGCCGGAGTTAAACTGCTGGGAGCCAGCAGTCCCGAAGAGGTCCTCGGCAAAAGCATTGATGAGATAGTACACCCCGATTATATCGCTGAGGCCCGGGCGCGCGCCCGGCGCTATATGGATGGTGACACCCATGTCTATCCGGCTGAAGAGGTGTATATCCGGATGGACGGCTCCACTATTACCGGAGAGGTGATTGCAACTACCATGACTTATGACGGCAAGCCGGCTTTCCAAGTGATCGTTCAGGACATCACGGCGAGGAAGCAGGCGATGGATGAACTGGTTGAAGCAAAAAACCGGGCGCTGGAGAGCGACCGGCTGAAATCGGCCTTCCTCTCAAACATGAGTCACGAGATCCGTACCCCGATGAACGGGATCCTGGGTTTTCTGGAATTGATGGAGGATCCCGAATTACCGATTCACCAGCAGGAGCAGTTTCGTGAAATTGTGCGCAGGAGTGGTGAACGGTTGCTTTCAACCATCAACAACATCATAGAGATTGCCAAGATTGAGAGCAACCAGGTAAACCTGGAGATCTCGGAAGTTGATCTGGATCAGGTTTTTACGTATATGAATGAGTTTTTTATGCCGGAACTCAACCGCAAGAAACTCGAATTCAGAATAAAGAATGATCTTCCAACCGGCCGGCATACCATCTTTACCGACAAATTCAAGCTCGAATCCATTTTGATTAACCTGATCAAGAATTCGATAAAATTCACCGATCAGGGCTTCATTGAGGCCGGGTGCCGGATGCAGGAAGACCATACGGAGTTTTTTATCCGTGACACCGGCATCGGGATATCCCCTGAGAGCCAGAAGGCCATTTTCGGGCGTTTCAATCAGGCGCATCAGTCGCCCGGCCGGCGCTATGAAGGCTCCGGGCTGGGACTCACCATTTCATCGGCCTTTGTGGAAATGCTGGGAGGATCCTTCCGGCTGGAATCGGAGCCGGGAAGGGGTTCGACATTTTTGTTCACGATCAGCGGGGATGGAACGAAAAGTGGAAGAGTGACCAGTGACCAGTGACCAGTGACCAGTGACCAGTGACCAGTGACCAGTTGGGGCGATGGTAAGGCTGGCCGGAACATCATGGCTGTCATACCGGCGAATGCCGGTATCTCCCGGCCCAGTGAGCGTTGTGCTGCCCTGCTATTCCGCCACCAAAACCACCGATTCCACCGCACCCAGTTTCAGCTGTACCCTCGTGTATTGCATGCCTTGCTGCTTTTCGGGCAGGGCGGTGCAGGGGGCGGTTTGTCCGGTATGCGGGTTCCATAGCTGGAGGCGAAAAGAGCCTTTGAGGAGGACCGGAACGTCGACCGGGGTGTCGGACGAGTTGGCGAAGAACCAGATATCGCGGCCGTTACCTTTTTTGTGGATATAGGTGAGGTTTCCGCCGGTGACCGCCGGGTTCTGTTCGAAGCGCACGTCGCAGGCGGTGCCGCTGCTCTCGAGGATGTTCTGCAGGAGGGCGGGATTGGGAGCCGGGATGAAAAAGGCTTTGCCGCCCTTGTCGTTGGTTTTTACCAGGGAGGTTTTTAATCCGGACAGGATATTCTGGTTTTTGTCATCGAGGATTTCGATCTCCGAGAACACTATTTTGTTGGGCTCGCCTGATTCCAGGAGGATGCGGATGCTGCGGGCGGTAATGGCCGGGAACGTCACTTCCTTCATCCGGGCGGCGCCTTCCCAGCGGCCGGCATCAACCTTTTCCTCACCGCGCGGGTACTGAACCCGGAAGGCGCAGGACTGCTCATCGGGACCGGTGACCCGGATGCCGCTGACTTTCCGTTCCCCGCCAAACGCGATCTCGATCCATTCCCCCTTGAGTGATGCCTGGGCCGGCTTCCAGCCGGTAGCGGGACGGCTATCAACCGCGTACGAAGGAATAAAACCGCCTGTATTCCAGGTGCTTGAGGCGGTTACCCGCATCATGCCGGGCGTGTCGGCGGCACCTTCCCCGAATATCGAGGTAATGATGTTCCTCACGGCCTCGTCCTTTCCGAATTCATCGGCGTGCGTGGGCAGCAGGGAGGTGGCGATCACGGTTCCGCCCTTTTCGTTGAAATTCCGGATTTTTTCGAGGTTGGCGAGGGAGATGGTCTGGGAGCCGGGGAGGATGAAGACATTGAATTCCTCCGGGTTGACGCTGTTAGCCATCTGCAGTTTTCCTTTCCTTACGCGGCATTTCTCATCGAGGATTTCCGGGTGGATATAGGTAAAATCCCGACGGATATCGAGGGAGAGCATCTCGCCGATATCAAGGTAGTCGGCTTCGGCCGGGATCACCCCGCCCATGCCCGGGTCGCCGTCGCCGAAATGGTACCGGCCCTGCAGTGATGCGATCGGATAGAGGATGGCGATGTCGGCGATATGCCGGCCGCCCTGCAGCAGGCCCTGCAGCCGTCCGATATATTCGTTGAAAGCCGGCAGCGCCGCGCCGAACGTTGCGCTCGCGGGCGAGAGATCGGGCTGGATATCCACCGCATCGGTGTACCATACCGCGTGCGGTTCCATCAGGTTGATCCCCTTGGCGAACTGGTCCATGGACTCCTTATACAGGTTTTTCACCGGCATGCGGCTGATGGCGCCAAAGCACTCGGTGGCTACGATGGGACGGTCGTAATTATTTGCTGCTGAGCTGATTACCTTATAAATAAAGGAGGATCTGCCGTAATAAAATATCTGGTCAACGGCCGGTATATCCTGATATTTAAAGGCTTTCATCAGGTCGCCGCAGGTGGCCACGGGGTTGAGGATCTCCTCCTGGTCCACGTGGCCGGTAAGCTGGATTCCATGGTTACGGCACCAGTCGTTGATGGTTTTCGGGAATCCGGCGGCGAAGAGTTCCGCCCGGAAGCCCAGGAGATAATTTCGTGCGGCCTGGGTTTCGGGGCCGATATCGAACCAGAGGGCCGGATAGAGCAATATCGGGCTGAATCCGTAGCGTTTTTCGAATTTGGCGTTGAAATCGCCCGTCCAGGTGCGGCCGCCCTCAACCCAGCGCAGGCAGGGCTCATCGTAGAAGGCATAGTCGATGGTGGTTCCGAAATGATCGGGAAAGGCGTTGTAATATTTCTCGTAGGTGAGGTCGATGAAGCGGTCCACCGCCTCCGGGCTGAGGTAGTCGACATGATTGCGCTCCGAGGAGCTATCGGGGGAGAGGGTGAAGATCATTACCTTCCAATGGCCGGGGGGGAGGGAGAAAGGTATTGGTTGAAGAGGTTGAATTGGTTGAAGTGGTTGAAGAGGTTGAATTGGTTGAATTGGTTGAAGTGGTTGAAGAGGTTGAACTGGTTGATTGGGTATAGTGTTTGAAAGGTTGATGCGTTGAAGGGTTTGGGTTTCCATGGCGACGGCGCCGAGGAAGGTGCCCGGGGACATGCGCAGGGTTACCGGGAGGCCGCCCGTAACTTCGGTCACCTGCATATCGAGGCGTTTGGACACGGCTTCCGGATATTGTTTTACGAGCTGACCGCCGGCCATGCCGCTGGGGAAATAGTATTCGTCGTACAGGTAGAGCTTCATTCCCAGGCTGTCGGCGGTTTCCACGGCATATTTATACTGATCCAGGAATTCCGGCGTCATGAAATCGGGGGTCATGCCGTAGGACGGCAGGATGCCCAGGCCGTAATATCCGGCCTCGCGGGAGGCGGTCATCACCTTTCGGGTCTGTTCATGGCTCAGGGGTTTGTTCCAGAACCATAGCGGCCGGGATTTGCTGCTCAGCGGCGGGTTTACAAAGTCCTTGCGGAGCTGCACGAGGTTATTTTCGCGCTTGCCGGGGGAGGATGCTGTTCCAAGGGTAAGCAGGAGGAGGAGGGGGAGGAGGAGTTTCATGGTGAAAGATAGTGAAGAATCGGGACGCGTGATGCGTGATGCGTGATGCGTGACACGGGACGCGGAAGCATCAGGACTGGCAGATAATATTAAGATTCTGATAGCAAATTAAATAGATCGATATTTAAATAGACAATTTCTTTCCCGATTTTAGTAGAGCTCATAATTCCCAGCTCCTCTAATTGATTGAGATACTTTTTAGCTGTATTAAGACTTTTGATGTCCTGACCCATTAATCTTTTAGGGCTGGTGTAGGGTTGTTCAAAGATTTTTTCGACAGTTTCCTTTCTTATATGCGGGAGCTTGCTGACAATTAAAGAATGAGTGATTTCAAACAGGCGGTCGATCTCTTCAATTTTTTTTATTGTATACAATGAGGTTTCTTCTATTGCCTTCAGCATATATTTTATCCAGGCTCTCCAATTTTGCCGTGTAGTCACTGAACTCAATAATTCATAATATTCTTCTTTGCTTTTTATTATATACGCACTTAGATATAGAATTGGCAATTCAAGTAGTCCTTTTTGAAGTAATAGTAATAGGTTCAAAATTCTTCCGGTTCTTCCATTTCCATCACGAAATGGATGTATCGCTTCAAATTGATAATGAGAGACAGCAAGCTTTATCAAGGGATCATAGTCATATGTCACGTCATCATTTACATATGACAATAAATTCTGGAGCTTTTGAGTTATTATCTCAACTCCTCTTGGTGGGGTATAAACGATAGCTCCCCCGAGCAATCCACTTCTTCTCCGTTTTATTACAGTCTCGGTTTGTGGTGGTCGTATACCATCCTTTACTTGCTTTATTTCCTGATAAACTCTAATCAATGTATCGATTGATACTTGTTCATTCTCCTTTATTTCTTTATACCCCGACCATAATGCCTGGCGATAGAACAATACCTCCTTAGCATTTCCTTTCAATTCAGAACTTTCAATGTGAAGGGATTTGTACAGTTCATCATCAGTGGTAAAAATATTCTCAATCTCTGTACTGGCTTTTGCTTCCCGAAGCGCAATAGTATTTACCAACATAGCTGGATTAGGGAGTTTGCGGGCTAATCCTTTTAATTCCGCAAGTGCTTTGTTTGCCTTGTTTAAGGCTATTAAAACATCAACCGTGACCACCTTCTCATCACTCGGTGGTAATAATGGCAAGTGGTTGTAAGGGATATTTCGATCGTATTGAGCTTGGTTTGACATTATTTTTTTCTTTTGTCAAATATAAGCACAATTTGACACAAAGAAAAATCCTTGTTTAATTTTGACACTTCCGCAGGCTTTTGTCAATTCAGAAGCTATTTTGATTCTTGTATTGGGAGAGGATCAGGGTTTCAAAGTGAAAGATAGTGAAGAATCGGGACGCGTGAAATCGTGATGCGTGACGCGAAAGAGTGACCAGTGACCAGTGACCAGTTGGAGCAGTGGTTAGTTATTATTGATCTCATTGTTAAACAGTTCATGCAATTTTTGCAGTAATCGGTCATCCGGTGATAAGGTTGACGGAGGTTGTTTCTGTTGCAAGGGTGCCAGGGAGGAGGGAGAGGAGGAGGAGTTTCATGGTGAAAGATCCGGTTGTTCTTTCCGTCCCAGCAGCATCATGAAGCTGGTGATGAGGACTACGAGGAAGAGGACGCCGGCGCCGACCTGGCGGATGGCATGTTCGGCGGGGATGCTGAGGTATAGGAGGATGGTGATGAGGCCGCGGGGGGAGATGAAGGTTTCGGGCATGAAATGGCCGGTGATCAGCCGGAGGAAGGGAGCGCGGATGAGGTAGATGGCGGCGGTTACGGCCCCGGCCGTGATCAGGGTATCGTGGTTCAGGAGTTCGCTGAAGTCGATGATAAACCCGAAGATGACAAAGAAAAAGGTCTTAACCAGGAACACTCCTTCGGCGGTAATCTGGTGGAGGAGGTGAAAGTCCTTGCCGAAATCCGCGTATTCGAAATATTTCCGGAACCAGGGCCATTGGAACAGGTGGAGGTTCTTCAGGAAGAGTCCGAATGCCAGCACCAGGATGAGTGAGGAGAGGTGGAAATATTTCCCGATGGCGAACATCAGGACCATTACCGCGATAATCAGGATGAATTTCACCTGGTGGGTGATATTTTTCAGCAGGAAGAGGAGCAGCAGGCAGACCGCGAGGGAGAGCAGGGCGACCAGGATCAGCTCGGCTCCCAGCATTAGGAAAACCACCGCGTTGACGGCGCTGTAGGAGATCACATAGTTGAACAGGACGATCCCGAGGATATCGGAAAAGGTGCTCTCATAGGTTATAAACTCCCGGGTTTTTTTCGTCATCTGCACCACGGAGGGGATGGCGATGGCCGAGCTGATGATGCTGAGCGGGATGGCGTTGACCAGGGCGGTGTGCAGGGCCTGATCGGTAAGCGACATGAACATGGCAGTGATGCCCGCGGCCGTGGCGATCAGGATGGTGAGACTGGCGAGGAAGGCATTCCGGATCATCCGGTTTTTCTGCTTCTGATAATCGAGCTCCAGGGCCCCCTCGAAAACGATCATGATCAGTCCAAAGGTGCCGATCACCGGTATGATGGTGGTAAAATCAAAGCTGATGATGGCGAAGCGGTCGCTGAGCTGGCGGATGAGCACCCCCAGTGCGATCAGGAAGAGCACGGCCGGTATCCGGGTTCGCCTGGCAAACAGGTCGATCAGATAGGCGACGATGATGATTCCGCAGATCAGGATTAATTGCAGGGATGTGTCCATGTCATTTATTAAAATTCAATTAAATCGGCTCGTGATGGATAAAAATAGGGACTTTAATCCGTAAATTGATAATTCAAATGAGGCGACAGTATCAACCATGAACAAATCGGAATGCGAATACTGATAATTGAAGATGAAGTCAATGTAGTTGAATTCCTTACGATAGGGCTGACAGAGGCTGGTTACGATGTGGACAGTGCCTATGACGGGATGATAGGCTACCGCATGGCAGCAAGCGATTCCTTCGATCTGATTATCCTCGATGTGAAATTGCCTTACATGAATGGATTTGACGTGTGTCAGAAAATAAGGGAGAAGAATATAAACGTTCCGATTTTGATGCTGACCGCATTGAGTACGACTATGGACAAGTTGGATGGTTTTAAGGCCGGGGCCGATGATTACCTGGTAAAACCATTTGAGTTTTCAGAGCTGGTGGCTCGCATTGGGGCCCTGTCGAAACGTTCTTCTGCCGGATTTATCGCCGGGGCAACCTTGAAAGTAGCGGATTTAGAACTGGATCTAAACAAGAAGTATGCCCGAAGAGGAGATTCAATAATCGAATTAACCGCCAAAGAATATAACCTTCTTGAATTCCTGATGCGCAACCGGGGAAAGGTTGTATCCAAATCCACTATCGCTGAGAAAGTTTGGGATGTAAACTTCGATACCGGAACGAATGTGGTGGAAGTATTTATCAATCAGCTACGTAAGAAGATCGATCGTGATTTTGAACCGAAATTAATCCAAACCCGATACGGTATGGGCTATACCTTAGATACCCGATAAATGGAAATCCGTAAAAAAATAAGTATTCAATTTACTTTAATTGTTGGAGTGATACAGCTGCTCCTTTACCTGATTATTTACATTTCTTTCGCCAAGGCCAGGATCGACCAATTATATGACCGTTTAGAAGCCAAAGCAACCAGTGTGGGTCAAATGCTCGTCGATATCGACGAGATTAATGCTGAGGTTCTTACAAAGATCGAACTCAACAATCCCCTCAGTCTCCCGTTTGAACGGATCATCATTTATGACCATCAGAATCAGGAATTATTTTCAAATGACCTGGAGAACGAGATCCAAATTGATACAGCCTTAATAAACCAGGTCAGAATCGATGGTCGCATTAGTGGAAAGAAAAACCGGTATGAATTCCTGGGGAAGTTTTATACCAGTGACAAGGACAGGGTTGTGGTTTTTGTTGCCGGAATCGACCTGAATGGATTCAAAAAACTGGCAAGTTTACGGCTGATACTCATTCTGGTTTATGGGATCGGTTTGGTTATTGTTTATCTGGCCGGACAAGTTTTCGCCGGAAGAGCGGTCCAGCCCATTAATCAGGTTATTTCCCAGGTTGATCAGATAGGGATTACCAATCTGAATGCCCGGTTGGAAACCGGCTCCAGCAAGGACGAGATTGCCCGCCTGTCGAACACTTTCAACCGGTTATTGGAGCGCCTCGAAACCTCATTTCAGATGCAAAAGGACTTTATTGCCAATGCTTCGCATGAAATGAATACACCTTTAACAGTTATAACGGGTCATGTTGAAATTGCCCTGATGAAGGTTCGTTCGGTTGAGGAGTATATTAAAACGCTTTCCAGAGTTGGTGCCGAATCGAAAAAACTTAATCAATTATCAAAGAAGCTTTTATTGCTGGCACAGGCAAGCAGTGAGTTGACTATCTCAAATTTCGACCGTTTTCGCATTGATGATTTAGTTTGGCAGGTAAGGAGAGACATTTTAACCAACTACAAAGAATTCTCGGTCAACGTTTTCGTTCCCGACCAACTAATCGATGAAGACCTTTTAACGGTCATCGGCAATGAACCCCTTTTAAAGGCTGCCTTGGGTAATATTATAGAGAACGGTTGTAAATACTCAGATAATCACACTGTTGAGGCTTCCTTGTCTAGAAATGCCGGGCACCTCATCATTACTATTCTGGATCATGGCTACGGTATTCCTGAATCTGAGTTAGCATTGATCTTTCAGCCGTTTTTTCGCGGTGCCGGAGCGCAAAAAAGTGAAGGGCATGGCATTGGTCTTTCTTTAGCGGAAAAAGTAATTTCCTTGCATAAAGGTATGGTTACGGTGACCTCGGAAGTTGGGAAAGGATCCCGGTTTACGGTGTGGCTCCCGGTGTCATGATAGAAACCGGCAGATCCCATATTTAAGTACTTCTTAATATTTGGTTCATTAGTTCCTAATTATCAGGGTTTAGGTTTGCAACACTGATAATCCGGTAATTCAAATGAACATGAATACTAAAAATCAAAGGAATTTAGCACTGGCGGTTGGAGTGATCTTTTTGCTCGCTTCAGGGTTTTTATTTTTCAGGTCGCTGGACCTTTCCAACGAAGTGAGTGCTGAGCGATTAAGCCTTGAGGCTGCATTGTCGGATAAAATTGATCTCACCAAATCCCTCAATGAGGCTAAAGGTACGCTTGAAAGTTTTCGATACAAGAATGCAGAATTGAGTTCTATTCTCGAATCTACCCGCGAGCAGTTTATTGAGAAAGAAAAGGAATTGAACCGGCTTCGGCAATCCCAAAGCGCACTGGTAACTTACAAAAAGAAAGCCAGTGATCTTGAAACCATAAAACGTGAGCTGGATCAGAAGATTCTGGAACTTACCCGGAGTTCGGTAGCACTTAAAGAGCAAATCGACGGATTGGAACAAAGAATTGCTGCTGCCAATAATGACAAGGCAGGACTTGAAAGCAAATTGAACGATCTCCTAAACAAGCCGTTTTCAGACAATTACAGAACGGAAGCGCAACGTGGGAGAAAAAACATTCTTACCGTGATTGCCCGGAGGACGAACAAACTGAATATCAGTATGGACGTGCCGGCCAACCTCCAACAGGGATTAAACTTTACCTTAACCATACCCGGTGGTAAAATCTTGTCCAGTGCCGGGGACTTGTCTAAAGAAGTCAGGATTATTGACTCTGACGCATCGTTCGTGGTTGATAAGGGATATATTTCAGGTACGGAACAGGCCATGAAGAGGGTCCAATTGCTATACTCTCCGGCTAAAAAGCTCAAGAAAGGCATCTATAAGTACCAACTCTATTCGGGTATTCAGTACTTAGGAAGTGCTCAGATTAATTTAAAATGAATAAAGGTCCTGTTTATCATAGGGTTAGTACTTGATCTGTAATAGAGGGTTTGATTTTTATTTTTCGGGGATATGGGAGACATCGGAAACCATATCCCTTTTTTTAGATGCCTATGCGAGATCTCCAAAACAAAATATTGCTGACTACCCTATTCCTGGCAATAGGACACTGGGTTGTGAGTCAGGTTTTGCCGGAAGGCAAGTATCTTACTCTAAACGGGATTGACCAGTACTTTTCAGTTCCTAATTATTCAGGTTTAAATATCGGGCTTGAGGAAGATTTGACCCTTACCTGCCGTATTAAAGCAACCAATTTTGAAACTCAATATACCATTTTCTCAAAGGGTAACATTAACCAGCCAGGAGGACGATACGACCTCTCAACCTACAATTTCGGTTTTGTATCCAATTTAGCTTTTAATCTTCGCAACTCCGACAATTCATATCTGGGTGCACCGTATGCGGTTAAACTCGAGGAAGGAAGATGGATGCATTTTGCCTGGGTTTATGATGCAACCAACCGGATGTCAAGAATTTACCTGAATGGCAGTCTGTTACATGTTGAGTACAATGCTGCCATTGGTAAAAAGAAGATAGAAAATTCCTATGATTTGACGGTGGGTTGCGGTTGGGCTGATGAATCAAATCCGGTCAGGTATCAATTCTGGCCCGGACATTTCGATGAACTTCGCATCTGGAAGCGTGCACTCACCGAAGCAGAAATTCTGGAAGACCTGAGTGCATCAAAGCCTGCTATGAGCGGATTAGTTGCAGCGTTTGACTTCGAAAACATTGTTGAGAACAAAGTGCCCAACCTTACTGGCAAAGGCCCATTCGGACAGCTGTTTGGATATGGAGTATTAGCATTCAAAACAGAATTACCTGTAGGTGTTGGCGCTGTTAATGAAAGATTAACCGGATTCAGGGTTATTACGGCGGCACAGAATGATATCGTAAAATCTATTTCAATTGATCTTACCGGTACCGATAATCTGGCTGATATTTCGAACATTAAGGTTTACCACAATGGAGCATCCGAAAGGTTTAACCCTGCAACCGCAATACTTTTCGGCTCTCAGGCCCCCATAAAAAACAAGATTGTTATCAATGGCAGCATAAAGCTATCGGTTGGATATAACTATTTTTGGATAACGGCAGATATCAGAAACGACGCCGTTGAGGGAAACCATGTAGCCGCATCAGTGACAACCTACACCAATACAGATGGATCCATCTCCTCTGTTAGCAACATAAGTGGAAGAAGAACCATTCTGCTTAACCACACACTACTCTATTCAGGAGGAGACGGAGGTTCGAAAAGCTACCGGATTCCTGCGATTGTAACAGCTAAAGACGGATCAGTGGTTATTGCGAATGACAAACGGTGGAATGGAGCCAGGGATTTGCCAGCGAACATTGATATAGTTGTGAGGCGCAGTATTGACATGGGAAAAACCTGGAGCAATCCTCTAACAATAGCCGGACAATTCACGGAGAAAGGTTACGGGGATCCGTCACTGGTTGTTAACCGGAATAATGGTGAGATTATTTGCATCTTCGCTGGCAACCAAGGCTTTTACGAGTCAGTCAATATCGACCCTATCCGGATTTTTATTTCTAAAAGTTCCGACAATGGGGTGACCTGGAGCCGGCCTTCCGATATTACCCCGGAGATATATGGCAGCGATTGCTTGCATCCGGTACGGAAAACCTGGCAGGGCGTTTTTGTTTCCTCCGGTGCTGCAATTCAATTATCGACCGGCCGTATCATGGCCGCACTGGTGGTCAGAGAAAAAAAGACCAGGGCAATATCGAATTACGTTTTGTTTTCCGATGATGGCGGATTATCCTGGGATGTTTCACCGAATTGTGCTTCTACAAAGGGAAACGAGGCAAGCCTGGCAGAATTGGATAATGGCACCATTTTAATGAGTATCCGGACAGAAACCACCAGAATGTTTAATCTTTCACAGGACCAGGGAATGACCTGGGGCGTTCCGTTCCCACAAACCTCCATAAAGGATCCTTCATGCAACGGTGATCTGATGCGATTTACGAATATGGCTGAGGGAAAGGAGAAAAACAGACTATTGCACTCAATCCCTTATTCCTCCACCCGAAAAAATGTCAGTGTGTTACTCAGTTATGATGAAGGCGTAACCTGGCCGGTTCGCAAGACCATTTATTCAGGCGTATCTGCCTATTCGTCACTCACGGTGCTGAAAGATGGAACAATCGGGATTTATTATGAGGTTGGAGAATATGAAACCTATCAGATGTATTTTGGCCGATTCTCCCTTGATTGGTTGACAAATCGGTGGGATACAAGTACCGATCAATGGCTGAGTTCCATCAGTACCGGGGAGATTTTCGACGGGAATTCCAACTATTCGGTTTATCCGAATCCTGCTGAAAATTTTATCACGGTAGCCGGTCCCATTAAGGTAAATACTCGCATTGAGGTATTTAATTCTCAGGGCATTGCCGTGAATTCAATAACGGTAAAATCGGAGCAGGACAAAATTCAGATGTCGGTGGAGAATTTAGTGGCTGGCGCCTATTTTATCAAAATCGATGACTGCACGTTACGATTCCTGGTCAGGTAACATCGAGCCGTACAAAATTTTGGCAGAAGAATGTATCCAAAGCATTACTGCTATGCCTTTAGTAGTACTTTGACTAATACCAGAATTAGTATGAGTCCCGCAAGTACAATAAAAGCTTTTAATAAATCCGGAATTTTTTTCTGCGCCATGATGCTCAGTTTTTGACTATGCGTACTGTATATTTCCTTCTAATAATTTGGCAATATACTTACGGATTATTAGGATCTCATAAATGAATTATTAGAATAGCATTAAATCGGCTCACCAGAACATATTTTAAGGCATTTAATCCGTAAATTGAAAAATCAATAAATTTCAAGTTTATGGATATTATTATCAATCATAACGTTAGAGAGCTAGCCCTAATTTTATGGGAGACAGATCCTGTGATATACGGACTTCTGGCGGCATCGGACAGCAGGGCGGTGGCCCGGGATCAGTTTTTCGATTATCTGGCTGATCTGGAGCGGCGATATTTCAATATTTATTCGGAGCAAAAGCTTACGCATCTGCATATCTGTGAGCGGAACAATGCCAAGGAGTGCATCAGGGTTTTAAAAAATGTGATCCGAAGTGAGAATGAATCGCTCACCGGGGAGTCGGCCCTTTCTTTGCTCCGGAAGCTGGCGCGGGATCCGGCGGGCAGCCTGGCAGGCGTTTCGGAGGGGTTTCTGCTGGAATTTATTTATCTGTTCCGGGGGATCAACGGGCAATCGGGAATTGCCGACGAAGAGCTCACCTTTCCTGACAATCACCTGATGGCATCGCAGATGCGGTCGAGGAAGCTGAATGCGTATGCCGGGAAGATCAATCTGAATATCAGGCTGATTCCCCGGGGAACGGATCCTTTTCTGCGGGAGGATCATGCCCGGATGAAGGAGCGGATACTGGCCTTTTTCGGCGGCAGCGAGGCCGACTGGCAGCTGCATAGCTGGCACATGTCGCACATTATCAATGACCTGCCAACCCTTCAGCAGTTGGTTGAGTTAACCCCTGAGGAAGTGCAGGGACTGGAGAGTGCGACGAAGAACGGGATTGCTTTTCAGATTACCCCTTACTATTTATCGCTTTTTCACAGTGGTGGGTTGTGTGAAGCCGACCGTGCCATCAGGGCGCAGGTTCTGCCGGGCACCGATTACTGCGAGCAGGTGGGGGCTAACCGCATGAACCGGGTTGACATGGATTTCATGGGTGAAAAGAGCACATCACCCGTTAAGGGGATCACCCGGAGGTATCCGCATATTGTGATCCTGAAGCCGGTTGACACCTGTCCGCAGCTCTGCGTCTACTGTCAGCGGAACTGGGAGGTGAGGTCGCTGGATGACGGCGGCGTGGGCACTCGGGTGGTTGACAATGCGATTCAGTGGATACGCGACAACCCGCATATCACCGAGGTTCTGATTACGGGGGGCGATCCCCTGATTCTGCCCGATGACTATCTGTCCCGGATTCTCGGGAAGCTGGCTGCCATTTCGCATGTTGAGCGTATCCGTATCGGATCACGTATACCGGTAACCCTACCCTTCCGGATCACGGATGCGTTGGTGGCGATTCTGGGCAAGTATCACGAGCCCGGGGTGCGGGAGGTATGCATGGTGACACATTTCGAGCATCCCACGGAGATCACACCGGAGGCTATCGAAAGG
>CAZEKJ010000001.1:77659-88550 GCA_964512915.1 uncultured Porphyromonadaceae bacterium
CGTTCGCAGGGCCGGAATGAGTGTGTACAACCAGCAGGTGTTCACCTACTACAACAGCCGGCGGTATGAGACCGCCGCTCTCCGGCGTGCTTTGAAGCTGGCCGGGGTTGACCCCTACTATTCTTTCAACACCAAGGGCAAGGCCGAGACGGCCTCATTCAGGGTGCCGATCGCACGTCTGCAGCAGGAGCGCAAGGAGGAAGCCCGCTTTCTGCCGGGCATGGTTCGTACGGATGAGCCTGTTTTCAATGTACCCCGTCTTGGAAAATCGCACCTCCGGTCGGGGCAGGACCATGAGATCATCATGATCACGCCGGCCGGGGAACGGATTTACCGCTTCTACCCCTGGGAATCGAGGGTAACCTTTGTGGATGACTATTTATACACCGATACTCCGATATACGACTACCTTCAGCGGCTGCAGCATGACCAGGCCGATCCGGAGAAATACCGGACCATCTGGTACTATTTCTGATCGGTTCTCAGATAAGCTGTGCCTGGAGCCAGTAGGTTGCGGCGCCGGCCAGGTATCCGATGAGGGCCAGCCAGCTGATTTTCTTCAGGTACCAGATGAAGTCGATTTTTTCGAGGCCCATGGCGGCGACGCCGGCGGCGGAGCCGATGATCAGGATGCTTCCCCCGGTGCCGGCACAGTAGGCCAGGAACTCCCAGAAGAGGCCGTCCCTGGCAAAGGCCTGCAGGTAGGCCGGATCGGCAGCGGCGCTGATCATCTCAGGGGTGGCGATATCATACATGCCCATGGCGCCGGCCACGAGCGGTACGTTGTCGACAATGCTGGAGAGGAGGCCGATGATGAGATTGATCACGTATATGTCGCCCACGTTCTCATCGAGCCAGCCGGCGAGCAGGGCAAGGTGCCCGGCCGACGAGAGGCTGGCCACAGCCATCAGGATACCTAAAAAGAACAGGACCGTTGGGGTATCTACCTTCTGCAGGATGGAGACCACCGAGAGCTTGCGGCGGTCGTCCGTTGACTTCCGCCGGTGAATGATCTCGGTTACCACCCAGAGTACGCCGAGACCGAACAGCATGCCCAGGAAGGGCGGCAGGTGGGTAAGGGTTTTGAATACCGGGACAAACAGCAGGGCGCCTACGCCGAGGGAAAGAATAAAGGTACGTTCGCCTTTGGTGTTGACCTCCCGCTTGTCGGCGTCGCTGACCACCGGCCGTACCACATCCATTTTGGGATAAAAGAAGGTGATTACCAGGAGCGGAACGAGCATGCTCACGAGGCTGGGCAGGAAAACTTTCACTATGATGGCTCCGGTGCTCACCTGGCCGCCGATCCAGAGCATGATGGTGGTGACGTCGCCGATGGGCGACCAGGCGCCGCCCGCGTTGGCCGCGAGGATGATGAGCCCGGCCATGAGCCAGCGCTGCTCCTTGCCGGCAACCAGCTTCCGGAGCAGGGCCACCATCACGATGGTGGTGGTAAGGTTGTCGAGTACCGCTGACATGAAAAAGGTAAGAAAGCTCAGTATCCACATCAGACGGGTAAACCCGGTGGTCCGGATCCGGTCGGTGATCACCTGGAAGCCTCGGTGCTGGTCAACGATCTCCACGATAGTCATGGCCCCGAGCAGGAAGAAGATGATGGCGGCCGTCTCCGACAAATGTTCCAGCACTTCATGATGGCCCACGAAATTGACCATCTCATGGATGCCGGCACCCGGATCGGCTGATTTGATGGCATTCCAGCCCTCGTTGAACCCGAGCTCCAGGATACCGGGCAGCCCGATCATATAGAGCACCCAGGTGAGCGCGGCGATTATCAGGGCGGTTGCAGCCTTGTTGACTTTTAGCGGATGTTCCAGGGCAATGGCGAGGTAGCCCAGAACAAAAACGATGATCATCAGTAGAAACATAGCTTTCGGTAAATTTTACCGGCAAGATGTTACTTTATCCGGATATAAACAACCCCGATTTGTCAGGATTCGCCCGACCAGCGGCCTATCTTTTCACGAGCTTTCTCACTTCCGTTCCCGTGCTGCTGCTGATCCTCACCGCATAGATTCCGGCTGGCAGTGAGGAAATATCGAGGACCAGCGTATGTGTTCCGGGCTCATATTCCTTCGCCGGCGGGCCTTCGAGCACCCGGCGCCCGGCGAGGTCGAATATCGGGATTGAGAGTTCCAGAGGCTTGGACAGCGTAAATGAAAGGGTCACCTCCTTCTCAGCCGGATTGGGGAAGAGGCTCAGCGAGAAGCCGGTAGCGGCGGGCTGGCCGATGCCGCTGGGATGATACACTTCCCTGACGATTTTGGTGGCTATATCATATTCCACGATCCGCTCGGTGATTCTCCCGTTGGCCTGGCGGCCTCCGATATGGTAAAGTTTCCCCTTACCTGTACTTTTCAGCCCGCCGTCCGGAACATAAACCAGGGTGTGACCGCTGGTTTCAAAAAGGTCATCGGTGGCCACCGGATATGTCCACTCCCCGGTGGCAACATTCATATATGCCAGATAACTCTGATAGTAGGTAAACAGGGCCGCATAATCATAGGATACCCCACCGGATACCCAGGCATTCTGGTCTTCATCCTGACAGATTCCAAAATCGGCCAGCTCCGGTACGGTTCCAGTGGTAGTCCTCCCCTGCCATTGGTTGCTGGTGGGGGTATATTGCCAGGTATTCGCGCTGTAGCTCGGCTGCTTGCCGGGCAGCTCCGTATTATAATCGTCGAGTTTCCCCCCGAAAATATTTATCTGGCCGCCATTGACAAAGGATCCGGCCGACTCCAGGGGTTCCTGCATCGGTGCCTTGGGTATCCACGCGGTGGGTGTGGTCAGGTTAAGAGCGTGTACATAAGCCTGCGAGCCCATTTCGAGAAAGGTTCCTCCGCACACATAGGCAATATCACCGACAACGCACTGCACCGTTTCGGAGCGGGGCATGGGAGGGTTGGTGGGTTCCAGCTTTTTCCATCTTCTGTTCTTCATGTCGAACTCCCACATGTCGTTAAGTAACATCCCGTTGGCGTTCTTGCCGCCGAAAATGTACATCTTGTCGCCCTTAACACTCGCCGAATGCCCGGAACGGGCTTCGGGCCAAGGAGGGAAGGATTTCAAAACATCCGGCTTTTCGCTACCGGGATCAAAAACTCTCATGTCGTCGCTGGGGACGGACAGGCCCAGAATATCCGTGGCACCGCCGAAAGTGTACACCGATCCGTTCCACTCAACAGATGTTGCATTTTCCTGAGCGGAGACGGATATCGTTAGCAGTAGAAGGGCCGCACACAGCCCGGGGAGGAGGGTGGAGGTTTTTTTCATGGCTAGTGGTTTTGATTATCAGGCGTTAAGGTAAAAAGATATTTACGATTTACGATTTACGATTTACGATTTTAGGAAACCTCGTGCCCGTACGGGCGACCTGCGGTCGCCCTTGTTGCCAAACCTGTGAATTATGCAATTTATTTTCAGGATTTTGTAACACCCATCGAGGTATTGTTGCGGAAATTACGCCTGCAGGTTCACCTATGCAGATGACACAAAAGACTGAAGATAAAAAGGAAAAAATTACCCGGATTGCCGGGGAATTGAAAATTTCGGAAAACCGTTACCGGCGGCTGTTTGAGACGGCTCAGGACGGAATCCTGATCCTCAACGCGGAAACGGGTCAGATCATGGATGTGAATCCTTTCCTGATCAACCTGTTGGGCTACACGCGCGAGCAGTTCGTTGATAAAGCCATCTGGGAAATAGGTACATTTAAGGATCTAGTTGCAAATTACGACAAGTTCCTGGAATTGCAGGAAGAGGAATATGTGCGGTATGAAGACCTGCCGCTGGAGACCGCCGACGGAAGAAAAATCAATGTGGAGTTTGTCAGCAATGTATATCTTGAAAAGGAGCATAAGGTTATCCAGTGCAATATCCGGGATATCACCCAACGCAGGCACGCGGAGTCGGAGCTGAACAAAAGCCTGGCCAAATATCAGGTTTTGTTTGATTCTTTTCCGCTGGGAATAACCATTTCCGATTCCGCTGGAAAAATCGTTGAGGCGAATCGCAAAGCCGAAGAACTTCTGGGGCTTACGAAAGCAGAACAAATGAAGCGGAATATTCAGGGGGATGCATGGAAAATTGTCCGGATAAACGGATCTGCCTTTCCGCCTGAGGAATATGCCAGTGTGCGGGCACTAAAGGAAAACCGGATCGTTGAAAATGTGGTGATGGGGATTGACAAGGGGAAAAGCGGAATCACCTGGATCAATGTAACCGCTGCGCCCATGCCGGTTAAGAACTATGGAGTGGCGATCGCCTATAATGATATCTCCGAGCGCATGAAGGCGGAGCAGGATTTGATCATCGCCAAAGAGCACGCCGAGGAATGCGACCTGCTGAAATCGGCCTTCCTGGCTAATATGAGTCACGAGATCCGGACCCCGATGAACGGCATCCTGGGATTTACAGAATTACTGAAAGAGCCTGACCTGGCCGTTAAAGAGCAAAAGCAATACCTTGAAATCATTGAGAATTGCGGCAACCACCTGCTCGACATCATCAACGACATTGTTGACATTTCGAAAATTGAGGCCGGGCAAATGACGGTTTGGCTCTCGGAAGTAAATGTCAACGAACAAGTCAAAAAGCTGGTTGCATTATTCAAGCCGGAGACCGATGCAAAAGGGATGGAGTTCATTTTTCAAAAAACAGTGCCGGATCAGCAAGTCACCCTGACTACCGACGCCGGAAAAATCAATTCGGTTTTCACCAACCTGATCAAGAACGCCATAAAATACTCCCTCACCGGTCATATCGAGCTGGGATATGAGATGAAGGGAAAATTCATTGAATTTTTTGTAAAGGACACGGGAATGGGCATTCCGGCAGACAAGCTGGGCGCCATATTTGAACGGTTCGTCCAGGTGGATGTCACCAAAAGAAAAGTGATGCAGGGCTCCGGCCTGGGGTTGTCGATATCCAAAGCCTATGTTGAAATGCTCGGCGGCAAGATCCGGGTAACCAGCAGCGTGGGGAAAGGCTCCCAATTTTATTTTACGATTCCCCTTCCAAAAAATTAATGCATTAAGAACAAGAAGTACCTGTATGGAAAATGAGAAAAAAGTGACCGGGAAAAAGGATCTGCGCAGTCTGCAAATAGGCAATTCTAATCAGGAGAAGCTTGCAGCGGAACTTATCATTGCTGACAAGAAGCTTGCCTTTCAGATTGAGGAGAGGGAGAAGCGGGCTGCTGAACTGATCGTTGCCAACAAGGAGCTGGTTTTTCAGAACCGTGAAAAAGAGAAGCGGGCCGATGAGCTGTTCATTGCCAACAAAGAGCTCGCCTATCAGAATGAAGAGAAAGAAAAGCGGGCGGAAGAGCTGATCATTGCAAACAAAGAGCTTGTTTTTCAGAATCAGGAAAAAGAAAAGAGGGCCGATGAACTGATTATTGCCAACAAGGAACTTGCTTTTCAGAACCGGGAAAAAGAAAAGAGGGCCGATGAGCTGATCATTGCCAACAAAGAGCTGGCGTATCAGAATGAAGAAAAAGAAAAACGTGCTGCAGAATTGATCATCGCCAATAGAAAGCTCGCGGTTCAAAATGCTGAGAAAGAAAAGCGGGCCAAAGAGCTGATTATTGCCAACCGGGAACTGGCCTTTCAAAACCGGGAAAAAGAGAAACGGGCGGATGAGCTGATCATAGCCAACAAGGAACTGGCTTTTCAAAATTCCGAGAAAGAAGTCAAGGCCAATGAGTTAATCATTGCCAATGAGGAACTTATCTATCAGAACGAAGAGAAAGGAAAGCGGGCAAATGAGCTCATTATTGCAGATAAAGAGCTGGTATTTCAAAATGAAGAAAAGGAAAAACGGGCTGCCGAGCTGGTGATCGCCAACAAAGAACTCGTCTTTCAGAATGAGGAGAAAGAAAAGCAGGAGGTTGCAAACAAGGAGCTGGAGGCGTTCAGCTATTCGGTATCCCACGACCTGCGGGCTCCCCTGAGGCATATCGGGGGATTTGTTGATCTGCTGCTCAAGAACAATTCCTCGCAGCTCGATGAATCGGGGTTGCGCTACCTGAACATCATATCGGAATCCTACATCGAAATGGGGAATCTCATCGATGCGCTGCTCACCTTCTCAAGGTTGAGCCGGGCCGAACTCCAGCGAACGAGGATTGATACCAAAAGTATGGTGACACGGGTCATAAAAACATTCAGCGATGAAGTTGCCGGCAGGAAAGTTGAAATCAAACTATTGGAGCTGCCGGATATCATGGGCGACGAGACCCTGATTAACCAGGTTTGGGTTAACCTGATATCCAACGCATTGAAGTACTCCCGGAAAAAGGAAAATGCCGTAATTGAGATCGGGGGCAAAACCGATAAGGACAAAACCATTTTTTACATCAGGGACAATGGCGCCGGATTTAACATGAAATATGCCGATAAGCTGTTCGGCGTTTTTCAGAGGCTTCATAAAACAAGGGATTTTGAAGGGATCGGCATCGGGCTTGCCAATGTCAATCGTATTGTAATGCGGCACGGAGGAACCTGCTGGGCAAAAGGGGAAGTGGGAAAGGGAGCGACCTTTTTCTTCAGCAAGCCGAATAATTAGAATTGTCATTGAAAAACAACATCATGCATGCAGAAATAAAGAAAATCCTCATTGTGGACGACAGTCCCAAGGATGTGGAACTTGCCATCTCGGCCCTTCGCGAAAAAAACCTTGCCAATGAGGTCATTGTCGCCGAAGACGGGGAAGAGGCGCTGGATTATCTGTACCGGCGCGGCAATTACGCGGACTATGAAAAGGGCAACCCTGCTGTAATCCTTTTGGACATTAAAATGCCGAAAATGAATGGGATTGAGCTACTTAAACATATCAAGGCCGATCCCGAATTTCAATATATCCCTGTGATTATGGTGACCTCTTCCCGGGAAGAGAAGGATCTGATAGAGAGTTACAAGCTTGGTGCCAATTCGTATGTGGTGAAACCGGTGGATATTGAAAAGTTCATTGATGCTATCAAAGCAGTCGGGCAATATTGGGCGGTCATTAATGTGTTGCCGGTGCTATGATTTCCGGAATTAACATCCTGCACCTTGAGGATTCCGTGCTGGACTCCGAACTTATCCGCACCAAGATTGAATGCGGCGGGATTCCCCATTCATATTTTCTCGCCGATACCGAGGACGAATACCTGAGGCTGCTGAAAACAGAGCCCATCGATATCATCCTGTCTGACTATTTCCTTCCGGATTACAACGGCAGCGCAGCCCTAAAGGTGGCCAGGGAAAAGTACCCGTTCATCCCCTTTATTTTCATTTCCGGCACCATGGGTGAAGATTCAGCCATTGAATCCATGCTGAACGGGGCAACGGATTATGTGCTGAAAAACAAACTGGAACGACTGGTGCCGGCCATTAATAGAGCCTTGCATGAACGTGAACTGGAGGAAAAGCACATCGAGGCGGAGATTGCGCTGCAGGAGAGTGAAAAGTTGCTCCGGGAGGCTCAGAAACTGGCCCATTTAGGGGTCTGGACCTGGCAAGCTGACATAGATTCAGTAAAGTGGAATCAGGAGATGTATCATATTGCAGGACTTGACCCTAACCTACCGGCACCCACCTATGCCGAACAATCAGCAATCTATACTTTGCCAAGCTGGCAGCTCCTGAACAACGCCGTAGAAAATGCAATAAAAACCGGCGAACCGTATAAACTTGATCTGAAACTCATCCACACCGACGGTACGATCCGGAATGTAATAGCACATGGCGGGATAAAGGTTGATGACAAGGAACTGGTAACCGGACTTTTCGGCACAGTCCAGGACATTACCGATCGCAAGATGGTTGAGCGTGAGCTGATCCAGGCCAAGGAGAAAGCCGAGGAGAACGACAATCTTAAGTCTGCCTTCCTGCAGAACATTTCCCATGAAATCCGCACACCCCTGAACAGCATAATCGGGTTTTCGTCCCTTCTGACGGAAGAGGGAATCAGTAAGGAAGATATTAAAACCTATACGGCCATCATCAATCACAGCGGGATCCGGTTGATCAATATTATCAGCAGTGTCCTCGATATTTCGAGAATCCAGACCGGGCAGGTTACCGTTGACCAGACAACCGTTGAAATCGATCCGATATTTTCCAGGCTGCTGGCCCATTTTAAACCCCTGGCCGCAGAAAAAAACATTACCCTTGCCTTTCATAAACCCAAAAAGGCACTGAAATCAATCTGTACCGATGCAGCGAAATTCTATCAGACTCTGAGCAACATCCTTCAGAACGCCATAAAGTTCACGGCAGCCGGCCGCATTGATTTTGGCTATAAAATTTTGAAGGCTGATATTCAATTCTTTGTAAGGGATACCGGGATCGGGATCAGTCCTGAACATCATGAACAGATTTTTGGCCGCTTCATGCAAACCGAGCTGACACCGTCGAGAACGTATGAGGGAGCCGGTCTGGGACTGGCCATCTGCAAGGGGCTTGTAGAGCTGCTCGGGGGCAGGATCTGGGTTGAATCGGAGATCGGAAAGGGGGCGACGTTCTATTTTACCCTGCCGGATATTCCGATTGACGATTGACGATTGACGATTTGGGTTTATTGGCGGATAAGGCGCAGGGTTTGAGGGGGGGCACTCTGGGTAAGGATCCGGAGAAGATAGGGGCCCGGAGGAAGGTTGGGCAGATCGAGGGAGAGGGAGCGGGTTCCTTCAGGGTTTTGTTTCTGATATACCGTGCGGCCTGTAAGGTCGGTGACTTGAATCAGGGCCGGGCCCGGCAGGTTTTGAGGCAGTTCGATCCTTAGAAAGCTCGTGAAGGGGTTTGGCCAGGCTTTAGTATAGGAACTGAGAGCGTCCGACTCCGGAATGCCGGCCGACCAGAAATTGGAAAAGCGTTCGAGGGTCAGCGGACTCCAAAAACCCTGCAATCCACCATCGGTTTTAACCCATTCGAAGGTGTTCCTTTCAACCGGGAATCCATCGGTCCAGGTGATATCCCACTTCTGACCAAAGTCCATGCGCCATTGGCCCGGATCCCAGTCATTTTCCTTCCACTTTTCGCGGGTATTGAGGATCATGTTCCAGTGCTCATCATATTCATATGCGGAACGATACAAGGTATCCCAATGCAGGAGATTCGGAAGGCCGATATCATCCCACTTGTCGGTGCTCCAGCTCATGCGCCGCCGCTCGTGATGATATTTATCCCGAAAATCGGGCTTCCACCAGCCCATGGCCCAGATCTCATTCGCGCCGACCCAATGGTACGTGATGAGGGAATCTACCCGCAGGCTATCCGCATTTTGTGGAAAAAAAGAAACCGCCAGGGTGGAAAAAGCCCAGTCGCCACGACCAAGGTACCCTTGAACGGTATCCCGGCTTCGGTGGCCGGTAAGATCGTAACCATAATGAGAGCGGGATACTGTATCAAATCGTTCTGTTTCTGTATTGTAGTTCATATTGACCGTAGCAGACCACCGTCCTGACAGGTCAAATTCCCTTGTGTTGGCATTTCCGTACACCGTCTGCCAGTCGTTTCCGCTTTTCTGTTGGAAAAGATATTTTGATGAGTAGGCGTTGCGTTCATCGAGCAGGTCCCATTCGAAAACCGACCGGCTCTGGTCGACCCATACCGTGTCCTTCCACTCCTGCTCCAGGGTGGTGGTATTCAGGGGCATGGTGTTATAGATCCAGTCATAAACCTTCCGGCTCTTCCGAAGGGTATCCTGGCGTGTTTCCTCGGATAAAACCACGAGATATTCACCCACATACCCGTAGGTGTAATGGACGGTGTTTCCCGCAGACCACCCGCTGTTATTATACGTAAACCAATCGACATGTTTTGCGAAAGCCCCGAAAACGGGGGTCGTCTGCGAGGTGCCGGCTTGTGCAAGACCCAACCCGCAGATGAGGAACAAATAAAATCTCGGTTTCATGGGTAGGTTGATTATCAACCCTTAAGGTAGGAAGAAAGTTTGAAACCGCCAAAAAGGGTTGCTGGTTGAGACCCGTTACCGGTTGCCGGTTGCCGGTTAAAACTAGTTGCCAGTTGCCGGTTGCCGGTTGCCGGTTATGGCCAGAAGTTACAGTAGTGGGTTGAGAAAGTTCCTGTTTAGCAGACCCTGGCTTCATCGCTTAACCGGCAACCGGCAACTGGCAACCGGAAACTGATTTCAACCGGCAACCGGGTTACAGTTTTTCCGCGATCGCGAGTCGTTTGGCGGCGTGCTGTTTTAGTGTGACGAGTGCCGCATCGAAGCCGGAGATTCCCGAAGTGAGGAAGGTATAGCCCGATATTTCGCGTGAGGCCGGTTCCCTGATGAGGGAGGCCCAATATTCATAGGTTGCAGTCATTTTTGCCGGCTCCAGCACGTTGGAGGCAAACTCCTTTGCAAAGACCTTATACCGGGCGTAGAACTGCTCATCGCCCGCGATGAAGTTGATCAGGGGCCATTTGCTGGTGATACTGCTGAGGTTCATGTTGATGGCGCCGCCCTGTTTGCCGTCCTGAAGGGCTTCGTTGTTATCCCAGGGTATCCAGATGAATTTCGATTTTGCCGGGTCGTTGTAGAGGTAGTAGTTGTGAGTCATGCGGCCGTAGGTATCCCAGTTTTGCATTACTGCATTGGCTGCCAGCCACTTAAGATACTGTTCCATGTCGATCGCCGATTCCATGAGTGTCCGCCAGGCGGCCGGATCGGAGGTGCGCATGGTGCTGTGGAGGGCATCGTAGAGGGCGCGCGCATCGGAATAATCGGGTGCCTCGGTATTGGTTTTCGGATAGAGATCGGCCGTGCTCCAGGATCCCGATGCGAAGCTGGCACCGGTTCCTTCGGGCTTGTATAGGTTGCCCGAGGGATCGGCGAACAGGTCGCGGATTGCCGTGTCGTCCACCTCCTCAACCAC
>CAZEKJ010000001.1:88560-101989 GCA_964512915.1 uncultured Porphyromonadaceae bacterium
CACGGTGTAGAGGCCAAAATCGACCGGCCCGTCGCCCGTATCGATATACACCTCATAAAAAGCGGAACGCGCGGCCGGCACCCCGAACTGGCGGAACAGGTCGCCGGCCACCTTCTCGCGCATCAGGGATTTATCATCGAAATTGTTGTTCAGGTTCAGCTGCTTGAACCCATAGAAACGCTGATCCCAGATGGAGGGGTAGGTGTCCTCGAACTGGTCGAAATCAAGCTTGAACGACAGTTTTTTGATTCCCGACTGCACGGCCGTCCGGAGGCTCGAGTTCCCCTTGGCCCGGATGCCCGCCTTGTACCACTGCTTTCCGTTGTAAAAAAAATCGCAGGGTATCCAGATCGGGTCGAAGGTGCCGTCGAGCACCTGCCCCGGTCCCCCGCCTGACATATTACCCAGGTCATCCTGGAGATCGGCCCAGTCCGCTGCAGCAACCTTAATGTCAAGGCGTTGCACCTTATCCTGGGGAAAGACTGTGGAATAGTCTGGAGTAGCTGAGTGGCTGTGGGTTTCCGCGGTCCAGTCGGGAGTAGCGAGGTAGATCTCTTCTGAGAGTTTTTCGCAAGATATGAGGGAGAAGACTAAGAGACTTAGAGACGGTAAGACTTTGAGACGGGGTGCGCGCATGGGGGGTGGATCAGAATTTTAGGGAGTATGCGAGTTCTGCGATGTGGTAGCGGGTGAGGTTGCTGAATTTATCGGCGTAGGAGTAGTTCAGTGAGAGGGCGTGGTGTTTGTTAAGTGAATATTCGGCGCCGAGAGTATATCGGGCCTTGGAGAAGAGGCCGCTGCTCGTTTTCTGGTAGAATTCAACGTTTACAAAGGGTTTGAGCGGGATCCCCTTAATATCATAGTCCACGCCGAGCCGGTAGCGGAGGTAGTTGGTGCGGTCGTCGGTTTCAGTATCGAAATCGGTGAAATTGCTGAACCGCAGCCGTGCTTTCGGGGTAAAGCGGCCCAATTTGATTTTGGAGGCAGCATCGAAAGCGAAGCGGTTGGAATAGTCCATTGTGGCATCGGTTGTGCTTTCGGCAACGGCCTGCGACTGTCCCTCGAGCCGGTAGGAAGCTCCGAGACTGAGCCAGGAGACCACCCTGTAATCCAGTCCGGCCGAGGCCAGCAGCGTGGATGAGCCCGTGCCCGGATCATACCTGAACTCAGGTGTAATATCGAGCTTCAGTTTTTTGATCAGTTTAACCTCGATATTGGCCGAGGTGCGCAGGGAATAGTCGGAGTCCTGGGCGAACAGGTTTCCGGAAGCGGCGAAAAGGAGCAAGGAGAGGGCAACGGGTGCAGCAAATTTGTTCATAATCATGTAATAGGGTCCGGCGTAAATGTAACAATTGTTTGACGGGAAGTTTTGGAGCAGGTTTAATGTGCCAAAATGCCAATGTGCCAATGTGCTAATGTGCCAATGAGCCCACAGCCTTGTAGTGAATGGTGATTGGTGATTGGTGGCACTGAGAGGGGCAGTGGTGCCGATATGTTGCCCCCGAATTTATTCGGGGGGTCAGGGCAATGTTCACAAACAGCACTTGTCCAGGCCATTAATGGCCTGGACAAGTAAATAGCCTTGGTCCTTCTCATTACCCCGGTTTAAAAAACCGGGGCTACAGGTAGTGAGCCCCACCCAGCATCTCCGCCACAACCACCCTTTTTTCTTCCGCCTTCTTTCTTTTTACTAATTTTTGCCCTCTGCCTTCTGCCCTCTGCCTTCAATTTCACCCAAAAAACCTGGTTTTCAGATACTGTTTAAAGAACGGATCGCTGAATTCATAATTCACACCCTGCTTTTCAATGATTCCCTGGCGGACCAGTGCCTGCATGGCTGTTTGAGTACTGGATGAGGAGGAGAGTGCGAATTGGTCGCTGGTGGATTTTGAATAGATCTCCCGGTCACCCGCGCAGACTGCTCTCAGGACGCTCTTTTGATAGGTTGATGTTTGCTCGATGAGCTCCGTATAATAATCTGTCTGGCGGTCGAGGATCATATCCATCACACGTTCGGGATCCTCTGCAGACACATGGCCGGAATATGAGCATAATGAAAACAGTTCAGCCGAGAAAAACTGCACATAATACGGTATATTCTCCGAAGCCGTAAGGATTCGGTCGATAAACGCGATATCGACAGGCAAGCCGGCCTGCTTAAATCGCTGACTGATAAACTCCCGCATGATCGGCTCAGCGATTTTTCCAATGGGATAGAGTTTTGCAGACTGATAAAAAGCTCGTTCCTTCTGACTGAACAGATCCAGCATCATATGGGTTTTGCTGCCCATAAAGACATAGGAAACTTTCGTCTGCTCCTGAATAACCGACCGGATTTCCTTTTCGAAAGAGTCGCCATTGAGACGGGAGATTTCCTGAAATTCATCGAAGATGACTACAACCTGTTTATCCTTGTATAATTTCTCGGGCAAAGCGAGGACCTCCAGGATATCATTTGAATCCGGTTTGCCAGAGATATAATTTATCCCGATAACCGGCTGGCCCTCCGGGCTCAGACTCACGTTTGGCACCAAACCCCTTACCTGTTTTCGGAACCATTGAAGGGACTTCTGAACACCCCCCTTTTGCCTCGCGAATATGGCCTGTACAAACAGTTCTACGAACCGCGCTTTCGAATAAATTCTGAAAAAATCGATGTAAATGACAGGATGCCCTTCCTTCTCAAGATCCAGGGCGATTTTTTTCATCAGCGAAGTTTTCCCATATCGCCGGGGCGCATAAACCACCAGGTTCTGTCCCTGTAACAAAGATGCCCGGATCTCTGCCTGTTCCCGCTCTCTATCAATAAAATAGGGATACTTCACCAACCCGCCAAACTGAAAAGGATTCATTTCCATAGCTCAAAATTACAAAAAGAAAATAATTACGCAAAACTACGTAACGTAAATCTACATAACCCCATACCCAGCCCTTTTTTCTTCTGCCTTCTTCCTTTTTCCTGATTTTTGCCCTCTGCCTTCTGCCCTCTGCCTTTGTGTTCAACAAAGGTTTGCATACTTTGTTACCCTCTTAGTGATTTGCCTTTAACCGTAAAAAACCGGGAATGAAAAAGAAGTACATGAATCCTTATATCGCGGGCACGCTCCTCGGGCTGGTATTGCTGCTGGCGATGTTCCTCTCCGGCCGGGGGCTGGGTGCCAGCGGAGGCCTTAAATATTGCGTAGTGTCGATTGTTGGAGCCATTGACCCCCCGCATGCTGAAAAATCGGAATTCTACAGCAAATATTTTGAGGATGGCAAAAAACCGTTGAAGAACTGGCTCACATTCGAAATTCTCGGGGTGGTGATCGGAGGATTTATTTCCGGGGCAATTTCCCGGAGGCTAAAATTCAGAATTGAGAAATCACCGAAAATATCGAATACCCGGAGGCTGATCTTTGCATTTCTGGGCGGATTATTCTTTGTTTACGGGGCGCAGCTTGCACGGGGATGCACCAGCGGAGCGGCCCTTTCAGGAATGGCCGTTCTCTCGGTTGCCGGATTTGTGACCATGATTGCCATTTTCGGATCGGCCTACCTCTTTGCCTGGTTCTTCAGGAAAAACTGGATTTGATAAAAAAAATTAAAAAATGGGACCAATATCATCCTTTGCTGAATTGCCCGAATGGCTCGACCTGCTGATTGCGCTGCTGATCGGCATCGGGTTCGGGTTTGCGCTCGAGCAGGCAGGCTTCTCTTCGAGCCGTAAACTCGCAGGCATGTTTTACGGATATGACACCACCGTGATCAAGGTGTTTTTCACGGCAGCCATCGTGGCGCTGGTCGGTTCGCAGCTGCTGAGTTTTTTCGGATTGCTCAACCTCAACCTGGTGTATGTGAATGAGTGGTATGTAACCGCATCGTTAGTTGGGGGCGTGATCATGGGCGCCGGGTTTATTATGGGCGGATTTTGCCCGGGAACCGGCTTAAGCGCCCTTTCGATCGGCAAGATCGATGCCATGCTGTTCTTTGCAGGCGGACTCGCCGGGGCATTCCTCTTTGCGGAAACCTACCCGATGATACAAAACCTGGCAAACGCCAACTATCAGGGTCCCGTTAAAATAAATGAGTCGCTGGGGATCTCACAGGGCCTATTCATCTTTATCCTGATCATCGCTGCCGTGGCGATGTTCTGGCTGGCAGAATGGGCTGAAAAAAGGTTTGCACGGCCCGATATAACCAACGAACTATGAAAAACCGGCTGAACATCAGAATAAAATTTTCTGTCCTATTGGTATCCATGGGTTTGCTCGTGGCATTCCTGCCTTCACGGGAGCAGCGGCTGCTGAAAGTGAAACCCGACAGGCTCCTTTCTATGCTGGAAAGTGAAGAATCCTGGATTTCCGTAGATCAGGTGGCCCGATTTGTAGTAAACGAAGACCCGCTTGTTCAGATAATCGACCTCCGGCCGGCATCGGATTTCATGAAAATGAATATTCCCGGCTCCGTAAACATCCCGTTCAGCGAGTTTGCCGGGAGAATACCTCCGGGATTTACGTACGCAAAAAACATAAAAAACATCCTGTATTCCGATAATGAAACGGAGGCCCGGGAGGCGTTCATCATTGCCAGGGGCATGAATTACAGCAACACCCTGATCATGAGGGGCGGTCTGGAGGAATGGACCCGCACCATCATGAATTCCAGTTTTACCGGGGACCGGATCTCAGCCCGGGAGAACGCCCTGTTTGAAACCCGCACCCGGGCCCGGAAAATGTTTACCGAATTCAACAGCATGCCCGACAGCCTCAGGAAACAATATTTCGCTTCCAGGCAGGTGGCAAGGAAGAAGCTGGATGGGGGATGTGAATGATGATCGATCTGCGTGTAGGGGGGGCAGAATAGGGCAGAAGGGCAGGAAGGCAGGAAGGCAAAAAGTAAAGTTGTAAGAAGAAAAGACTTAAGTTTTAAGTGGGACCATCGCCAAGCGTGTGGTTTACTTTTTATTTTGCATGACTTAAAACTTTACTTCTTGCCCTTTTGCCCTCCTGCCCTTCTGCCCTATTCTGTTCCAGCCCCTGTGTCCCTATTGAACATCAAAATCATTGACATCGGCCTGAGTAAATGGCAACCATGACCACTCAGTCTTCTGGCTCACCATTTTATCGTACATAAAGCTGTTGTTCCCATATTTCAGGGTACGGGCATCATATCCAAACAGCCGGAGATAAGCCGATGCAAACGCGGAGTTATGACCGGTTCCGCAATACACAACAACCGTTTTGCCGGCAGGAATGGTGGCCATCTCCTCAACAAATCCAAGAGTTCCCTCCGGCTTGTACCTCACGGCTCCGGGGATATGCCCATCCTCATATTTATCTTTTCTCTCCAGATTGATGATGAAGAACTTATCGGGATTTTCAAAAACCTCATCGGCCCCGATCAGGATATTGGCGGTGCCCTCTTCAAACACCCTTTTAAACCTTGCTGTCCCAATCTCAGTAGCTGTTGTCAGGCCCGTTTTCAGTTCAGGCATCCCTGTTGCGGCCGGCCGCTCATGGGTATTCTTCTCCAGGGAGGATTCGTATTTACCCGAAACGCCGCTGAGCCAGCCTGCCTGTGCATATTTTTGATTCCAGGCGCTCATGCCCCATCGCATCCCATACACATTTCCATAGCCCATCAGCCGGAGCAGACAGGCGGTGTAAGCGGAAACCTGTCCATCGTCACAAACCAGCACGATTTTATCATACTCAAATGGCTTGATCCCGCTCTCCAGCCAGGAGGGCAGCTCTTCAAATTTCTTATTCAGTGCTCCTTCGATATGACCTCCTGAAAAGAGTTCCGATGACCGGATATCCACGACCAGCATATTCTTGCCGAGGCTTTCATGAACAATGGAAGCCTTGATCAGGGAAGGAAATTCCGTACTGTTTACGTAATCCCCGTTTTCCGCGAGGTCCTTTAACAGCAGCGAGGTTTCATTTCCGATGACGGCCGCGGTTTTGGTTACTTCCACCGGCACAATGGTCTGCTTCTTATCGGACTTTGATCCCGAACATCCCCAGGATAGGGGAATCAATGAAACAGAAATCAGCAGGACCGGATAGATCAGCTTTTTCATAAACATCTGATTAATATCCGATTATATTTTAACCGCAACCCGGTCCTTGTCAAACCGGAGGGTTTCGATCCGCTGACCCGCTTCATCATATTTATGTTCGGTAATGGCCACGCCGTTATCCGCATTATTGATCACGTTTCTGTCCTTATCGAGATTTTTCGTCTCAATGAGGGCACCATGTTCGTCATAGGTATTCTGAATGACGGGAATTCCCTTCCCGCTCAGCAGTTCATTATCCTGATCATAGACGACTGTTTCGAGAACATACCCGTTCTCGTCAAACGTATTGATTCGTTTCGACCATCCCGAGTAGAGATTGGACATGCGGCCATTTACGTTAAAAACAGAAAAGCTTAGCAGGTCGCCCTGCTCGTTCGGATCAAAAACAAAATAGGATACCCCGATATCGCCGCAATTTTCAGCCGTGCAATTATAGAGGGTATCGGCCATGTAATTGGCCATACGGGTAACATAGCCCTTTTCGTTATAGGTAAACCGGAGTTCGAAGAACGGGCAGAAAGGATTCATAACGGTTTCCACGTTCGCCAGGTTATATCGGAGTTCGCGTACCATACCGTCAGGGAGAATGCTCCAAACCCAGGAATGAATGCTATTCCGGTTTTCTACCGGGGCGCCGTCCTTGCCGTAAAACTTCAGGCCCGTGCGGATGCCCTTCGGATCCAGTGTGTATTCGGCGGAATAAACGCCGCCGGATTCAATCTGTGCCCCTTCCTTGTTGAAATAATGCTTAATCTGCTTGTCGCCGGAGTAGGTATAGGTAATTTTTGCAGCCCCTCCCAGCGAAGAGTATCCAAGCAGGACATTATTCCTGACAAACTCAACCGACAAAAGGCGGCTTGATTCATCCCAGGTAAACTTGTAGCTGTTGATGGTTTTTGCCTGTTCTGCCGTGATTGGATGCAATCCCTTTTCGAGATCGTACGGAGTTTCGCTGAACTGCAGGGTTCTGAAATACTCAACTCCCGGCTGCTTACTGGCAGCAGGTTTCTGCGTACACGATACAATGCCCGCACCCATAAGAAGTGAGAGAATAGCCGGAAGGATCAGTTTGGTCAGTTTCATGCTTTTTGTTTTAATCAATAAAAGGTGAGACAAATAAATCGGGGAAAGGTTCAGGGGAGGTTGCCGGTTGCCAGTTACCGGTTGCCGGTTGGAAGACGGTTGCCGGTTATGGAGCCAGAACTTTCTTACTTAAAAAGGCCCGGGGTGAAGGCCGGGGGTTGGTACCCAGGAAGAAGGTTACTCTTGAGTAACCCCGACCTTCAGGCCGGGGATAGCGACAAACACCCACAAATCTCACTGGTCGAGGCACTTAAGTGCCTCGACCAGTTGTCTCATAGGAGCTTTTCACCAACCCGGCGATTAATCGCCGGTCAACTGGTAGGGAGCCCTGCTCCAACATCTGCATCTAGGGCACCCCTTTCTTCTTCTACATCTGAATAAATAAACAGAATCTAAGTTTTTTGTATCTTAGCAAGTATCTGGCCGGCGTCCCCCGCCCCCAGGATTTTATTAACATCCCTTAAACCAACAACCTATGTCACGCTTCATCCTGTTTTCGGCCTGCTGCCTGTTTTTTGGCATCGGGAGCCCTGTCCATGGGCAAAACCGGGTTATAAATGATTCCATCCCGCCCTCCTGGTACGGAGCCTATCATGAAAAAGGCAATGTGGATGCCGCACTCCTGACCCTCCACAAATCCACCGCACACTGCAAGGGCGAATCCTATTATTACCGGGAGATCACAAAAACAGCGGATGGATATCGCATTAAGGCCCGCTCCCAGTCTGATTCCATGCTACTGGATATCAGCATGAAAGAACCGTATCAACTGCATGTCAGCGGGTACCCGCTGGGTGAGGCTGACCTCTGGGAAACCTGGAAGGAGCATGCGGGCAAACCATTAAATTACAAAGATTTACCTGAATTAATCCAACACAAGTGGTACCTGCGGGCGAATGAATCCGGCTGGTACCCTTTCCATATTGAAGAGAAAGGGATTTCAGCCCAGAGCATGACCCCGTACATCCCCGATGAGATACTGATGTCAGGCGACAGGTACCGGATCCTGGTCAATACGGGTCAGGGGAAATTCTATTTCTTCCTTCAGTCGCCCGGGCGCCATTATCTTGATATTGCCATGGGCACCGGAGAATACAGGACCTACACGAGCCACTTCGAGCTGCCGGTAACGCGGCCGGATAACCCGGACAAATTACCGGCGTGTATCTGGAGTGATTGGCGGTTGACCGATTCTACCGGTAAGGTGATGGTCACCCCCGGTCGGGAAAAGTGGAGTGTCGACGGCAAGACCTATGAAATGGCGCACTTCCGTCAGTCCGGGGATACTGTGTACGTAAAGCTGCTGGATCAACCCAACCTGATTCCGGTTTTCATTACCCACCTGAATGACAACTACATGCAGTGGCACGGGGTTAGCAGCCCTCCACTGCTCCTGAAATCCTCGGCGGCTTTGCCCAACGGGTACCAAAAAAGGTATGACCAATTGCCCGGCAGGTTTTTTGGTTACTGGTATGCCACCGACGGCAGCGGGAAGATGGCGCTGGGCCTGGAGGATGGCAGCATGCAGCTGCTCGGGAAAGCAGTTAAGGATCCGCTCATCTATGAAAACCTGGGAACCTGGCACATGGAGTTTGGGTCGAAAAAGAATCCGGCACACCTGGTTATGAATCCCTTAAACTTCGAATACCTCCTGGTAAACCTGACCGGGCACACACCGATGCTCATGAAGCGCGGCCGGGAGCTGCCCGACAGGCTGGCACTCTCATCCGGAGAGATCCCGGAATCCTTTACCGGAAACTGGTTCGGCCTTGAAAAGCAGAATGATTATGTATTCACCCTTTCGCGGGAGTTCTTCATTTATCAGGGTGAGTTTTTCACGTATTCCGATATTACCCGTGGCGCATGCGACATGGAGTTCATTGCCGGGAACGGCCAGCACACCCATCGGGTTAAGATGGAAGAAATAAATGGCAGCTACCGCTGTTCCATTGGGGAAACCAGGACGGTGACGGTGCAGCGGGAGCGGAAGCCCGGCGTGCCGGGTCACAATGGAGCCACGGAGTATCCTGAATTCAACTATGTTAAGGGTGGCAAATTCATTCTGAATGGCTATGTGCTTAACCACGAAAGATTTCCTGCCTTTTCCACCATACTTTTCTACTGGTCACCGGCGATCAAGGACAAACAGCAGCAGAAAACGGTAACGATCGGCAAGGACGGGCGTTTCCGGCTGGAGGCTGAGATGGATTATGCCTGTGAACTTGCCGGCCATTTTGGCAAGGGATTTATCAAATTTTTTGCTGCACCCGGACATGAGAACCTGATGGTTCTCAACGCATCCGATTATACGGAACGGGGATTGCCGGCTAAATCCCTGGCCCTGAGCGGCCCCTGGACCGATGAAATTTACCTGAGTACCGACTATTACCGCAGCTTCCTGAGTATCGGGCCCATGGAAAAACATACTGATCACATCAGGGACGATGATTCCACGGCGTACAAAGCCTATCGGTTTGAAATCTGTAAAAAGGACCTGAGCGAACTCGACCGTTTCTGCAGCGGGGTCAGTTATTCGCCCTTTTTCAGGAAGTGGGCCGAAACACGGGTGAGCTTTTCATACTTTGATGATCTGATGCGGTTCCGCTGGCTTAAGAACAGCTACAGTTCGGTACGATCGCCCTATGATTACCCGGTTTCAACGGACTGGCTGGAGTGGAAGGCTTACCTGCCGATTGATAAAAATTTGATTCTCAACACCGAGGTTGCAATGATTTTTCACGAGCATCATATGTACAATTACACCCGGGCCATGGAGGATTTTTATCCGAAGTTCCCGTATTTATCGCTGCCAAAGGATGATAGCGGCAAGGAACTAAGCAAAACGGGCTATTATCAGGCCTTCCTGAAGCGGGTGAGCAAGGGGTATTCCCCGTTCATGCGGGATGTATTGACGGCGGTATTTTATGAGTCGGCGTTTGCACGGGAGAAGATGGAGATCATGGATCCGGTGGTTACTGCATTTCTGGAAGAATCGGTGACCCCATGTGCCACCGACTTCCTCAGGGATTCGTATGAGACTTTCAGAAAATATGGAAAGGCCGGGGCTCCGGAGCCCAAAGCCGCCGCCGTGCCCGCGGCCGACACCAGCAAGATGACCCTATGGGAGAAGCTGATCTATCCGCATCGCGGAAAGGTGATCTACGTGGATTTCTGGGCCACCTGGTGCGGACCCTGCGGGAGCCAGTTCCCATACAGCAAGGATCTGCACAAAGCCCTTGAAGGAAAGGATGTTGTGTTCATGTACCTGTGCGGGGGCGGATCGAAAAAGCCGGCCTGGGGGGCCATGATCGAGCAATACGGTTTGAAGGGCGATCATCATCTGCTCGATGAGAAACAGTGGGGCGAGGTGACCAATAAGTTTAAGATAGCCGGGATTCCCCACTATGTACTGGTTGATCCCTCGGGGCAGGTGGCGGACATAGAGGCCGACCGGCCACAGGGGTCGAACGGGTACAATCAGGAGTTGTATAAAGAGATACTGAGGTTGACCGGAACGGGGACAAAGTGACTTATCAGTTGCCCCGGTTTTTTAAACCGGGGTTGCGAATCGGATCAATCCATTTGACTTGTCCAGGCCTTTAAAGGCCTGGACAAGTGATAATTGTGAACCCTGCCCTACCCCCGGCCTGGAAGGCCGGGGCAACTGATAGGGAGCCCTGCCCCAGGGTCTGCCTCAAAGCCACCCCTTATTACTTGTGCCTTGTGCCTTGCGCCTTGCGCCTTGTGCCTTCTCTCCAAAACCCTCCGAATTCTCACCCAAACCCACCATCCTCACATTCACCCCCATTGGCTATATTTGATGGACTTACCTTCACATTGCCAAAATAAAGGCGGAAGAATGAAAAAAGGTTTGGGATTCGGTTATAGAAAGTTGCTGGTTACTGGTTGCTGGTTGCTGGTTAATGGGCGCCGGGCGGGAAGAACGGCGATTATTATGATTGTGTTTTTCCTGTTTTTGGGATCTGTTGGGTGGGGACAGGGTCGAAGGTATTTTTTTAAGCAGGGTGAGATTCTTGATTATGAAGTAATCAGCACATGGGGTGCAGATGACCCTGACGAAACTCCAACAACCGAGATCTCGAAGTACCAGTTTACGGTCATCAGTGCTGAGAAAGATCGTTTTTGCCTGTCAATGAGACTAATCAGCTCGCGAAATGTTGCCTTTACGATTTCTGAACAAACCACACAGTTCGCTGCGGAACTGCGCACTAACGTAAGCATTGCCCGAATAATGAACAGCTATATAAACGCTGTGATGATCCATCCGATCACCTTTACCATGGATAAAAAAGGCAATATTCTTGAAATTAAGGGTGACAAAGAGCTAAGGGATGCCTTACTGCTTGATGCGGAAGAAAACCCATCGATGAAAGAGGTTTGGGATTTCCATGATTTTGAACTTCTTTACAGTGCTCAAAAATTCCGATATCAAATCCAGGAAATCTTCCCTGCCCTGCCCAATAACCTTAATGACACCGTTTGCATTGAAACCGGAAATAAGCGTGCATCCAGAATAAACATCTGGCAAACCCGGTCAATCTGGCCAGGCTTACGTGATAGTATACATCTTAACCGGGCCTATGTCATCAGAAATGGAACTGATCCCAATGGAGATAGTCCATCCATGGATACGATTGTCCCAATGTTCATATTATGGCCAAGATCCTCAGGATATCCGGTTCGAAGTCTGTTCAAAGGCGTTACAACGGACGAGATGTTTTCTTCGGTATCCAACAGCCGGAATATGACAGCCAGTTTACGGCCCATTGAGATTGTCAACACGGTACACCTGAAAAGCTCAACGAGCACGGTAACCCTGAATGGGACCGTATCCAACCTGGCTGGCGGGAAGTTGGAAGCCAATTTACCAGGCACCGGAATTTTCAAAAAGATTATTCCTGTGAAACCCGATCCGGACGGTACGTTTTCTCTACGTTTTGAGATGGTTTCCGATGCCGGACTGGTGAGATTTACGGTCGACCGCAAGGCCACAGCTGTTGTTTCTGTTTTTGTTAAACCGGGTGATTCTGTGAGCTTTATGGTAGATCTGGAAAACCTGAATACCCTTGAGTTCCGGGGAGCCTCTGCACGGGAACAAAAGGTTCTGAATCAATTATCATGGACCTATATTCCAGGGTGGTACCCCAAATCTAAAAAGGATATCCAGAATAATCTGGACATCATTGGTCTACAAAAATTGAACCTTGACGAAGGTTTTGTGAAATTTATTGAAACTGAAAACCGATACCGGCTGTTTGCTATGGATATTGAAAACCACAGACATCATGGCTTTCCAATTAAAAAAGTTTTTATCGACAGTCTGCAGAGTTATCGGAAATACCTTGGAAACCCGGACGGCTACAAATCGGATTCTTATAAGTATTTTATAAATCAAATGGTTATAGGATTCGGTGAGGCAACCAATTCCTTGATGGATGATGGATTTGACTTTGCCCCAAACATCCTGACCGGCTGGGATTTATACTGGTACAGGGCTTTATGCGTGGAAAGAAGCTTAAGGTACAGTGAGACTTCCGCCAATAATGATGAATTTGAAAAGTTCATGAAGCTCTACCCTGGTACAGAATACCAGCGAATGCTGAGTGAAAGATATGAGCTGACCAAGAGGGGTCGGGACGGAAACAAACTACCCAAATTCAGGTTAACAGATCAGGAGGGTAAAACCTTTTCTACCCGGAAATTAATGGGGCAATATTGGGGTATAATCATGACCAGTTCTGCCCCTGAAGAAACAAAGAAGTTACTCCATGACGCAAATACATTCATTAAAGGCAATACCGCTCCTTTCACTTTCTTTATCTGGCCTTGTAACGATTCGATTGCAGAATTGACCAGGTCACGGATCGACGGCAAAAAAATGGTTCTGCTGGCACGGGGTGAAAAGAACACTGCATTTGCCGAATTTATTACTGGTCTATCTCCAGACATTATGGTGATTGATCCCCGCCATCGAATTGCCACCCATGGAGTGGGAGGCCTGGCAAAACTCATTTCCTGGCCGGTCACCAAAGTCTCAGCAGTAAAAACCATAGATCTCACCATATTCTGGAATTCCCTTGCTGGCGCGTTTATGCTGGCGATCATTATCATTCTCGCCATCCGTATCCGGTCGAAGCGACGGGAGGCGCGGATGAACCTGAAGCGGAAGATTGCGCAGCTGGAGGTGGATGCGGTGCGGTCGCGCATGAATCCGCACTTTTTGTTCAATGCGCTGGGATCGATCCAGAACTTGGTGAACCG
>CAZEKJ010000001.1:101999-110979 GCA_964512915.1 uncultured Porphyromonadaceae bacterium
GAGGCCAGTCAATATCTGGCCCGATTTGGCGATCTGGTCCGGACGATTCTCACGCAGAGTTCGAAGCCGGTGATCGGGCTGGATGAGGAGATCGGGATGATCCGGAATTATCTGGAGCTGGAGCAGCTGGGATCTCCGTTTGTATTTGATATCCGGATAGATCCGGCGATTGATCCGGCGACTCTGGAGGTGCCGCCGCTGCTGATCCAGCCGCATGTGGAGAATGCCGTGATCCATGGAATCTCGTCGCTGGGCGCTGCGGGTAAAATCGGGATAAATTTTCATTTGGAGAAGGATCATCTGATTTGTGAGGTGACGGATAACGGACCGGGCTACCACCCCGGAACACATCCTGAAAAGAACGGGCTCGGTCAGGGTTGGGCACTCACCCGGCAGCGGATCCAGCTGATGAAGGAGCAATATGGGGAGGAAGTTTCGGCGGAAGTAACTGCCAGCATACCGGCCGGTGAGGGATCCCCGGAAATTTCCGGAACAACTGTTACCTTTAGGCTGCCAATGCAGAAATCAACGATATGAAAGTACGGGCGCTGGTTGTGGAAGACAAGCCCGCCAACCGAGAAAACCTGATCGGGTTGCTGCAGACGTATTGCCCGCAGGTACTCATTGTCGGGGAGGCGGCCGATAATGATGAGGCGCTGGAAAAGATCAATGCACTGAATCCCGATCTGGTTTTCCTCGATGTGCGCATGCCCGGCGGCGACATTTTCACGATGCTGGAAAAGGTGAAAAAGATCCGGTTTGCGATCATCTTTGTTACGGCGTATGATGAGTATGCCTTCCGCGCATTTCAGTTCAACGCGCTCGACTACCTACTGAAACCCATTGATATCCATAAACTTATCGAGGCTGTAAACCGTGCGGTGGAATCGATCAGTATCCGGGAGGAAAACGAACGGCTGCGCAACCTGGTCGACAACCAGAAGCGGGCCGACCAGGACAAGCGGATCGCCCTTCCCCAGGAAGACAAAACCGATTTTATCCCGCTGAGGCAGATTGTACGGTGCCAGTCGGAATCGAACTACACCCGGTTCTTTCTGGAATCCGGCGCCGTGATCATGGTGACACGGACGCTGAAGGAGTTCGAACTGGCGCTCGAATCGTGCGGATTTATCCGTACCCACCAGTCGCACCTGGTGAACTCCATCCATGTAAAATCGCTGGTGAAGCGCGACGGCGGCTTCCTGAAAATGAGCGACGGAAGCTCGGTGCCGATCTCGAGGACGAGGCGGGAGGGTGTGGGCAGTAAGCTGGCGTAGAGGGGGATGGGTGAAGAACGGTTGCTGGTTGCTGGTTGCTGGTTATGGAGCCAGAACTTGCTTACTTAGAAAGGCCCGGGGTTAAGCCCGGGGATTGGTACTAAGGAAGAAGGTTACTCATCAGTAACCCCGGCCTTCAGGCCGGGGATGGCGACAAACACCCACAAGCCTCACTGGTCGAGGCACTTAAGTGCCTCGACCAGTAGTTTCAGGGAACCTTTTCACCAACCCGGCGATCAATCGCCGGGCAACAGGTAGGGAGCCCTGCCCCAGCGTCTGCCTCAAAGCCACCCCTTATTACTTGTGCCTTGTGCCTTGTGCCTTGCGCCTTGTGCCCTATTAATCTACTGCCTGAACATCACAAAAACCGGGTTATCATTTGCATCCGTCGATTTCAAAAAGGATAGCAGGCGATCGCTTTCCGGTGTTTTAGTCTTTCGTTTTTTATCTATTTGTTCCGATAATTCAACCAGATCCCTGAGTCCGGGCAGATAGGCCTGGTAAAAGGATTGTGCCCTGATTGAGTAGTTGGCAACCGGAAGCCCGATTCCAAACCTGGAATTATCATTCATTGAAGCGGTTACGTTTCGCCAAACCTGGCCATTCTGCGCCGGCATCAGGTAGTCAACCTCGTTGTTTTTTACAACCCTGACCAGCGGAGCATTCTGATATACCGAAATTCCAAAATGGTAGCCGTCCGGAGATTTTCCTTCAAGGAGATCATTGGGTGACCGGGCTTTTCCTTTCTGCCGGCCAAAATCGAGAACCAATACTGGATTAACTTTCTGATGCTTGTCGATAAAATAGACTGTATCAATGTTGGTCTCGTAAAACAGAAGTCCACCCGGTACTTCTGTGAAATAGGGCCGGAGCATTTTACCCTCCATTGACAGATCGTGCCCGATGTTCTTTTTAATAATTCTCCCGTCAAAGGCATCCAGAAAGATCAGGCTCCGGAACTCCTGATCGGGCTTGGTCCGGGGATGATCCAGGGCCATGACAATGGTCCGCTGATCCAGGAAGCAAAAATTTCTCACCAGGTAGTTCAATCCAAGCTGCCCCAAATCGATTTGCTTCTGAACCCGGCCGTCGGTTCCATACCTTAGCCACTGCTGCCGCTCCAGGTCAAGCACTGCTAAACCGTCCTCATCCGGTGTCAGTGCAATCGCCTCTGCCGAAACAAATTCACCCGGTCCTTTGCCGATTTTCCCGATCCGGGTTTTAAACTTTCCCATCTGGTCAAACAAAAAAATCGATTTTCGGTCGGTAACCGCAATAAACTTCTTGCCGACAACATGGTCATGGAAAAACGAAATATAGCAGTCGGGTTTCGTTTCCAGCCTAACAAAATCAAGCTGTTTAACACTTGAAACAACATCTGCAACCTGTTCTTTATCCAGTGATTGAATTACATCAACTCTATAAGTTTTCGAGAAATCAAAGGTCTGGCCTGGCAGTGAGAGCGGCAGGGTGAGGACCCCTATCAGGCATAGGGAGTGGTGCAGTTTCATGCTCAAATTTACATAACCACTAAGGAAAATTAAGGTACTAACGCTACAGGTTTTCTTGAATTTTCCTGATCACTTCGGTGATAATCACATCTGGAGAATCAGCAGCATGGATATTTATTTGATGAGCAATACTGGAATGCCAGGCTTTACGAACCGTTTTAAGAGACGTCTCACTGATTAGTTGGTGAGGGCCTGTGTATTGAAAGCCTTTGTGGTTCATTTTTTCGATAAACACTGGCTTTACTATTTGCCAGTCTTTACTGGTAAAATCATGTGTGAGATGAAAAATGTCGTAAAAGTCGCGCGGAGCCGTGTATGAACGTTGAACTAGTGATCGCAATTTCTCTGCAATTATTTCGTCGATCACATAGCAAGGGATTGTTTCTGATGAAATAAGCGTATCAGAATAAGGATGGTGCACATGTTGGCAGGCAGGAGGCAGAAGGCATAATTCATCGGTTGAAATTTCGAGTTTTATCTTGGTAAGCCATCTGTCTGGCGGCAATGGTTGCTGGTTTCTCAGATGATTTGCGCCCCAGTATTTGATCTTAACCTGATAACCTTTTTTCTCGTTTTGGTGTCTGAGAACAACAATTTCTTCAGGGATGAATACAATCCCGGTGTGTAGCTCGATTGATTTGCATACCGCTGTGAGATCATCTGGCTCTAAATGAAAGGCACCAACGGAAGTAAAATCCAAATCCTCTGAGAATCGGTAATCGGGAAAATAGCATTTACGTAAACAAGTCCCGCCTTTGAAGATCAGCTTATCTCCGAATTGTTGGTGGAAGGCTACCAGGAAATGCCCTAAAACGTAGTCTTTATCAACGGTATCCGGATGCACACCCCAGGCAATTGATTTTTCTCGTATTTCCTTCTGTATTATCAAACTAATATGTGTTTTCTATGATTTCCCTGATAGCTGCTTCTGTCAAATTCATACGCAGCATCCAGGCTGAATTAAAAATGCCGGAGTCTTCTCCGCCGGGTTCAAAAAGCGCGTATTTTTTGCCAAGGTTCTGTTTTGCAAAATCAATAAACGGATCCAGTTCTTTCTTGTTAAATAATTCGGCCAAATAGCCCATCCTCTTGATCAAAGAGGAGTTGTTGTATAGTTTTGCCATTGCTATCAGGTTTTGAACATCAAAACTTGCCTGAGAAAAAGCTTTCAACAAATCCGGCCAGTCTCCTGCATACCTCGGTTGATCAAAACAATCAAGGATCGTGACCTCAAGATTCGTAATGCTGAAACTCCTGTCCCCATAGCCATTCTTGACAATCCCAGCTAACTTATAAGGCTGTACGGTAACAAAATGGATTGGAGTGCCAAACAACTGGATATTCCTCTTTCTCGCAGTAGTTTTCACAAATACCTTATTGGGGAACCGATCTGTATGTCCGTGCAAATGTAAGGCTGACCAATAGGCCACTGCACCATCTTTAGAAATATAAGTACCCAGTACATAAGGGTCATGAAATTGCGGCCGCGTGTATTTTCCGCGCTCAATACGCTCAAGTAAGCCTTTGTGATTGAGGTTTTCAACTAATTCATTCAGATTTGGATGAAGGACGCCGAGTCGACTTTCTATATCGTCTAACGTGAAATACAAGATTTCATGTTCATCCAGGAGTTGAAGAAATTCAATCTGGCTTTCGTTGAGGTTGGATGATATATAAGTGCTTCTTGCCATTGCTAAACGTGTAACGTTAAACCCTAATTAATGGGGTCTTCAGATACATGATTAGCAAAGATATGGTTTTTATTTCATTCCGTTAAAATTTATTAAATATTCAGATGTTCACCGGCTATCAAAGGAAGGACCAGCTTCTTACTGATTTTTGCCTTCTGCCTTCTGCCATCTGCCTTCTGCGAGGACTGTTTTTTTGATCAGCCTGTCCAGCCTCTCAGAAGGGCAATTTTCCCTATTAAAAGATTTCTGTCAAGTAAATACCGGTAGTTACATGACATTTTATACCTTTGACTATCCCCCAAGATTATATTGACGTAATTGTGCCAACCATTCTAAACGAAACAGGACTATGACAAGTTCAGTTAGAATTCAACTCATTACGATCGGGATATTCTCTTTTATTTCCGGGATGCTTGAAAAAAGCAGTGTCAATGATAACCCCATGATCATGTTGGTTACCCCTAAAGGAAATTGATTTTAAATATGATGAAATCAATAGCATGGCTTTTCGGGTTGTCATTACTGGCAATTGAATGTTTTCCCCAGGTTAACAACTTTACCTGCTCAGGTTATGTGTACGATTCTGTTGGAATGTCGCCTCTTGTCAACGTAAATGTTTCAGTGGCCGGCTCCAATTCTGGCACTACAACCAATCGTGAGGGCTTCTTTAAACTAAAGCTGCCGGCACGCAATGCGGTTCTGATCTTTAGTTATATGGGTTATGGCATTCGGCAATATACTGTAGTTGAAACAACAACAATGCCTTTGAAGGTCTTGTTAGTCACGGAAGTCAGGAACATTGGGGAAGTCACAGTATTCAGTGAAAAATTCCGGAATATTTTAGAAGGCGACAGTTTGCAGGTTCTGGATTATGAGATTTGGAACAATCGATTGTTGATTATGGCAAGGTCTGCCAAAGATTCCCTGAAACAAAGGATTTACTTGACAAATACCGGCGGTTATATCTATTCCTACAGGAATCTCCATGATATCGGCAAGGACATTAAATTCCCCGATGATCCAACATCAAAAAAAATCTATCTCTTCAAAGACACGTATGGAGAGATTCAGCTATTGGCCAAAACCAAGGTTTGGCAAATTTTCATTAAAGACGACAAAATCTACTTGATTTATCCGAGCAAGTATGAAGATTGTTACAACTACCTTTTCCCAATTAAGTGCAGGTTGAATGAGAAGCTGTTTTTTCAAAAATCAGATCTGAATAATAATGACACCTATTTTATAGTAAGGAATACGGATACCATAAAGAGAGTCAAGCATATCTATGATGAATTCGGGAATATTCGATATCTGAGGCAAAGAAACGTTTGCGTTCCTATTATCAGCTATAAAAACCAGATGGTGCTTTTCAATTTCTTCGGTAATGAGATAGAATTTTTCAATAATAAAGGCCGATCTGTTAAAAAGATCCCGACCCTGTTTCATACGATGTGGTATTATGACAATCTTGGCAAAAAGGCGTATGATCTGGACGTTGTCAATTTTACTCAGGATATTCTGGTGGATGACATTACCGGTAAAGTATATTCCGTTTGGCGAACTGCCCTTACCGGTCGATACACGCTCAAAGAACTTGACCTGGAAACCGGGAAAATAGTCAGGGAAATTCCTGTTCCGGACCATCCATTTATTGATAAGGTCAGGGTCCATAACGATCAGGTCTGGTTTATGTTCCGGGATCGCCAGGAACAGAGATATAAAAGTCTTTATACCATGTACATTCAGTAATCCGCGGCAATTTTTTACAAGATGAAGACGAACATAATTATACTGCTGATTCTATTGTTTGCTCCGATGGGTATACATGCCCAGGATACCACAAACGGGCAATCCGGTTCATTTGAGGATCTCCGGGATCATCAGACTTATCGATGGATACGGATTGGGGCACAAACCTGGATGGCGCAGAATCTGAATTTCGAGGCTGCGAAAGGATCCTTTTGTTACAATCTTGATTCATCCAATTGTAGGGTATACGGCAGATTATATGAATGGTCCATTGCCCAGAAGATTTGCCCAGGCGGCTGGCACCTGCCTACTGATCAGGAATGGAAGGTATTGTCTGTTTTTCTCGATGATCAGGCAGGAGAAAAAATGAAGGAGGTGGGTACAGAACATTGGAATGGCCCTGATGCAGTTGTAAGAGGGGAAAGCGGATTTAATGCACTCGCTGCCGGCTGTAAGAGTGTTGATCCCAACGGCAGAACGCAATTTATCGGACTTGGTGATTTTGCGTATTACTGGACCTCATCCACGGCGACCCCTGTGACTAAAGCTTGGTCCCGATATATAACCTCCGCTGATGATATTCTCCATCCATTTGAAAACTGGAAAATTTGGGGTTATTCAATAAGGTGCGTAAAGGATTGAGTGGGTAAAGCGTGGAGCACCGATCAAAAAATCATCTATGTAAAATAGTGTGAAAGGATTAGTTCAAAGCAAATTGCGCGATTAATTTGGCTGATCATAAGAATTGAATGAAAGGGCAACTTCCGAGGAATCCTCGGAAGTTCAAATCCCATGACCGATTTTTGATAATAGATGAGTCAACGGTATACCATGTTGGTTCTTCCATTAAAGATCTTGGAAAAAAGTGGTTTGCCTTTTCCAGGATCGAGATTGATGCAGCGGAAATGATAAAAAAAATGAATTCCACTGACAATGGAGAAGGATTGAGAAATACGACTAATTTTGACTGAACCGTTAACTCCGCACCAGAATAATTCCATGCATCGCTCCAAAACCTTCATCCTATTACTCATCTTCCTTTCTGGAACCTGGACTAAGGGCTCCAATGCGGCACAAGCCCAAGACAATCCACCCTATCGGATCGACGTCCCGAAATCTCTGGCCACACCTGGCAATAAAAACCTCTCCTCCATAGCCAGGGAAATCCGATACGTACCCCTGGAAGCCAAACCGGGCTCCTATCTGAAAAAAGTTGATCTTTCCCTGGTGTGCGGAGATTTTATCCTGATTTACGACGAAACCTCAGACGCGCTGAAACAGTTTGATCTCAACGGCAGGTTTTTGGGCAATTTTATGAAAAAGGGCAAGGGTCCGGGTGAATTTATCAGCATTTGGTCCCTGGACATCAACGATAAAGGTGAGATCCTGGTTTTTAAGGATGGTTATACCGTCGAGATTTATAGCAAAGCCCGACAGCTCATCAATCACTTTTCCACCAAAGTGTTTGCAAATACAGCCAGGTGGCTGACCGACACGAGCATTGCTTTCATTCGCACCGACGCCTCCTGCATTCTCACCGACGGGTATTTAATTGAAATTGTTGATCGTTCAGGAAATATCCTGTCGAGGTACCTCAAAACTGATGTAACCAAACTCTCATCTGGGCAACCCTGGATGTATCGTTTTAACTCCATCGAAGAAGGATGCTATTACTGGAGTCGGCTTTGCGATACCGTTTATCTCATAAACAAATCGGGGAAAGTGGTTCCACGTGTGATTCTGGTCACTGACAAGAACTTTGTCGACCGGAAAAAGATCTCTGAGGGAGAAGAAAGGGTACTACTTACCGAGGGAATCGGATACATGATAAGCGGATACTTTGAATCGGAGGGGTCGATCTATCTTAACTGCATTTACAAGCGGACCACATCCATCCTGGTTTTCGATAAAAAGACCGGGGCCTGTTCCAACATCATGGCCGGCAACGACAAAATGTATCCCGGATATTACAATGATCTGGATAAAGGTCCCTGGTTCCTGCCGCACTTTGCCTTGAAGGATGGCTGGCGGGGACGGATTTTATCGCCCGATGAATTATTCAGATATCTCGACTATAGTTTTAAGGAGCCAGGTTTGATTGATCCATCCAGCTATGATATTGAAGTATACAAACGGCTGGCTGAGTATGGGAATCCGGTGCTGATGCTGGCGAGGTGAGGCTGGTTACTGGTTACCGGTTGCTGGTTGCTGGTTGCTGGTTATGGAGCCAGAACCTTCTTTATTATTTCATTTTTCTTTTTACTGATTTTTGCCTTCTGCCCTTTGCCTTTTGCCTTCGCGGGGCTGAAGGCAGAAGCAGTACCAGTTGCCCCGGTTTTTGAAACCGGAGGATTAGGAAATATCGTCATAAACAGCACTTGTCCAGGCCATTAATGGCCTGGACAAGTAAATAATTTTGTTCCATCTCATCACCCCGGCTTCAAAAGCCGGGGCTACAGGTAGGGAGCCCCACCCACACTCACACTCACACTCACACTCACACCCACACCCGATTCGGGGATCCCGGCTTTCGCCGGGATGACAGGCAAAAACCACCCTTTTTTCTTCTGCCTTCTTCCTTTTTCCTGATTTTTGCCCTCTGCCTTCTGCCCTCTGCCTTATCTTTGCCTCATGAAAAACCTCCTCCCCCTCCTCACCGCCCTCGCTCTATTGAGCGCCTGCAGCACAACCCAGCTCTCCCCAATCAGGACAGACGGACGAAACTTTGTTGATAAAAGTGGCACCCCGGTCC
>CAZEKJ010000001.1:110989-127118 GCA_964512915.1 uncultured Porphyromonadaceae bacterium
CAAAATCCTCCTCCGCGGCATCAACGTGGTTGAGAAAAACCCGGCGCTCGGATACATTTATCCCGATACCGTTGGCCTGTACGATAAGCTGGCCGGCTGGGGATTCAACTGCGTGCGGCTGGGGATCATCTGGGACGGCGCGGAGCCGGAGCCCGGGAAATACGATGAGGCCTATCTGGATAAAATAGAAGTGATGGTGAACCGGTTGGCGAAACGGGGAATTTATACCCTGCTCGACATGCACCAGGACCTCTACGGCCGGCAGTTCAGCGACGGGGCGCCGGCGTGGGCCACGCTGACCGACAGCCTGCCGCATGCCACGGGGGCCATCTGGAGCGATTCCTACCTGATCAGTCCGGCCGTGCAGCGGGCGTTCGACCATTTCTGGGCCAACACCCCGGCTCCGGATGGTATCGGGATACAGGATCATTACGCTGCCCTGTGGAGGCATATTGCGGAACGGTTCGCCGGAAATCCCGCTATCGTGGGATATGATATTATGAATGAACCCTTTAATGGATCGCAGGGAGGCGGTATTCTGCCGGCCATGCTGACGGCCTACGCAAGGGAGCTGGCTATGGCAACCGGACGGATCCTCTCAGAACCGGAGATCCTGGAAATATGGGGAGATGAGGAAAAACGGATTGAGGCGCTCAAGTTCCTGGAGGATCCGGAGCGATACGGGCGTGTGGTGGATGCGGCTGCCGCGCTGAATGCGGAATTTGAGCGGTCGGCCCTGCAGAGCATGTACCAGCGGGTCTCCGATGCTATCCGCACCGTTGATACAACGCACATCCTGTTCCTGGAGCACGCCTACTTTGCCAACACCGGCCTGCAAACCGCCATCGAGCCGGTAAAACGCGCCGATGGCACCCGCGATCCGCTGGTGGCCTATGCCGCCCACGGGTACGACCTGCTCACCGACACCAAACAGGTGGATGCCCAGAGCACGGGGCGGGTCGACCTGATATTCAGCCGCATCCATGAGGCATCCGTCAGGATGACGTGCCGGTGCTGGTAGGGGAATGGGGAGCCTTTCATGGCAACGCACCCGGACTGGCCGAGGCCGCGAAACATATTGTCGGGCTGTTTAGGCGGTACGGGTTCAGCGATACGTATTGGGCGTACTATTCTGGGATAGAGGGAGATTCGTACTTTGGGGAAGTGACCAGTGACCAGTGACCAGTGACCGGTGACCAGTGACCAGTGACTAGTGACCAGTGACCAGTGACCGGTGATTGGTGGCATTGGGGGAGTCAATAGTACTCATACCTGTTGCCCCGGTTTTTTAAACCGGGGGTTGCGATCAGGATCTCTGTTTTTGTACTTGTCCAGGCCTTTAAATGCCTGGACAAGTGATAATTGCGAACATTGCCGTATCCCCGGCTTGGAAAGCCGGGGCAACAGGTAGGGAGCCCCACCCCAGCATCTTCTACATACCCACCCCTTTTTTCTTCTGCCTTCTTCCTTCTTCCTAATTTCTTCCCTCTGCCTTCTGCCCTCTGCCTTAAAAAAGTTACATTTAGTGTCACTAAAGATTTACTAACATGCTACGACAAGTTTCTGCCAAAAACCTTGTCTTTCCACTATTCATTACCCTGATCTCCGCACTTCTTCTCTCCTGTTCCGGGAAGAAAAAGTCAGAGCCCTCAACGCTCCATTTTGATCAGATCAAGCTTCCGGCTACCGAGCGCGACATATCGGAATACATTGAAGACATGTATGTTATCCCGATGGAAACGCATCCGGAGGCACTATTGGGCAGAGTGGGCCTGATTGAGCAGGATGAATCCGGGATTTTTATCGTGAGCGGACAGAAGGAGACGGTTTATCATTTTTCCCGTGAAGGTAACTACCTGAACAGCTTTTCGCACAACGGGAAAGGTCCGGGCGAATATCTGAATATCAGAAACATGCGGATCGTTCCCAAAACTCAAACCCTGCTGGGAACCGATTCGCTCTCCTCGCCCGGCAACTATTTCGGATTCCCCATCCGCTTTTTCAGGGATTCCTATGATGATCACTTCCTGTATGTGATGGAAGCCATGGAAATCCACGAGCTGATCGCATCATACACCGAAGAGCAGAAACGAATCCTGGCCAAAAAAATCAGGGGATTCAAACAGCTTCTGAATATCGGAATTGATGATAATCCGGTGCTGGTCTATGTAAGGTTCAAAAATTAACCCGCATCCCCCCATGCCCTTGTGCCCTTGTGCCCTTGTGCCCTTGTGCCCTTGTGCCCCTGTGCCCCTGTGCCCCCGTGCCCCTGTGCCCTTGTTCCCTACTCCACCTCCCTCCCCTTCTCAAAGTCAAAAAACGTTTTCCTCATAATATCGGAGAGCAGCAATTTGTAGGCAATGAAAGCATCCAGCCGGGTATTGTAGGCGGTGTTGATGCGCTGGCGTTCGAGTGCCATAGCCTGACTGTCGATTTCGCCATTCGCATAGCGCTGGCGGGAGATCTCGAAAGATTTTTCGGCCACCAGCACGTTTTTTTCCAGGAGCTGCAGCCTGCGCAGGCTGCTCTGGAGCCGGTCGACCGTAGTACGGATTTCACGCTCAATAGCCATACGGTCGCCTTCCATCTGTAAATAATTCTGTTTCTGCAGGGTACGTGCATAATTCACCCGGGCGCGGTTTTCACCCCAGTCCACCAGGGGCACTGAAGCCGTCAACCCGATCCCGAAGCTGCCCGGCCTGCCGGTCAGGTTGTCCCAGGTCTGGTCGAAGGTTGTTCCCACAGGGATGGAGCGGGGATCTTTTCCTACCCCGATGAAATTGTAGTTGAGACGGATGGTTCCGCTCACCAGTCCCTCGGCACGCTGCCTCCGGATGGTCATCTCCTGCATCTCAATCTGGATCTCGTTCTCGCGTATCTCGGGACGGTTACTGAAGGCCAGCTCCACGGCCTTTTCCACATCCACCGGTACGATGGTATAGGCGAGATCCCTGGTTATTATCACGCTGTCGGACAGGGTGATACCCAGGTTTTCCTTGAAAGTCCTTACCTGAGCTGCATAATTGACCTTTTCCATGTCATAATCATTTTTGGCTTCACTCAGGTCCACCTCCATCTGCAGTGCCTCCACCTCACGGATCAGCCCGGCAGAATACTTGCTCTGCGCAATGTTGTAAGCTTCTTGCTGCTTTTCCATGTTCATCCGGGAAATGTTCATCTTTTCCTGGTTGAGAAGGAGAGTGAAAAAATCCTGACTGATATCGTAAACCAGGTTAAGTTCTTCCCGCTTCATCTGCTTGAGGTTAAGCTCATAGGTCAGCTTTGCCTGCTTAAAGTTCATCCGGTTATTGTTGAATCCGAAGAATGCCTCGATTGGCTGGTTCAGCCCGATACTGGAGGTAAGCTGGGTATTCCGGTCGTTAGCATAATAGTCGAGAAAATTCTGGGCGCCGGTCTTCAGATACAGGCTGCCATCGGTGGGAAGCGGCTGGGTGAGGTTGAGGTAGCCGTTCATGGTATTCTGCCTTACCGGATAAAAGGAGATTCCGCTGCTATCTTCCCATTGCTTCACCGTCTCCGTATACTGGGGCAAGGTCAGATCAAGACTTGCGTGCGTCTTCATCCGGCTCTCGGTGGCTTTCAGGTTGTAGCCGGCGGCCTCCAGGCGCTGCCTGAGGAGCTGCATCCGGATGCTTTTCTGCTTCGCCAGGAGGATACTGGTCTCGAGGTCGAGCCTATAGATTTCCTGAGCCGGAGCCGCAGTGAAAAAGAGAGCCAGTACCAGCAATATGCCTCTGGCCCGATTGTTGAATTTCATAATTCTGATTGTTTAGTTTGGGTTCATGGTATCGGAAGTGATCAGCCCGTCGCGGATCAGAATAATCCGTTTGCAACAGGCGGCAATGTCATGCTCATGTGTAATTACCAAAATGGTATTCCCCTCGGCATGAAGTTGTTGGAATATGTTCATAATCTCCAGGCTGCTGGTGGTGTCAAGGGCCCCGGTCGGCTCATCGGCCAGGATGATTCCGGGTGAGTTCACAAGCGCCCGGGCAATGGCTACCCGCTGACGCTGCCCGCCCGAAAGTTCCGTTGGACGATGCTTCATGCGGTCGGCAAGACCCACTTTCTGCAATGCCTTCCGCGACATATCCTGTCGCGTTTCCTTGTCGATTCCGGCATAGATCAGGGGCAATTCCACATTCTCCACGGCGGTTAATCTTGGCAACAAATTGAATGACTGGAAAATAAATCCGATATGCTTATTCCGGATATCTGACAACTCATCGTCATTGAGGTTCGTAATATCGGACTGATTAAACCGGTAAATCCCCGATGAAGGGGTGTCGAGACAGCCCAGAATATTCATCAGGGTTGATTTTCCGGATCCCGAGGGTCCCATGATGGCTACAAATTCGTTCCGGGCGATTTGCAGGTTGATACCGCGCAGGGCTGGCACCTCGATGCTGTCCATGCTGTAATCCTTGATCAGGTTTTGAATATCTATCAGCATAATAATTTCGTATTGGGTTTATTCATGACGGATGGACTCGATGGGGCGCAGGTTGGCGGCCTGCTTGGCCGGCAGATACCCGAAGGTGACCCCAACAATGACCGAAAAGGTGAAGGCAATGAGGATACTGTACAGGGTGATGGTGGTTTGCACCTCCGTGGTCCAGGCGATGATCAGGGACAGGGCTATTCCGAGGATCACCCCGATAATTCCTCCGCTGATGCTGAGCACAACGGCTTCCGTTACAAACTGGTTCATGATATGCTTTTTCTTGCCACCCACGGCCCTGCGGATGCCGATTTCCTGGGTTCGTTCCAGCACCGAGGCCAGCATGATGTTCATGATCCCGATGCCGCCGACGATCAGGGAGATTGCTGCAATTGAGGCCAGGAGCAGGTTATAGATCCGTGTTTCCTTTTCTTCCTGTTTCATCAGTTCATAGGGAACAATGATGCTGAAATCGTCGTTATTGAAATGGCGCCTGTTGAGCAGGCTGCGGATCACTTCGGCAGAGGCGTTCATTTCAGCGGAACTTTCAAGCTTTACAGTCAGCTGCTTAACCTCGCTGGTCATCTGGTTTACCCGTGGAATCCGCTTGATAAAAGTCGACAACGGGATGTAGATATCCTGATTCAGGTCGCGCGAGGCGAGTTCCCCGACGGTTTCGGTGAAGAGCGCCTTGCTCTGCATGACCCCGATCACCTCGAACCACTGGTCGCCCACCTTGACGCTCTTCCCCACCGGATCGTCATAGCGGAAAAGCTCGCGGGCGACACTGGCACCCAGCACGCACACCTTCAGCTGCCTCTCATACTGATCCGCCGTGATGAACTCCCCTTTGCCGGTGCTGTAATTCAGGATGGATACGATGGCCGGAGTTACGCCGATCACCGTGGCTTTGGAGGATTTATCCCCCGATCGCGCATCGATTTTCTGTTCACTTTGCGGGGCTACACTTACAACACCGGGTACAATGTCAGCAATGACCCGTGAGTCCTCCAGGTTCAAGCCTTTCGAAAACTTCATCCTGATTTGCTCCAACTCCTTGTCCGTAAGATCCTTATCCCTGATAATTATATTACTGACCCCGAGATCCTGATACTTGGCAATCGCCTGCTTTTTAGTCCCTTCCCCGATGGAAATCATTGCAATCACCGAAGCGGTGCCGAAAATGATTCCGAGGATTGTCAGGAACGACCGGAATTTATGATCCGTCAGTCCCTGTATGGCCTTATTAACGTTCTCTTTTACCTGCATGGCTTAGCTTTTTTTTTCGGTGATAACCTGTTCGAAGGGGATTAACTCCTGACCGGGCTTGAAGTCGCCGGAAATCAGGGTGTGATGGCTGTTGGAGACTCCCGCCCTGACCTCGGTTTTTACCGGCGTGGCTCCCCTTTTCAGGAAGATATAGGCTTTCCCGTCCTCACGCAGCAGGCAATTGTTCGGTACAAACAGGGCATCCGGGATTTCACTGCAAACATATTCGCAGCTGACCGTCATACCCGGCTTGAGCCGTAAGTCAGACTCCTCGATCTCCACCACCACCCTGAACACCATTTGCTTCTCCCTGAGGGTAGATATCCGGCTGATATCGGTGATCACGCCGTGAAAAGCAATATCCGGCAGTGCGTCGAGCCTGACGATGACCTTTAACCCCCGTGAGATTCGGGTAATATCCACTTCATTTACGAAAGTCCTCACTTTCATGTGCTGAACATCCGGAATCCGGGCAATCAGGCTCCCCGACCAGGTGCGGTCGCCGATCTTCAGTAGTTTCGGCGGCCATTCCTGCTGGTTGTCCCCCAGCTGAAACAAGCCATCCCTGGGGCTTGTCATCACCATGCTTCTGAGGCTCTCCCGGGCACTGGCTACAACCGCTTCGATTTGCTGGACCCTGATTTGCTGAATCCGGAAATCATAGTTGTCTATCTTGGGTTTGCGGTCGATCTGCCGGGTCAGTTTATTCATCCTGATGGTGGCCTGACTGAACTCAAGCTCTTTGATCTTCCGCTTATTTTCCGGCTCATATTTTGAGCGTTCCAGCTCGAGCTTTCGCAGGTCGAAAGTGGCCTGCTCCGCACGCAGCTGGGCCCGGAGCTCCTGAAGGGTATTGTCGAGCTGCACGCGCTGTTTCTTTTCCGCTGCCTTTTCGCTTTCCAGGGATTCGGTTTTGGTGATAATGAACTTCTCGATGGAAGAGGGATCGAGGCGGATCACCGTATCACCCTGCTTAACCATTTTGCCGTTCTCAGCCAGGCCTATCAGGGTAAATTCATACCCGTATTCATAACTGATGCGCGGCATCACCAGCGCTGCGGCGCTGATCGCCTCCAGCTCACCTGTTTCGGTAATGGTTTGCCGGAAATCACCTTTCATTACGGTGAAATCTTCCGTCCGGTCGGGCCCGCAGGCTGTACTCAGCAGCAGCAGGCAAAGAATCAATATTCTATTCTGAGTTTTCATGCCGGAATATTTACTGCCTGGTACCATTTTCCTGATTTTCCTGCTTGTTGAGGAAAGGATCGGCAAGGGCAATCTCATCCTTTTCAGCCAGACCTTCAGTGATCACGGCATAATCAGTGTTGCTGGCCCCTATTTTCACGTCCTTGCGTTTGAATCCGCTGCCCGAACGGACATAAACGTATTCGATCCCCTCGGTCTTGAAAATTCCTTCGACCGGGATGAACAGTACATCCGGAATTTCCCGCACCCGGATCTTGCAGCTGACGGTGAGTCCCGGCAGCAGACTGGCATGCTGTCCGTCGATCATTATCTGGACAGGAAAGATCTTGATCCGGGTCTGGTAGTCCTTGTTCTGGGCCAGGTTGGCTACGGTGGTAACCACACCCGTGTAGGTGGAATCTGAATAGGCATCCGCCTTGATCTCCACCTTAAGATCCGGAGTGATTTTTGAGACATCAACCTCGTTGATCTTAACCTCTGCCAGCATCACCGACAGGTCGGGAAGATCAACGATGGCGCCGCCGTATGGCTGATCCCCGGCCTGCCACTTCTGTCCGGTCATGTAGTTATCGCGGATAATGGCGATTCCCTTAGAGGGGCTGACAACAAACAACGAGTTAAGGAAACGTTCGGCCTCCACCATGACCGCTGTTAACTGCTTTATAGCTAACCCTTTCTGTATCAACTCCTCCTGGTGAATCTTTTTCTTGTTTCCGATCTGCTCACGAGCCCGGTCGAGGGCGATGTTGGCCGTCTCCAGCTTGAGACGGATTTCCTTGCGCGAAATTTCAGACTCAAAAACGGCCTGGTCGAAATTGATCCTTGAGATTTCCTGGGAGATCCGCGCGATCTCAAGATCGGCCTCCAGATCCTCGATCTCCGATTCCTGGGTGGCCTTCATCTTATCATATTCGGCTCTGGCAATCTCCAGCTGCTGCTGGGAATTCACGATTGCTTTCTTCACCTCCGAGGGATCGAAGATGATGACGGTATCGCCTTTATTAACCTCGGTGCCGTCCTCCACCAGGCGTGTAATTTTAAGATTGCCATACCGGTAGGAAGATGGCGGCGGACTGATGGCGATGGAGTTCATGGCACGGATGGTTCCCGCCTCGGTGAGCTCCTCTGTAAAGGTTCCCTTTTTAACCAGGGTGGTTTGAACTTCCTGTACCTCCTTACCCGAACAGGCGGCAAGGCACAGGAACGTAATCAGGATCAGGTTTTTGTTCATGGGATGGGTTTTATTGCTTTTCGATCAGATTATGCGGAGGCTCCTGGAGGGAGAGGGTTTCATGACCCTCAAGTCCCTTTGAAATAATGGTTTGTGAGCTGTTGGCCAGGCCGGTTTCAACCGGCACGGGCCTGAACCGGCCCTCACGTTCTACATAGACCACCTTCTGGCTGTCGCGCTCAAAAATGGCCAAAGTCGGGACCACCAGGGTATCTTTAACCTGATTGACCAGAATCTCGCAGCGGGCGCTCAGGCCCGGAGTCATCCGTAAATGACAGCTGTCGACACTGATGATGACTTCGTAGCTTTTCAGGTTAGACTCGGAATACATCGGGCTTTTTGCAGCCAGGGATTTTCTTTTGAAGACGCCGGTAGTGATGAGCCCGCCGGCAGCGTCCACCGTGATGTTCACTTTCTGGCCTTTATCAATGCGCATGTAGTCAACCTCGGGCACCTCAGCCACGATCTGCACTTCCGATAGGTCGGGCAGGGACATGAGAGCCCGGCGGGATCTGACGGAATTGCCGATTTTCAGGAATCCGGCCACCGGCACAGATCCCCCGTCGGCGGTATATAAGGTATAGAGCGGAACATCAGGCTTGGCAATCATTCCTTTGGCAGGGGCAACGATCGTGAGGGAAGCCAGCTGGTCACGAATCATCCTTACCTGCGTTTCGGCCTGCCCTATTCTCGATTTCAGCTGACGAATTTCGGATTCACTGATGGTGCGTTGGGCTAAGAGCTTTTTCTTCAGCTTTCCCTCCTGCACGCGCGACTTCTGGAGTTCCAACTCCATGATCTGCCGTTTCACTTTCGGGGCGAAACTCATCTGGATGGAATCCAGCCGGGTGATGGCCATGCTGGCCTTATTCTCCTTCACCTGGGCATCCAGCAATGCCAGGCTCATGGCATGGTTGGCTTCCATTTTAATCAGGTCGGCACGGGAGTTTTCGAGGATCTGTTCCTGATTATCAAGCATCTGCATCATATCCGGACTCTCGAGGATGCAAACCGTATCGCCCGCCTCCACCTGACTGCCCTCGCGGATCACCCAGGCTACAGTCATGCTGTAATACACCATCGGCGCCATAATGCTCACGCTGTTGACCGCCTGGATGCTTCCGCCTGCCCGGATCACCTCGGTATAGTCCGAACGAACGAGGTCAAAGGTCACAGGCATAGGGTATTTTGGCTTGCAGGCAATAAACAAAATGGACAAAACAATGGCAGTTACGAAGAGTTTCTTCATATCAATTCACTATTAATCTGTTTGTTACAAAAAACCTAGATGGAATTTTTCCGGGGTTCTCTGGCTGGTGTTCGGGTTAATGGTTTAAAGGTCGTTGGTGGAAAGACAGGTCGATGATTGTTAAATTTACAAATACCGTACCAATATTAAATCACAAATGCGGTAAATGCCTGATTCTTTTTGGTAAACGGGTAATATATCGGGGTTATTGTTAATTGGCGAACAATAATACGACGAAAAAAAAGGGCCAACCTTTCGGTCAGCCCCTTTCTTAAGTTTTATATTACACTAAACTAATTGCCAATCATAAGTTTGTTAATATTCAACTCACTGGTCGGTATCGGCCAGATGTAGGATGAACTGGCTGGCGGTATAGCAGAAACGCCACCTTTGGCGGGGATATCCCGGAGGGTTCGCATAATATCCAGATTCCTCATGCCTTCGGCCAGGAACTCAATGTCCCTTTCCATCCAGACCGCATCGAGGAAAGCCTGTAGGGTGGCAAAATCACCGGGTTCATAGGCGCCTTCGGCGAATGAACGGGTTCTTACAGCGTTTAACAGGTCAATTGCCATTTGTGTAGCTCCATTGGAACTTCTGGCAAGTGCTTCAGCATAGTTGAGAAGAACCTCGGCATAACGCAGAACGGGTGCATACTCAACCTGGTTTGTGAAATTGGTCCATTTGCCTACGAAATAATTATCACCGTTTTTAACAAACAGCTTTTTACGGGCATCATTGGCATCGATTTTTGAATACGTTGTTCCATCCGCAATATCGAGGTAATAGGACTCACTCGACGAAGGGTGATAATAGTGGGCGAGGCCGTTCTGTGTTCCCGGAAGGTTGGTTGAAGTGAAAGGCATGGAGAAGATGGACTCTTTTGAAGTGTAGGGACTGGCCCAGATACCGGCAAAGGTGGCATTCAGCTCAAAGGCCCGGCCGCTGGGAGCCTTGAAAGGAGCCGATCCGGATACGATCTTTCCGGCTTCAGTGATTACCCCCGACCAGTCGTTCATGTGCAGCAGAACCTTGGTTTTGAGGGCAATAATCGTGTTTTTGTGAACCCGGGTCGTATTGAGCAGGTCGGTTGCATAGGAATCAATGGCCATGCCTTCCGCGGCATTCAGGTCCAGGATGATCTGTGCATAGACTTCTGAAACCTTGCTCCGCGCGAGGTCATTGCCCTCGCCCGTTTTCATTCCCACAAGCCGCAGGGGCAATCCGGGATTGTCTCCGTTATTTTTCGCGTAGGGCTGGGCATAGAGCTGAAGCATATGGAAATAGCACAAAGCCCTGAGAGTCAAGGCCTCACTTTTGAATTGATTAAATTCAGATTCAGTAATCAGCGTCGTAATGTCACCGTCGTCCCATTTAGCAATTAATCCATCATAAAAAATATTGATGGCATTGACTGCGGCATACACTGCGCCCCATAAATTCTGAACCTCGTTGGTGGAGCTCAGAACGGTATGGTTCCAGGTTGCATAGTTGGTAACGAGGTTGGTGCTTTTGGGAAGAAAATTCTCAGCCCTGACATCGTTATAGACGAAATAGCGACCGCCCAGATAGGCGCCACTTTTCATAAAGGCATACATTCCATTAACCTGACCGACAATCCGGTCTTTGGTGTCGAATGCATTGGTTTCGCCGAGGGCTGTTTTGGGATCCAGATTGAGCATCTCCTTGGAGCAGCCACCCAGCAGCATGACCATTAACAGCAGTAATGATCCAAATATTCTGTTTTTCATGATATCAGATTTAAACGGTTAGAAATTGATATTAAGGCCAAACGAGTATGTGCGGGCCTGGGGAACGGTGTTCCTGTCGATGCCCGGAGTGAGGTTGCTGTTCCCGTTTGCGGATACTTCAGGATCGGAACCGGTATAGTTGGTAAACACGAATGCATTAAAAATCATAGCATAAATCCTTATGCTCTCTATTTTCATGTCACCCGGAAGGTTTTTCAATGTGTAACCACAGGACAGAGTCCTGAGCTTAACGTAATTGCCTTTCTCAACGTTCTCTGAGATCAGGAAAGCCGATCCGTTTGAAACGTTATCGTTGAAAACCGGTTTTGGTATATTAGTAATGTCACCCGCCTGTTTCCATGCTGTTTCATATACCTCCAGGGAATTATTCCACCAGCGCTGGTCGCGCAGACCGGCTTTGGATCCGTTATAGATGTCGAACCCGAAGGCATAGGTTAGCCCGATGTTAACATCCAATCCCTTGAAGTTAAAAGTGTTGTCCAATCCTCCAAAAACCTTTGGCAGTGGGGATCCGAGGATCTTACCATCTTTGGTGAGTTCTATAGCTGGCGCTTTGGAACCATCCTCCCGGTAGGTCCATTTATTCGCATTCTCATGGCTGTAAAGAACTTCTTTCCCGGCGGCATTAACAAAGACCCTCCGTCCGGTTTCCGGATCCACCCCACGGGTTTCAACGCCGAAGATATTACCGATCGGAGAGCCAACCAGTGTGCGGCTTGTGGTCTCAAGGCCTGCAGTGATCCCGACAACTTCCGTGACCCCGGGGGCCAGTTCCGTAACCTCGTTCTTCATGCTGGTGAGATTGAAGCTTGTGGTCCAGCTGAAATTCTGGCTTGAATAGTTATAGCTGGTCAGTGTGAATTCCAACCCGGAGTTGAACATCGAACCAACGTTAGCCGGTATTGAGTTGCCCGGTATGCCCTTGGAAGGTGATTGAGGGACATATAAAATCAGATTATTCACATCATTATAAAAATAGTTCAGGTCAACCTGGATACGATCCTTGAATAATCCGAAGCTAAATCCTATATCATATTTATCGGAGGTTTCCCATTTAAGGTCAGCGTTACCAGCCTGGTTAAACACCCACGTCGGCACCGCTCCGTAAACACCTGAACCATAGAGGAACAGTGAGCTGTAGCTTCCAATGCCCATCATGTTGCCAACCCTGCCGTAACTCCCCTTAAGACGCATATCGCTGATGAAAGCAGCGATCGGACTGTCTGCAATGAAACCTTCATTCGAGATATTCCACATCAGGGAAGCTCCGCCGAAAGTACCGAATTTGTTCTCTTCAGACAGGCCGGAGAATCCGTCGCGACGAAGACTGGCCTCAACGAAATATTTCCGGTCCCAGTTCAGGCTTGCACGCCCGAAGTATGAGATGAAATAGTTTTCGTAATGACCGCCGCCACCCATGCCTGCGGTGACCCATGAACCCTGATAGGATTCAAAAAACGGGTCGGTTACGTTGGTTTTTGCCCCTGACCAGTCCTGCCCTTTGGTATACTGTTCCTCGGTACCAAGGAGGAAACTGGTATTCAGTTTATTAAGAAGAGTGGTGTTGTAATTGGCGGTATTGGTCCAGGTCCAGCGAACCGGCCTGTTAAACGAATTGGTAGCCGCTCCATTGGTAGAATAGCCATCCCCTGTTTTGCCGGTCTGGAAAGAAATGGACTCCACAGTAAGGTTATCCATCCCATAGGCGGTTTTAAGGGTTAGCCCCTTGAATGGCTCCAGTGTCAGATTGAAATTGGCAAGAATCCGGTCTGATTCTGATGTATAGCTGCAGAGATCCATGATGGGCACTGGATTGTAATAGCCATAGTTTGGCACCGGCTGACCATAATTCCCAATGGCTGATCCGGCGATGTTGTAGTCCCCGTTATGCAGGTATGGCGCAATATTCGGAGGCAGGACGAAAGCCAGACGGCCGGCTCCGGCCGTATTGAATCCCTGTCCGGGCAATGATCCGGTATTCGGCGCACGATTGAGGCCGTTGGATATGCTAAAGTTGGTTCCGAGGGATATCCACTTATTTATTTTATGAGCCAGATTAACCCGGGCATTCTTCCGGGTATAGGTATTTTGCTGGATCATCCCCTCCTGGTTGGTATATCCCATCGAAAGATAATACTGGGTGGTTGGGGTTGATCCCGACACGGATATCGAATGATTTTGCTGGAAACCGGTCTGATAAACGTAGTCCGCCCAGCGGGTGTCAATCGGCATACTGTCTTTGTCCTTTGGTATGAAGAAATTATACTTCAAGGCTGTGGGATTGTTCGAGAGTGCATAGTTCTTATGCTCAACATACTGCTCGGAATTCATCACCTCGAAAAGGTTGTAAGGCTGAGTATACCCAAAAGACCCGTCATAGGTAACTTTTGTCTTGGCTCCCTGTCCGCGTTTGGTGGTGATCAGAATAACCCCATTGGCGGCACGTGATCCGTAAATGGCTGTGGCGGATGCATCCTTCAAAATCTCCATCGACTGGATGTCTGAAGGATTGATGTCCGCCAGGGCATTATTGGCCGCACTGTTGGCCGACACATCACCGGTGAAGATCGGAACCCCATCCACAACGATCAGCGGATAAGCGCTGGAAGTGATAGAGTTAAAACCCCGAACCCTGATAACCGGAGGATTGTTCAGAACCCCGTTCGGCATGGTAACAGTAACACCCGCAGCCTTGCCTTGTAAAGCCTGGTCAAAGCTCTGAACCGGCAACAGCTTGATGTTATCTCCCTTAATGGTAGAAATGGCGCCTGAAACATCACGCTTCTGAGTTACACCGTAACCCACAACAACCACCTCATTCACAGCAAAAAGGTCAGTCTCAAGAATGACATTGATAACCAGCTGCCCTTTGATTGGCATTTCCTTGGTTTTATAACCCATGGACTGGAACACCAGCAATTCGGCAGATTGCGGTGCGGCAATGGAATATTTTCCATTGGCATCGGTAATCACACCGATATTGCTGCCCTTAACGATCACCGTAACACTGGGCAAAGGGGTGCCGTCGCCGGCTCCTGTCACTGTCCCGGTGAGAAGCACCGTTTGCGCCATGGCGCCGATGCTGGTCATAACAACCAACATCAAAAACAATAACAATTTTTTCATACAAAAGAGATTTTAGGTTAGAATTAATAGGTTATAATCGGTACTAAATTAAAAAATATTCCAGAATGCTCATTTATATATTTATACTACATAGTTACAACTTTATTCAACTCGATTATGTTTCGAAATAGCGGAGGATCCGGCCGAAATTTCAAAACCAACCCTGAAACAAAAAGGGTTCAGTTTTGTATGTTCATAGTAAGCACTAAGGATATGACAACCGTTGAAGTTATCATGGCGCAACTGGCCTCATTGGGTAATGAACAAACAAGGAAGATACTTTCCCGCCACGGGGCTAGGGAGCCCTATTTCGGTGTTAAGGTGGAGGATCTGAAGAAGATAGTTAAGGGAGTTAAGGGAGTTAAGGGAGTGGATGCGCATGAGCTGGCATTGGAGTTGTATGCAACGGGCAATTCCGATGCGATGTACCTGGCTGGTTTGCTGGCGGATCCGAAGCGGATGGACCGGAACACGTTGAACCGGTGGGTTGAGGGAGCATACTGGTATATGATCAGCAGCTTCACGGTGCCCTGGGCCGCTGCCGAAAGCCCGGACGGTTGGAAGATTGCGCTGGAGTGGATCGGCTCTGATAAGGAAATGACGGCCACGGCCGGCTGGGCCACGCTGGGAAGCATTGTTTCCGTAACCCCCGACAGCCAGCTAGACCTCCCGAAACTCAGGGAACTCATCGCGCAGGTTGGAAGGACCATCCATCAATCGGCCAACCGGGTGAGCTATTCCATGAATACCTTCCTGATTTCTACAGCTTCCTATGTTCCTGAACTGACTGAATTATGCAAGTCCACCGCGCTCTCGGTAGGTAAGGTTATGGTCGACGTGGGCGGAACCTCCTGCAAGGTTCCCTACGCGCCGGATTATATCAGCAAAGTAGAAAAAATGGGTAGGATCGGGCAGAAAAGGAAGATGGTGGGGTGTTGAGGAGGTTGCCGGTTACCGGTTGCCGGTTAAAGACGGTTGCCGGTTGCCGGTTACCGGTTGCCGGTTAGGCCAGAACTCTCATTGGCACATTGGCAAATTAGCACATTGGCAAATTGGCAAATTGGCAAATTGGCACATTTACATATTGCCCCACTCCCACCCCTCCGGGTGATTAAACACCGCCCAGCCCACAAATACCCCCAGGGCGATGAGCAATATCAGGCCTAATATGAGCATGGCATAGCCAATCACCAGGCTGGCAACAGCAAGCCCCTTGCCTTGTTCCTGACCGCTCCGGCGGAGGCGGCTGAGGCTCACATGCCCGAGAATCACCCCGATGAGCGGCCCGATAAACCCGGCCACAAAAAATCCGAAAATGGTCACAAGCAGCGATATCAGCGGCAATCCGTCGCTGTAAGGACGTTCATATTGGTCATATTGGGGCGGGCTTTGTGGTCGCGGCCCGCGACCGGCGCGGCTGCCGATCGGAGCTCCGCAATGGGAACAAAAAAACGCACGCTCGTCATTCACATGCCCGCAGCGGGTGCAGATGAGGGTCCCGGGGGGATTTATTACTTCCATTGATTGCAGGGTTTGTTTCCGCTAAATTAGCAAAAGACTGTAAGACTTTCAGACTATAAGACTGAGAGACTATAAGACTGGGAGACTATAAGACTATAAGACTATAAGACTATAAGACTATAAGACTATAAGACTATAAGACCAAGAGACCAAGAGACTGAGAGACCGGAAGAAAGTTCTGGCCTAACCGGCAACCGGTAACCGGCAACCGGCAACCGTCTTCAACCGGCAACCGTTCAGAGCTCTACGTAAAACCATTCCCCGTTCGGATTCCAGGAGAAGGACACGTACAG
>CAZEKJ010000001.1:127128-146655 GCA_964512915.1 uncultured Porphyromonadaceae bacterium
CTGAGAGACCAAGAGACTGAGAGACCGGAAGAAAGTTCTGGCCTAACCAGTAACCAGCAACCAGCAACCAGCAACTATTTAGAGTTCCACGTAAAACCATTCCCCGTTCGGATTCCAGGAGAAGGACACGTACAGGCTGGCAGCGGGATACATCGGGATGGTGAACTGGAAGCCGGTGCCGATTGCGTAGTGCTGTTTGAAGTTTGCCGGGCTGGTTTTTGGGGTCCAGGCGGAGGCGTACTGCACAAACAGCGACTGTTCCACGGCCAGGTAGTCCCAATTGAGCCATGTGTAGTATAAACTGGCGGATGCCAGATGCATCAGGGGCCCGGAAAGATCTCCATAGCCGATCCCGCGGATATTGCCCGGACCGTAACGCTGCCAGAAGGATTCATTCTCATTGGAGGTATAATGGCCCTCCCATTGCGCGGTGAACTGAAGCCGGCTGGTTATAATCCGGTCATATTCCGCCCGGAAGCTTGCCCTGAAATAACTTTTTGAATCCGGTTCAAGCCCGATGCCTGTTCCGATCAAAGTATACAGACTGAATCCTTCCTCCTGGTGCCTGCGGCGGGTAATGGTACCAAAGGTTTCAGTCATACGGATGTACCAGTATTTTCTTTTGTAAACTGGCAGGGAGTCCTCCACACCAAAAGTCGGCGGGCTCCCGCGATAGTGCTGAATCAGTCCGGTTTCCAGGTCGGGGGCCAGCTTTAACTGGTAATCCTCGTGGAAGGGGTTGGTTGCGTGGATAAATACCTCTTCCGACCAGATCCGCTGAAAAGCCAGGTCCTCCAACCGCAATCCCCCGGTCAGGGCCAGGTTTTTCCACAGCAGCTGGCGCGGAACCGTCAGCCTGAACTCCCCGAACAGCGTTTCCATGGTGCTGAACTGCCCCCGGGCTTCCACCCGGATATTCCTCCCGAGAAAGTTCCGGTCCGAGATCCCTGCCTTAACGGTAAAATCCCCCGACTGCATTCTTCCCCCGAAAACCGGATAGATCGTGAGCGCATCCCGGGCCGTCAGGATTAACCCCGATTTGCCGCCCGGCAGGGAGTCCCAGCGGTAGTTTACCATGACAAAATTCTGCAGGTTCCAGATCTTTTTCAGCGATTTTTCCAGATTCTCCGGGTTGACGGTATCCCCCTGCCGAAACTCCAGTTCCGCAAGAATTATCTTTTCCCGGGTCCGCCAGTTTCGCTCCACAATCACCGTATCGGCCCTCCGCGGCGCAAAAGCCTCCACCTTTACCAGCTGAGCAAGCCCGGTTGCCGGGTTCATCATAACTCCAAGGAGCAGGATGATATGCGGGCGGAGGTTCATGAAGCGAAGGTAATCAATGTGCCAATGTGACAATGTGGTAATGTGCCAATGTGGTAATTGGGTATGGGGTATGGGGTATGGGGTTTAGGGTATGAGGTGAGTTAGTGGCGACCCCGAACCTCATACCCTACACCTCGAACCCCAAACCCAACCATCAACTAATCATCCTATCATCAAATCAACTTTTCTCTTCCAGCCATCGGGAGAAAAACAGGTCATCCACCCGGTAGCCTTCACCGGAATCGCGGATCACATCTTTTTCAATCATTGCTTTAAGTGAAGTACTGACCGAGCTGGGGGTCCCAAGGTTATGCCGGGCAATAAAAACACCTGAGAGAACTGATTTTACATTGCTTTCACGGGCCACTGCACGAACCAGGTCATACTGACGCGGAGCCAGCAGCTGCCGGTACTGATCAAAAACCGGTTGCAGCTCCATAAGAATTTCACCGCTGACCTTACTGATGACAGCCGGCGATATCCTCGTATAGCCTTCACTATATAACCAATTGCACAGGTACTGGACATAATAGGTATGTCCCCTTGTCCATTCCAGCAGCCAGTCAATAGCTTCCTGTTCAATTATTCTTTTCCCTGATATAAACCTCTCTGAAATAAACCGCCCATACTCCGATGAATCAATCGGGTTGAGGGACATGATGCGTGTACTTTGATAAAAGGGCCTGCTGGTTTCAGTAAACATGGCTTTCATCAGGTGCATCCGGCTACCCGAAAAAATAAACCGAACCTGCGGTAATTGTTGCACGATACCCCTCAACAGAGCCTCCACATTCTCCTCAGGGTAATCCACAATTTGCTGGAACTCATCTATCGCAATAATAATCTGCTTATCTTCTTTCGATATCCGGTACAATAAATTCTCCAGATTATCGGATTTTTCAGCTTCCGAACGGGTGGAAATCTCTACCTCCGGAAGCCCCGTAAAAGGATCGAGGCGAATGACCGGATGGAAAGATTTTAAAATATCCAGAACTTTATTCAACCTCCGCTTCCCGGTTCCAAACGCCTCCCGGATCCATGCATTACTCAGAACATTTACGAATCCCTCCAGATTGCTCGTAGCCAGGATATCAGTATAAATCTTAATGGAATCTTTAACTTCATTTTGAGCAAAAACATGCTTAATTAATCCGGATTTACCCATTCTGCGTGGTGAAATCAGTGTCAGGTTGCTTCCATTCTGTATTAATTTTACTATTTTCTCCGTCTCGGTCAAACGATCGCAAAAATAGTTACCGCCTATGTATCCGGAAACAACAAAGGGATTTGAAACCGATCTTTTCATGACGTTAAGTATATTACATGAATTATGTAACGGTTTTTACGTAATAAAATAAAAAAGGTTTCAGGTATCGGGTATCGGGTATCGGGGTAAGGGGCTCTTCGGGGGATGGGATTAATGTTTCCGCACGAATGATACAGTCAGAGAGCCCTGATCCCAACAACTGATACCCGATACCCGAAAGCCCCCTGCAACATTCCACCCTCCACATCCGACACCTTAAATAAATAGCCCCGTCGAATCAATTCCGATGAAAACCAAACGTTATTCTATCAACCTGTAAGAAGTATTTTGTCGCGGCTCAATCCCATACCAAACCCCGATCCGTCGGTACTGAGAAAATGCTCCCGGAGTCACGCCCGGTCGCAGGAACAGCTGTATAAAGAATTCTATGCCTTTGCATTGTCTGTCACCCTGAGATTCGTTCCCGACCGCGAGGACGCCCGTGAAGTAGTTAACGATGTGTTTATCAAGGTATTTATCCATCTCCAGAGCGAAATCCCCGACAACTTCACCGGATTCCTGCGCCGGATTGTCATTCACACGGCCGTGGACCGCTATCGGGCCAACCGCACCCGCAAGGAATTGCACTCCGATATCGGCGAGCCGCTTCCCCTGCCGGTTCCGGAAGAGATCCTCGACCAACTGAATGCTGAGGATATTCTTAAGCTGTTGGACCAATTAAATGAAACCCCCCGGATGGTTTTTATCCTGTACGAAATCGAAGGGTACCATCATGATGAGATTGCCGGGATGCTTCAGATCGAAGCGGCTACCTCACGGTCCCACCTCTTCCGGGCCAAGGCCTTTCTACGCAACTCCCTTTTAAACCTCTCCCGCCATGAAAGAAACGCAGGATAACCGTTGGCTCGATAAAATAAAGGAGCTGCTGGAGAATTACACTCCCGCCGATCCTTCCGGTGACTGGAAGCAGGTTCAGCGCGAACTGAACCGAGCCCTTCCGTGGTCAGCCCGATGGCTGCCATGGCTCAGAAAACCTTGGGTTTACGGAATCATTTTTGGTGCCGCCCTGATCACGGGGGCTGTTTGCCTTTACCCCGATGTGGTACCGGGGACGGAGAAGGGGTATGAGGTATCGGGTATCGGGGGACGGGAGGGAGAAGAAGAAGAAAGAATAAAGAGGAAAGATCAAAGAAAGAGAGAAGAGGAGAAAGAGAGGAAAGAAGAGCAGGAGGTTTCAGCGGAGACCCCATCCCCAGCGCTGGTAACAAGGTTCGAAGAGATCAGTAACACACCGCCATCGGCCCTTGCCATCCCCGCGGGGATCGCCTCCCCAGACACGGAACTAACTTCTGGCCCTAACCGGCAACCGGCAACCGGCAACTGGCAACCGGCAACCGGCGTTAACCGGCAACCGGCAACGGACACCCTTCAACCTGTAACCAAACACCGCCTCGACCTCCGATCCCTCCGCCTTCCCGGCACCCCCTGGAAAGTGGGGCTCGGATACGAATATCTGCCTCTCATTCAGCCCGATACGGGAAGAGGAAGTTCCCGCGGATTCAACATCCGGTTCAGCAGGGAGGTTTCGGAACAGCTATGGTTAGGTACGGGACTAACCCTCGGCCGGATCGACCTGATCGATGTGTCGAAAAACTGGGTCCGCGACTGGTCGAAAACCGATTCGCTCGGAACAATTTACCTCCGCGACAGCACCACCTCCGAACACCGGTGGCAAAAGCATGCCGCGATCCCCCTGACGATCACCTGGGACCTGTTCCGGAACAGGAACTTCGCCATCCCGCTTACAGCAGGCAGCACACTGGGATTAGTTTATTACCGGCGGCACCATGATGTTTATGAAAATTTCGGAAGAGGCGGAGGCGGATCCCCATCAGAATTCACCTACTTTATTTCAGCCGACCTGAGCCTGGGGTATGAGGTCTTTTACCTCTATGGCCTGTCAGCCACACTTTCAGCCGAATACCACCGCATCTTAACCGGCCGGAGGTCCTACGGATTCGGACAGGATTTCATCGGTGCCCGCATCCTGATCAATCTTGATTTTAATGCATATAAATGGTGAGGATTGGCTATTTTTTGAGGGGTATCGGGTATCGGGCGCCAGAACTCTCATTGGCACATTGGCACATTATCAAATTGGCACATTATCAAATTGGCACATTATCAAATCCATTCCGGCTGATGTGTGAATGATGTAACTCTCTCTTCTAATTATGTAACACAGACCAAAGTCTCCCGGGCTACCTTTATTGGTCGGTACTTTGAACTCATGACAGATCAGATTGTTGTTTTCGCTCTTGATGAGCAACCCTATGCGCTTCCCTTGCCTGCGGTTGTAAAAGTTATCCATGCCGTAGAAATAACCTGTTTGCCCAAAGCGCCGGAAATAATTACCGGGATTATCGATGTTAAAGGCCAGATCATTCCGGTTGCTGACATTCGTAAACGCTTCGGTCTTCCCTCTCATGAAATTCAACCCGACGATCGGTTGATTATTGTGCAGGCAGGGCTAAGACGGATTGCAATCCTGGTCGATACGGTAACCGGCATCAGGGACCTGGAACCCCGGCAGCTGGAACTCGCCGCTGAATCATTCCCATTTGGACAACATATCCTGGGAGTTGGAAAGGTTGAAGATGGTCTTGTCGTTATTTATGACCTCCAGCGGTTTTTGAGCCTCAATGAAGAGCAGGAACTTATGGATGCGCTGAAATCGGAAACCTCATGAATCAAAATTTCACCGATATTGAATTATTCCTGGTTTCTGAATGGATAGCTTCCCATATCGGTTTGAAATTTAACGCGGGTAAGTGGGATATGTTACGGGTAGGCCTGGCTTCAGCTGCCGTTGATTTCGGCTTCCAAAACAGGAGTGGATTCATTAATTGGCTATTAACCAATCAACCGGGTCATGATCCGGTTGAAAATCTTGCTCCTTTTCTTACCGTTTCCGAAACATATTTCTGGAGGGAACCGAAAGCGTTTGATGCCCTTACCCAAAATGCACTTAAAGAATTAATAGCTTCAAAAAAAGATCATGGAAAAACCCTCTCTGTCTGGTGCGCAGCCTGTTCCACCGGTGAAGAGGCCTACTCCATAGCCATAGCCCTTCACAGAACCATTCCGGGCATTCAGGACTGGAAAATAACCATTCATGCAACCGATATCAATGCCAAGGCACTGATAAAGGCCAGAGCCGGTATCTACGGCTCATGGTCATTCCGGAATTCTCCTTCATGGCTTAAGTCCGGTTATTTTAAACAATTGAACACCAACCAATATCAGGTTATTCCTACGATCAGGAAAATGGTGACTTTCTCAAGTTTCAATCTGACTCAGGAAGATTATCTTACCTCTCTCTGCAAAAATCATGAAATGGATATAATCTTTTGCAGGAATGCGTTAATGTATTTTACCGATGAATGGGCGGCGAAAATATCCCGGAATCTTTGCAAATCGCTGTCAAATGAAGGCTGGCTGGTGGTCTCATCCTGCGAACTGTCATCAAATCTGTTTCCAACCCTGACTCCCGTCAATTTCCCGAGTGCCGTAATCTATCAGAAACGCAAAAGGGATGCATGGACTGAATCGGACATAACTGCTTTCAATTATCCTGATCCGATGGAAGATTTCAGCCTTAAAACAGAAACATATACCCCAACGGAGATTATCGTACCCGTTGCTGCAGAACCTCTGCCCCGGGCGAAGACCCGGGAAAATCATACCCTTGAGAATAAAACTTTGATCCGGTCACTGGCCAATCAGGGTCTTCTGAACGAAGCACTTGCGATCTGTCAGGAGGCAATCGCCTCGGACAAACTCTCTCCCGGATTATACTTCCTGCAGGCTTCCATTCTCCAGGAACTTGACAAAGGCCATGAAGCAATCAGGTCACTAAAACAAGCAATCTATATCTATCCAGGATACTTAATGGGACATTTTACGCTCGGAAATTTATTTTTCCGTCAGGGAAACCTTAAGAGTTCAGAACGATATTTCAACAATGCACTTGAACTGTTACATACAATTCCGGATCATGAAACTCCGGCTGAAGCTGAAGGCTTATCAGCATTGTATATCCGTGGGATCATTGTCGCCAATTTGCTTAAACAAAAAGTAACATGAAAAAAGGAAACCATACCCTGTTGAAACAGCGGGCTATTGCAATGGCATACCAACCTGAACAACAAAGGGATAACATAACGATCCTGAAGATTGTTGAGTTTAATCTTGGAGATGAGATTTATGGCATTGAGTCGGCTTTTGTCAGGGAAGTTTTTACATTGACTGATTTCACCCGGTTGCCCGGTGTGCCTTCATTTATTCTGGGAATCGTCAATCTTCGGGGACAAATTCTTTCTCTGGTTGATCTGAAAAAATTCTTTAATCTTCCTGAGAAAGGTTTGGGTGAACTTAACAAAGTGATCATCCTTCGTGATGAGCAAATGGAATTCGGAATTCTGGCCGATGAAGTAAACGGAACCAAAGAGATTTACACCGAAGAGATTCTGCCCGTTCCTCAAACGGTTACAGGCATTGGCGCTAACTTTCTGAAGGGAGTTACAAAAAACCGTTTGATCCTGTTATCGGCAGAGGACCTGTTATCAGATAAAAACCTGGTTATTCATGAAGAGGTAACTCACTACTAACCCGTATTAATCTAATTCAAAAAAACAGCAACATGAAGATCTCCATCGGAACAAAAATATATGCAGGGTATGCACTGGCTCTGGCCATTCTTACCTTTATCGGAATAACCTCTTACACCAACACCCATGAACTGCTCACAGACTCTAAATGGGTTACTCGCAGCAATAGCGTCAGGAACGAGATCTTTTCGGTTCTCTCAGCTTTAAAGGATGCCGAAACAGGCCAGCGGGGCTACATTATTACCGGTGAAGAAAGATACCTGGGACCCTATTTTCTGGGGAGGGATTCCATTGCCGTCAAAATAAAGAACCTCCAAAGTTTAATTACTGATAACGTAAACCAAATTCGTCGGGCTGAAAGAGTTAAACCCCTGATGGAACAAAGACTTGAACGACTTGAAGAAATGATCCAAATCCGTAAAAGCAAGGGATTCACTGCAGTAGGAAGTGTGGAGATGATGGGGGTTGGAAAGGAGATTATGGATGAAATAAGAAGCATTTTTTCCGATATGATGCACGAAGAAGACAGCCTGTTACTAGTGCGAAGCGCCAGGGCGGAGGCTGTTGCCCAAAAAACCACGTCCAGTATTTTATGGGGAATCCCGGTTGCGGTTATTCTTTTGGCATTTATCGGCTTTATTATTACCGGAAATATAGCCAGGCCGCTCAAACAAGTCACAAAGAAGGCAGAATTAATTGCCGACGGGGACCTGTCGGGGCACGTTGAAATTATCAAGCGAAGTGATGAATTAGGAGTTATGATGCATTCATTCAACAAAATGATAAAGATGCTGCGGGAGCAAAACCAGGAGATATTACAAGGGGTCAATGTCATTGCAAGCACATCCACCGAAATTCTTGCTTCAACCACTCAGATAGCAACCGGTTCAGCTGAAACGGCAGCTGCAATCACCGAAACAACGACAACTGTTGAGGAAGTCCGTCAGGCTGCAGAATTGTCCAGCCAGAAGGCCAAAAATCTCTCAGATCGATCGAGCCTGGTAGCCAAGGTGTCGCTGGATGGGCAAAAGGCCGTGGATGAAGTTATTGAAGGGATCAACCATATCAGCAAACAGATGGATGAGATTGCACAAACGGTCATATTGTTAAGCGAACAAAGTCAATCCATCGGTGGTATTATTGCCTCAGTAACAGATCTGGCCAACCAGTCAAACCTGCTGGCGGTGAATGCGGCAATAGAAGCTGCCAAGGCTGGTGAGCAGGGTAAAGGTTTTGCTGTAGTAGCGCAGGAGATCAGAAATCTGGCAGAGCAGTCAAAGCAAGCCACCCTGCAAGTCCGTAAAATCCTGAATGATGTACAAAAGGCCACCACGGCAGCTGTTCTTGCCACTGAGCAGGGTAACCGGGCTGTTGACGCAGGTGTTAAAAAGTCTGTCCAGGCTGGGGAGGCTATCCGCATTTTAACCGAAAGCAGCGGAGAAGCAGTTCAGGTCTCGATTCAGATTGTAGCCTCAAGCCAGCAGCAGTTGATCGGGATGGATCAGATAGGAATGGCGATGCAGAATATTAATCAGGCAAGTTTAGAAACTGCAGTAAGCATGACCCAGGCTGAAGAAGCATTAACCAACATGCAGGAACTTGGACGGAAACTCAAAGAGCTTGTTGAACAATTCAAAATGTAATTGCTCCTGACCCATGGGCACTAAAGAAGATGAATTCCTCAAACGGATCCGGGCAACATTCCGGATGGAGGCTGAAGAACATCTGGATGCTTTCTCAGCGGGCCTGATCGACCTGGAGAAGACGCAATCGCAGGACAGGCATGCCGGAATTATTGAAACCCTGTTCCGCGAAATCCATAGCCTGAAAGGGGCAGCCCGTTCCATTGACCAGAAAGAGGTAGAATCAATATGCCAGCCCCTGGAAAGCGTCCTTTCTGCGCTAAAACGCCAGGAGATCCATTTATCTCCCTCCTCGTTTGACCTTTTTTACAAAATCATCGGGAGACTCAAAAACCTGATTTTCGAATCCGGGTCAGAGCCATCGGTTAGTGACCTGAAATTCCAAAGGGAATTGATACGGCAGTTAAAAGAAATGGGTACCGCAGAATTGAATACCGGAAGGATTGAAGGAGCAACCCATAATACTAAGGCAGAGCCTATTGCACCCAAACCGGATCCAATAACAGAAAATCAGGCCGGACCTGATACCTCCAAAGGCACAAAGCCCGTGTCCGTTACGACGGTGAGAATACCGGTATCAAAACTGGATCCTCTTCTTTTACAAGCGGAGGAATTAATCATGGCGAAAAAATCTATCAATCAGCGCATTGATGAATTGCAGGAAATCAATGCCGGCATTACCGGCTGGAAGACAGAATTGTTGCAGTCGAAAGGAGACCGGTCCATTGCAGCATCCCCTGCGTGGAATGAATGGAGTGAAAGTAATGCGGCGAACCTGAACAAACTTGAAGGTCAGCTTGAAACACTGACCCGTTCGCTCGATCGGGATAAATACAGTCTCGACAACATGGTAGACATTCATCTTGAAGCGATGAGACAGTTACTCCTGCTGCCAGTCTCATCCATGACAGAGGTTTTTCCGGGTATGATACGGGAGATCTCACGGGAGCAGAAGAAGGAAATTGAGTTTATCCTCCGGGGAGCAGAATTGGAAATTGATAAAAGGATTCTTGAGGAACTTAAGGATCCGTTGATCCATCTCTTACGAAACAGCATTGATCATGGAATTGACCAACCACAGGAAAGGATTTCGCGAAAAAAACCGCCACACGGAACCATAACCCTTGATTTTGCAGCCCGGGACAGCGGGATGGTCGACATTACACTGTCAGATGACGGTAACGGCATTAACAAGGAAAACGTGTTGAAGGCCGCTATTCAATCAGGTTTCATTTCCAGGGAGGAAGCGGAGAAAATGGATCCGGATGAAATTCTGCCCCTGATCTTTCAATCCGGAGTTTCAACCAGTTCCATAATCACGGCTATTTCCGGCCGTGGACTGGGGTTGTCCATTGTACGTGAAAAAACTGAAAAACTTAACGGATCCATATCAGTGGAAACCGAAGCAGGTGCCGGAACCAGCTTTCATCTTCTGCTGCCGATGGCGCTTGCCACATTCAGAGGTATTTTGGTTGAAACGGCTCAATGCCAGTTTATTCTTCCAACAACGAATGTTGAACGGGTGATGATCGTGGCACCGGAAGAGATTAAAACCGTCGAAAACCATGAAACCATACGGATTGATGACCAGGTTCTCCCCGTAGCAGATCTTGGGGAAGTTTTAGGATTACCGGAATTTAATCATTCTGATTCCGCTAAACCGGAGCCCGGGGTGGGAAATCCTAATCAAATCCGGATGGTGGTTCTTGTCTCCGGGGAACACCGAATGGCTTTCAGGGTAGATGAAGTGGTTGACGAACAACAGGTCTTAGTCAAGGGTCTCGGTAAATTACTGAGCCGTGTACGGAATATTTCGGGCGCAACGGTTCTTGGCTCCGGTAAGGTGGTTCCTGTACTTCATAGTGCGGACTTAATAAAATCAGCCTTCATATCCGCAGAGAAAACTAAAGCACGAAGCACATGGGAACACACGGTTGAAAAAACTAAAAAAATACTGGTTGCCGACGATTCGATTACCTCACGAACGCTGATAAAAAACATCCTTGAGACTGCCGGGTATTCAGTAACCACTGCCGTTGATGGAAAAGATGCATTCACCCGGGCACGCACCCATGAATTCGATCTCATTGTATCGGATGTTGATATGCCACGAATGAATGGTTTTGAACTTATTGTGAAGATCCGTCACGATCAGAAACTAAGTGAAGTGCCAGTTGTTCTGGTAACATCTCTCGGATCACCCGAAGACCGTGAACACGGCATTGAGGTTGGTGCGGATGCGTACATAATAAAAAGCAGCTTTGACCAGAACAACCTTCTTGAAACAGTCAGACGTTTAATTTAACCCAACGGGAAATCATGATAAAAATACTTATTGTTGATGACTCGAAGGCGATACAGGAATTTCTTGATGACCTGCTTTCTTCTGATCCGGACCTTCAGGTGGTCGGTTTTGCTAACCCGGGAAAAGAGGCTGTTGAAGTCGTCAGGATAAAAAAGCCTGATTTAATAATCATTGGCGCTAGTATCCATGGAATCGATGGATATGAAGCTGTCCTGGCAATCATGGAGACGATCCCCACTCCCATTGTTATTGTCAGTGAAAGTGAAAACATGAAAGAAGCTGCCAACGCTCAAAAGTACATGAAAGCCGGTGCTCTTGCAATTGTCATCCGCCCGGCCCCATTCGAACTTCACCTTTTCACAAGTTTTCGAAATGAGCTGATTCAAACGGTAAAACTCATGTCGGAGATCAAAGTTATCAAGCAATTCAAACAGAACAGAAAAGATCAGATAACAACAGTCCTACCGGTTGAGTTATTTGACAATGATATAAATCGGATCAAGGTCATTGCGATAGGAGCTTCTACGGGTGGTCCAAATGCATTGCAGGTAATCCTTTCCAGATTACCCGCGGATTTAACAGTACCGGTTCTTATTGTTCAGCACATTACACCCGGATTCGTAAAAATGTTCCAGAAAATGTTGTCATCCACATCCGGAATCAGACTAAAAATTGCTGAGGAAGGGGAAAAGATTTCAGCAGGAATTGGGTATATCGCTCCCGATAATTTTCACATGGGGGTTACCACCGGACATAGAATCATTTTAAGTAACCAACCGCCTGAAAATGGTTCAAAACCTTCGGTCAGCTTCCTTTTCCGTTCTGTTGCGCAGACTTTTGGACCGAATTCCCTGGGAGTCCTGCTTACCGGAATGGGCCGGGACGGGGCGGATGAATTGAAAGACATGAGAAACAAAGGAGCCCTGACTGTGGTACAGAATGAAGAAAGTTCTGTTGTATTCGGCATGCCGGGTGAAGCTCTCAGGATCGGGGCATCCAATAATGCCCTATCTCCGGAAGGAATTGCTCAAATGTTGTCTAAATCTGGTTCAAAAAAAACGGGTCATGGTCAAAGTAAATAAAGTCCCGGATTCAACAGAAATGATATTAATTGTTGAAGACAGTCCCACTCAGGCTGCACAATTACAATTCTTGCTCGAAAACTATCATTACAAGGTTAGCGTTGCCAAGAATGGCCGGGAGGCGTTGGAAAGGCTTTCCGCCGATAAACCCTCATTGATTATTTCAGATATTGTCATGCCGGAGATGAACGGATATGAACTATGTGAGAAAATAAAATCGGATGAGCGTACAGAAGATATTCCCGTGATTTTATTAACCTCCCTTACCGATCCTTCCGAAGTTATTGAGGGACTTTCCTGCGGGGCAGATAGTTTTATTACCAAACCCTATAATAGGGAATTCCTGATTTCCAGCATTGAAAAGATCCTCATCGAAAAGTCAGACCCTGAGTCCAAAAATGACCAATCGGGTATAGAAATCAATTTCGGCGGAAGGAAGAGGCTTATCCGGGCAGGACCGCAAAAAGTGGTTAAACTCCTGCTCAATATTTACAGGGGTGCCATTTATCAGAATAATGAACTTATTCAAACCCGTGATGAACTGAGAACATTGAACGAGAATCTGGAAGTGATTGTGGCTGAAAGAACGGCAGATTTAATTATTGCAAAGGAAAAAGCCGAAGAAAGCGATCAGTTAAAAACAGCTTTCCTGCAGAACATGTCGCATGAAATACGAACGCCTCTGAATGGAATTATCGGTTTTTCGGGTTTGCTAATAATGGATAACATCAGTCAGGAGGATATTAAATCATACACAGCAATAATAAATCAAAGCGGAAACAGACTCATTGAAATAGTAGATAACGTTCTTGATATTTCCAGAATTCAAACCGGCCAGATTATTGTTAAGAAAAACGAAATATTGCTCTCTTCAATTTTCTTTGATTTATTGACTCTTTTTTCACTTTCGGCAGAAAACAAGAATATCAGTTTGAATTGTAATAATCTGGATGATAAAGAAATAACATTATTCTCAGATGAATCCAAGTTGTATCAAATCCTAACGAATTTATTAAATAATGCAATAAAATTTTCAAAATCCGGTAGTATCGATTTCGGCTATGAAATCAAAGATGCCATAATTCAATTCTATGTTAAAGATACAGGGATCGGAATCCTGGCAGCGCATTACGAAAAGGTCTTTGAAAGGTTTACACAAGTCGAGCCTTCTCTTACCCGTGAACATGAAGGAGCAGGTTTGGGCCTGCCAATTTGCAAAGGTCTTGTCGAACTGCTCGGAGGTAGAATTTGGGTTGAATCCGAGATCCATAAAGGCACAACATTTTTCTTTACCCTTCCCTATTTTCCTGTGGTTTAATTGTCTAAATAATGATTCTGCGCAATTCACGCGAGAACGCCTTTCTGAGTTCATCCAGCTGCCGTCTGTTCTCGAGGAGTTCGCCGATGAGGTGGTCGTCTTCGGTACCCTGGATCACGCGGATCTGTTCGTCGATCTCGGCGATCATCTGTTTGACTTTCTTGCTTCGATAGGAGGAAAGGGTTTCCGGGGCGATATCCTTTAGCATCTGCTCCTCAGTCCTGACGTAGGCTCCTCCCTTTTCATGGATCTTACTGATCTGATGGCCGGGGGTGAGCAGATCCACCGCAAGCTGGCTGATTTCGGGATCCTGGTGGTTGGTGAAATAGGTCTGAATGCGTATATCCTCGCGGCCCCAGATGGATTGAAACTCCCGGAACACCTTAGCATAGAGCGGGTTTTCAGGAATCAGCCCGTCGGTCTCCATCTCCTGAAGAAAAAATTCGCCCACGCTTACGGGTACCAGTTCCCCGCGCTTTTCGCCGGCCAGATCGTAGACTTTCTTATCGGGATAATTGAGCATCAGCCGTAATATCTCGCGCTCCTCGGTTTCAAACAACGCGGTACCCTTTTCAGGTGCCGCAACCTGAACGGTTTGCCGGGGCGAAGTATAATAAGGCTCAGGCGCATAGCTGCCTCCTCCGCGCTTTTGTTCCCATTGTTTGCGCTTCATGCGCGCAGCCTCGTTGAAAAGGATCTGCTCCTCAACACCCAGCAGCCGGCTGCACTCCTGCAGATATACCGTCCTTTCGATCCGGTCGGGCACCACGGAAACCGACCGCACCACCTCCTGGATCAGCTGTGCCCGTTTTACCGGATCCTTACCTGAATCCTTGAGTAACAGCTTGGTCTTGAACGTGATGAAATCCGTTTCGTTTTCCTTCAGATATTGGAGCAGATCGGTGGAACTGTGCGCGCGGGAGAAAGAATCGGGGTCCTCCCCTTCCGGCAGCGGCACTACCCTCACATGCATGCCCTGCTCCAGCACCATGTCGATGCCGCGCAGGGAGGCCTTGATACCGGCTGAGTCCCCATCATATAATATGGTGACGTTTGGTGTAAACCGCTTGATCAGGCGGATCTGGTCCTCGGTTAGGGAGGTGCCGGAACTGGCTACCACATTCTCGATGCCCGCCTGGTGCATCGAAAGAACATCGGTATACCCTTCCACCAGGATGCACTTGTCTTCCCGAACCACCGCATTCCGGGCCTGGTAGATCCCGTAAAGGGTGGCCGACTTATGGTAAATCTCTGACTCCGGGGAATTCAGGTACTTGGCGGCCTGCACATCGCTTCGCAGGATGCGCCCGCCAAAACCGATCACCCGTCCGGCCAGGTTGTGAATCGGGAACATCACCCTACCGGCAAAACGATCGAACAGATGATCGTTCCGGTCAATCCCCAGTCCGGTTTTCTCCAGGTAATCCTTCTTGTATCCGCTCTTTAATGCCTCCTTTACAAAAGCATCGCGCTGCTCCAGGGAATACCCCAGCTCAAACTTGTCGATGATCTCGCGCCGGAACCCGCGCTCCCTGAAATAGCTGAGACCCACGCTGGTTCCCTCTTCAGATTCAATCAATATCCGGTGAAAATACTTTCGCGCAAACTCGGTGAGGATCATCATCGACTCCCGGTCGTTCTTCTGTGCAATCTCCTCGGCAGTCTCTTCCGTTTCTGCTACCTCGATATGATACTTCTTCGCCAGCCACTTCAGAGCTTCGGGGTACGAAAGGTGTTCATGCTCCATCAGGAAGTTGACCGAATTGCCCCCCTTCCCGCATCCAAAACACTTGAATATCCCCTTGGAAGGAGAAACGGTAAACGAAGGAGTCTTCTCGTTATGAAACGGACAGAGCCCCAGGATTCACCCCCCGCTTCTTTAAACTCACAAAATCACCAACCACATCGGTGATTTCGGAAACCTGGAGAATCCGCTCTATGGTGGCGTAGTCGATCATGAGGACGAAGATATGATTTACGATTTACGATTTACGATTTACGATTTAGGATTTACGATTTAGGATTTACGATTTTAGGTGCCGGGGATACGGTGGCCGATTCGTAAATCGTCATTTGTCAATCGTAAATCTTTCCGGGTCGACAAACGGTCGTTTTGGATCGACCAATGGCGAACGATCTTATGAAGGATAACGTACTTTAACACCGCATTAACGGGAATTAACATAAACCCGTCTTAGCTTTGTTCCGGTAATAACAACTGCGATGAAAAAGAAGTTTACGATCCTCTGCCAAATCATATCCCTGCTATATGTAACCATCTGTCTGGTGGTACTTTTTAAAACTCAGGACAGGTCAAATTCCGATTATGCACGTGTCAAAAAAAGCAACACGGAATCAGTGAGTGAACCGATTGAGCGTGTTCACTCGGGATCGGTCAGAATGCTGAGCAACTGAGCCACGCCCGTTGAAGCTTTTTCCCGGATGAAGGTTACCCTGCGGCTGCTCCCCACCGCGGTTTCATTCGGATCAATCAGATATACAGGCACATTCCGGGGAACAAAATCTATAAGACTCGCAGCCGGATAAACCTGAAGACTGGTTCCCACCACCACAAAAACATCGGCACCCTCCACCTCCTTAATCGCCCTGTCCATCATCGGCACCGCCTCGCCAAACCAGACGATATGCGGCCGCAGCTGGGATCCCTTTTCACAGCTGTCGCCCCATTTCAGCTCACTCCCGGGAATATCGTAAATCAGCCGCTCATCAGCCGTCGACCTGGATTTTTTCAGCTCACCGTGAAGGTGAAGCACAAAAGAACTTCCGGCACGCTCATGCAGATCATCCACGTTCTGTGTGATGATCCGTACATCGAAATATTTCTCAAGCCCAACCAGCCCTGTATGTCCCGCATTGGGAACGGCAGTGAGCAAGGCCTTCCTGCGTTCATTGTAAAACCGCAGCACCAGTTCCGGATTCCGCCGCCACGCCTCCGGTGTGGCCACTTCTGATATATCATACTCCTCCCACAAACCTCCCATCTCGCGGAAGGTTTTCAGCCCGCTCTCGGCAGAGATGCCGGCCCCGGAAAGAACGACGAGACGTTTCATGTTACTAGTTGCTGGTTACTGGTTACTGGTTAGGCCAGAACTCTCATTGGCACATTGGCACATTGGCACATTGGCAAATTGGCACATTGGCACATTGGCACATTATCAAATTGGCACATTGGCAAATTGGCACATTATCGTTCGATCACCCTGAACCTCCCCACCTTCCACATCTCATCTTTTCCGAGGAATTTCCAGTAATAGAGTCCGGGTTTGAGGTTGGTTTCCCATTTTAGCTGGTTGGACGCTTCCGGTTTTACCTCGATGATTTTTGTGCCCTTGTTGTCCACGATTTCCAGGAGGTAGCTGTCATAAGTATCTGGCTTCCAGCTGATTGTAAGGGTATCCCGGGAAGTAAAAATTGTTTCCGGGCCCGGACCTTCAGCCTTTGGATCGGTCCCCGACCGGTAAATCGCGCCTACCAGCTGCTCCAGGGTTGGGTCGGGCACAAATGCCTGGGCGTACCGTACGGTGTCGGGTTTCGTCACCGTAGTAGGGGCGACCTGCGGTCGCCCGTGTTCCCTTCGTACGGGGGTTGAATCGGTTGAAATGGTTGAATTGGTTGAAATGGTTGAATTGGTTGAATTGGTTGAATTGGTTGAATTGGTTGAAGGGGTTGAGTCGGTGGTAAGGGTTGCTATTCGGTCTGGCTCCGGCTTTTCCGGCAGGAGCTCCTGAATTACCCAGGCGATGAGAGCGACAGCGGCAATAGCTGCAACAATACGGACCGCAGACCGCAGACGGCCGTCTGCCGCGGTCTGCGGTCTGCGGTCTGCCGTCTTCTCAACCTCTTCAACAATATCCGCCACCTCCATCGCTTCCGCACGGCACCACGCGCACTCCTCAACATGCAGAAGCAGCTCTTCAGGCACCACATCGCGGTCGCCCCGCAGAAATTCGGCATACTGAGCCAGCTCGTTTATGTCGAGGTGCCGGCCGGAGTCCGGCTTGATTACATATTTTTTCTCTTCTTTCATCCTGATATATAGATGCGGTTTCCTCGAAGAAATGGAAAAAAGTTACGGAATATTTTTCTCACTTTCAGCCTTTTCGATCAGAATCAGCAGTATATCAAGCGTGTACGCTGACCGGGGCGGTTTCCCGTTCATCAGGGTCAGTATCTCCTCCAGGCGGTTCTCAAACCATTTCCGAACCGCTTCTTTTGAGCGGCTTTTTGCATCAAGTTCCGATAAAACTTCACTCACAATTTCAAGTTTCTCCCGCTTGTTCTTTTTAAAAGACTGATTGAGCCGCTGAGCCAGCTCCTGCTCCCTGCCTGCAATCAACGTATTGCCGAACCGGGCGATGTCTTCCCGCTGTATATCGAGATCGGCCAGCACCCGGAAAGTCACCCACAGAGCTGGCTCATCGCGGTAAAACATCCGGATGGCGCGCCTGAGCCGCTCAAATTCCTGCCTGATGATGACAGGGTCGGCCGGGGAATCGGTCCCGGGCTGCTCATAAAGATCCGCGGCGGGTTCAGCCACGATCCGCAGCTTTCTGAATTCCTCCAGGCAGAGATTCCTGACTACCACGGAAAAGTAGGTCCTGAACCGGCTTTTGTAATTATACTGACTCCGTATCCTGGGCATGCGCTCCACCAGCTTCCGGTTAACGTCCTGTACCAGGTCGGAAATCTCCCGTTTCGGCAGATACCCCTTATAGGCCAGGCTTTTCACAATGATGCGTATAACAGGTTGGTATTTTAGGAGGAGCTTTTCGGGATCCTCCCGCAACATCCTGATATCGGAGTCGTTCTGCACCCGGATTAATTAATCAACCACATCGAACAGATAGGAGTTGTTTGCCCGGAGCTTTGCATCGGGACCAATCGTATATCGGGATTGAGACTCCTGCTCGGTGAACATCTCCTGCTGAACAGGAAATTTCTTCCTCTTGTAAGCAGGAACCCGTTCAACCTCGTCGATCAGATCAGGGTTCGATATGCTGTGGTAGTTAAACTTCCCCAGCCGTTCGTTTTTCATTTTTTCCCCGGCCGGGTCCGGCGATTCCTGACGGCTGAAGTGGATGGAGTCAGCCACCGGCTCTCTCATGTTGACCGTTAAACCCTCATCGAAAACCGGTTCAGGTTGCGCAGGTGGAGCAGAAGCAGCAGGAGGAGTTAGTGGTGGTGCAGGTGGAGGCGTCGCCGCTGCCCTGGGTTGAACAGGTGCAGCAACCGGCTTCGAATCCAGACGGACAACCTCCCGCTTTGGCGGATTCAGGCTTATCCAGTCAGGGATAGCCTCATCGCTGAAACCGGTAGCCACCAGGGTGATCCGGATCTCATCGGTCAGGGTTTCATCGGTGCACGTTCCCCAGATTACGTTTACAGTGCTTCCGGTACGGCCTGTAATGATATCGGTAATAATGCCCACCTCGTCTACGGTGATCTCATCGCGGCCCGAGGTAATATTAAGCAGTACGCGGCTGGCCCCCCTGATGTCGTTGCTGTTCAGCAGCGGGGAGGTGATGGTCTCATCGATGACCTGCCGTGCCCGGTCGTATCCTCTGGCGGTGGATGATCCCATGAAAGCGATTCCGCCGTTGATCATCACCGACTGAACATCGGCGAAGTCGACGTTTATGTACCCATGGATGGTGATGATCTCTGCGATGCCCTTGACGGCCAGCAGCAGGATGTCGTCGGCCTTTTTAAAGGCATCACCCAGGGAAAGGCTGCCATACATCTCACGTAACTTTTCGTTGTGGATGATAAGCAGTGCATCCACTTCGTCTTTAAGCCTTTTAATGCCCTGGAGTGCCTGGTGCCGGCGGGTTGGACCCTCGATCGTGAACGGAAGGGTAACCACCCCCACCGTCAGGATGTTGAGCTCCTTGCCGGCGG
>CAZEKJ010000001.1:146665-176718 GCA_964512915.1 uncultured Porphyromonadaceae bacterium
CACCGGCGCCGCCCCGGTTCCGGTTCCCTTTCCCATGCCGGCAACGATAAACGCCATTTTGGTGTTGCGCTGGAGGATCTCGGAAATCTCGTTGATGCTCTCAATGGCAGCCTGCTCGCCCACATCGGAACGGTTTCCTGCGCCCCGTCCCTCGGTCAGTGTGCTGCCCAGCTGAATCTTCCGGTCAACCGGACTTGCAGACAGGGCCTGTGAATCGGTGTTGACTACCAGAAAGTCCACATCCCGGATACCGGCACCGTACATTCGGTTCACAGCATTGCATCCGCCGCCACCGACACCGATAACCGTGATAATGGGCTCCTCTTCTGCAGGAAGGTTGAAAGAAACCAGATCGTCAAACATAGGTTTAGGGAATAAACGGTTATTTTAATTCGTCATCTTTTTCATCAAACAGGGAAGCAACCCAGCCGCCTAAGTAGGGTTTGGTCCGCTGCTTTTTCTCCCTGGCCTTTTTGCCTCTCGCGGCAGCAGGTTCCGAAACAATTTCGACCTCATTTTCTACCAGTTCCGGTTCGAGACCTTCCACATCCATTTGAACATCTTCAGGTTTCTGCCTGACTCCGAATATATCCTCCGGCAGTATGGGAGCTCCCACGGTATTCTTCCGCGGGTACTGAACCTGCTTGAAATCCGGTACGATATCGCCCAGTCCGGTTTCGGTCTGCAACCCGGTTGCTACAATGGTAACGCTCAGGGAATTCCCGAGTGTTTCGTCGGTGGTGTTTCCCCATATAATATCAGACTGTATCTCCGTGCAATGCTGAATGAAATCCATGATTTCGGTGATCTCGTCCATCAGCACCTCCTGTTCCTTGGAAGATGAGATATTCAGCAGGATATTCCGCGCTCCCTTGAGGTTGTTATTATTGAGGAGCGGAGAAATAAGCGCCTTGCTGATAGCCTGATACGCCCTGTTCTCACCTTCAGCGACCCCGGATCCCATGATTGCCACGCCGCTGCGCTCCATCACGGTTCTGACATCGGCAAAGTCAACATTCACATATCCGTGAACGGTAATGATCTCTGCGATACCTTTCGCCGCCATCGCCAGAACATTGTCGGCATGCCCGAAGGCCACCGACAGGGGCTGATCGCCGTAGATATCCCGCAGGCGGTCGTTGTGGATCACGAGCAGTGCATCCACATGGTCCTTGAGGTTCCGGATCCCCTCCACAGCCTGGTTCCACCTTTTCTGTCCCTCAAAGGCAAACGGCAAGGTTACGATACCCACCGTGAGGATACCCAGCTCCGTGGCAGCTTCTGCGATAACCGGCGCAGCTCCGGTTCCGGTACCCCCGCCCATCCCGGCGGTGAGGAAAACCATCTTGGTGTTGTCGGACAAAAAGTTCTTGATATCATCAAGATTCTCCAGTGCCGATTCACGGCCTTTACCCGGCTCGTTGCCGGCTCCGCGGCCGAAAGTCAGTGCCTTGCCCAGTTGTACCCGGTTGGGAATCGGACTGTTCTGCAAGGCCTGATTATCGGTATTGCAGATGACAAAATCCACCCCACGGATACCCTGGCGGTACATGTGGTTGACAGCGTTGCTTCCGCCGCCTCCAACCCCGATAACCTTAATGATGGATTTAGATCCCCGGGGTAAATCGAATTGGTATACATCCTCAAACATAATGTGAGATTTATGGTTAAAACCGATTAGTATCGTCGCTAAAAAAACTACTCCACCCTTTTTGTATCTTCTCTTTTAATCCTGAACCTACGCCCTGGCCGGCACTCTTTTTGCGGAATGTAAAGCCGGAACGGGATCCGTGAGTCGCACCGCCATAGGAGCCCTCAATAATCAGCCCGATACCGGTGGAATACATGGGCTGGAACAGCACCTCATCGGATTCAGATACCAGAAACTGATTCGGATACCCGATTCTGACATCGTACCCGGTCTTGAATTTTATGAGCTGCGGCAGGTTCTTCAACATGGCTCCGCCACCGGTCACCACGATTCCGGCACTTACCTTTTCGGCATATCCGGAATTATCTATTTCAAAGGCTACCGCATCGAGGATCTCCTCCATGCGGGCCTGGATGATATAAGCCAGGTTCTTGAAAGAAATTTCGCGGGGATCGCGCCCGCTGATGCCGGGAATGGTTACCACCTTGTCGTCAGCCGCCGTATCGCCCATGGCCGATCCGAACTGAATCTTCAGCGCTTCAGCCTGCCTCAGAAGAATCGAACACCCCTCCTTGATATCGTTTGTAATGACATTCCCGCCGAATGGAATCACTGCAGTATGCCTCACCACATCATTATAAAAGACTGCGATATCCGTGGTGCCGCCACCGATGTCCACCAGCACCACCCCGGCTTCCCGCTCATCGGCGGTGAGAACGGCTGTTGCGGAAGCCAGCGGCTCAAGAATGAGTTTTTTCACCTTGAGTTCCACGCGCTCGATGCATTTGCTGATATTTCTCGCTGATGCAACTTTCCCGATTACCAGGTTGAAGTTTGCCTCAAGCAGCCGGCCCGACATGCCCACGGGCTTGGTTACATCGGTTTCAGAATCAACGATATAACTCTGGGGCATCACATGAAGAATCTCCTCGCCCGGATCCAGGGGGGTGTGCGACATCTGGTCATGCAGATAATCCACGTCCTCCTGGCTGATCTCCTCGTTATCGATATACTTTGAGTTCCGGTTCTTCATGCTCTTGATGTGCTGACCGGCAATACCGACATACACTTCACTCATGCGGTAGCCGGCTTTCTCCTCAGCCTGCTCCTTGGCCAGCTCAATGGCACTCACTGTCTCGTCAATATGCACCACCACACCCCGCTTCACTCCGCTCGAAGGGGCATTTCCCAAACCCAGGATCTCAAACTTCCCGTCCTCGGTCTTCTGCGCAATCATCGCCACAATCTTCGTGGTCCCGATATCGATCGCCGAAATAATCTCTTTCTTAGCCATATCTTATCGTCTTATCGTCTTACAGTCTTACAGTCTTACAGTCTTACAGTCTTACAGTCTTCTTATCTTGTATCTCTCTTTCTTCTTTCGCCTTTTCTCTTTCGCCTTGTCCCATCGTATCTCTCACCATCCGTATCGAATCCCTCTCCATCCGCTGCGCCTTCGTCCACTTCCTGGCAACCACCTGGTTGCTGTAGGCCAGGTTGATTTTTGAGTACTTATCCCATCCCACATTTGGGAGCGCCTGATCATAAAACACCTTGAGTTTGGCCAGCTTCCACACATAATCCCCGGTATCGCCGAAGAATATCCGGTTATCGCCCACTCTCGGCACCAACTCAAGTGTATGGTCAGGAAAAACCTGAATTTCGCTGATCAGAGAATTCAGAAAACGATCCCCAATAATATGATTTACTACTTCGAAAAGACTGTCTGTCAAAAACTTATGATCTCCTGCTCCGGTCACCATCATAACCGGGGCAGAGTAGCGGTCGGAAATGGGCATCTCCTTGCCCTCGGAATCGATATAAAAAGACACGTATGTGCTTACATATCGCATCACCGGCTTGCGCTGCCATACCGTAATGAAGAGAATTCCTCCGGGGGTGCTGTAAACCACAGCTTCCTTCACCCCGGGCACGGTTTTAACGGTCGACTTCACCTGGTCGCGGTTGAGTGACTCAATCTGAGTCCCCACGATCCGGATGCCCTTGCCGGCCAGAATACCGGTAACATCAGCGGCCTCAATGAACCGGCTCTCCAGGCTGTCGGCCACAACCACCCGCACCGCCTTGAAAGTCTGCTGCTTCAGGTGCCCCTCGGTAAACCAGAGGCTCACACCGAGATAGGCAGCCAGAATGGCCCAGGATATTATGTTCAGGATCTTACGCCACATTCTCTTCTAAATATTTAACGATCGGATCAACCAGCTGGTCAATGTCACCGGCACCGATGGTCAGCAAAACCTCGATATCCAGACCGGGCAGGCGTCCCGCCAATTCCTGCTTGCTGCACATCTGCCTTGGAATTCCGGACACCCTGTCGTAAATCATTTTCGAATCAACCCCCTGAATCGGCTTCTCACGCGCCGGATAGAGGTCGAGAAGTATAAGTTCATCGAGCCGGCTCAACTCTTCAGCGAAACCCTCTGCAAAGTCGCGGGTCCTGGAATAAAGGTGCGGCTGAAAAATGCCTGTCAGCTTTTTCCCGGGGAATAACAGTCTGAGCGACTGAATAACGGCCTTGATCTCATTGGGATGGTGTGCATAGTCATCTACATAAACCACGCCCGACCGGTTAAACCTGACATCGAACCGCCTGACGATACCCTCAAACGCCCTCAAGCCGGAACGAATGCCTTCGGCGCTGACTCCCGCCAAAGTGGCCAGCGAAGCAGCCGCAACGGCATTCTCAACATTGGTGATTCCCGGCACGCGGGTTACAACGCCCTTGACAGCTCCCCCGGGGATTGCAATATCAAAACTATATCCCAGTCCAGCCTGGCGGATATTGAGCGCATGAAAATCAGTATCGGTTTCGTTGAGACTGTATGAATAAATCGTGAGGTTTCTCCCGGGATCCGGTACCAGGGGAAGCCCCTTTTTGATCACCACACTGGAATCCCTGCGGATCCGGTTTACAAAATCCGTAAAGCCTTGCACCAGGGTCGGGTAATCCCCGTAAATATCCAGGTGGTCGGCATCCATCGAGGTAATGCATGCCAGATAAGGATCGAGCCGGAGAAATGACCGGTCAAACTCATCCGCTTCCACAACTGCGAATCGCGAAGTATCCGATAGTGTCAGATTGCTTTTAATGCTCTTGCTGATCGCTCCAAGAAAAGAAGTACATCCTGCGCCCGATTCAATGAGGATCTGGGTGATCATGGCGGTGACGCTGGATTTGCCGTGCGTGCCGGCAACGGCCAGGCTGTCGTATGATTGGGTTATCAGGCCGAGGATTTCTGAACGTTTATGCAGAACAAAGCCGGCCTCATTCAGGAACAACAGCTCTTTCATGTCTTTTGGAACTGCCGGTGTGTAAACGATCAGCGTCTGAGGCTCACCCTGGTTCCGGGTTACCGCAAACGGAATCAGGTCGGGATTGTCTTCGTAATGGATCGATATTCCCTCTGATTCCAGGGCACGCGTCAGCGGGCTGGAAGTCCTGTCATACCCGGCGACAGCCTTCCCCAGGCTCCGGAAAAAGCGCGCAAGGGCACTCATTCCGATGCCTCCGATTCCCAGGAAATAAACTCGTTCTATGCGATCCAGTACCATGGTGAAGATTTACGATTTACGATTTACGATTTACGATTTACGATTTAGGAGTTTCAGGGCAAGGCTGGCGATGGTGAGGGTGGCGTTGGGTTTGGCGAGGGTTGACATGTTTTTGGCCATCTCTGCCAGGGCCCGTTTGTCATCGATCAATTCCATCATTTTGTTTATCAATTTATTACCGGCTTCGGCATCGCTGATCATCTGTGCAGCACCGGCGCTGGTAAATACTTTTGCGTTTTTAGTCTGATGATCCTCTGCCGCGGCCGGAAAGGGTACCAGAAGGGCAGGTTTTCCCACCACCGCCAGCTCGGAGAGGGTGATGGCTCCCGACCGGCAGACTGCCAGACTAGCTATTGCATACGCCTCATCCATGTTATAGATGAAGTCATGTACCCGGATGTTACCGGCTCCGGCATTTTCAACACTGGCCTTTGCCTCAGCGACAAAGTTGGTTCCTGTCTGCCAGATGATCTGCACCGGTGCAGCGGCCAGCCGTCGGGCTGCTGCGGCCATGCAATGGTTGAGGGTTCTGGCTCCGAGGCTGCCGCCAAATACTAGAATAACGGGAACCTCAGGGCTGAATCCGAATGATTCGAAAGCTGCGGCATGGCGGTCAGCGGGCAGTACCAGATCGGTGCGGACCGGATTACCCGTGACGACTATTTTATCCCCGGGGAAATATTTTTCCATCCCGGGATAGGCCACGCAAATATGGTTCACCTTGCCTGCCACGAGCCGGTTGGTAACCCCGGGAAAAGCGTTCTGCTCCTGAAGGATCACCGGTATATGTTTTTGGGTCGAAACCCTGAGGACCGGCCCGGATGCAAACCCGCCGGTGCCAACGACCAGATCGGGATTAAAATCCCTGACAATCTTCCGTGCCCTGACCAGGCTCATCAGCAGCTTGTAGGGGAAAAGAAGGTTTTTCAGGGTCAGGCTCCGGTGAAAGGCGGAAACCGGGAGTCCGACAATTTTAAAGCCAGCGCGCGGCACTTTTTCCATCTCCATTTTTCCGAGGGCGCCCACAAAGAGGATCTCCGTATCTGGCGCCAGCCTTTGTACCTCGCGGGCGATGGCCACAGCCGGATAGATATGCCCGCCCGTGCCACCCCCGGTGAAAAGGATCCTTTTCATGCTATTCGGGTTCACCTTTGGCCTCCTCTTCAAGTGATCGGCTGATACCCAGTATGATCCCCAGGGCAAGGGCCGTAAATAAGATGGATGTGCCCCCCCGGCTGACCCAGGGAAGCGGCTGGCCCGTGACCGGCAGCAATCCCGTGGATACCCCCATGTTGACCATAGCCTGCATCACCAGGCCGATCATCAGCCCGATGGTCATGAAAGCAGGAAACGTCCGGTCGCACCTCCTCACAATGACTCCTGCCCGGTAAAGCAGGATCAGGTATATAAATATCAGGGGAAGAGCCCCGAAAATAAATCCGTACTCTTCGATAACGATCGCGAAAATAAAATCGGAATAGGCCTGCGGAAGCGAGCGCCGTTGGGTGCTGTGCCCGGCAAACTTACCAAACATGCCCCCGTTGGCTATGGCAATCTTCGCCTTTGTCGACTGGAAGTGCGCTTCGCTGGTGTCGTCCTTGCTAAAATAGTGTTCAATCCGGTTCTGCCACGTTTCCGCACGCGTGCTGGCCCCAGTGATACGGCCAATCAGGAGGAATACCACCACCAGCAAAACCCCGGATCCTATCAGCCCCAGCAGGTATTTCACCTTGACCCGTCCGATAAATAAAAGCACCAGGCAGGTGGTAAAGAGGATAAATGCAGTGGAGAAATTCTCGGGCAGTATGAGACCACAGACAACACCAATAACAAGCAGAACCGGCAGAAATCCTCTTTTAAAATCCTGAATCTCGCCCTGGTTCCGGCTCAGGAACCGGGCCACGAAAATAACAAGCGCGATCTTGGCAAAGTCGGAGGTCTGGAAAGTTACGCCGGTGCCGGGAATCTTGATCCAGCGGGCCGCGTCATTGAGAACCATCCCCTTGGCCAGTGTGAATATCAGCAGGCCCACAGATGCCAGGAGCAGAATGGTTGCAGAAATGCTGTAAAACCTGTAAGGGACCAGGTGTACAATATAAATAATCCCCCAGCCTACCGCCAGGAAAGCAATATGCCGGATGATGTGAATGGTAACATCCCCTCCGTCGCGGTAGGCAAGCGAGGCCACTGAGCTCGCCACGGCAACCCCCGAATACACCGTCAGGAGTACCAGCAAGACCCAGATCACCCGGTCGCCCTTAAATATCTGCAAAACGCTGCGCATGGGAAGATTTACGATTTACGATTTACGATTTACGATTGATTCGCTCTTGCTGTCATTCCGGCGAAAGCCGGAATCTCATTCCTCGGAGCCCCTGCCAGGAGATTCCGGCCTGCGCCGGAATGACAGTTCTGGCGCCCAACCGGCAACCGGCAACCGGCAACTGGCAACCTCCTCATAAGTTTCTAACTGAGTTTTTAAACTGCCTCCCCCTGTCCTCATAATTTTCAAACAGGTCGAAACTGGCACAGGCCGGGGAAAGCAATACGATATCGTTCATTTCTGCCAGGTAGTAGGACGTTCTCACGGCCTCTTCCATGCTGTCGGTGTCAACAACTGTATCCACCACATTGTAGAAGGACTCGTGAATCTTCGTGTTGTCCTTGCCGAGGCAGACTATTGCCTTAACTTTTTCCCTGACAAGCGAATAGAGCATTGAATAATCATTGCCCTTGTCAATACCGCCAACGATCCACACCACCTTGCCTTTCATTGACTCAAGAGCATACCAGGTGGAATTCACATTGGTTGCTTTTGAATCGTTGATAAACTCGATGCCGTGCACTTTGATGACCGGCTCCAGTCGGTGTTCAACACCCTGGAAATCAGTCAGGCTCTCACGAATGGTATCCTTGCGGATATCCAGCACGCGCGATGCAATCCCGGAGGCCATGGAATTGTAGGCATTGTGCTTACCTTGCATTGAAAGATCAAAAATTGACATATTGAACGGGTTGTTATTAATGTCGATGTTAAACTGCTCTTGATTTACCCAGGCTCCCGGCCGGTATTCACGGTCGAAACCAAAGGGGAGCTGGATGGGAATGATGGTTCGCTTTGATAGTTCATCGCGGGTAACGGGATCGTCACCGCAATAGATGAAATAGTCTTCCGGCCGCATATTCTGCAGGATCCGGAACTTGCTGTCAATATAATTCTGAAACTTGTAATCGTACCGGTCGAGATGATCCGGGGTGATGTTCATCAGGATCGCAATATCGGCCCTGAAATCATACATGCCGTCCAGCTGAAAACTGGAGATCTCCAGAACATAAACATCGAAGTTCTCCTCGGCTACCTGCCGGGCATAGCTTTTCCCGATATTTCCGCCAAGGCCCACGTTAAGGCCGGCCTTGCTGAGAATATGGTAGGTCATCAGGGTGGTCGTGGTTTTACCGTTGCTGCCGGTAATGCAGATGTGGCGGGCTTTGGTGAAAGGAGCAGCAAACTCCAGCTCGGCGATCACGGGGATACCGGCTTCATGCAGTTTTTTGATCAGCGGGGCCTTGTCGGGAATACCCGGACTCTTGACCACCCGGTCAGCAGCCAGAATCCTCGATTCGGTATGCCCGCCGGCTTCATATTCAATCCCATACTCCTCAAGGGTCTGCTGGTATTCCGGCTTGATCTTTCCGGCATCCGACACAAGAACCTGCATCCCCTGCTTCTTCGCCAGGATGGCTGATCCCACGCCGCTTTCACCGGCTCCCAGTATGGCTATTGTTTCAGGCACCTATCGGATTTTAAGTGTAACAATGGTTATGACCGCAAGCAGCAACGCAACGATCCAGAACCGCGTGACGATCTTCGCCTCGGGGTATCCCTTCTTCTGAAAATGATGATGGAGCGGCGACATCAGGAAAATCCTCCGCCCCGCACCAAAACGCTTTCGCGTATATTTGAACCAACCCACCTGCAGGATCACGGAGAAATTCTCAACCAGGAATATGCCGCAGAGAATCGGGATCAGCAGCTCCTTGCGGATGAGCACCGCGAACACAGCAATGATCCCGCCCAACGCCAGGCTTCCGGTATCTCCCATAAAAACCTGCGCCGGATAGGAATTGTACCAGAGAAATCCTACAGTGGCCCCGATATATGCGGAAATAAAAACCACGAGCTCACCGGAATTCGGGAGATACATGATATTCAGGTAATCGGCAATCTCATAATGGCACGATACATAGGCCAGTATTCCCAGCGCTGACCCGATAATTGCTGAAGTTCCGGTTGCCAGGCCATCCAGTCCATCAGTGATATTTACACCGTTGCTGATGAAAGTGATGATCAGGATTACCAGCACCACAAAAATCACCCAGGTCCACTTGCCTTCCTGATCGCCCATCCACCTGGTCAGCCACTTGTAATCAAACTCATTATCCTTGATGAAGGGAATGGTGGTGGTGGTGGACCTCCATTCATCATACTTAATGGTAGTCCCTTCCGGACTTCCTGCGTGAACGATGCTGTCCGTGGTAAGGACTTCTGAGGTCATAACCGGAACCTTTTCCCCGATGACCAGGTCTTCCTGGAAAAACATCACCAGCCCGACAACCAATCCCAGGCTCACCTGGCCGGCAACCTTGAATTTTGCAGCCAGTCCTTCCTTGTTCTTTTTAAAAACCTTGATATAGTCATCCAGAAATCCGATGAACCCGAGCCAGATGGCGGTTACCAGCATAAGGATGATATAAACATTGTTCAGCTGGGCAAACAAAATGGTCGGCACCAGGAGAGCAACCAGGATGATCAGTCCGCCCATCGTGGGAGTTCCGGCCTTCTGCAACTGACCATCGAGGCCAAGGTCACGCACCGATTCACCTACCTGCTTAACCCTTAAATAGTTGATCATCCTCTTCCCGATCATGGTCGACAGGAAAAGAGCGGTAATCAGCGCCATTGCCGACCGGAAGGAGATGTACTGGAACAAACCCGCTCCGGGTAAGTCGTACTCTTTAAGCCAGGAAAACAATGCGTAAAACATAAGTTACTGGTTATCTGGTTTCCGGTTGCCGGTTACCGGTTGCCGGTTAATCGTAAATCGTAAATCGTCAATCGTAAATCCCCTCAGCTCTTCCCGGTCATCAAAGTGGTGCTTCACCCCGTTGATTTCCTGATAGGTTTCGTGGCCTTTCCCGGCGACGAGAATAATATCGCCCTCACGGGCCAGCGCCACGGCGGTTTTGATGGCTTCATGCCGGTTGGTAATACTGATGACACTCCGAGCCTTTCCGGTCGGAACGCCGGTCAGGATATCCCCGATGATTTTTTCTGGATCTTCGGTGCGCGGATTATCGGAAGTAATAATCACCTGGTCGCTGTAGCGGCATGCCATCTCAGCCATCAGCGGCCGCTTCCCGCGGTCGCGGTCCCCGCCTGCTCCGAAAACCGTTATGATCCGGGCATCTTTTGCCCTAAGTTCCTGAAGCGTCTTTAATACATTTTCGAGTGCATCGGGCGTATGCGCATAATCCACAATCCCGACACAATTATTCCCGATCGGTATGGTTTCCAGCCTTCCCTCCACAGGGGTAAGCAGACTGATCTGCTGTAGGACCTCCTCCTCCCGAAAATCCAGGAGGATGGCTGCAGCATAAACAGCAGCAAGGTTGGAGGCGTTGAATCGGCCGACAAAACGCGTCCAGGACTCCCGGCCATTGATCAGCAGCTGCATGCCATCAAGGTGCTGCTCTGTGAGCCTGACGGCAAAATCTGCGGGGCCCTTGGTGGAATAGGTGTATTTGCGGGCAGAACAATTCTGCATCATGACGGAACCGTTACGGTCTTCCGAGTTGGTCAGTGCGAAGGCCTCACGGGGAAGCTGGTCGAAGAAAAGCTTTTTTGCTTTCAGATAGGACTGAAAATCGTGATGATAGTCGAGATGGTCGCGGGTCAGGTTGGTAAAGATCCCTCCGGTGAAGCGTATCCCGTTGACACGGCCCTGGTCGAGGGCATGGGAGGATACCTCCATGAAGACATAGGTGCAGCCGGCTTCAGCCATGGCTGCCATGTTCTTATGAATGGTGATGGCATCCGGGGTTGTATGGGTGGCATCCGAAGAGGAATCATGTATTCTTACACTGATTGTTGATAGAAGTCCGGATGGATACCCCAGGTTCTCAGCCAGCCTCCAGAGGAGAGAGGCAATGGTAGTTTTCCCGTTCGTCCCTGTCACTCCAACAACCTTAAGCTGATGCGTGGGATGATCAAAAAATGCGGAAGCCACGTGACCGATGGCCTGTGCTGCACTTGCAACCCTGATGAAAGCGACATCCGGGTTTGCATCCGCAGGAATTTCTTCGCAAAGAACTGCTGAGGCGCCGGCTCCAATAACCTGCGGGATAAAGCGATGCCCGTCGGTCTGCGTTCCCCTTACAGCTGCAAAAAGCATTCCCGGTCCGGCCGACCTGGAGTCCAGTGTCAGTCCGGAAATGACCGTCTCAGGATTTCCCCTGAGTTCCAGGACCTGGATTCCGTGGATGATGTCCTGCAGCCTTTTCATAGAACACTGAGTTGAAGTTCAACAATACCCACGGAATCCCGTGGTGTTCCAGCTGCCGGGGTCTGGGAGAAAATCCTGCCGGATCCCCTGACCTTAATTTTGTATCCCATGTTTTCCAGGACCGGAAGCACATCCCTGAGTCCCATTCCAATCAGGTTTGGAAAAAGGTGTGGCTCCGGCTTTACAGGCTCAACCCTGAGCCTGGATTCTTCACGAAGAACCTCAGCCCACGGGTCATCCCGTTTAACTCCGTCGTAAGGAATGTGCAGATCTGACAGTAAAAAGTTGATATCACCCTGGTTTCCGGGGCTCACAAACGGAATCTTATTAATCAGCGAATCCTTCGGCTGCGCGAGGGCCGACTGGAGGTCGAGGTTCGTGGAATACACCTTGTCTGCAATGGCCTTGAATACACTTCCGGCAACCACGTTACCGTAGTATGTGGCGCCCTTTGGCTTGGTAACCACCACGATGCAGCTGTATTCTGGCCGGTCGGCCGGGAAATATCCGACAAACGAAGCCCGGTAATCCTTTTGCCCGCCGTCATTCTTGTATCCCCTGGAACCCTGGGCCATTACTGCAGTACCGGTTTTTCCGGCTATGGAATACAAATCATTTTTCAGGTTTTTTGCCGTGCCTTCCAGAACCACCCCTTCCAGCATTTCCCGTATACTTCTAAGTGTCTCATCGGAACAGATTGAATTCTGGAGGATTTCGGTTTTAAAAACACGCACCGGCTGACTGTTGCTTTTCAGGTAGCGGACGAGCCTGGGTTTCACCATTTTCCCGTCATTGGCAATGGCATTATAGAAATTGAGAACCTGCAGCGGGGTGAGCTCAACCTCATATCCGAAGGCCATCCACGGAAGTGTCCCCTTGGACCACGTTTTGCTGGCAGGGGTTTTAATCCGGGGATCCTGTCCGCCTTCGATTTCAAGGTTCAGGGGCTTATTGATTCCCATGCCGTACAGGCGCTCCAGAAAATGCTCGGGATCCTTTCTGTAATGAGTCTCTATGATTTTGGCCATCCCGATGTTGGACGACTTTTCAATCACCTGCTTGACAGTTATAACACCGTTGCCGCCCGCATGAGAGTCGGTGACCGTCTGGTTGTACAGGGTGAATTTTCCACCGTAGGTATCGATGAGGTCGGCGGACTGAACATAACCATCCTCCAGGGCAGCCATTATGGCAGGAACCTTAAAGGTGGAACCCGGCTCCACGCATTCGGATATGGCGTAATTCAGGTCTTCATAATAATTGCCATCCGCTGCAAGTCCGAGGTTTGCCATGGCAAGAATCTCCCCGGTGGAGACCTCCATCAGGACAGCACAACCATGCTGTGCATTGAGTTCAACCAGACACGCATTCAGGGCGGTGTGGGCGACATCCTGGTAATTGACATTGATGGTTGTGACCACATCGAGCCCGTCAACCGGATCAACCTCGTTCTCGGTATTGAGGGGGACCCAGGTGCCTCCGCCGATCCTTTCAACCAGCCTGGATCCGTCGCGCCCTTTCAGGAAATAATCGAACGCTCCTTCAATCCCAACCACCGTCCCGGTTTCGCCTTCATTAAGATATCCGATCGTTCTGGCTGCCAATGACTTATATGGCCGTTCACGGGTACTGACGCGTTCCAGTATCAGGCCGCCCTTGAATTGTCCAAGGGAGAACAGGGGCAGTTGTTCAACCAGCCGGGCCTCCGCGAATGTGGCCTCTTTATGGAGCAATACATAGTGTTTGCCTGCCGCTTTCACCTTACTGATCATCTGGTTGTACTGCGCTGCAGTTTTTTCAGGCCAGATGCGGCTTAGACCTGCGGCGAGCTCGGGCAGCAGCTTGTTGTACATTTCAGGATCCATCCCGCTGCTGTTGGGATCCATGGTTACGTTGTACCGCGGGAGCGAGCTGGCCAGAGGAGACTCATCCGTTGCCAGGATATTCCCCCTGTTCGCCTGAATCGGCTGGTGTTTCTGGCTCATGCTCTCTGCCTCGGCCCGCCAGGTCTCACCGTTAACGGTCTGTATATAGATAATCTGGGCAAGGATGGCAATAGCCCCAATGACGGTCACCAGGTAAACCACGACGATTCGGGATACTATGGACTTCTTGATTTCCATCCGGTTAATCTTTCATAACGATTTTAAAGGGAGGCGTTTTTGCTTCCTGCAGGGGCAGCCCCTGGTTATTGATCATCTTAGTGATCTCCGACTGGGTGCTCAGTTTCTGCCGGTCAAATGCGGTGGATGAGTATTCAGCCCGGAGTTCCCTGATGTCCCTCTCGAGTCCGATGATCTGCCCCATCATATTCTCGCCTTTATATTGATTGGCTATATAAATCAGGAGTAATGCGGCTATAAAAAAGACAAAGGGGATCTGCCGGATCACCCCGTCGCGGGACAGGATTTTCCCTCCGAGCAAATCCTTGGCGGTCAGCTTTGAAGTCTCCCGGATCTCCTGTTTGGTCGGGATAAACTCCTTGTTTACCTTTGGCTTTCTTTTAAACATTAACCTGATATTCAGTTCTTTCTGCTATTCTTAACCGGGCACTGCGGGCCCGTGGATTAACCATAAGCTCCTGCTCATCCGGAACGATAACCTTCCGGTTGACTGCTTTGAAAGGAACATGTGCAACGCCGAACAGATCAGTTTCAACCCCGCCTTCGGGGGTGCCCGAGCGGATATAATTCTTAACAAGCCGGTCCTCAAGAGAATGGTAACTGATCACAACAAGCCGGCCGCCGGCCGCCAGAAGGCTTGCAGTTTGTGAAAGCATGATTCTGAGGCTTTCGATTTCTTGATTGACGGCGATCCGGAGGGCCTGAAATATCTGTGCAAGAATTTTGTTCTCGCGGTTTCCGGGAAGCATGGGTTTAATACATTCTGCCAGCTGTCCGGTGGTCCGGATCGGAGCTGCCTGCCGGGCCTGCAGGATGCGCCAGGCGATGCGCCCGCTCTGTTCGACTTCACCGAATTCCCTGAAAATTCCTGCCAGCTCCTTTTCATCGGCCCGATTGATAAGCCCTTCAGCCGACTCACTGATTCCCGGGCTCATGCGCATGTCGAGCGGCGCATCATGCCGGAAGGAAAATCCTCTTTCCGGATTGTCAATATGTTCCGATGAGATTCCCAGGTCGGCCAGAATCCCGTCAACCCGGTCAATTTCAAGGAAACGGAGATAGTTGGCGAGGTATCTGTAATTCTGCTGAACAAAGTAAAACCGGTCGTCAGTGATCAGCCTGCCCAGCACGGCAGGGTCCTGGTCAAATCCGATAAGCCGCCCGGTTGTAAGGTGTTTGATGATTTCGCGGGAGTGCCCGCCCCCGCCGTAGGTCAGGTCAACATATACTCCATCAGGCCTGATGGCCAGCCCTGATATGCTTTCATTGAGCAGAACAGGTATGTGATAGCCGGTTTCGCTCATTATCCTTCATCGTCCCACGTGAATTCTCCCATAACATTCTCCGCAAGAGCTTTCCGCTCCTCATTTCCAAGCTCGGTTCCCTGGTAGAGCTCCTTCGACATGAGTTCCACACGGTCACCCTGACCGGCAAGAACCACATCGCCACCCTGACCGGCATCCAGCCTCAGTACTTCCAGAAACCGCCTCGGTAAAAGAATCCTGCCCATTGAATCAAATTCCAGCTCAATGACGTCCCGGAAAAAATCCCTGCGGAACTGGTCATGCTGGGCATTGTAAGGGTTCAGTTTTCTGAGTGTCCTTTCAACCAGGCGATTCCATACGTTCTCGGGATAAAGGATCAGGCTCTTTTCATACGCGCTCAGCTTTCCCACAAAGACCTCAGCCGATTCCGACGGCGCCTGCTTTTTCAGCCGCGCCGGGAAAAGGATCCTTCCCTTGGTGTCAACCTTGCAATAATGATCGCCTTTAAACCGAGACATTTCTAATTATTTTGCGATAAAATTAACACTTACTGACACTTCTTCCCATTATTTACCACTTTTTTTAGGGTCACTGTTAATAACTTTTCAGGAGCCGCCTCCAAAAGCCGCTGCAGAGCGCGTTTATCGTGAGAATTTGTACCTTTAGGCAGCTTAAACCCCTTTCAATGGCAGAAGAAACCGGCACAGAAGAAATTCAACTCATTGATGTTGAGAAAGTTTTTGCATCCAAGGATGCCAGGATGCTAAAGCGGCTACCGAAATTCCTTATCCGGTACCTAAAGCGTATTGTGCACCAGGACGAGATCAACGCCTTTCTCATCAAAAACAAAGGGGTCACAGGGCATGAATTTCTCAACCGGGCCATCGATTACATGGGCATCAAGATTGATATCAGGGGATTGGAGCACATTCCAAAAGACGGGAGGCTCATTTTTGCCTCAAATCACCCGCTTGGGGGGATCGATGGAATGTGCCTGGTAAAAACCATCCACGAACAGATACGCCCGAATCCAAAAAGTGTCTCCAACGATCTCCTGATGAACGTAACTCCGATGCGAAACTTCATGATCGGAGTTAACAAGCACGGCGGAAACGCCAAGGACCAGGTTGCTGAAATGCAGCGCGCCTTTGAGGGGGACGATCCGATCATCTTTTTCGCCTCCGGACTGGTGAGCCGGCGCCGGTGGTTTACCATTGAGGACGTGGAATGGAAAAGCACCTTTATTAAAAAAGCCTTCCTCCATGAGCGCGATGTGGTACCGGTATTTATCTCCGGGCGGGTATCGGGATTCTTTTACCGGCTGGCCAACCTCAGGAAGTTTCTCGGCATCCGGAATAATATTGAGATGCTCTACCTCCCAAACGAGATGTTTAAGCAGAAAGGGATGAAACTGATCATTCAGTTTGGCGAGCCCATTCACTGGAAGACTTTCAGCTCAGCTAAAAGCCCGGAAGATTGGGCCTATTATGTCAAAAAACTGGTGTACAGCATGGGAAAAGCCCTTTGATTCGATAGCTTTGTTCAATCCTAGCATAAGAAAAATGAAACCAATCGCCCCACGTGTCAGCCGGCAGAAGATTCAGAGTGAGCTTACACCGGAAAGATATCTGAGGGACACCAATTACAGCCACAACCAGATCTACGCGTTTACAGCAGACGAGTGCCCAAACCTGATGCGCGAAGTGGGCAGGCTGCGGGAAATCTCCTTCCGCGATGCAGGCGGAGGCACCGGCGAAGAGGTGGATATAGATCATTATGATGTGTCGGATCATCCCTATCACCAGCTGATCGTTTGGGATCCCAAGGAGAAGGAAATTCTGGGCGGGTACCGTTTTATCATGTGCACCGAAATGGACAACCCGGAAAATGCATCCAAATATCTGGCAACCTCCCATCTGTTCCATTTCTCAGACAAGTTCCTTAAAGAATATATGCCCTATACCATTGAGCTGGGCCGCTCCTTTGTTCAGCCCCTTTACCAGTCGTCCCGCCTGATGCGAAAAGGAATGTTTGCGCTTGACAACCTCTGGGACGGACTTGGAGCTCTCTGCCTGCAATATGAGCAAGCCCGGTACTATTTCGGGAAAGTTACGATGTATACCGATTACGACCCGGAAGGCCGGAACATGGTCCTCTATTTCATGAATAAGCATTTTCCGGATCCGGAACAGCTGGCCACACCGATCAACCCCCTGGTAAAACCCGGTGAACTCAACTACCTGGCCCCCATCTTTAACGGCAGCAACTATGAGGAGGACTATAAAATCCTGTCGCGTGAAATACGGACACTCGGGCTCCGCATACCCCCGCTGATCAACTCCTACATGAGCCTGTCGCCAACCATGAAAAACTTCGGAACTGCCGTTAATGATGAATTCGGTATGGTGGAAGAGACTGGCATCCTGATCACCATTTCAGATATTTACGAAGAAAAAACACACCGACATTTTGTTTCCTATATACGCGACATGCTTAGGATCAGGCCATTAAACCTGCGTCATATCAGAATAAGATACCCACAGATGTTTCGTGAGGGAATCAAACAGGCACGAAAACTCAAGAAACAGGAGTAGGTTAATAACTCCTCTGGTTCTTCCCCTCGTAGTAATTGATGAATGACTGGTTGGCAACCTTATTGCCGCCGGGAGTCGGGTAATCGCCCGTAAAATACCAGTCGCCCAGATCATCGGGACAAGCCTGGTGGAGGTCATCCACTGTTTGGTAGATCACCCGTATATCAGCATTGATGTTTTTGGAATGGATCATTGTGGCTATATGGTCCGATATATCCTTGATGCTGAACGGAGCGTAGATTTCCTTAACATGGTTGACAATTTCCTCTTTGGGTTTCGCCATATCTTCCTTACACTTCCGGTAAACCTGGTGAACGATTTCCCACATCCCCCGCTGGTTCAGCAACTCAATGGCAGCCTTGAAGGCAATGAAATCCCCCAGCTTGGCCATATCGATCCCGTAACAATCGGGATACCGGATCTGCGGCGAGGAAGAAACTACCACGATCCTCTTCGGACCCAGCCGGTCAAGTATTCGTATGATACTCTTCTTCAAGGTAGTGCCCCTGACAATGGAGTCATCAATAACCACGAGGTTATCTTCACCCTGCTTCACCGTGCCGTACGTTATGTCATACACATGGGCCACCAGATCATCCCGGTCCTGGTCCTGAGTGATAAAAGTCCGGAGTTTCGCATCCTTGATGGCGATCTTTTCAACGCGGGGGGTCATTCTCAGAATCCTGTCCAGCTCTTCCGGATCAACTCCGGCCAGAATCTTTGTTTTTTTTATGTCCGCCAGATGGTCATTCAGCCCTTCCACCATTCCATAGAATGCTGACTCCGCCGTATTGGGGATATAGGAAAAAACAGTATGCTCCATGTCCTGGTCAACCTCTTCCAAGATCTGCGGAACCAGCAGCCTTCCCAGCATTTTGCGCTCCCGGTAAATAGTTTTGTCGGATCCCCTGGAAAAATAGATGCGTTCAAATGAGCAGGATTTGCGAACCTGCGGCTCCCTTACCTCATAATCCCCGATGCTTCCGTTCCTTTTTGCAATGATGGCATGTCCGGGCGCAACCTCATGAATGGATTCGGAAGGAACATTGAAAACGGTCTGGATAACAGGACGTTCGGAGGCTGCGACCAGGATTTCACTGTCCTGGTACCAGAAAGCCGGCCGGATGCCCCAGGGATCCCGCATGACAAAGGAGTCTCCCTGGCCGGTCATACCGGTGATCACATAGCCGCCGTCCCACTTTTTACTGGCACGCTCGAGTATTTTTGAAAGCTCGATATGCTCCGCGATCATGGGGGTGATTTCAGACTTGGCATACCCTTCAGATTTAAACTTCCTGTAGAGGGCTTCTACCTCCACATCGAGGAAATGCCCTACCCTTTCCAGTATGGTTACGGTATCGGAATAATTCACGGGATGCTGGCCAATCCTGAGCAGCGAATGGTAAAGTTCATCAACGTTGGTCAGGTTGAAATTCCCTGCCAGAACGAGGCTTCTTGATTTCCAATTGTTTGCCCGCATAACGGGGTGAACGGTTTCAAGGCTGTTCCGGCCGAAGGTGCCATACCGGAGGTGCCCGATAAAAACCTCGCCTGAAAATGGGATGTTTTCATAGGCCGACAATGGATCGTCGGCTGCACCGGGATGTTCCAGGAGTGCCGTGCGGATGCTGTCGTGGACCATCTCAAAAACCTGCCGGATCGGCTCGCGCTGATTCGAGCGGTGACGATAAATATAGGGACTGCCGGGTGGGAGGTTCAGTTTCAGGTTGGCAACCCCTGCCCCGTCCTGACCGCGGTTATGCTGTTTCTCAAGCAGAAGGTAGAGCTTGTTGAGGCCGTATCTCCAGGTTCCGTAGGTAGTCTGGTAATAGGACAGCGGCTTAAGGAGCCTGATATAGGCGATGCCGCATTCATGCTTTACAGGGTCACTCATGGTGTTTTCTCCAACGTATGGTTCATGGATCAGTCCAGCGTGATTCTTGCCTGAACGATGTATGACTGGGTAAATCTCACCATCAGCTGTTTTTTAAATCTGAATGCATCTTCCTTGGTCCGGAAAGAACCGACCAGGGTAGAGAAATCGGGCTCATTATACTGGACTTCAACGGGAAGACCCAGTTCACTGAAGGCACTTTCGTACTCAGCCCTTGCCTGGTTAGCCTTTGTCCGGTCCAGACCCTTGTAAATCAGGATCCGATATCCGGATATACCTGTTGTTTTATTGAATTCGTAATGCTTGCGGAGAATTGAATTCAGCCTTGGATCCTGGATTACCCTGACTTTCCCTGGCTGCTGGCCATCTTCCAGCCGGTTGATGATGAGGCTTACAGAATCCGGAGGAGTCGTCTCAGCCGTTTCCTGCTGACCGTATCCGTAAAATGGTATTACACAGATTATCAGTATAATCAAGCGAAGTCTCATCATATTGCCAACCAGGTGCCTTCGTTTTGTAAGCCGGCCCAAAGGTACTAATTAATCGTATATATTTGCAGCCGATTACGAGGATCAATCATGCCAAAACTCTATATAGAAACCTACGGATGCCAGATGAACGTGGCCGATAGCGAAACCGTTGCGTCGATACTGACAGCGGGCGGTTACGAGGTCGTTGAAGAAATGGAAGGCGCCGATGTGGTGCTTGTTAATACCTGCTCGGTGCGCGAGAATGCAGAAACACGTGTTTTTGGCAGACTGGCTGTTTTCCGCCAGCTGCGAAAGGCCAATCCCGACGTGGTGGTCGGAGTGCTTGGCTGCATGGCCGAAAGAGTGAAAGAGGAACTGATCTCCAAACACGGGGTTAACCTTGTGGCCGGGCCGGATTCCTACCGGTCCCTTCCGGAACTGCTTGCGAAGTCGACCGCGCATGGAAAAGCTATCGATGTTGAGCTGAGCACGGACGAGACCTATGCCGGTATCTGCCCTACCCGGCTGGAAAGCAACGGAATATCGGGATTCATCTCCATCACAAGGGGGTGCAATAATTTCTGCACCTATTGCATCGTGCCCTACACCCGGGGGCGGGAGCGCAGCCGCGATCCGCAGGATATCCTGAACGAAGCGCGCGACCTGCAGGCCCGCGGGTACAAGGAGTTGACGCTGCTGGGGCAGAACGTGAACTCCTACAGGGCACAAGGGCACGAGGGCACGGGGGCACAAGGGCACGGGGGCACGGGGGCACAAGGGCACGAGGACGGTGCAATTGTCATTCCCGCGAAAGCGGGGACCGCGTGGGACTTTCCGAGATTACTGGAAGAGGTGGCGCTCGCTGTTCCCGGCATCCGCATCCGGTTTACCACCTCCCATCCCAAAGACATGTCGGATGAGACCTTGCGGGTGATTGCACGCAATGAAAACATCTGCAAACATATCCACCTGCCTGTTCAGTCGGGAAGCAACCGAATCCTGAAGCTGATGAACCGGAAATACACGCGGGAGGATTATCTTAACCGGATCCGGGCAATCCGGGAGTTCATCCCCGGATGTGGCATAACCACGGATATTTTCTGCGGATTTCCGTCCGAGACCGAGGAGGATCACCTCGAGAGCCTGGCTCTCATGGATGAGGTACGGTTTGATTTTGCTTTTATGTTCAAATACTCCGAACGGCCCGGGACCTATGCGGCTGAACACCTGCCGGATGATATTCCCAATGAGGTGAAATCCCGCAGACTGCAGGAGATCATCGGATTACAGGCTACAATTGGCCTGGAAAGCAACCGGAACGATATCGGAAAAACGTTTGAAGTGCTGGCAGAAGGTCTTTCCAAGAAATCCAAAACCGACCTGTACGGACGGAATCCCCAGAACAAGGTGATCGTCTTCCCGCAGGAAAACAAAAAACCCGGAGAGTTAGTCCGGGTTCTTGTAACGGATTGCACGGGGGCAACCCTTAAAGGCGTTCAAGCTTAGTGCTTGTAAATATTTGCTTCATTTCTATACCCGTCAATGTTCTTGTACCAGTCGGGGTACTTTAAACCGCTGCTCTGAACCCACTCGGCAAAGTGCAGGTAAGTATCAAGAATTACCGCTTTCTCAGAGGGATAATCAAAAATTTCGTATGTGATTAAAGCCCAGGGCAGATTATTGGCAGTCTTGTAGTAACGTCTCACACCTGGGACCGAAGTATCATGGCTGGTGCCGAATAATGTCTTGTCAGCAAGGCTGGTAGGCACGTAATCCGGCAAATGGACTTCGCGGCCGCGATTCATGTTCACAATAATGAAGGGATTGAAATGCTCAATATCCAGCAGTTCTGCATCATAGGTACCGGGAGTATAAACAATGTGCAGCACAATGGTTGCCGGACTTACATGCGGCGCACCTTGGGTGGTGTTGATACCCGCTCCGCTTCCCGGATTGTCGAGCAGATCAAAAGCATTGTCAAAAACAATGAAGGTGGGAATATCCTGACCAGCCTCTGTTCCTTTGGCAGAAAGGGTAATATATTCACGGGTCAGCTTCATGCCTGAAACGGTAATAGCCGAAGCAGGAATTGAATTGCTCGCCAGTTGGAATCCAAAGCCGTTCTTAAGGGCGGCTCCTGTAGCACGCAGAACGAATGTGCAATAGGTTTCAACGAGCTTGTTCGAGCCATCGGTGATGGTTTTGAAGGAAAAATCCACCACAACATCATTCAGGTCAAAATCCCCTTGCGAAGGCCACAGGTCTTCAAAAGCAAGAGTTCCGGTTCCGCTCGCCGGAAAAGTATTAACCAGTGCACGTGTCGGATCATTCGGATACTCATCTTCGGGATCAATCACACCATCATTATCAACATCTTCGGAACCCAATGCGAACGCAGCCATGGTGATATCACTGTCATCCAATCCCGCTTTATAGGCAATGGCCTTTATCGTCATGGTGGTATTTACACTCACCTGGGTTGTATAAACCGTACCGGTCGTTGAAGTAGGAGCTTCCCCGTTAATGGTATATCGGATCGATGCACCTGGTGTTTCACTGGTTAGCGTAACCTTTGTCGGCTTGTCATAACTCCCGGCAGCCGGTGTAAAAACAGGAGCGAGGCATTTCAGAGTGTAAACAGCCGAGGTTACATAACTGTTGGTCATGCCCGATTTGTAGGCAATAGCTTTAAGAGTCATGCTGGAACTCAGGGATATCGGAGTGGTATAAACCGTCCCTGTTCCATCAGTGGGAACAGTTCCATCCGTGGTATACCGGATACTTGCTCCACTGGTAGGGCTTACAATCGTTACCGTCTGAGGGCTGTTGTAGTTACCCCCCTCAGGTGAAAATACCGGGGGCTGCACCTGGGAGCTTATTGTGAAGGTTCCTGATGATACCGGGCTTGCATTAAACCCATCAGCATAGGCAATGGCCTTGATGGTTGTGGTTGCATTTACAGAAATCCCCGATGTGTAAACCGTACCCGATGTCGCAGTAGGTGTGCTGCCATCAGTGGTATACCGTATGACTGCCCCATTCGTGGAACTGGATATAGTTACCGTCTGCGAGGAGGAAAAGCTACCGGCTGACGGAGAAAAAACGGGAACCGATGTGGTTACCGATGTAGCGTTGATCCTGAATTGGAAGTCGGCAACCGCACTTAGGGTATAGCTTCCGCCATAGGCAACAATCAGAAAATGTGTATCTCCGGTAATCCGCACCGGTCCGGTGTAAATGATTCCACGGGTTTCATTGGGATTCTGACCATCAGTTGAATACCTGATTGTGACTCCTGGTGATGAACAACTCATGGTTATGGTCCGGGGTCCGGTATAGGTACTGGCCGACGGGCTGACAGTCGGTTTTGCTGCCTTGGCCGCAAACGCACCTGATGAGAATACCAGAAGCGCGAAAAGTGCTAATCCAATAGCACTGATGTATTTAATATAGATTTTCATTTCTGATGAAGATTAGTTGAATGAATAACTCATCTTGGCTGAGGTAAGACTCAGTTCAACAACCTGACTATTATATTTCAGGTTGACGGTTTTAACATAAGCCGGAACCGTGATTTTTAATACATATGCCTTGTTGGCAGTCATAAGCCCCTTCTTGTAAATGGCTCCGTCAGCACCGGTGACCATAACCACGCGATTGACGGTACCCTGAAGAGTCAATTCATAATCCATGGTAGATTTCCAGCTGAAATCATCCTTGATAACCAGGTCATCCATGGTTTTGGGATCCGGATTCGGAAGCGGCTCCTTGGTGCATGAGCTGAAAGCGACCATCGCAATCATGACTACAAGCAGTAGACTTAATTTTTTCATCTTTATTTGTATTTTATTTACATTCAGCTGTACCATTATTGTACCAGAAACACAATTATTGACTAACTATCTTATTAACTGATTATTAAACATTCTGACTATTCCAAATCATTTCCTATTTACGGAATTTTTCCAATATTTGGTCGTTTCTATTCTCTTTTTTGATAAATCATTTCTGAATCCCGGTATCCGGCAATATTACGAAACCAATCGGGATATTCGCTGCCGCCGCTCTGGGCCCAGGCTGCAAAATGAAGGTAGGCATTAATAAGAAGTGCCTTTTCTTTCGGATAGTCAAAGGATTCAATAATATTCAGCGCCCATGGAAGATTGCCGGATGTATGATAGTATTTGTTTTCTGCTGGTTTTGAATAGTCGCCTGAGGTCCCCAACAGCTTTAGATCAGCCAGGCTGGTAGGCTTATAATCAAGCAAGTGTACCTCGCGCCCACGCTGCATATTTACAATCAGGAAGGGATTAAACTCTTCAATATTCAGTTGTTCACCGGTATATGTATCGGGAGCATAGGTAATGGAAACGTTTATGGCAACCGGCTCCACGTAAGGGGAATTGGGATCCGTGTTAACCCCGCTGCCGGAACCGGGGCTTTTAAGAATGTCAAATACGTTATCGAAAACAATGATCGTAGGAATCTCCTGCCCGGCCTCTGTTCCGTTTTCATTCAGGTTAATATAGGTATTTGTCAGCTGGTGGCCGGTTACTTTCATTGCTGCAGCAGGTATGGTTCCGGAGGCAAACTGAAACCCGAAGCCGCTTTTAAGTGAGGCGCCCGAAGCCCGCAGTAAGAAGGTTGCTGTTGTCTCCACCAGGAAATTGGATGCATTGGTGACCGTTTTAAACTGATAATCGATAACCAGGTCATTCATGTCGTAATCCCCCTGAGCCGGCCAGAGATCTTCAAAAGCCAGGGTTCCGGGTCCGGCGGCCGGATAATAATTGGTAAGCGCCCGCAGCGGATCATCGGGATAATCATCTTCAATATCGGGAATCCCGTCACCATCCCGGTCGGGCAGTCCGATTATATAGGCACCGGTTTCAATATCGGACTGGGTAAAACCTGATTTGACTGCGATGGCTTTAATGGTAGCGTCAGCATTGACAGCCAGCGCCTGGGTATAAACTGTACCGGTTTCCGGTGTGGGGTCCTCACCGTTTGTTGTATACCGGATTGTGGCGCCCACCGTTTCGGTAGTGATCTGAACCTGCTGCGGCCGCTCATGCGTGCCCGGTTCGGGAGCGAAAACCGGAACGGAGCAGTGCAAAGTATATCCGGCCGATAAAATGGGGCTGTCGCCCATACCTTCCTTATAGGTTACTGCCTTTAGAACTGAAGTGGCGTTGACCGAAATTGACCCGTTATAAAGGAGTCCTGCCGATGCTGAGGGATCTGTCCCATCAAGAGTGTACCGGATACTGGATGCGGGCGTTGAACTTGTCAGTGCTATTTCCTGCACATTTGCATAGGTTCCTGCGGGCGGGCTGAATTCCGGAGCCGCGCACTGAATGATAAAATTTCCTTCTGATATTGTACTGACACTCAAGCCGCTCTTGTAGGCAATCGCCCGGATTACTGTGTTTTGCGCTATCTCAATCGGCTCCTGGTACAAAGTTCCCGATGAGATCCCCGGAGCGGCCCCGTCTATGGTATAACGGATCGAGGCCCCGGAAGTGGCCGTGGAGAGGGTAACCGAAGTAGCTGTGGAAAAAAATCCGGCCGCCGGCTCAAAAACAGGAGCGGCACAGGAAAACGAAAAGGTCCCCGAAACCACGTCACTGTCAATCATTCCCGATTTAAATGCCATCGCTTTAAGCGTACTGTTCGCATTCAGGGCTAAAGGACCGTCATATACGGTGCCGTATGCCGGGCTGGGCTGCGTCCCATCAAGGGAATACTTAATAATGGCCCCTGATGTTGTGCATGAAAGCGTGACACTCTGTGATTCAGTGAAGGTGCCTGGCTCCGGGCTCATGACAGGTGTGGCAACCTGAATGGTATACAATCCCGATGTGACACCGCTGTTGGTGAGTCCGCTCTTGTATGCGATGGCCTTCGGGGTTGCATTCTGGTCTATCTCAACCGGATCGGAATAAAGAATTCCGGAAGAGGTTGTTGGAGTGCTGCCGTCTGTTGTATAGCGGATTGATGCTCCGCTTGTGCTGCTGGTAATTTGCACGTTTTGTGGGGATGCGTAACCGCCTGGGCCAGGTGAGAATACCGGAGAACCGGCAGGCGGCAGGTTTATGACGTAGGATGCCGTACCGACATAGCTGTTCGAATAAGTCGCCCGGTAGGCCAGGGCTTTCAGGGTCCGTGACACATCAACGGTTATGGGTCCGGTGTAAATAGTTCCATAGGAAGACGTTGGGTTAGTCCCGTCAGTAGTATACCGGATGGTTACGCTGGCGGTTGCACAAAGAATGGAAACCGTCTGCGCAGAGCTATAGGTTCCGCTCCCGGGGGAAAATGTGGGCGTGGCTACCCGGGCTGCTATTACTGACATCCCGGTTAACAATAGCAATAGACTTAAAAAGGAGTATCTAAACACTTTCATTTCCTGCCGACTTAAATGCATCCAACTAACTTAAAACCAAATACAAATGTACCCTGCAGAAGTCAACTATAAATACTAATCAACTGGTATTTGATTAAATTTTGTCAAATAGTTATCAATCAGGTAAAAGTACTACAGATACCAGGCAAGTAAAAATCAAGATTTCCACAAAAGAAAAATAGAATTTAACAGGGATTCCACCTCCGCCAAAAGGTTCATGGTGCCAGACGGAATATCTTCCATCCGTGTGCCTCCTGGCGAAAGGCAATCCGGTCGTGCAGCCGGTTCTCGCGGCCCTGCCAGAACTCAAAGTAGTCAGGTTGGAGACGATATCCGCCCCAGTAAGACGGCCGACTAATGACCGCAGACCGCGGACCGCCGTCTGCCGTCCGCCGTCTCTCTTCCAGCCTCTCCCTGTTCGGAATTTCCGCGCTCTGAGGTGAAATCACTGCACTGATCCGACTTGCCTCAGGCCGGGATTCGAAGTAGGCATCCGATTCTTCAGCGGCAACTTTCATCACGGTGCCTTCGATCCGGATCTGACGCTCCAGTTCAGGCCAGAAGAACAATAGGGAAGCCTGAGGATTCTCTTGTAACTGCTGCCCTTTCCTGCTTTCGTAATTGGTGAAAAACGTTATGCCTTCCTGATCCAGCCCCTTCATCAGCACCACGCGTGAAGAGGGTCTCATCCCGGCACCAACAGTGGATAAAACCATAGCTGTCGGCTCCTCACAATCCGAACGAATCGCTTCCGACACCCAAAATTCCATTTGCGTAAACGGATCCGGATGAACATGTCTTTCATCCAGCACTCCCCTGGCATATTGCTTCCTGATAGAATGTAACTCCCTTTCCATACTTTTAAAACAAACCCATTTCCCTTTAGTTCACCTAATACCCAATCATCAAATCAACAAATCAACAAATCAACACATCATCTTTTCTTCTCAAAAAATTCCTTCAACACCGCACTGCACTCCTCATTCAGCATCCCGCCAACTATCTCCGTCTTCGGATGCAGCAACTGTTTTCCCGTGAGCATAAAACCCCTCTTCGGATCGGAGGCGCCGAATACAACCCGCCCGATTTGGGTCCAGTAGGCAGCTCCGGCGCACATTACGCAAGGCTCAAGTGTAACATATAAAACACAATCATTCAGATATTTGCTGTCGAGACTATTTGCCGCCGCCGTAAATGCCTGCATTTCAGCGTGTGCCGTAACATCGTGAAGGGTTTCCGTAAGGTTGTGCGCACGGGCGATAATCCGTCCGTTAGCCACAATCACAGCCCCCACAGGGACTTCATCCCGTTCCATGGCTCTGCGTGCTTCCGCCAGGGCCTGGCGCATGTAGAACTCATCTGTCATGGGGCAAAGGTAGGAAAAGGTTAACTCCAGTTGCCGGTTGCCGGTTGAAACCCGTTACCGGTTGCCGGTTACCGGTTACCGGATAACGCTCCAGTGTCATTCCGGTGAAAACCGGAATCTCCTGACAGTTGCTCCGAGGCGTGGGATCCTGACTTTCGTCAGGATGACAGTTCTGGCGAAAAAACCGGTAACTGGCAACCGGCAACCGGTAACTATCTTCAACATTTCCCTCTCCCGCGTGTTACCCTCCTACGTTAACTCCTTACTGAATGTCCGACAACACCCAGGCTACCCCATCCCCTTTTTACCAGTTTCTGGATGAATTTAAGTCCAGCATGAAACGTGCCTTTCACGGCAATGATTCAATCGACCGATTCTGCAGTACCCGAGGTTTGCCGCCTGCTGTATTGAATGAACTGCTTTCTTCGAATCCACTGGCACTTGCGATACCCGTTAAATACGGGGGAATGGGCGGAACCATGCGCGAAAACCTTACTCTGTTGTCAGCCGCCGCCTATGAATCCCTTTCGCTCTCTCTCACCTTTGCCATAAACAACGCACTGTTTTTGCAGCCTCTGGCCAAATACGGCCAGGAAACCGCTAAAGCCCGGGTATTCAAACAATTCATCCGGAACGGCAGCATGGGCGGACTGATGATCACCGAGCCGGGTTTTGGCAGTGATGCACTCAGCATGCAAACGTCATTCACGGAAGTCAACGGGAATTTCCATCTGAAAGGGACGAAACACTGGGCCGGGCTCACCGGAATGGCCGATTTCTGGCTGGTTGCCGCGCGCAGGAAGTCGGAAAACGGCTCACTGATGAGGGATATCGATTTGTTTATCAGCGACAATCATTCGCCGGAACAAAAGATCGTGGTGGAAGAATATTTTGAAAACCTGGGCCTCTATCAGATCCCCTACGGAAAAAATCAGATCGATATAAGCCTGCCGGAAGATCAGCGGCTGATCCCGCAAACCACCGGCATTAAAATGTTGCTCGATCTTCTTCATCGAAGCCGCTATCAATTTCCCGGACTCGGACTCGGATTCATTCAACGAATGCTCGACGAAGCCATCAGCCACACCCAAAATAGAATGGTCGGAAATCAGAATTTATTCGGATATGATCAGGTTCAGAACCGCCTTTCCAGAATGCAGGCCAGCTTTACAATATGCTCGGCTTTCTGTTTAAAATCAGGAGAAACGGCAGGGATCGACGCCGATTTATTTCACAACGGACTGGAAGCCAACATAATAAAAAGCGTTACGGCCGACATGATGGCCGACTCCGCACAATCCTTGCTGCAATTGGTCGGTGCCAAAGGGTATAAACTCAATCATATCGCCGGGCGATCCGTGGTCGATAGCCGGCCTTTCCAGATTTTCGAAGGATCAAACGATATCCTCTATCATCAGATAGGAGAATCTGTATTAAAACAAATGAAAGGTCTAAAGGTAAACAGCCTCGCCATGTTTTTAAAGGGATTTGTCACAAACGCTGCCACTCGCATCCATGATATGACCAGCTTTTCTGTTGAATTCAGGTTGCCCCAGCGAAAGCTTGTCGATTTCGGCAAAGCAATCAGCCGGATTGTCTCCATGGACCTTGTTCTGCATCTCGAAGAAAAAGGATTTCGCAAAGATCTGATAAATAATGCTTTGGAAGTCTTAACCCAGGAAACATCCTCACTCCTGAACACTTTCAGGCATCCGAACAATGCCATGGTCGTTGAAGACTACCAGGAAAACAGTGCGTGGTGAGGTTAAGATTTGGTTGCCGGTTAAGATCGGTTGCCGGTTGCCGGTTGCCAGTTGCCGGTTGGGGCCAGAACTGTCATCCTGACTTTCATCAGGATGACAGTTCTGGCCTAACTGGTAACCGGCAACTGGCAACCGGCAACCAAAATAACCGGCCACCGGCAACCGGCAACTTGCAACCTTTTCCTACCTTTGCCCGGATTAAAAAAAACCAGAAAAATGTATCGAACCAACACCTGCGGTGAACTCAGAATCAATGATGCAGGAAAAACCATAACCCTTGCAGGATGGGTGCAGAAAACACGTGAATTCGGCGGGATGACCTTTGTAGACCTCCGCGACCGATACGGCCTTACCCAGCTGGTTTTCAACATGGAAACAGAACCGG
>CAZEKJ010000001.1:176728-189720 GCA_964512915.1 uncultured Porphyromonadaceae bacterium
CCGGAACTCTGCCGTCAGGCTCGCAGCCTGGGTCGGGAATTTGTAGTAAGGGCTACCGGAACGGTGGCCGAGCGCAGCAATAAGAATCAGAATATCCCAACCGGTGATATCGAGATCCATGTCACTAAACTTGAGATTCTCAATCCGGCGGAGGTCCCGCCCTTCACCATTGAGGAGACGAGCGACGGCGGGGATGAGATCCGGATGAAATACCGGTACCTTGATTTGAGGCGTAGCCCCCTCCAGAGGAACCTGGCCCTGCGCCACCGGATGGCCCAGGAGATCCGGAAATATCTGGATTTACAAGGATTTCTGGAGATCGAGACTCCGGTTATGATCAAATCAACCCCAGATGTTTAAGCAGCTCCTGATGGTTTCGGGCTATGACCGTTACATGCAGATTGTCAAATGTTTCCGCGATGAGGACCTGCGTGCCGACCGGCAGCCGGAATTCACCCAGATTGACTGTGAAATGGCTTTCGTTGAGCAGAACGATATCCTCTCTACCTTCGAAGGATTGGCTAAGCACCTGTTCAGGCATGTTCTGGATGTGGATTTTGACAAACCCTTCCTCCGCATGCCTTATGAACAAGCGATGTCCATGTATGGTTCTGACAAGCCCGACCTTCGCTTCGGCATGAAAATCAAGGAAATCGGGTCTCAGGTTTCGGGTTTCGGGTTTCAGGTTTTCGACGATGCGGAATATACTGGGGCGATAGTTGCCGAAAGTTGTGCTGGATTTACCCGCAAGCAACTGGATGAGCTTACAGAATTCGTTAAAAAACCTCAGATAGGAGCAAAAGGTCTTATTTATGTAAGATATTCCGACGACGGAACCGTAAAATCGTCTGTCGACAAGTTTTTCGATGCAGCCGCACTGCAGGGGTGGGCGGAGGTTACCGGAGCCAAAACCGGCGACCTCCTGCTGATCCTGGCCGGAAAAAAGGAGAAGACCCTGAAGGCACTGGGCGAACTTCGGCTTGAGATGGGCCGGCAGCTTAGCCTTATGGACAAGAATACTTTTGTTCCGCTCTGGGTAATTGACTTCCCGCTGGTTGAGTGGGACGAAGAAACAAAACGTTTTTATGCCATGCACCATCCATTTACAGCCCCTAAACCTGAGGATATTCCAATGCTCGACATCGATCCCGGGAAGGTTCATGCGAACGCTTACGACCTGGTAATCAATGGTGTGGAAATCGGAGGCGGATCAATCCGGATCCATGATTCCAGACTGCAGGCCAAAATGTTCGAGGTTCTCGGTTTCACACCCGAGCAGGCTGAATATCGTTTCGGCTTTCTGATGAATGCATTTAAATATGGTGCACCTCCACACGGTGGGATCGCATTTGGTTTCGACCGCTGGGTTTCTCTGTTTGCCGGTCTCAGTTCCATCCGGGATGTTATCGCCTTCCCGAAAAACAATATGGGCCGGGACGTAATGCAGGACAGCCCCTCCAGCATTGATGAGGAGCAACTTAAGGAACTGAATATCAGATTAGGACAAAATCAGATTCAAGGAACGTCGTAGAGACGCATTTATGCGTCTCTACAACACCTGATTATCTCCTCTTCGGTGGCGGTGCAGTTGACCCTGCACTTTCCGATCTGCTCAAGCAACGTGAAGTTTATCCTGTGGTCGGTATTCTTTTTATCGAACTTCATCCAGGGGAGAAGCTTTTCAGCATCCGAAAACGACTCAGGTGGTTTCCCATACAACCGGTGTATCGCGTCACGCATCACGCGTAACGATTCCACCGGCAAACCCAATTTCTCCCGGGAAAGCACGGCTTCCGCGATCATCCCCCAGGCAACTGCGTACCCATGGGGAACAGGATTGCCGGCATGCAGGGATTCGCTTTCAAAAGCATGGCCGATGGTATGGCCGAAATTCAGGGATTTCCTCAAACCCTTCTCTTCGGGATCAAAATCGACAATCTTTTTCTTGATCTCAACCGACCGCCAGATGAGCCTTCCCAAAGCCTCCTGGTCGTATCGGAATAAATCAAATTCAATCAGATCATTCCAAAGGGAGGCATCTGCAATCAAACCTGCCTTCAGCATTTCGGCATATCCGGATAAGAGATTCTGCTTGTCAAGGGTTTTGAGAAACGGCAGATAGAGCAGAACGTGGAGAGGTTGTCGGATGGCCCCGACTTCATTTTTCAGGCCCCTGAAATTTATCCCCGATTTTCCTCCAACGCTCGCATCAACCATTGCCAGGAGTGTTGTGGGTATATTAATATAGTGTACTCCCCGCTTGAGTGTTGCTGCCGCAAACCCGCCGAGATCTGTCAGCATCCCCCCTCCCACATTGATGATCAATGAAGAACGGTCGATACCCCGCTCGCCGAAATAGCCCCAGACTTTCATTACCTGCTCGATACTCTTATGATCTTCGCCAGGCTTCAATATCAACCGGTTTCCTTCCGGAATCTGCCGGAATCCTTCAACCAGCGGCCAGCAATACTTCCAGGTATTCTCCTCAAAAACCAGAAAGATCTTTTCGGTGGAATAACCGGCTGAAAGTTCGGCCAAGTCCGCACGCAGGTCGCGGGAGAGGCTCACTTCACTATTTCGGAAGATTGAATTCATGATCGTAAAAGCGGATAAAGGTAACCAAATAATCCGCTACCTTTGGGGCAAAAATCCTGACAATGGTAGATTTCAACAACCTGGAAGTTGCATTCCGTTACAAAAACAACCAGGAATTAAAGTTCGCCTACTGGCTTTTCCGGATGGTTGGCAAGCCGGGTCTGGTTAAGCTGGGCAAATCCTTGACCAACTTCAGCCTTGCGCTTCACCTGCCAGTAAACTGGCTGGTTAAACCTACAGTATACAGGCATTTTTGCGGTGGGGAAACCATTGCCGAGTGCATGAAGGTTGCTGATAAAATAGAGAAATTCGGGGTTAAGTGCATCCTGGACTATTCGGTTGAGGGGGGTGAGAGTCCGGAAGCCATTGAGGCCGCGCTGGCCGAAACACTCCGGACTATTGAAAATGCCCGTGTTAACCGAAATATCCCATTCACGGTTTTCAAACCAACGGCTTTTACACTGGAACACATTCTAGAGAAGGGGAGCAACGGCACCCTGCTGGCCGTTGATGATCTGGCTGAAGCAGATAAATTCCGGAAACGTGTTGAAACCCTTTGCAAGGCAGCCTTTGATGCGGATGTTCCGATCATGGTGGACGCGGAGGATGTTAAGTTTCAGCCGATGATTGATGAGGTGGTTACCTCGATGATGGAGAAATTCAACAAGAAAAAGGCCGTGGTTTATAATACCCTTCAGATGTACCGGACCGACAGGCTTGTCTTCCTGCAGGAGTCCTATGACAAAGCCGCGGCAGGGAACTATTTCCTGGGCATTAAGTTTGTCCGCGGGGCATACATGGAGCGTGAGCGTGCCCGGGCGGCAAAGTATGGATATCCCAGCCCGATTAACCCCGATAAGCAGACCACCGATCGCATGTATGATGATGGATTGAGGTTTACCCTGGAGCATATCGACCGCATCCACACCTTTAACGGATCGCACAATGAAGCGTCGAATCACCTGCTCGCCGAACTAATGGCCTCTAAGGGGCTTCCAAAGAATGACTCCAGAATCTGGTTCTCCCAGCTGTTTGGAATGAGCGACCACATCAGCTTCAACCTGGGCGCCGCTGGATACAATGTAGCAAAGTATCTGCCATACGGACCTGTGAAACACGTGCTGCCCTATCTCATTCGCAGGGCGGAAGAAAACACCGCCGTTGCCGGACAATCCAGCCGTGAACTCGAACTCGCCCGCCGCGAATACAAACGCAGGAAGGTAAATGGATAAAACAGTATTTCTCTCGGTCTCTCGGTCTCTCAGTCTCAAAGTCTCAAAGTCTTATAGTCTCAAAGTCTTCAGCCCAACATGGAACTCGACAACGCTAAAGGAACGTTTCTAGCCAAACTCATCCTGATCCACATTCCTGTGGTACTGCTGCTTGGCACCGGAATTCTCGCCCTATTTCTGATCATTCACACCTGGCTCCCGGTGATTATCTCGGGCGTGCTGGTCATCCTGGGCTGGCTGGTTACCATAATTCTCAGGCTGATGTTTGTACGCCTGCGCATATCCGAAGACAAAATCACGGTTATGTATTACCCTATCCGGATTTTGAGCAGCAATTACAAGAAAATTGAAATCCGCAAGGATCAGTTTGCCGGTGGCGAAATAGCTAAAAAAATGGGCGGTCTCCGAACCTGCCTTATCCTGTTTGAATCCGCTTCGGGTACAACAGCAGCCTACCCACCCGTCACCATCAGCCTGTTCTCTGCAAAAGACCTGAAAAAAATCAAAACTACTTTCCCAAGCCCCCCTAAATGAAACGCTATCACACTATCACATTTCCACTTTCCACAATATTTATTATTGCGCTCTCCCTGCTGCACTTCACCAGCCTCGGAGCTCAGCCCCGACGCCTCTCCCTCTCTTCCCTCGAGGAGAGCCTGCACAAGGGTAAAGTCATCAAGTCAGCATCGGAAATGTATTTCGATCTTTCAGCCGGACGGATCGTAACCATGGCAAAAACTCCGGAGGAATTTGTCTATATTTCTGATATTGAAGGTAATGCCGACATTTATTATCCGTCCCGCAATAGCCGGATAACCAATAAGAATCTCATTTTCAGTACCCGGAATAACAACCTATGGTTCTTCCTGAACGGCCAGGGATATGACCTTGGGTTGCAGGGTATGGGGTTTAAGGTAGAGGGAATCCGAAATGAGGATTCCTATACAATTACCACATGGCAAGCACCGCTCAGGTACCTGAAGGAGGTGGATAAGATTGACTTGGTTCACGAGAACCATCTTCCCGTTTATTTAGAATATCGCAATACAAAAGGAGCGGTAACTCTAAAAGTTTACTATGATGACTTTTTGCGGATCGGTGAGTCGATGGTTCCATCGCGTGTAACGGAAATCGTTTTTACGAATCCCAAAGATTCAACCATCCGGCGTTCGACTTATTCGAACATCAAATGGGGTACTCAGGCTGAGACAACGGGTTTTGATTATATCATCCCTGCAGACGCAAAGATGCTGAAATAAAAAAGCCGGCTGGTTTTCACCAGCCGGCTTCATTTTCTTTTTCACTCTTACAACTGATCTTTCCACATAATCAGTTTCGGATTGTCGATAAAAGGAGCAAGATCCTTTTTGTCAAGAACAACCATTAAGAGCATGATCCAGTCGATCAGGACAATAACCCCCCCAACTGCAACCATTGACAGCAGGAAATACCACAATCCATTGATCATGTTGGTTCCCAGATAGTAGCGGTGCGCTCCTACCCAACCAATGACTGTGCAAAGGATCAGTGCAATGATCGGATCTTTGCCTTCCGTCAATACCTGATTGTCAGGCCTTGTGCTCAGTTCCGGCAAGTTGAAAACCGATACCGATTCAATCTGGTGACCATTGCTAATCATCTGGTCAAGATTCGCCTGGTCGATTTTGAACCTGGCGGCCTGGGCCTGAAAGCCTAAACCCATTACAAGGAGAAGGCTGAAAAGAGTCAGAGCTTTTTTCATAGAATTTAAATATTTAGTTAATAATGGTAAACAAGAGAAATGCGCAAAAGATTCTTGAGGAACGAAAATATAAAAAAATCAATGGCCGGCAGTTAATTTCTCCCGAAAAAACTACCGGCCACCAAAACTGCGTTTAAAAAGGACATAAAGGATCTACAACTGACCTTTCCACATGATCAGCTTAGGATTGTTGACATAAGCCTTCATGTCTGATTTATTGAGCCCCGCCATCAGGAGCATGACCGCGTCAATTGCCCAAAGAATCTGGCCTACAACAACAAACTGCAGAATAAAGTAAAAAATCAGGATTTTGAACTCGGTCCCCAGATAGTACCTGTGTCCCCCGCACCAACCCAGGACAAGGCAGATCAGCAGGGCAACCATTGGATCTTTGGCTGCAGTGATCTTTGCATTTTCAGGAGCAGCCGGATCAGGCAGACTGAAAACCGAAACAGCGGTAATGCTGGAGGCTGAACTCATCATCTGGTCCACCTTCGACTGGTCAATGCGAAAATTCCCGGCTTGCAGAGACAGGAATGCTCCGCAAAAAAACAACGCCGATACCAAAACGAGTGTCTTTTTCATACGTTATACGATTTAGTTGAACATGTTTGGACAAGCAGGCAAGTAAAAATAAATAAAATCCAGATTGATTCATCACCTTTTATTTATCTTTCCAAAGAAATTAGCAAATCACAAATGCCCATGAAAAAAATTCTATTGATGGCCGGTATCCTGATTGCGATCGGAGCTGGCAAAGCCACCGCCGGACAAGGTGAACTGTTTAGTTATGATGCAGCAGTCATTGAAAATCAGATGGCTCAGTTGGATCAGCTTGAAGCCTATTTGCTTGACAATCCCGGCACTACACTAAGCCAGATGACAAGTGAAAGCAATCCACTTGTCGTGTCAGTCGGGGAGTCCTACGGAATCAACGGGCTGACCCTTCTGGATGATAAAACATTGGGAATTCCAGGCTTCATCTGGGGATGCTGCCTTAACTGGGTTGGCATCCTGGTTGTTTATCTGGTTGGCAAAGATCCGCAACAAACAAAACAGGCCATTTTCGGCTGTATTGTCGGATCGCTTCTGGGGATCGGAACCAGCGTTGCCGCACAGCTGACAGGCGCATTATCCGGAATACTCGGAGGCGGAACTTTTTAACCCGTCGTCGTTTCCCGGCTTCCTGAAAACCACTTCTGTCGGTCCGGCTGAATAACCAATTTCTGCCGGACCGGCTTTTCTGTCTTTATCCTCGGAATAAACAATGCTCAAAATATTAATTCCGATACTTTTCCTCCTGGTTTCCGCAAATGATGCACTGAGCCAAAAATACAGCCGGGTTAGTGCAGATTTTTCGGTCAAGATCAAGTCCCCATCAGGAGGACAATCACTTTCCCAGGGTCGTGTTTACTATGACAGGGGGCTCAGGCAAATCATATATATTCTCACTTTCCCCGAACCGGAAACCTGGGTCAGTGCGGATACGGTATTGTACAGGATTCGTGACGGAAAGGTTGTCAGCCGTAATTTTTCGCCGTCCATGGCCGATTTCTCAGTTTTTCACCTTGCCCTCTCGAGCCACCTTCAGAATTTCGGACTGAACCTTACCAAATATGAGCCAAAAACAGTGACCCGTGAAGGGGATCAGGTAATAACCACCTGGCTTCCCCCCATGCATGCCAGTGATAAACTTGGAAAAATCCTGGTATCAGCCCGGAACAAGCAGCTTTATGGGGTCATCTTCTTCGATCCTAAAGGCATTGTGATCAGAAAACAGTTTTTCGAAGATTATCAGGTTATCTCCGGACTATCCTTTCCCGGAAAAATCGTAGAAATCAATATCTTTAGCGGATCAGAAACCTACCAGGTTACCACTTTTAAGAATATTGTCATTGATGAATCTGAGAACGACGATAAGTATTATTATCCTGTTGGCAGCCTTCGCTAGCCGTGCAGTTCCCCAATCATCAGAAGAAATATCGACCTTCCGGGGACTTGTCAGGCCGGCTGCAAACAATCCGGAGTATTCCCTGAAAATCGATCCGTCCAACGAATTTCGTCTCCTTTTAACCGGCGGGTTTGCCTTTTACAAAACATTTGTTTCTTCCCAGGATGGAATGGTTTGTACATTCTACCCAAGTTGTTCTTCCTACGCAGTTGCGTCGATACAAACCAACAGATTGCTTGGAATTTTAGATGCAATTGACCGTTTGACAAGATGCAACGGGTTGAGCCCGGAAAAATATCCAATCCACGAACACAGTCAGCGATACTATGATCCGGTACGTAAAATATCTCATTAGCACAATACTACTGGCATTGCCATTCTCCACGGAAGCACAGGATCTTTTTGATCTGACGCACAGCCGTGAATTTGCCGGATACCTGATGCGGACGAACAACTTCGCTTTGGCCGCCGGAGAATGGGAACGGGTCCTGTTCCAGTCACCGGGGGATACTGCCGCACGCTTGAACCTCATAAAAGCATACCGTCTGTCAGGCAATCCTGATGAAGCCTGGCAAAGGCTGGTCCGCTGGCATCCGCAGGGGCCTCTTTCTGCAGGATTCGCACTGGAGGGCATCCAACTGAGCCTTCAGCAAAATAACTTTACCGGCTTTGAAAATATTCTCACCCGGTCGGTCGGAATCAGCCCGGGCCGTGTCAGTGACTACCGGCTTGGAGCCTGGCTCCTGCAGGATAAATGGATCACCCGCCAGGCCTACCCTGCCCTGCCTTCTATCGTAGCTACGGCGCAGGATTCCAGCCTCCTCAACCTCTATCACCGGAGTCTTCTGGTCAGCCAAAAGAATCCGGCAGCGGCAGTTGCGCTGTCGGTTGTGATCCCCGGACTTGGTAAAATATATTCCCGAGACTGGAAGGATGGCCTGATGTCACTGCTTTTTGTTGCAACAAACGTATGGCAATCCTATCGCGGGTTTTCAAAAAACGGAATTGGCAGCGTAACCGGATGGGCTTTCGGTACGCTCGCTGCCGGATTCTATACAGCCAATCTGTTTGGCTCCTGGAAATCCGCAAAAGATTATAACGCTCGTCAAACCGACAGGATTAAACATGAAGCTGAGGCTTTACTTTTCAGCCGTTAGCCTTTTCCTGGCAATATTGCCCGGTGTTGGACAGAACCTGCAAGAGACCCGCAGGTTCGCAGATCAGTTATATTTAAACGGCCAATACTCCCTTGCCTTATCTGCTTATCACCGAATTGTCTATTTTGACAGACAACAGACGGATCCCGGGCTTCTGTTAAGGATTGCAGACTGCTACCTCGCGAATAACGACATCAATCATGCGCTGGAGTATTTCGATCACAGCTATTTTGCTGAAAACTCTGACAGCCTGAAAGTCGGGATTGTTTTCAAAAAATCCACCTGTTACATCAAATCACACAATTACAGCCTGGCTCTCGTGGAACTGATGTCCCTGGATGACAACCCCAATACCTGGTTTTACAATCGCCTGAACTTTTATCTGGGAATCTGCTGGTTCGGACTGGAGGATTTCCCCCGATCACAGGCAAGTTTTGAGAAGGCCGCCACCACGGAGGTTCAACGGGCCAATATTCAGGCAGTTTTTGCCGACCCGCATAATATCAACCGGCCCAATCCCAGGATCGCATCCTGGCTGAGTATTTTTATTCCCGGTTCCGGTCAGATGTATTCAGGAGAAATCATCGACGGGATAAACTCCATGCTCCTCACCGGATCCTTTGTGGCCCTGGCTTTTTACCTGGCCATAACCTCCTCCCCCATTGATGCCATTCTGACTGCCCTGCCCTGGTTCCAGCGCTATTATCAGGGTGGATTTGTGAGAGCTGAGGAATTTGCCAAACAGAAGCGGGCTGAAAACCGAAGCCAGGCTTTTGACAGGATATTACTGGTTTTAAGCAGCACGGGGCCCATTGATCCATGAGAATTGGAATTTATATATTACTCACTCTTATCCTGTTGACAGGATTTTGCCGGTCAGGCACCAGCCAGACGGCCATTTCTGTTGAGCCTCCTGAAGTAGTTGCGGTATTTGAAGCCATGTATCGATACAATCTTCCTGAGGCGGAGAAAAAGTTTAAAAAACTGTACAGTACGTCTATCGATCCGAACCTGATCGACCTTACACATGCCAACCTGTTGTGGTGGTGGCTAATCTCCGGCGACGATTCCCGGGATTATGAGAACCTGATGACGGTGGTTCTGAACCGGGTCATCGGAAGGCTCGATCAAAAATCCGTTGAAGAATTGCGCCCCGATGAAATATTTACCATGATCCATTCCTACGCCTATCTTACAAGGGTGGATATCTATCTGGAACGCTATATCTCAGGTGTTGTCAACCTCAAGCATACCATGAATTATCTGAAGGTTGCGCTCAATAATTCCAACCGGTTTGATAAATACATGCTGGTTTCCGGGCTTTATAATTACTTCGCTTCGGTAACAGTGGCCAAATACCCTGTGTTTCTTCCTTTCTTTGCCTTCGCCCCGTCCAGTGACCGGCAGAAAGGTTTTACCCTGCTGAACAAGTGCACCCGAATGGACAATCTGCTCATCCGCAATGAATCCCTGTACTACCTGATGAAGATTAATTACCAGCTCGAAGATAATTATATCCGGTCTGTTGAAATTGCCGACGAGCTGCTTAATTCCTACCCCAACAACCTCATCTACCATTACCACCGGTTCTCCATCCTGATAGAAGCAGGCAAAAAAGAAGAGGCGCGCCAGGCTTACACTCAGCTGTTAAAGGTATCGGCAAATGCGCCGGGATTGAATACCCGTCAGCGGAATCACCTGGTTGAGATTGCACGAAAAAGGCTTTTGAAAGAAAAAATCAACCCTGCAATCTGATTTTTTTCCATTCTGATTCCTGTCCGTCGTCTATACTATTTTGTATGGACAACGAAAAACTCATCCCCAGAATGGCTCTTGCCCTGATCCCAGGTATCGGTGCAGGAACCGCGAGGTCGCTCATGGCCCGTTGTGAAACTGTAGAATCCTTATTCAGCCTTAAAAAGAGGGATCTTATCACCATCCCGGGTATAGGAACACAGCTGGCCGACCGGATTCTTTCCCCTGAAATCAGAACCCGTGCCGAACAGGAAATCAGGTTTCTTGAAAAAGAGAAGATTGAGGCCCGCTTCCTGTTTGATACTGATTACCCGCCTGCGCTGGCCCAGTGTACAGATGCTCCGATCGTTATCTTTTCAAGGGGAGAAATGCCGCAGCCAGGACGGAGGACTCTGAGCATTGTGGGCACGCGCAATCCCAGCCCGCAAGGCAAACAGTTTACCCGTAATCTGGTAAGTGATATTGCCGCCCGCGATCCTACCGTAATAATTGTCAGCGGATTAGCCTATGGGATTGACATCCAGGCTCACCAGGCTGCATTGGAGTGCGGGCTCCTGACCATTGCGGTTTTGGGGCATGGCTTTCACACCTTGTACCCTGCTGCACACCGCTCAACAGCCGCGCGAATCATAAGGCAGGGCGGCCTGATTTCCGATTTCTTCAGTTACAATCTGCCTGAGCCAAAAAACTTCATCCGCAGGAACCGGATTATTGCGGGCTTATCCGACGCCACCCTGGTCATTGAATCCGGGATCAAAGGAGGCGCCATGGTCACGGCGGAGATGGCCGGTTCTTATGACCGTGATGTATTTGCAGTACCCGGAAGGCCGGACGACCCGATGTCCGCCGGCTGTAATTTCTTGATCCGGACCAATCAGGCTTGTCTGGTTAATAACGCCGGGGAGATGATGTACTCGGAGGGATGGATTCAGGGTGACCGGGCTGCGCCCGTACCTCAGCCGGACCTGTTCACTACCCTGTGTGAAGAAGAAAAGCTTATCCTTGACGAAATTACATCAGAACCCATTCTGCTTGATCAGGTCTCCCGATTGGTAAAAATGCCGGTGCAACTCGTATCGGCTCATCTTTTATCACTGGAGTTTAAAGGGTTAATCAAGAGTATCCCCGGCCAGCAATACTCAAGACAGTCTATTGCATGTATGCTGCAGAAATGATTAAAATCGTTTTTTTATCTGAAAAATACTTCTACTTTTTGTGCCAATATACAACCTAATAAAAACTTAATTTTTTCTGAAATGGATCCACGAGTAGAAAAATTCATGGCAAAAATAATTGCCAAGAACCCGAGTGAAGTTGAATTCCACCAGGCTGTTCTGGAGGTTTCTGAATCGCTGATTCCTTATATTGAGGAGAATCCAAAGTACAAGCACGCCAAGATTCTTGAGCGGATTGCAGAACCTGAGCGTGTCATTATGTTCAGGGTTCCTTGGCAGGACGATAAAGGAGAAATCCATGTCAACCGCGGGTTCCGCATCGAGATGAACAGTGCGATCGGACCGTATAAGGGAGGTTTGCGTTTTCACCCAACGGTTAACCTGGGTATTCTTAAGTTTCTCGCTTATGAACAAGTCTTCAAGAATTCTCTCACCACCCTGCCTATGGGCGGTGGAAAAGGTGGTTCAGATTTTGACCCGAAGGGCAAGTCGGATTCCGAAGTTATGCGCTTCTGCCAGAGCTTTATGACCGAACTCTTCCGCCATATCGGCCCGAATACGGATGTGCCGGCTGGTGACATCGGGGTTGGCGGACGTGAAATTGGTTTCCTTTTCGGACAGTACAAGCGTCTCAGGAATGAGTTCACCGGTGTTCTCACCGGCAAAGGCCTCGAATGGGGTGGCAGCTTGATTCGTCCGGAAGCTACCGGATACGGCTGCGTTTATTTTGCCCAGGAGATGCTTGCTACTCGTGGCGACGGTTTCCAGGGCAAAACCGTTTCCGTCTCGGGTTCCGGCAACGTGGCACAGTACGCCTGCGAGAAAGCAACACAGCTGGGTGCCAAGGTCGTTACCCTATCGGACTCCAACGGCTACATTTACGACCCCAAAGGGATAACTGCTGAGAAGCTGGCCTACGCGATGGATCTGAAAAATGTACGCCGCGGCAGGATCAGCGAATATGCCGACAAATTCAATTGCGAATACCATGAGGGACAGCGCCCGTGGGGTGTTAAGGTTGACATCGCCCTGCCGTGTGCCACACAGAATGAGGTCAATGAGGAAGAAGCCAAAACGCTGGTTAAAAACGGCTGCACCTGCGTATCTGAAGGTGCCAACATGCCCTCAACTCCTGAGGCTGTTGAAGTATTTCTGCATGCTAAAATCCTCTACGGACTTGGGAAGGCTGCCAATGCCGGCGGTGTCGCAACTTCGGGCCTGGAAATGTCACAGAACTCCATGCGCCTGAGCTGGAGTCGTGAAGAGGTTGACACAAGACTCCATACCATTATGGTTGATATTCACAAAACCTGCGTAAAATATGGTAAGGAAAAGGACGGATTCATCAATTATGTAAACGGCGCCAACATCGGTGGCTTCGTAAAA
>CAZEKJ010000001.1:189730-202464 GCA_964512915.1 uncultured Porphyromonadaceae bacterium
TATGCTCGCCCAGGGTCTGGTATAGAACCAAACAAATCCTGTTGAAAGCTGCCCGCCCCGCGGGCAGCTTTTTTTTATCTTTGCCACCTCAAATACTACCGATGGAACTTACAGATACACACTGCCATATATTCCTGCCCGAATTTGACCCGGATCGTGAAGCGGTGCTGGACCGGGCCTCACAACTTGGCGTACGCCGGATATTTATGCCGAATGTTGACAGCTCAACCGCAGAATCATTGCTGGCGGCCGCTGCTGCATACCCCAACCGCTGTTTCCCGATGATGGGTCTTCATCCCACTTCTGTTGGAAAAGACTTTGACAAGGAACTTCAAATCGCCGAAAAGTATTTATCGGAATACCCTTTTTACGGGATTGGTGAGGTCGGGATTGACCTGTACTGGGATAAAACCTGGCTGGAGCAACAGGAGGAGGCTTTCCGCATTCAGCTGGGGTGGGCACATACCCGAAACCTTCCAGTGATCATCCATGTGAGAAATAGCTATGACGAGACCATGCAGATTCTCCGCGACGCCGCACTGCCGGGTTTAAAGGGCATTTTTCACTGCTTCACCGGCACGCTGAGTCAGGCACGTGAAGTGACCGGCATGGGATTTCATCTTGGCATCGGCGGTGTAGCGACCTTCAAAAACGGTGGCCTCGACCAGGTGCTTCCGCATGTAGATCCAAAATGGATCGTTTTAGAAACCGACTCCCCCTACCTGGCCCCCGTGCCACACAGAGGCAAACGCAATGAGCCATCCTATATCCCCCTCATAGCCAGCCGTGTAGCCGACCTCCTTTCCACTTCCCTGCTTCAAATTTCGGAACTCTCAACTCTCAACTCTAAACTCCTCTTCGGTGTCTGACAGAACATCCATCCTGATCATTTATACCGGCGGAACCATCGGTATGATCACTGAGCCCTCAACACAGTCGCTCGTTCCGGTTGATTTTAAGGAGATCTCCTCCCAGCTGCCGGAACTGAGGAAGTTTGACCTTCATCTGGAAACTTACACATTCGATCCACCTGTGGACTCATCGAATGCCACACCGGATTTCTGGATCAAACTGGCCTGTGTGATCCGCGACGAATACCTGCGCCACGATGGATTTGTCGTTCTCCACGGAACGGATACCATGTGCTTTACCGCATCAGCACTAAGTTTCATGCTGGAAAACCTTAACAAACCGGTGGTATTCACCGGATCACAATTGCCCATAGGAGTCCTGCGGACCGATGGTAAAGAGAACCTGCTGACAGCCATTGAGATCGCGGCTGAAAAAAGGAATAGTCAGCCCATGGTGCCGGAGGTTAGTATCCTGTTCCAAAACAAACTCTTCAGAGGCAACCGCACAACCAAGCACAATGCAGAATATTTCAATGCCTTCAGGTCAGAGAATTATCCCTGCCTGGCCGAAGCAGGCATCCGAATACATTATAACTATGGTGCCATTCACTACCCCGTGAACGAAAGGCCCCTGCGCGTACATACAGACCTCGATGATCACGTCGCCCTGGTCAAACTGTTTCCCGGAATGCGGCGCGACCTACTTCATTCGATGCTTTCGGTGCCCGGGATTAAAGGAGTAGTCCTTGAAACCTTTGGTGCAGGCAATGCTCCGACTACGGACTGGTTTCTCGATGAAATAAAGGAAGCCATCGAAAAAGGAATCCTGATTCTGAACGTGACGCAGTGTCCTGCCGGCAGCGTTGATCCTGGAAAATACGAAACCAGCCGCCTTCTCCACGAAACCGGTGTCCTGAATGGTCGCGATATGACCTCGGAATCCGCAGTTACCAAATTAATGTTCCTGTTTTCACAGTCGGCAAACCCGGATATGCTGAATGTATACCTTAATAAATCAATAAGTGGCGAAATAAGTGTGTGACCCGTGCCCATTCAATAGATTTTTTTGTAATTTTCGCCCGATTTTCGGAGAGATGGCCGAGTGGTCTAAGGCGCGCGCCTGGAAAGCGCGTATCCTACGTGAAGTGGGATCGAGGGTTCGAATCCCTCTTTCTCCGCGAGAATTTTTAACTTTGACTAACAAACACAGAAACAAGTATTAACCAATCGATTTAATGTCATGAAAAAACTTGCTTTGATAGCTATTTTCGGGATGCTAACCATCGGAGCCTCTTCTTTTGTTCTGATGGCTCAGGACCAGCCAACCACTTCCCCGGACACCTCGGTAGTTGACACAACCAAGGCCATGCCCGCAGCAACTGCCGTTACCACACAGCAGGCTGCTCCGGTTGAGGAAGAAAAATCCATGCACCAGGTGGTAAAAGAAAAATTCATCGAAGGGGGCGCAGGATTCATGGGCATCATTGCCTTGTGTATGATCATGGGTCTGGCGGTTGCAATTGAAAGGATCATCTATCTGACCCTGGCAACCACTAATTCAAATAAGCTCCTCACCCAGATTGAGAAAGCACTGGAAGAAGGCGGTATTGAAAAAGCTCAGGAAGTTTGCCGCAACACACGCGGACCTCTTGCCGGGATATTCTACCAGGGTCTTGAGAGGTATGGCGAAGGAATGGACATGGCAGAGAAATCGGTTATTGCTTATGGAAGTGTTCAGATGGGACTGCTCGAAAAAGGTCTTTCCTGGATCTCCCTTTTCATTTCCATTGCTCCTATGTTGGGATTCTTGGGTACGGTAATTGGTATGGTTCAGGCATTTGACAGTATTCAGCAGGCGGGTGAGATCTCCCCAACCCTTGTTGCTGCCGGTATCAAGGTCGCTCTGTTGACAACGGTATTCGGTTTGATCGTAGCTCTTATACTACAGGTACTGTATAACTACTGTCTGTCAAAAATCGATTCCATCACCAATGACATGGAAGAATCCTCAATCTCTTTCATGGACATGCTGATCCGTTACAGTGTTGCTAAAAAATAAGTAAAGGAAAATGTCATGAAGCAAAACGTTTTAATACGCATCGGACAAATTTTCTTTTACGTTCTTATGGCCGTATGCGTGGTGTTGATTGTAATATTTTACCTCAACACCGGTAATATCAATCCGGATGACCCGAAAATCAAACAGATGTCTGATTTGGGACCAATCCTCAACTACCTACTGGTATGGGCCTATGTTCTGGTTGGAATCGCTGTTGCGTTCTCCATTGGATTCCCATTGTTCAGCATGGCAAGCAATCCGAGAAAAGGCTTAAAAACCCTGCTTTCCGTTGTATTACTGGCCGTGGTATTCTTTGTGGCATACCAATTGGGCGATGACACCATTCTGCAAATAGCCGGCTATAATGGCAAGGACAATGTGGCATCAACCCTAAAGCTGACAGATATGGGAATCTATGCCATGTATGCCCTGATTGCAGGCTCGATTTTAGCCGTGCTCTATTCTTCGTTAAGCAAGCTTTTTAAATAATCACCAGCAGGGCAAAGCGACAAAAATCGCTTTGCCCTCCTTTGATTGCAAACATCATAACAATGGCAAGAAAAAAAAGGTCATTTCCGGAAATACCGAGTGCCTCCATGGCCGATGTTGCCTTTATGCTCCTGATCTTCTTTATCGTTTCAACCACCATGGACGTTGATAGCGGGATTTACCGTCTGCTTCCGCAGTGGGTTGACAATGTCGAACCTCCAAAGATTAACAAGCGGAACACATTCGTTCTCCTGATCAACAGGAACAATGATCTTCTGATTAACAGTGAATTCGCTCAGTCTTCTGAGGTCAAAGACCGGGTTAAGGAGTTTATCCTGAACCCTCGAAATTTGCCGAATCTATCAGAAAAAGAAGAGGTCGAAATTGATGGTATAGGCGTATACAATCGGTCTAAAGGCATTATATCCCTTCAAAACGACAGGGGAACTGATTATGGGGCCTACATTGCAATACAAAACGAATTAGTCAAGGCTTTCAGGGAACTGAGGGACGAATTGGCCTATTCTGTTTTTGGCCAAACCTTCAATAAACTTTCCGAAGATAAGCAGGAAGCTATTACCAAGGCTGTTCCTACGGCAGTGTCGGAAGCTGAACCCGTTGAAATAAAATAACCAGGAGGTCAAAATGTCAAGGTTCTCACGAAAAGGAAAAAATAAGGATATACCACCCATCTCTACGGCATCATTACCTGATATCGTTTTCATGCTGCTGTTCTTCTTCATGGTCACAACCACCCTGAGGGAGACAACCGTTAACGTTTCTCAGAGACTTCCGGAGGCAACCGAAGTTGTCAAACTGGAAAAAAAATCACTTGTAAGCTACATATATGTAGGTTCGCCGCGCCAGGAATTTCAACGCCTGTATGGAACAGAATCCAGAATTCAGCTGGATGATAAGTTCGCAGCAGTTGATGATATACGAGGTTATATTGCTGGTGAGTGGGAGAAACGGGACGAATCCGACCGTCCGAAGATGACAGTGTCGCTGAAGGCCGATGAAAAAACCAAGATGGGTATTGTCAATGAGATCAAGCAGGAACTCCGAAAGGCTGAAGCTTTGAAAATCAACTATTCCAGCAGGAAAAAAGTTGTGGATTCAAAATACTGACAGAGTTAATCTGATTTAAATAAAAAAGGCTGCCTGACGGGCAGCCTTTTTTATTATTCCGTTGTTTCCAGAGCTTCGCGTCTGTTGCGCTCCCGCTCTATTCGCGCAGAAATAAATATCGAAACCTCAAAGAGAAGATACATCGGTATGGTAACGAGTATCTGGCTGAATATGTCGGGAGGAGTTATAATCCCAGCAACAACCAGGATAATGACAATTGCATGCTTCCTGTATTTGCGCATGAAACCCGGGGTCATCAGCCCAACTTTGCTGAGGAAGTAAACAAGGATTGGCAGCTCGAAAATAATCCCTGTTGCAAAAATCAGGGAAGTAACGGTTCCGATATAGGATCTGAGGTTAATCTGGTTGGCTACCTGTTCACTCACACTGTAGCTTCCCAGAAAATTGATTGTAAGAGGCACAATCATGAAATACCCGAAGAGCACCCCGATCAGGAACAGTGCCGTGGTGTAAAAAACCATGCCGCCGGAGTGTTTTTTCTCTCGCTCCTTAAGCGCAGGCATTATGAACCGGTAGAGTTCCCAGAAAATATAGGGTGCCGCCAGGATCAAACCCCCGAAAAAGGCAATGGTCATGTGAATCCTGAATTGGCCCGATAAATCGATATTGATCAGGCTGAGCGTTATGTCATTGATGCACAGCTTATCGGTATTGACCCATTCACCGAGCTTGCAGAACATGCGGTTTGTAAAAAAATCCTGCGATTTCGGAGCGAGCAGGATATGATCGAATATGATGTCCTTCAGGAGGAAGGCAACGATCGCAAAAACACCGATTGAAGCCAGTGAACGTAACAAATGCCCTCTGAGCACCTCAAGGTGCTCAAGAAAGGTCATGTCATTCGCATCCTTGGTTTTAAGCTTTTTCTTGTCCAAAAGCCCTATTTTTTATCGTCTTCGGATGTCTGTGTCTTCTCAACGCCTTCAGCGCCTCCCTTAGAAGCATCCTTAAACTCCCTGATACCCTTACCCAGCCCACGCATGAGCTCCGGGATCTTCTTCCCGCCAAACAACAACACAACGATCAAAGCGATCACAAGTAATTCTTGGCCACCTATAAAACCGGCCAATACAAAAGCTAAATCCATGGTTTTCTCCTTTTTTTAAAGCAGAGCAAAGGTATAACATTTTCATAAAAACTGTGATTTTTATACTTTCGCCAACGATTTTCCCGGCTTCGGAGAGCCGATACATAAATAATCATGGAATATAGCTTCAGAGAAATTGAATCCCGCTGGCAGGCATACTGGAAATCGAACAAAACTTTCGAAGTCCGGGTCGACCCGTCAAAACCCAAGTTTTACGTGCTCGATATGTTTCCTTACCCTTCGGGCGCCGGACTTCACGTGGGCCATCCCCTGGGCTATATCGCCTCCGATATTTACTCCTGGTATAAGCGACTGAACGGCTTTAACGTTCTCCACCCCATGGGATACGATGCTTTCGGGCTGCCGGCAGAGCAATATGCGATTCAAACAGGGCAGCACCCGGCCATCACAACCGAAAACAATATCCGGCGATATCGTGAACAGATGGATAAGATAGGCTTTTCCTACGACTGGTCGCGCGAAGTGAGGACCTGCGATCCCGATTATTACCATTGGACCCAATGGGTTTTCATGCAGCTCTTCAACCACTGGTATAATACAAAAACCAACAAGGCCGAGCACATAGAAAGCCTGATACAACACCTTAACAAGCGGGGAACGGAAGAACTTGAGGCAGCCTGCTCAAATCCTATGATTCTCTCGGCCAGGGAATGGAGCGATATGCCGGCTAACCAGCAGCAGGAAATCCTGCTGAATTACCGCCTGGCTTACCTGGCAGAAACCCTCGTTAACTGGTGCCCTGCCCTGGGTACCGTTTTGGCCAATGATGAAGTGAAGGAAGGATTCTCTGTCAGGGGCGGACACCCCGTTGAACAACGGAAAATGAAGCAGTGGCTCCTGCGGGTTTCGGCCTACGCCGAACGATTGTTATCAGGACTTGACAGCATCAACTGGACCGATTCCCTGAAAGAGATGCAACGAAACTGGATCGGTAAATCAGAGGGTGCAAATATGTTCTTTCCGGTCAGCGGAAAAGAGTATACCATTGAAATTTTTACAACACGGGCCGATACTATTTACGGAGCAACCTTTATGGTTCTGGCGCCTGAGTCGGAGCTCGTTCCCCTGCTAACCCACCCCGGACATCGGGATGAGGTTATACAATATATTGACGAAACCCGGAAGCGAACCGAACGGGAAAGAATCGCCGAGGTGAAAAAAATTAGCGGCGTTTTCACGGGTACCTATGCCATTAATCCCTTTACCCGGGAAAATATCCCGATCTGGATCGCTGACTATGTACTCGCCGGGTACGGCACCGGGGCCATCATGGCGGTACCGGCCCATGACAGCCGCGACTTCCGCTTTGCACTCCATTTCAACCTTCCGATTGTCCAGGTAGTCCTCCAGCCAGGCCAGGAACCCACCGATCCGACCACATGGGCTGACTCATTTGATGCAAAGGAAGGGATCATGATGAACTCTGGATTCCTTAACGGGCTATCCGTTCCGGAAGCCATTGCAAAAACCAAAATCGAGATAGAAAATCGCGGAATCGGAAAAGTTCAGGTCAATTACCGCCTACGTGATGCAATCTTCAGCCGGCAGCGCTACTGGGGAGAGCCATTCCCTGTTTACTACAGGGACGGACTTCCCTACCTGATGGATGAGAAAGATTTGCCCCTGCGACTGCCCGATGTAGATGCTTTTCTGCCCACGGAAAAAGGCGAACCGCCGCTGGCAAGGGCCGCGAGCTGGATAACTGCCGACGGTGACCCCATCGAGTTAAGCACCATGCCCGGGTTTGCAGGCTCTTCGGCCTACTATCTCAGATATATGGATCCCGGAAACAAAAAGGCCCTGGTTTCGAGGGAAGCCAATGAATACTGGCAGGATGTCGACCTTTACATTGGTGGTACCGAACACGCTGTAGGTCACCTGATTTATTCACGTTTCTGGAATAAGTTTCTTTTTGATACCGGATATGTCTGCAAGGACGAGCCTTTCAAAAAACTTATCAACCAGGGTATGATCCAGGGGCGATCCAATTTTGCCTACCGGATCAAAGGCACAAATAAATTCGTATCCCTCGGGCTTAAGGATCAGTATGATACAACGTCCATTCATGTTGACGTTAATATCGTTTCACATGACGTACTGGATTTGGATGCCTTCCGTAAATGGAATCCGGAATACAACCAGGCGGAGTTTATCCTCGAAAACGGAAAATATGTGTGCGGCTGGGCCGTAGAAAAAATGTCAAAATCGATGTACAACGTGGTCAATCCCGATGTAATCATTGACAAATACGGCGCTGACACACTCAGGCTCTACGAGATGTTCCTGGGGCCCATTGAGCAGTCCAAGCCCTGGGACACCAACGGTATCGACGGAGTCCATAAGTTCATTAAAAAGCTTTGGAGACTGTTCTACGCCGACGGGGAACAACTGGCGGTCACCTCAGAGAAGGCTGCACCGGCAGAACTTAAGGTTCTGCACCGGACAATTAAGAAAATTCAGGACGATATTGAGCGCTTCTCCTTCAACACATCGGTCAGCACCTTCATGATCTGTGTAAACGACCTGACAGATCTCAAATGCAGTAAATCCGAAATTCTCGAGCCCCTGCTGATCCTGATCGCGCCTTTTGCGCCTCACCTGGCTGAAGAACTTTGGAGCCAGACCGGTCATTCCCAAAGTATTTCGGTTGCCACCTGGCCGGTTCTTAACCCCACTTTTCTGATAGAAAATACTATTGAGTACCCGGTTTCGTTTAATGGAAAGATGCGTTTCAAACTGGAGCTTCCGGCCGACATGCTTATTGCCGACATTGAAAAGACCGTAAGAGAAAACGAGCAGACCAGCCGCTACCTCCAGGGCGCGATGCCTAAAAAGATCGTTGTGGTGCCAAAACGAATTATAAATATTGTCTATTAAACAAAAGGGAGAATGATCAGAAAAGACAAAATCCTGGCCATCCTGCATAAAGCTCTCGCAATCCTGAGATACCTCTTTCCTACCCGCAAGAAGGCCTTTATCCGCGGGGGCTTAGGCGTTTTGTTGATCATCCTCCTGTGGTTTGCCACTCATATCAACTGGGTAATCCTTCTCAGGGGATATCCCGATCCGGGCCCCGTTCCGGTGCAGGAAGTACGCTATGATGAATTCAATTTCCCTGAAGATTCCTTTCATCGGGAAACTATCTATATCCGCTCGGATCAGTTTTTATCTGAAATCCTTGTTTCCAGGGGTGTATCCATGCAAACCATCGATAAGATTGCCAAACAATACAAGTATGTCTTTGATGTAAGAAAAATGGTTGCCGGCAATGAGATGCACTTCTATTATACTCCGGATTCCCTGCATCATCTGCAGTATATGGTTTACGAAAAAAACGTAATTGAACATGTGATTTACGATTTCCGCGATTCACTCTCGGTGAGGATCAATCAAAAGGAAGTCACTACAGAGATTAAATACATGGAAGGCGAAATTAAATCGAACCTTTGGAATGCAGTTGAAAGTGAGGGCGTCTCTACTGAAATGGTTTTCGAGATCATTACTGTTTATCAATGGATGATCGATGTATATGCCCTGAACCGGGGTGATAAATTTGAGGTAATATTTGAGGACCAGATGGTTGGAAACACCTCCATTGGTGGAAAAGTCTTAGCCGCCCGATTCCTGTGGTCGGGTAAGTGGATCGAAGCCTATCAGTACATTCAAAACGGGAAGCTTGGATATTTTAATGAAAAGGGTGAAAGCCTGAAACGAGCCTTCCTCAAGGCCCCGCTGGAATTTAAAAGGATCTCATCGAAGTTCTCGAACAGCCGTCTTCATCCTGTCTTGAGAATCCGGCGCCCGCACCACGGAGTAGACTATGCAGCAGCAGCAGGGACGCCAGTGGTAGCTATCGGTGACGGCAAGGTAGTCCAACGCAGTTTTGACCGCGGCTCCGGAAATATGGTCAAGATCAAGCATACCAACAGTTCTTATACCTCCGGATATATGCATCTGTCGAAATTCGGCGATGGGGTTCAGGTCGGTACGTTTGTCAAGCAAGGACAGATTATTGGCTATGTTGGCAGTACCGGGTTATCTACCGGGCCCCACCTCGATTTCCGCATCTGGCAGAGCGGCCGTCCTGTAGACCCCTTAAAGATCGAAGCACCTCCGGTTGAACCCATTGAACCTAAAAACAAGATGGTCTTTGACTCAATTGTAAGGAATTTCAATCAGGAATTCGAAAAATACAAGGCCGGACTCAAAGCGACCGAAGGAACTTTTTGATCTGTTCAGGGAAATGCAGGTGCTCCAGCTGATGGATGTGCGTGGCAAGTGATTCGGGCGTATCATCAGATAAGACGGGACATTCAGCCTGAAACAGGATCTTGCCACGGTCATATTCCTCGTCAACCAGGTGAATGGTGATTCCGGATTTCTTTCTCCCATCCCGGATAACGGCTTCATGCACATGATGCCCGTACATCCCCTTGCCTCCGAAATCGGGCAGCAATGCGGGATGAATATTCAGTATCCTGCCGGAATATGCCTTCAGAATATTGTCGGGAATCAGCCATAAAAAACCTGCCAGTATCAAGGTATCGGCTCCGACTTCCCGGAGTCTGTTTAGTACTGATTGCGAACCGTAGAAATCGTGACGGGTAAAAACATGGGAAGGGACTGAGAGGTCCCTGGCACGTTCGAGTACAAAAGCATCTGGCTTATTGCTAAGTATCAAAACAATATGCACATCCGGATCCGATTGGAAGAATCGGATGATTTGTTCAGCATTGGTTCCTGAGCCTGAAGCAAATATGGCTAAATTATTCATCTTATGATACTTACGATTCATGTTGGGAAAAAGGGGATAAGTATGCCCGATCCACCTGCTAAATTCAAGAAATATCAGTGATTTTTGACTGCCTGAATAAAAAAAGCCTAAAAGTTTTGAAAATCAGGTGCAGATGTGCTTTATTTGCATGGCAAAAATTGTCAGGTTGACTGCATAATTAATTATTAATTAAAACATTAAAGCTATGTCAGACATTGAATCCAGAGTTAAAGCGATTATCGTAGACAAGCTGGGCGTTGACGAATCAGAGGTTACCCGTGAATCAAGCTTCACCAATGACCTTGGGGCTGACTCCCTGGACACCGTTGAACTGATTATGGAATTTGAAAAGGAATTTAACCTTGCCATTCCTGATGATCAGGCTGAGACGATCTCCACGGTTGGAGACGCCATCAATTACGTTGAGAACAATACCAAAGGGTAACTTAACCATAAATTTGGGTAAGGATTATGGCATTAAAACGGGTAGTTGTTACTGGTCTCGGTGCGTTAACACCGATAGGTAATACGGCACAGGAATTCCGTGAAGCATTATTCAACGGGGTTAGCGGGGCAGCAGCAATTACCCGTTTTGACACCACCCTGCACAAGACAAAGTTTGCCTGCGAGCTCAAGAACTACGACGCAGGGAATTACTTTGACCGTAAAGAAGCGAGAAAACTCGATCCGTATTGCCAGTATGCCCTGATTACGGCAGACGAAGCGATCAAGGACGCAGGATTTGATTTGGAAAAACTTGACTGTGACCGGGTTGGTGTAATCATGTCATCCGGTATCGGCGGTATTCTCACGTTTGAGGAAGAGATGATGTCTTTTGCCAAAGGTGACGGTACGCCCAGGTTTAACCCCTTCTTTATCCCGAAAATGATTTCGGATATTGCCTCCGGCCAGATTTCCATGAAATACGGGTTCCGGGGTCCTAACTATGCTGCGGTAGCAGCCTGTGCTACATCCACCGTGGCTTTGATCAATGCTTTTGACCATATCCGCATCGGCCGGGCTACGGTAATGATTGCCGGTGGTTCAGAAGCTTCCATCACCAAAGCCGGGGTTGGCGGATTTAATTCGATGCACGCACTTTCGGTCCGCAATGACGATCCCAAAACCGCTTCGAGGCCTTTCGACCTCGACCGCGATGGTTTCGTCATGGGTGAAGGTTCAGGGACTTTAGTTCTTGAAGAATATGAGCATGCCGTTAACAGAGGCGCCAGGATTTATTGTGAATTGGTCGGAGGCGGATTATCAGCCGACGCCCATCACCTGACTGCTCCTCATCCCGAAGGCCTGGGGGCTGCCCTGGTTATGAAAAATGCCCTTAACGATGCTGGCTTGAAACCCGAGGATATCGATTATATCAACGTTCACGGAACCTCAACTCCCCTGGGAGATATTTCAGAGCCGCTGGCAATCCAGAGTGTGTTTCAGGAGCATGCCTACAAACTCAGCATTAGCGCTACCAAATCCATGCACGGTCACCTGCTCGGTGCAGCCGGTGCTGTGGAGGCCATGGCTTGTATCGCTGCCATTCTTGAAAACCGGGTACCGCCTACTATCAATCATTTTACCGATGATCCCCAGATTGACAGCCAACTTGACTTCACCTATCACAAAGCAAAAGCTCGTGAAGTAAACTGTGCGCTCAGCAATACCTTCGGATTTGGCGGGCATAATGCATCTGTAATCTTTAAAAAACTGGATGCCTGACGTGTGAAGGCCTCTCCAAAAAAATCTTTTCGATTCCAATTAATACGGGTCCTCGGTTTTATCCCCGGGAATGTCCGATTGTATGAACTCGCTTTCATACATAAATCTGCCTCTCTATCCGACGAAAAGGGCAATCCCCTGAATTATGAACGGCTCGAATACCTTGGTGATGCAATCCTGGGTGCCGTCACGGCTGAATTTCTGTATCGGAAATACCCGGATCAGAAAGAGGGATTTCTAACCAAAATGAGATCGAAAATGGTCAATGGCGACCATCTGTCCCTGATGGCCAGCCAGCTCGGACTCGATCAGCTTATGGAAAGCCGGCTGAACAACGAACAGGCGAACCGCCATGTCATGGGGGATACCTTCGAGGCCCTGATCGGATCGATCTACCTGGATAGAGGTTACGCCAGAACCCGCAGGTTCATTTTAAAGCGGGTCATCCGTAAATACATCGACCTGCAGGATATGGTCAGTGTAGAAACCAACTATAAGAGCCAGCTTATTGAATGGGCGCAGAAAAATAAAAAAGAGGTTACTTTTTACACGGATCTTGAACCTTACGATCCGACACGC
>CAZEKJ010000001.1:202474-275268 GCA_964512915.1 uncultured Porphyromonadaceae bacterium
GATACACTTTTCGGCAGCGGTACTGGCGGCTCCAAAAAAGAAGCAGAGCAAAGTGCCGCTTTGGAAACCCTTCAGGAAATCAACACCTGAGCATGGGCAAAACTCATAAATACAGACTGACAGACAATCTATCCCCCGGCATCCTGGCTTTTGGAATTCTCTCCGACGAACCGGATTATCGTCTTTGCTGGCTCCTTAACCAGGCACTGGGACTCTCCCTGACAAGCAAACCGGATCTCTCGTTCGCCGCCAGTCAGGCGCCCGCAGCTCAGGTATTCTCATGCTTTGAATCAGAAGGATCTGCCGAAAAACCGGCCTGCAGGATAGTATCGAACCGCTCCAGGGAGGGGCTTTGGCTCACGGAATACCGGCAGCTGGATTACATCATGTTGATCCATCAGACAATTGAACCCGGAACTTTCTCAGAGAACCTAAAAAAGACCCTCACCACGCGGATCCCCCAGATCAGAGGACTGTTTGAGCTGGATGGTAAAGCTTTGGCAAACCTCCTCTGAAAAGAAGTCCGTGCATTTGTATCTTTGAGAGATGAGAAAAACTTTTATCCCGATTTTTTCGGTCGTCACCATAGGTGCCGTTATCGCCCTGATTCTCATACAGCTTGCCTGGCTGAGGGACGCGGTGGAGGTAAAGGAGGAACAGTTTAAACTACTGGTTAACAAAAGTCTGGGACAGGTTTGCGAAAAGCTTGAAAAACAAGAAACGTTTAATCAGATCCAGCGGGAAATGATGAGCTCGGGAGACTCACTTGGCTTATTTCTTCTCAGCCAACCCCGTCAGCAAAATAATAGTCCGGGCGCACCATTCGATTCCCCTGAGGCTAACCAAAGTTATTTCTATAATGAAGACCGGAACCCTATTGAATCGGAGGGGCAGTTTGACCTGATTGCGGGTGATACAGCAATCAGGGTCAGAGAACAATCCTTGTACCAGTCGGAGCAATCCGACAATTTACCTTCTGCAGATGCCTCTCCCAATGAGGCAAGGGGCGCCTACAACCGTCTTATTACCAACAAAAAGGTTTACCTCGATAAGATCCTCAACCAGGTTATTCTGAGTGAAGGAAGAATAGAAGAACGGCTTAATTATCCGGGACTCGACAGTCTGATCCGACAGGAATTTAAGGATATTGAGATTTCCTATGAATTTGCTGTCAGGAGCGGTACCTCCCGGTATACCCTAAGAAGTGCCGGTTTTAATCCGTTGGTTTCCTACCCCAAATATGCTTCTTTGCTGTTCCCTCATGATGTTCGTGTTGCCCCGAATTTTCTTGTAGTCTATTTCCCAACCCGCGACAGATATTTCAGAAATTCGGTCGGTGTGATGGCCGGGTCCTCCCTGTTCCTGGCTATCCTGATTCTGGTTATTTCATCCATAGCGATATACGTGATCAACAGGCAGAAAAAACTATCAGAAATTAAAAACGACTTCATCAGCAACATGACCCATGAGCTAAAAACACCGATTGCCACAATTTCCCTTGCTTCGCAGATGCTGGCCGACAATGGGATCCGGAATGAATCACGCGACCTTTCGCACATCTTTTCAGTAATCCATGAAGAGAGCAAGCGGCTGGGAAACCAGGTTGAGCGGGTTCTGCAGATGTCAATTTTTGACGAAAAGAAAGTCAGCCTGAAGATACATCCCATTGATTTTGACAATCTGGTAACCCAGGCAGCCGATAAAATTGCCATTCAGGTTGAAAGACGAAGAGGCCGTCTAACCCTGGATCTGCAGGGAGGCAAACTACCCGTTGAGGCCGATGAAACTCATTTACAGAATGTTGTATTCAACCTGATTGACAATGCCCTCAAGTATTGTATAACCGAACCGGAGATTCACATTCTGACCCGATCCTCAGAAGGAGTGATGCGAATGGAAATATCAGATAACGGAATCGGCATCAGCAAAGAGAGTCTTAAGCGGATTTTTGAAAAATTCTACAGGGTTCCCACCGGTAATGTACATGATGTGAAAGGGTTCGGACTGGGCCTGAGTTATGTTAAAAAGGTCATTGAACAACACCACGGTTCCATCGGCGTAAAAAGCGAGCCGGGAAAAGGTACTACCTTTACGATTACTTTACCCTTAAAGCAAAAGGAACGAAAATGAGAACAAGTCGGATTCTACTGGTTGAGGATGATATAAATCTGGGAAGCCTCCTTCGGGAATACCTGAATGCAAAAGGATACGATTGTTCGCTGGAGCCTGACGGTGAGCGGGGGTATCGGGCTTTTAAGAAGGATCATTTTGATCTGTGCATCCTCGACATTATGCTTCCGGTTAAAGATGGATACACGCTTGCGCGGGAAATAAGGGTTATGAATCCTGATATACCCATCATCTTTCTAACGGCTAAATCGATGAAAAAGGACATTATTGAAGGGTTTGAGGCCGGAGCCGATGATTATCTGACGAAGCCCTTCAGCATGGAAGAACTGCTTATGCGCATTGAGGCGGTTTTGCGGCGAACAAGGAGGGAAAATCAGGATGAGGTCTTTGTGTTGGGCAAGTATTCTTTTGATTCGAACAAGCAGACCCTTACCACCCAGGAAACTGTGGTCAATCTTACCACCAAGGAATCTGAATTATTAAAGCTCCTGTGCCAGCATCCAAACCAGATCCTTGAAAGAAATTTTGCACTGAAAGCAATCTGGAAGGATGACAACTATTTCAATGCGCGCAGCATGGACGTTTACATCACAAAAATCCGCAAGCATCTGGCCGACGAACCCGGAATTGAGATCATAAACATACACGGGAAGGGGTACAAGCTTATCCGTGAGTCCTTTAATCCAGTTTAAGAACGGCAAGGAAGGCAGACTGAGGCACTTCGACATTACCAATCTGCTTCATTTTCTTCTTCCCTTTCTTCTGCTTCTCCAGAAGTTTTCTTTTTCTGGTTATATCGCCACCATAGCATTTTGCTGTAACGTCCTTACGAAAGGCCTTGATAGTTTCCCTTGCTATTATTTTTGCCCCAATGGAAGCCTGAATAGCGATATCATATTGCTGGCGCGGAATCAGTTCGCGTAACTTTTCGCACATGCGACGCCCGAACCGGTAGGCATTGTCAACATGGATCAGGGTGGACAAGGCATCAACAGTTTCACCATTTAGCATGATATCAAGCTTGATGAGTTTCCCGGGCTTGAATTCCGTCTGGTGATAATCGAAAGAAGCATACCCTCTTGAGATGGACTTAAGTTTATCATAGAAATCGAAAACGATCTCTGCAAGCGGCATCTCAAATGAGAGTTCCACCCGGTCCTGAGTTAAATATACCTGCGATTTAAGCTCTCCCCTCTTATCGAGACAAAGTTTCATAATTGCCCCGATATAATCAGGCATGGTGATGATCTGAGCACGGATGTAGGGCTCTTCAATACGGTCTATTTCGGTGGGATCCGGAAGTCCCGACGGATTATACACGTCCAGGCGGTCTCCTTTCCTGCCGTAAACATGGTAGAATACGTTTGGAACCGTTGAGATCACATTCATGTCAAATTCCCTGTCAAGGCGCTCCTGAACGATCTCCATATGGAGCAGCCCCAAAAAACCGCACCGGAACCCGAATCCCAATGCAGCGGAGGATTCCGGTTCATATGTTAAAGAGGCATCATTCAGCACCAGCTTTTCCAGGGCATCCCGTAGATCTTCATAATCCTCCGTATCAATGGGATAGAGCCCGGCAAACACCATGGGCTTCACGTTTTCAAAACCTGATATTGCCTCCTTGCAGGGCCGGTCTACATGCGTTATAGTATCTCCCACCTTTACCTCTTTGGAGGCTTTTATTCCGGAAATGATATATCCGACATCGCCGGTGCTCAGCACATCCCTAGGATTGAGGCCGAGCCTGAGTACGCCGACCTCATCCGCTTCGTATTCCTTGCCTGTATTGAAGAATTTTACGTGATCTCCCGTGCGGATTTCTCCGTTGATGATCTTGAAATAGGCCATTACGCCCCGGTACGAATTAAAAAGGGAATCGAAAATCAACGCTTGAAGGGGAGCCTTTGGATCACCTTTGGGACAAGGGATCCGGTCAACAATTCGCTCGAGGATCAGTTCAATACCTATTCCTGTTTTTCCGCTTGCCTGCACGATGTCGTCCTTTGTGCAGCCAACCAGGTCAATTATCTGTTCTGTAACCTCTTCGGGCATAGCGGCCGGAAGGTCCATCTTGTTCAATATCGGGATAATTTCCAGGTTATGGTCCATTGCCTGGTACAAGACAGAAATCGACTGAGCCTGTATTCCCTGAGTTGCGTCGACCACCAGGAGGGCTCCTTCACAGGCAGCAATAGCCCGGGACACTTCGTAGGAGAAATCAACATGCCCGGGAGTATCGATAAGGTTCAGGATAAAATCCTCGCCATTCCTCCGATAATTCATTTGAATGGCATGGCTCTTGATCGTAATGCCCCGCTCCCTTTCCAAGTCCATATTGTCCAGAACCTGCTCCTGCATCGCTTTGCCTGTCACTGTATTGGTCACCTCAAGAAGTCGGTCGGCCAGAGTGCTTTTACCATGGTCGATATGTGCGATGATGCAGAAATTGCGGATGTTGTTCATGTATTGCCCTTGCTTGAAAATTTTCGCAAAGATACAAAAACCCTGGCAATTGGCTCGGCTTACGCCTCGCTAATTGGTTCGCCTTCGGCTCACTAATTGGTTCGCTCACGCGAACTAATTGGCCCTACGGGCTAATTAGCGCGAAGCGCCAATTAGTGAGGCGTAAGCCGAACCAATTAGCGAGCGTCAGCGAGCTACCGCTATACCAGAAATCTCCACCTCCGCATCCATTGGCAGCCGCACAACCTGGATAGCAGCCCTGGCCGGAAACTTCTTGTTTTTGAAGAAGGGGGCGTAGGCTTCATTGATGGCCTTGTAGTTATCCATGTTTGTCATGTAAATATTCACCATGACCAGATCTTCATAATCCAGGTTATTCTGCTTCAGCAGGGCTCCAAGATTTTTCATGCATTGCTCAGTGGCCTTTTTGATATCTCCCTTAATCAGCTCTTCCGTTTCCGGGACTCTGGGTATTTGCCCTGAAAGATAGAGGGTGCCATTAACCATTACAGCAGGTGTGTAAGGTGCGATTGGCTTGGGAACCGCCTGGTCCTGAGTGTAAGACAAGGTTACTCCCAGGAGAAGAAAAATCACAAATCCGAATACCTTTTTCATGTCTTAAGTTTAATGAATGACTATTTTTTTTGAGATAACCGAACCATTTGCCCCTACCATACGTAAAGAATATATCCCGGCCGGCAATCCGGATATATCCCAACTATGCGGGCCGGATGAATTCGAGACCACCTCACTCCGTACAAGCTTACCGGTCATGCTGATCATCTCAAGATTTACAGCAGACAATCCAGTCGTGATAATTTTGATGTTCAGGCTTTCTGAAGCCGGATTGGGATAAACATCAAAATCCATTACAGTAGCAGTGAGATCATTTATCCCAAGGTTCAGGTAATTGGTAAATACTTCCTTGGTAGAATTGACAAATTCGGTGCCGTTCCATTCCTGAGTAATCTGCTGGGTTGGAGTATTACCCTGATAGGTAATATCAAACTTACTTCCCGAAAGCATGAACCACATCCCGGCCATTCCCATTTCAGTGGTCTGTAATATCAGGTTAGAATGACTATCGTACTGAGTTACGTCCCTCATTGCCAGGATATACGTTGACGAATCCACATCCCACATGTATATATTCATGGTAAAACTGTCATTGGTTGTCCATTCATATTCATGTTTTGATTGCGGGACCCACGCGCCATCTTCCCATGAATCGATAACCATCGTACTCATTTTATCCATTGACGCGTAGGTCATGGTTGTACGGGTTGAATTAATCCAGACGCCCTCCACTAAGACTTCGTTGATAAAAGAGCTCATCTGTCCATCCCCCGTATAGGTGTATGTTGTCCGGCTCACCGGCAGGTATTGCCGGGTAGCAACATCATAATTCGCGAATGCCTGGTGAATGAGTTTACCATTCTGGACGTCATTGGTGAACAGGATACCGCCTGTAATCACCCAGGCGCCATCCGTGTATATCTCTGAAACTTCCAGGGTAGGATTGCTGTAACCATCATATTCAATCCTTGAACGCTCCTTGTTTACCCAGGTACTACCGACAAATTCCTGGTAGAGCATAAGGGTAGGCATCCGGAGATTATTATAGGTATAAGTAAATTTCTGGTCGGTACCTGTGAGCAGGTCCCACTCAATGGTGAGGGGATCACCATCCTGACTGTAGGAAATCTTCTGTGTTTTACTCGGAGCCCAGGCCGCTGAAACCCAATCGAACCAATCAACCTGCTGTGGGTAGGAACCCACAATGGTGGCAGGCATGCTTTTCAGGAGGGACTTATTTTTCAGGATACTCCCCGGAAGCTTTTGGGAACTAAAAACATTTCCAGCCAATGCAAACGCAATGGCCAATACTAAAGCAATCCTTTTCATGATAAATGGTTTTTGTTAATTCTTCTTCTTATTACAAAGATAATCGAATTATTTCCTGATAATCTTTTGGCTCGCGGGCAGATGTTTACCGTTGTTTATGGTCAACCAATAGACTCCGGGAGGTATCTTTGAGACACTCACTGAGAATTGGGAATCGCCGCCGCCGGTTCTCTGTTTTATCAGGATCCTTCCCTGTGTATCCCTGATAATAAGTTCTGCAGCAGCGCCTCCTTCATTAGTGAAATTTACGAACAGGATGTCATTCGCGGGGTTTGGGTAACAGTGCAATTGTAACGGTGACCTGATTATATCGTTCGATCCAAGGCTCATGAAATCGGAAAAAACCTCACGACTCTCCATAATCCACTTTCCGCCTGAGGCGCCTCCCTCTGGTGCAACAGGATCCCACCTTTCGGATATTCGTTCAGTTGCCTTTCCATCGGTATAGGTGTATCCGTATCGGTTACCGGATGATACCTGCCAGCCTCCGGCCAGCCACTCCCCGGTAGTGCCAAGGATCAGGTTTGACCGTTCATCAAACTCGCTGACCAGTTTCTGCCATGCACTATAGACCTGGAGGTCTTCCCTCCAGATGTAAAGTGTTTCGGAATGGTTTTCCAGTCCGTAATAACTATGCATCTCCTTGCTGTACGGAACCCATTCATTAACCCTCCAGATATCGCTCATTACATAATCGGGGAGGTTGTCATGGGTCCAGAAATATGAGTTGCGGATGGCGCTGACCCAGGTCCCGGCTTCAGAAAAGTTTTCACAGGTTTTCCCTTTTAGCTTTCCGCTTTCATCCCATGTATAAGTGCATCTGGTGGCCGGATGAAAATACCCGTCGGCCGGATTAAACGATGCAATCGTTGTTTTATATAGCCTTCCTTCAAGATATTCCGGCTGATATTGGAATCCCGATTCAATCATCCAGACCCCACCGGTATAATACTCCCTTACCATCAGGGTCTCGCTGCCATTGGCATCATATTCCCGGCGCTGCCGGTTGATATTGGTCCAAATTCCTCCGCTCTTCTCCTGTGTGAGTGTAAGTGTCTGATGCAGATTGTCTGAAGCATAAGCATAGGTAAACTTTACATCAACACCTTCCAGGCGGTCCCACACCTCAGAAAGAGGAAGTCCCAGGGGGTTATAACTAAAGGTAACGGTCTTATCCGCATGCCAACCCTCGTCCCAGTAGGACCATCTGACAGTTTGGGGAAAGTCGTTATGCAGCCCGGTTTTCAAATTCGAATCTTGGGCAGAGAGGGATAAAACTCCCGCCGTAATCGCGCATATCAGAAACTGCATTTTCATGGCGGGAAGATTATATTTTAACGACTAAATTTAGTCAATCCGGGACAAACAAAAAAAGCCCACCGGATTTCGCCGGTGGGCTTTGTTATAAGTATGAGTCAGAATTTTATTACATCATTCCACCCATTCCGCCCATTCCACCCATGCCTGGTGCTCCTCCGCCCATCTGATCCTTCTCCTCCGGGAGGTCAGCGATGAGGGTTTCAGTAGTGAGGATCATGCCAGCAACAGAGGCAGCATTTTCCAGTGCTATACGGGCCACTTTGGTAGGATCAATCACACCTGTTTCAAACAGGTCTTCATAGACTTCGGTACGTGCGTTGAAACCGTAAGCTCCCTTGCCTTTCTTAACTTCCTGAACGATCACGGAACCTTCAACACCGGCGTTTGCCACAATCTGGCGCAGCGGCTCTTCAAGAGCGCGGCGAACAATTGCGATTCCGGTAGTCTGGTCATCGTTATCTCCCTTAAGTCCGTCAAGGGCTTTAATGGCGCGGATATAAGCCACACCTCCACCTGGGATAATGCCTTCCTCAACAGCAGCGCGGGTTGCACTCAGTGCATCATCTACGCGGTCTTTCTTCTCCTTCATTTCAATCTCGGAGGAAGCACCTACATAAAGGACAGCAACACCGCCGGCCAGCTTGGCCAGACGTTCCTGCAGTTTTTCACGATCGTAATCGGAAGTTGTCGTTTCGATCTGGGCTTTGATCTGGTTTACGCGAGCCTGGATCAGTTTCTTGTCGCCACTGCCATTTACAACGGTAGTGTTCTCTTTGTCGATAGTTACCTTCTCTGCAACACCGAGCATATCAAGGGTTGTAGTCTCCAGTTTCATGCCGGTTTCTTCGGAAATCACAGTGCCGCCGGTCAGAATGGCCAAATCCTGCAGCATCTCTTTTCTGCGGTCACCAAAACCGGGAGCTTTAACGGCTGCAATCTTCAGGCTGCCGCGAAGCTTATTAACCACCAGGGTTGCCAGAGCTTCACCCTCAACATCTTCAGCAATGATCAGGAGCGGCCTGCCGGTCTGAACCGATGCTTCGAGAATTGGAAGCAGGTCCTTCATGGAAGATACCTTCTTGTCATAGATCAGAATGTAGGGATGTTCGAGTACGGATTCCATTTTTTCAGTGTCGGTAACAAAGTAGGCTGAGATATATCCGCGGTCGAACTGCATACCTTCAACAACCTCAACGGTTGTGTCGGTACCTTTTGCTTCTTCAACTGTGATAACACCTTCTTTATGAACTTTGCCCATTGCATCGGCAATCAGTTTACCGATTTCAAAGTCATTATTTGCTGAGATGGTGGCAACCTGCTCAATTTTCTGATAATCGTCACCAATAGTTTTTGACTGTTTGTGGAGACTTTCAACGACCTTGATAACGGCCTTGTCAATGCCCCTTTTCAGATCCATCGGATTGGCACCTGCTGTAACGTTTTTCAGTCCAACCGATACGATCGACTGGGTTAGAACAGTTGCGGTAGTGGTTCCATCGCCGGCATCATCGGAAGTTTTTGAGGCAACTTCCTTAACCATCTGTGCACCAATATTTTCAAATTTATTAACGAGTTCTATTTCCTTTGCAACAGTAACACCGTCCTTGGTGATCTGTGGTGAGCCGAACTTCTTCTCAATCACCACGTTGCGACCTTTTGGGCCGAGGGTAACCTTAACAGCGTTTGCCAAAGCATCAACACCTTTCTTCAGGTGTTCGCGGGCTTCTGATTCAAAAACAATTTGCTTAGCCATATCTATTCAGTATTATTTAGTATTCAGATTATTCAATAACGGCCAGAATATCAGACTGGCGCATAATAAGGTAGGTTTTATCCTCAACCTTAATTTCGGTTCCTGAGTATTTGCCGTATAAAACTACGTTCCCGACCTTTACTTCCATTTCAACGTCTTTGGTGCCGGGTCCGGCTGCGATAACATTGCCTTTCTGGGGCTTTTCCTGAGCGGAATCTGGAATAATGATACCGGATGCTGTTTTTACTTCAGCCTCCTGGGGCTCAACAAGTACCCTGTCTCCTAGCGGTTTAACTTTCACTGTAGCCATGTTCAAATATTTTGGATTAGTTATAGAATTATTATTTCCCGTATCTCATATCATATTGCATGCCATTGGGGCAACACTGACAAGCTGACATAAAAAAAAACACCCCTGTTTCCAGGAGTGTTTTTCGACCAGTATCTTGTACCGACTTATTGCTTGGGCGTTTCGGCCGTTCCTCCGCTCTGACCGGCAGGATTACCAATTGGAAGTTGTGGTATTTCCGAAGGATCGATGGCATTCTGTATCTGTTCCTCGATGGCTGACCGGTTTGACACGTTGTCACCTTTTGGGATGCTGATGCTTGCAGCCAGACAGAGAACAAACAGCGCGATTGCCAGGGACCAGGTAGCTTTTTCGAGGAAATCATTGGTTTTCCGAACCCCCATAATTTGTGTGGATGCGGAAAAATTTGCAGCCAGACCGCCGCCTTTTGAGTTCTGAACCAGCACGATTAAGCCAAGCAGAACACAAACAACCAGAATCAGAACAGAAAAAAAGATATACATATTGTCTTGAATTATTGATTCTTAATAAGTTCCCTAACCATTTCAATTTGACTCGCAAAGTAAACACTTTTTTCAGGAAATTTCAAACTTAGTTTTTCATAGGAATGAATGGCCTTCAAATAGTATCCTTGCTGAACAAAAATCTTTGCCAGCGTATCCGTCAGTATCTCCTCGTCCTCCCTGAGACTTTCGAGTGACCGGTCCTCTCCGGAAAGAGGCTCGTTATCGGGTCGAAGGACCCGGCTGCCAGCCTGGCTTATAAAGGTATCTATCAGATCGGATCCTTTTTTAGGTGGCCTCACTGTTTTCGGGTCCCGGGTTACAGTTTCTTCCGTAAGGAGAGTTTCCTGTTGAATCGGGACTATATGCCGGGCAGGCGGAAAAACGACCGGCTCTGTAATTCTGGGCTGGCTTAAAGGATCGAGCAGAAGAAATTCGCTGATCAGATCGCGTGAAGCCAGATCATCGGATGAATCTCCTGTGTCACCGGCTCCGGCAGGCTGAAAAGGTGGAGTTTTTCGCTGGGATTCAGGATCGGGGTGATCATTGTCGCGGGAGATAGGAAAGTCGAACAACAGGAGATCAAGGTCGTTAAGCGGAAGGAATTCTTCTACTTTTCTGACCATTTCGGACCGTGGATATTCATCCCCATAGTCTGTCAGGCTTCTCTCTGCATCAGTTTCAGGCGTTGCCGCAACATAGCCGGGATAATCTGTTGGTTTGGGCTGATAAGCTTCGGTGGGGATGGATTCCGTCCGGACCTCGGACTCAGTGTTGTTACCTTTTGTAATATGAAGCAGCTCGAACAGGGATTTTCTATCCGGAGCATAGGCCGCGGCGATTTTCAGCTGACGGTTAAACCGGATATTCCCCTCGTTTTGGAGGCTCTTAAGGTAAAGCAGCTGGGCAGGCTGGCAAAACGGGTACTCCCGTACAATCTCGCTAAAGCGGACAATTGAAGTATCATCCAGTTTTTCAGGATGATTCAGGCTCTCTATAAATTGCTCCGGGTTCATTACCAGCCTACAAATGACCTGTTGTAAATATCCTCAATGATCTTTTCTATGATAAGGGGGATCAGTTCTCCTTCCACTACATCCAATCCTTTGTCGCTGCTGTAATCTTCGTAAGCGGTGAATCTTGATTCAAAACTCTTGGCCGGATTCACCTGGTTAACATATTTAACATTGATTTCCACCGTCAGGCGGTTCAGAGAGGCTTTTTCGGCCTGATCTCCGCCGCTGATGGCTATCGGTTTGGTGCTGTACCCGATGATCTCTCCTTCAAACTGAAGGTCGCCGCTTTCATTGACCATGTTCAGCGGAGTCTGTGAGATAATCCGGTCTTTAAGTTTCTCGGTAAAATCCTGACTGAGCGTTGGATTAACAATCGGGGCACGATTAGGGAAATAGGCCACGGAAATGGTTTTCTCCTTCACATCGAAGTTCGCTCCGGTAAAGGAAAATCGTATCCTGCAGGCATTCAGCCCGAGAACCACCACCATCAACCCTACCAAACTTAAATACTTCATCTTATTACTTATATCCTTTCCTTTTGCCTTCTGCCCTCTGCCCTCTGCCTTATTCTTTTATCCCGTATTCATTGATCTTCCGGTACAAAGTCCGTTCGCTGATACCCAGCTCCTGAGCCGCAAGCTTTCTTTTCCCGCTGTGCTTTTTGAGAGCCTTGTTAATCAGGTCAATCTCATTATCCTGAAGCAGTAGTGATTCTTCTATGATCTCTTCGGTGTCCTCGATCTCCTCTTCGTCAAGATGTTTGCCATGATGTACCGGAGTCGCAGCTACCGGCGTATCGAACCGGGAGTGTTCCTGCTGAAAAAACCGGTTCATCAGGTTGGGTGCTTCGGGTTCAGCCATGGGTACCAGGTCGCTGTTGCCCCGCATTTCATTAACCAGATTCTTGAGGTCGTTGACATCTCTCTTCATGTCGAACAGAACCTGGTACAGGATCTCCCTTTCGGATGAAAAAGTACGGTCCTCATGATCTTTAGGCATCAAAACAGGAAGGGACGAGCGTGTATCATCCGGAAGGTAAGCCTTAAGCCGTTCTGCAGAAACCACCCGGTCCTGTTCAATAATTGAAATCTGTTCGGTGATATTCTTCAACTGCCGGATATTGCCGGGCCATTTATAATTCTCAAGGAGAGTCTGCGCGGATTCATCCAGCCGGATGACGGGCATCATATATTTTTCAGCAAAGTCCATTGCAAATTTCCTGAACAGCAGGAAAATATCCTCCCGTCTGTTTCTCAGGGGTGCTACAATGATCGGCACGGTATTCAGACGATAGAACAGATCTTCCCTGAAACGCCCTTCCTGAACTGCCTTCAGGATGTCAACATTCGTTGCAGCCACGAGCCTGATATCAGTTTTCTGCACTTTCGAGGATCCTACCCTGATAAACTCACCGGACTCGAGGACCCTCAACAGGCGTACCTGGGTGCTAAGCGGCAATTCGCCGATTTCATCCATGAAAATGGTTCCCCCATTGGCCTCTTCAAAATATCCCTTCCGCGATTCATGAGCTCCCGTAAAGGCGCCCTTTTCATGCCCGAAAAGCTCTGAATCGATGGTGCCTTCGGGAATTGCACCACAGTTGACTGCAATAAAAGGCCCATGTTTTCTCGAACTATGCTGATGTATGATCTGTGGAAAACGTTCCTTTCCCGTACCGCTTTCACCATTGATCAGGACGGATAAATCGGTTGGCGCTACCTGAACCGCAATCTCGATGGCACGGTGGAGAGCCGGTGAATTTCCGATAATCTCGAATCGTTGTTTTATCTTATGAATATCCATAGTGTTTAGCGAACAGACATTTTTTCAGTAAAATGGTAAAGGTACAAAATTACTGGTTTTTTATAACTTGGTGGCGCAAATAAGCGCTATGAGAGGCCTATCAAACGACATCCCATACCAGGTTCTGGGAATAATTCCTGCCAGGATGGCATCCGTTCGCTTTCCCGGAAAGCCCCTGGCACTTGCCGGAAATCTGCCCATGGTCATCCGTGTTTATGAACAAGCACGGAAAGCGCTTAATGAGGTCATTATTGCCACCAGCGATGATGAAATAATTGAAGCGGCAAAAGAATTCGGTGCGTCATGGGTGAAAACCAGTGCCGGTCATACCTCCGGAACCAGCCGCTGCCTGGAAGCCTCCGGCTTGTTCATGCAGAATTCCGGGCAATATTTTGAAGCGGTTATCAATATTCAGGGAGATGAACCCTCAATCCGGCCGGATATGATTTCCATGCTGGCTTCAGAAATTCTTGAACCGGGAAGCTCCATCGCCACCCTCGCCGGAAGGGAAACCGATCCTGACGGGTTTACCAGTCGGAACCGCGTGAAAGTCGTTATTGGAGCAAATGGCAATGCCCTGTACTTTTCCCGCTCTCCCATCCCATTCCGAGGGAATCACGAAGCATCAAGCCAGGCCTGGCTCTCACATATCGGGATATATGCTTTTAAAACCGATATCCTGAAGCAGTTAGGCAGCCTTGAACCGTCGGCTCTTGAGATTTCGGAATCCCTGGAGCAATTGCGCTGGCTGGAGAATGGATTCCCGATCCGATGCCTTCAAACAGAATATCAGGGATTTGGAGTGGATACCCCGGCTGATCTGGAAGCCTATAACCGAAGGGGTAAATTTTAACGTATTTCTTGGCTGAAAAGTTCCGTTTCCCTGCTCAGATCGAGCCAGGGATACTCCTGTTGCAGGGCTGAAATCTTCATTATCTGGGCTGCCCTGAAACTTCGGAGCGACTCCCCGGAGCCACCCATGGGCCGATGCCCGGCCGCTCGGGTTATCGGCTCAATCTTTTCCATCAGCTTGAGCGAATCCTGGTGAATATAAGCTTCACAGAACCGCTTCCAGACGTATGCAATCCCAGCGGGACCGGGATGGATCAGGTCGGTATCATAAAAACGGTAATCGCGCAAGTCATCCATAAAAATCTCATAGGCCGGGAAATAGCACGAATCCGGATACTGGTTCATCAATCCCGCAACAGCCCGGAACAGGCTGGCCTTGGAAAACTGGTTGCCTGGCGTGCCCTCTTTGATGTAGCGAACCGGACTCACGCTCCATATAAAGCGGATTCGGGGGTTTATTCGCCGCAGCTCCACCAGGGCAGGAAGAAGATGATTCAGAATTTCATCGGGTTCATAGAACCGGATACTAAAATCGGAATCCGGGAATTTATGGCAGTTTGAAACCAGCTTGTCAGTAGTCCTGAGATGGTAAGCCCTGGCTGAGCCAAAGGTCAGAATCAGATGGCCAGCATTCCTGAAGAATGTCGCTGCTTCCCGTAAATGATTATTCAGATTATTGAGGCAAACCTCCCGGTCAGGATCTGAAAACGAACCATGGTGATCGAAAGAGTGCCAGAGACCGTCGCGGAAAACCAGTTCGCTGTGAGTGTATGCCTCACCGCTCAGGAGCCTCTGCAATTGAATCCCGATGGCTGCGGGGTGATAGACGATCCCAAACGGATTCAGGTTTACCGTAAACTTACTGTCTGCAAGCTTTTTCCCGATATGTTCTGTGAAACAGGAACCGGTCAGCATGACTCCATCCCTATGGTTCAGGGGGTACTCCGATCTGCTGACAGGCACCAGGGTCCGGAATCCTTCGGGGTCAATAAAGGACGATTTTGCCTGCATATTGTGTTATCTCTCCGTTTACGGTTAAAATTAGCAATCCCTTTGCTGAAACCGGCAAATTAATCACAGGGTAGCTTCCGGCCCGGATCTCAAGGTGATTCTGATACAGGACTCTTCCGGCCAGGTCGCTGATGCTTACCCGGATTTTTTGCGGGTCCGTGCTTTTAAGAACCAGGCGCAGGATGCCCTCCGGCAACATCTGAAAGCTTTCAATGCCGGACCCGTTACCGGATGGCTTCTGGTCTGCTGCCATCCCCGGGCGGTATTCATAAGCACCTATATCATAGCCGGTTCCGGCAGGACGCTCATGGTCGTCCAGATCAGAGCGTATTCCAATCGTAAAGAGGCTCTTGCCCAGGTCGATCATCGGGGAACCGGGGCGGAGACGGTAATTGTCGGCGCTGCTGTTGGAAAAGCCAGCTGCGCTGAAAAATCTGGAGAAATAGTTACTCTCACTTTTGTAGGAATGGCCCCGGGAGACCTCAAAAATATAGGCATCCGTGCCAATGCGGTCGGTATTGTCATTTTCATACGAATCATAAGCTCCCGGATCGATTATGATGTTATTATAGAACCTGCATTCAAAATCAACGGTATTGTCAATTCTTATACCGTCGGATTTGGGCTGAATGATGGTATTCTGATAGATGCCGTACCAGGTTTTATCCACCAGCGTTTTATCAGAAATATAAATTCCATGTTCCCTCTTATCCGGATCATCCGGCAGGTATCTTTTCCCCGGCCTGACGATCAGGTTGTTGAACACCTCGGTACCCCCGTTGCCGAAAAGGAGTATTCCTGTGCCATAGGTATCAAAGATCTGGTTATTGAAACACTTTGCAAGCGTACCGCCGCCGATTATGATCCCGCACATCTGGCTTTCTGTCATCAGGTAGCTGCAGTCGCGGAGGATGTTATGGTGGATGTAGCAATCCTTAACAGCTGAAGAAACCTGAAGGCCGTCCAGTCCGGTCCGCTCAAGCCTGTTGTTATGAATATGCACTCCCTCAAGGGTAGACGGCAGAACTACAGTGCCGCAGGGAGACAGAGTCTGGCCGAGGAAAAAAGAACTCCCGACATACATTCCTTCACCGGGGACATCATGGATATAGCAATCCCTGATGATGGTATTATATTGTGTAAATGCATTACGGTAGGTGCCGGGGTCGTCGCAGGCGGGCTCGGTTTTAGACATAATGCCGGCGAATCCCGTGTTGGTGATTTCGCAGCCTGCCACTGTGAAATCCGTTGATTTGTATCCTACTGAGATGCCTGTTCCCGAGGAGTGTCCGACTCTGGAGATTTTAATGCCGTAAGCGTACCCGTCACCCGGGAGTCCCATCAGAATAAAATGGGAGCAGGAGCGGATACTGATACCATAAGAAAAGTCTGTATCGATGATAACCTGACCGTTCCGGTTGGCAAAAACGACCGGCTTTGCGGAAGTGCCATGAAAATCGCTGATCAGAAGGCTTGAACGCAGGCCGGGCTCGATCCAGATGGTATCGCCCGGCGCATAGGACCGGAAAGCCTGGGACGCGCCTGTTACCTGATCGGCTGTACGCGGGATCAGAAATTCCTGCGGATAGCCGATTGCTGCAAAGGAGCACAGGATGACCAGGAAGAGTAAGAATTTGCGTATCATTCCGAATGCTCCCTATTTAGTAAGAAATGCAAAGTTCCGGAGAATTCCTGATAATCCGATTCTCTTTACGGGTGTTCGGTCAAATAGTTCGCTGAATGATTCCGGCGACAGCTCAGGAATCGCTTCGATGGTAAGATCAAGAACTTTTTGTTCCGGATTGAAAGGCGGGATCTTTGTTGCATTTGGTTCCCTGTTCCAGGGACATACACTCTGGCAGATATCGCAGCCATATACTGTTTGGTTCCATTTCCCCTTAAAGGAATCGGGGATTTCCGATTTCTTTTCAATGGTCAGATAGGAGATGCAGGTTCTGGGGTCAATCCTGCCGGGTTCGGTAATGGCTCCCGTAGGGCAAGCCTTCATGCACCGGCTGCAGGTGCCGCATTGGTCGGGCACCATTTCCGCCTGTTCGTTGATTTCCAGGCTGGTAATAACTTCACACAGGAAGAACCAAGAACCTTTTCCGGGGATCAGCAGCAACCCGTTTTTACCGATCCAGCCCAAACCTGCACGGCGGGCCCACTCCTTTTCGAAGATGGGTGCGGTATCGCAGAAAACTCTTCCGCCGGCCGGGGCTACTTCCCTGTTAATCCAGGCAAGAAGCTCTTTCCCAAGCTTTTTAAGCACCTTGTGATAGTCATTACCCCGGGCATAGCGGCTGACCGGAATCGATGAGCCTTCATCAGGATAATAATATCCTGCCGCCAGTGAGATTATGGTTTTAGCCCCCGGGGCCAAAAGCGCGGGATCGGTCCTGATCTCGCGGTTACGACTCAGGTACTCCATTTCGCCGGCATAGCCCTTGTTCAGCCAGTCATCAAAAACGGGGCGGAATTTTTCCAGCTGACCAACCGGCGAGAAGCCGCAGGCTGAGAAACCCAGCTCCAGCGCTTTAGCGCGTATCCGGTTGGCAATGTCTGATTCCGGTGCCATGTGGATCAGAGAAAACCCAGTTCAAGTTTTGCCTCTTCAGACATCATGTCCTTGTTCCAGGCGGGATTGAAAGTCAATTTGACATCCACTTTTGTCACCCCTTCAACTTTGGCCACCTCTTCATGAATCTCCGCCATCAGCTGGTCCACCATGGGGCAGCCGGGGGATGTAAGGGTCATGGTCAGCAATACCCTGCCATCCTCCTCAACGTTAACCTCATAAATCAGTCCAAGATCATAAATGTTAACCGGTATTTCCGGATCATAAATATTCCGGAGAACCCTGACAATCTGTATTTCGGTATCCATTTTCAGTTTTTCATTTTGGCCTGCCAGGCCATTGCGTAATAGCGGATCTGACGGATCATTGCTACAAGACCGTTTGAGCGGGTTGGAGAGAGATGCTCCTTAAGACCGATTTGGTCGATGAAATCCAGGTTAGCCGCAAGAATCTCTGCCGGCGTATGGTTGGTAAAGACACGGATGATCAGAGCTGCCAGACCCTTTGTAATGATTGCATCGGAATCGGCCGTAAAAACAATCCGGTCTCCTTCGAGATCAGCATTAAGCCATACCCGTGACTGACAACCCCTGATCAGATATTCGTCGTTGCGGAAAGCCGGATCAATTGCCGGCAGGTCCTTGCCCAGGTCAATCAGGTAATTATACCGTTCCATCCATTCTCCGAGTCCGGCAAACTCTTCGATGATCTCCTGCTGGATTGCTTCTATGGTCATACTATTCTATCAGGCTAACATATCGGTAACAGTCTGCAACCCTTCCATGAGCCGGTCGATTTCCTGGTGCGTATTGTAAAAGCAAAGTGAAGCCCGTACGGTTCCCTCAATCCGGAAACGATTCATCAGCGGCATGGTGCAATGCGTGCCGGTTCTGACGGCAATTCCGAATTTGTCGAGGATCATGCCTGTATCGAAGGGATGGACGTTGTTCAGTACAAATGAAAAGATGGCTGTTTTATCGGGAGCGGTGCCGTACTGGGTCAGGCCCGGAAAGGCCGACAATAGCCCTGCGGCATAGTCTCTCAGCCCGGTTTCATACTCATGAATTGCCTGCATCCCGATCTCGGAAATATAGGTAACTGCTTCGGCCATACCGATGGCACCAATATAATTAGAGGTGCCAGCCTCGAATTTGAAGGGCAGCTCATTGAAGGTTGTCTTCTCGAATGTGACCCGGTCGATCATATCTCCGCCGCCCTGATAAGGCGGAAGGCGGTCGAGCCACTGCTCCTTGCCATAAAGGATTCCGATACCGGTAGGTCCGTATACTTTGTGGCCGGAAAAAACATAAAAATCGCAATCCAGATCTACCACATTTACAGCGGTATGCTGGATGGCCTGCGCTCCGTCGATGAGCACCGGTATATCGCGCTCATGGGCGAGCCGGATCATTTCCTTTACAGGATTGATGGTTCCCAGGGTATTGGAGACATGTGTGACTGCCACAATCCGGGTTTTATCCCCGAGAAGGTTGCGGTAGGCATCCATTTCTATGGTACCGGCATCAGTGATCGGTATCACTTTCAGGCGGGCGCCGCGGCGCTCGCAGGCCAATTGCCAGGGAACGATGTTGCTGTGGTGTTCCATGGTTGAAACCAGCACCTCATCGCCGGGTTCGAGGAACGCCTCGCCAAAGGAAAATGCCACCGCGTTAATGGATGCAGTTGCACCTGCCGTGAAAATGATCTCGGATGTTTTTTCCGCCCCGATAAATGCCCTGATGGTTTTTCGGGCATCTTCATACGATTGGGTCATGCGGTCGCTCATCCAATTGACCGACCGATGGATGGATGCATTCTGCTCCCTGTGGATGCGGTTGATGGTTTCAATAACCCTCACCGGTTTCTGGGTGGTTGCGCCATTATCAAAATAGACCAGCGGTTTTCCGTAAACCTGCTGTTTCAGGATCGGGAAATCCTCTCTGATTCGTTCAACCGGAAATATTTCCATTGCTAACAAGTTTCCTGGCATTGCAGGGGACAACTGTTGCAGCGCGACAATTCCCCTTTTAATCTTTTATCAACCAGGTCATTCAGTCTGTCCCTCAAAGGCTCGACCGGTACCTGTTTCAATATTTCATGACCGAAAGCCCCCATGAGCAGGAGCCGTGCCTCCCGTTTGGCAATACCTCTTGTCTGGAGGTAGAACAGGGCATTTTCATCGAGTTGACCTACGGTGGCGCCATGGCTGCATTTCACATCATCTGCGTAAATCTCCAGCTGGGGCTTGGTATTCATCCGGGCATCGCTGGTAAGAAGGATATTATTGTTGGCCTGATAGGCGAGGGTTTTCTGTGCGTCTGGCCGAACAAGAATACGTCCTGTAAAGGCTCCGGTTGCCTTCTCATCGAGGATTCCCTTGAAGTTTTGCTTGCTGGTGCAACCGGGTGCAGCATGGTCAACATAGGTATAACTGTCCACATGCTGGTTCCGGTCAGCGAGGAACAGTCCCAGCGTATGGTTTTCAGCGCCAGTGCCATTAAGGCGGGTATATACATTGTTCCGGATCATCCCTCCATGCAGGGTCACGGTGTTGAAAATCGCATGGCTGTCCTTCTCCTGATGCACAAAGGAGGAGGAGAGCTGGTTTGAGCTGTTGTGTTCGTTTTGCAGCTTAGTGTAATCGAGCCGGGCATTCTGGCCCACAAAAATTTCGGTGACTGAGTTAGTCAGAAAGTGGTGGGCGGAAAGGGAGTGGTCACAAACCACCACCCGGGCCATTGCATTGTCCTCTATAACCACAAGGTTGCGGTGCTGAACGAAAAGATCCTCGGGCGAAAGAAGGATGTTAACAATCTGGATGGTCCGGTCATGTCCTACCCCTTTGGGGATGTAAATAAAGGAGCCATCCTGGGCAAAACCTGTATTCAGGGCTACCAGGGCATCTTTCCGGAAATCCGCATACCGGGAATAATGCGCTTCCAGGATATGTGGATACTGACGGGCTGCTTCAGCCATGCTGCCAATGATGATTCCGTTTGGAAGAACCTGCAGTCGGGGACGGTTTTCATAAAACCAGCCGTTGACCAGCAGGACCAGCTCGGTATCCAGTTCCGGGATGTCGCAGCGAAACAGGTCCTCCACTGAGAAAAGGATCTTCCGGGGCTCAATGTAGCGGTTAAACGGGGTTAAAAAGACCTCGCGGACATCGGTATACTTATAATTCTCATTGGTCTTATCGGGGATTCCCATCCTGCGGAAGCACTCCATGGCTTCCGGCCGGAATGAGTTAAAGACCGAATTCGAAGCAGCCATCAGCTGGTCGCGGTTGGTGAAATACCAATCGGTGAGCTGGCTGTCGAGTATCTTCTTATCTAACAATACGTTCATGATTTAATTATTAGCCTCCCGAATCCAGTCATAGCCCTTTTCCTCCAGCTCAAAGGCAAGCGTTTTATCTCCTGACCGCACAATCCGGCCATCGAAGAGGACATGGACAAAATCCGGGACAATATAATCAAGCAACCGTTGATAATGCGTGATAACGATGATGGCATTTTCCTTGTTTTTCAATCGGTTAACGCCATTGGCCACCGTTTTGAGCGCATCAATATCGAGACCTGAATCCGTTTCATCCAGAATAGCCAGTTTCGGTTCCAGCATAGCCATCTGGAATATCTCATTCCTCTTCTTCTCGCCACCTGAGAAACCTTCATTTACCGAACGGTTAGCCAGGGCGGTGTCCAGTTCTACCAGCGCTTTCCGGTCGCGCATCAGTTTAAGGAAATCTCCGGCTCCCATTTCGGGCTGGCCGAGGTATTTTCTTTTTTCATTGACGGCGGTCCGCATAAAATTCACCATGGAGACGCCGGGGATCTCAACCGGATACTGGAAGCCGAGAAAGATTCCCTCGCGGGCCCTGACCTCAGGGGCCATGGACAGGAGGTCTTTCCCGCAGTAGGTTACCTCGCCGCCCGTGACTTCAAAAACATCGCGTCCGGCAAGAACGGCTGAGAGGGTGCTCTTGCCGGATCCGTTCGGTCCCATGATTGCATGCACTTCACCGGCGTTTACGGTTAGGTTGATCCCCTTCAGGATCTCTTTTCCTTCTATTGTTGCTTTCAGGTTTCTTATTTCCAGCATGAGGATTGAGGATTGACGATTTACGATTGACGATTTACGATTGACGATTTACGATTTAGCCTACGCTGCCTTCGAGGCTTATTTGTAATAGTTTCTGGGCTTCGACGGCAAATTCCATCGGCAGTTTGTTCAGTACTTCGCGGGCATATCCGTTTACGATCAGGCCAATGGCAGTTTCGGTATCGATACCACGCTGGTTGCAATAGAATATCTGGTCTTCCCCGATTTTCGAGGTGGTGGCTTCATGTTCAACCACTGCCGACTGATTATCGACTTCGATATAGGGGAATGTATGGGCCCCGCAGCGATCTCCGAGCAGAAGGGAGTCACACTGGGAAAAGTTCCTTGCATTATCGGCGTTCTTTGACACACGGACCAGGCCGCGGTAACTGTTATTGCTGAGGCCAGCGGAGATTCCCTTACTGACGATTATGCTCTTTGTGTTTTTGCCAAGATGGATCATTTTGGTTCCTGTGTCAGCCTGTTGGTGGTTATTGGTAACCGCAACACTGTAGAACTCGCCTACCGAAAAGTCCCCTCTGAGAATACAGGATGGGTATTTCCAGGTAATTGCCGAACCCGTTTCCACCTGTGTCCAGGAAATCTTTGACCGGTCGCCCAAGCAGATCCCGCGCTTCGTGACAAAATTATAGATCCCGCCCCTGCCCTCTCGGTCGCCGGGATACCAGTTCTGAACCGTTGAGTATTTTACTTCTGCATCGGTGTGTGCAATGATTTCCACGATTGCTGCATGGAGCTGGTTTTCATCCCGTTTAGGGGCAGTGCAGCCCTCCAGATAGCTGACATACGCTCCCTCTTCTGCAACGATCAGGGTTCGCTCAAACTGCCCGGTATTGGCGGCATTGATTCTGAAATAGGTCGATAGTTCCATGGGGCAGCGGACCCCCTTTGGAATAAATACAAACGAACCGTCGCTGAAAACGGCCGAGTTCAGTGCAGCAAAGAAATTATCGCGATAGGGCACCACGGATCCCATGTATTTTTTGACGAGGTCGGGATGTTCCCGAACCGCTTCGCTGAAAGAGCAGAAAATGATTCCCTGCTCGGCGAGCGCATCACGGAAGGTGGTCTTCACGGAGATACTGTCCATGACGGCATCTACGGCCACTCCTGCGAGCTGCTTCTGCTCATCGAGCGGTATCCCGAGCTTATTAAAGGTTTCAATCAGCTCCGGATCCACCTCGTCCAAACTGCCCAGCGGCTGCCTGCTTCGGGGGGCGGAGTAGTAGATGATATCCTGATAGTCAATTTCCGGTAGCCTGAGGTGCGCCCATTCAGGCAGTTTCATTGTTATCCAGTACCGGTAAGCCTTCAGCCGGAATTCGAGCATCCAGTCGGGCTCTCCTTTAATCGCTGATATCTGACGTACAATATCCTCGTTCAGACCTTTCGGCAGGGCGTCGCTGTCCACATCGGTGACAAAGCCATATTTGTATTCAGTTTGTGTGACCTGACTGATAATCTGATCCTGATCTGCATTCATAATCTCATGAGATTCAGCAATGATAAAGGATACAAAGTTATTTAGAATATTTCTAAATAGAAAGCAAAGGTAAAAAATAAGCCATGATAAATCCTTTGGGATATGCTATTTTTGGAACCAAACTGATGTAGCAGAGCATTATGGAAAAGAAGAAGACCCGGTTATCGGAACTAGGCGAGTTTGGATTAATTCGCAAGCTGACGCAGGATATTATTTTACGTCATCCGAGCACCCGGCTGGGTATCGGTGACGATGCCGCCGTGGTGGACCATACCGATTTCAGGACAGTGGTTACCACCGATCTTCTGCTGGAAGGAATTCATTTTGACCTGACGTATGTTCCGCTGAAGCATCTGGGCTACAAGGCCGTTATTGTTAATCTTTCCGATGTGTATGCTATGAATGCCATACCGCTCCAGATCACGGTGAGCCTGGGCATTTCGGCAAAGATGACTCTGAAAGCCGTTGAGGATCTGTACCAGGGCATCAAGCTTGCATGCAATCAGTATGAGATTGACATTATTGGAGGCGACACAACCGCCAGTCTTACGGGGTTGACAATCAGCATAACGGCGCTTGGCACGGCTCCGGCGGGCCATCTGGTTTATCGGAGCGGAGCCCGCAAGGGGGACCTGATCTGTGTTTCGGGCAACCTGGGAGCTGCGTATCTCGGATTGCTCCTCTTGCAGCGTGAAAACCGGCTTTTCAGGGAAGACCCGTTATTCAGGCCGCGCATCGATTCTTACCCCTATCTGCTGGAACGGCAGCTGAAGCCTGAGGCTCAGCGCGACGTGATCCGGCTTTTCAAGGCCAAGGGTATCAGGCCAACTTCCATGATTGATATATCGGACGGCCTCTCATCGGATTTATTGCATCTGTGTGAGGAATCGGGTACCGGCTGCCGGATTTATGCTGACCGGATTCCGGTTCATGAGGAAGCCGAAAACCTTGCCTCCGATATGCATATGAGTCCTGTTGTAGCGGCGCTGAGCGGCGGTGAGGATTATGAGTTGCTGTTTACCGTGAGCCCTGACGATTACATGAAAATCCAGGGGGTTCCCGGGATCACGGCAATCGGGCACATGCTGGAGAATAAGGATGGTAACTGGATTACTCTGCAGGATCAATCGCAGATTCCGCTGGAATCACAGGGATACAATGCTTTCAGGGAAACTGATAACGATCTGTAGAGACGCATAAATGCGTCTCTGTTTTCGTGCGGAGACGCATTTATGCGTCTCTACAGGACGTCTGAATCATCAAACGGACCTTTGATGATTCCGCGTTTTGAGTGCCGGATAAACGATACGATCATATCGCGTTCGCCATTCCCTTCGAGTTCGTTCTCGATTTTTTCCAGGGCCTGGCTTGTATTGAGTCCGCGCTGGTAAATAAAGCGGTAAATTTCATGAATTTCCTCGATCAGCTCCTCTGAGAATCCCCGTCTGCGCAAGCCTACCAGGTTAAGACCTTCAAACCGGAGCGGATCCCTGCCTGCCATCACAAACGGAGGGACATCTTTTCCAACCTTTGATCCACCCTGTATCATGGTATGTGCACCTATTTTAACGAACTGGTGAACGCCGGTCTGGCCGCCGAGGATTGCATAATCACCAATCTCGATTTCTCCGGCTAACCCAACATAATTGGTCAGTATCACGTGGTTGCCAATCCGGCAGTCATGTGCAACATGCGTATAGGCCATCAGAAGGCAATCGGTTCCGATTATTGTTTTTCCGAAGGAGGCGGTGCCCTTGTTAATAGTAACGCACTCGCGGACGACAGTCCGGTCGCCGATTACCACGTAAGATCTTTCGCCGTTGTATTTCATGTCCTGGGGGATGGCCGAAATAACCGCACCCGGAAAAATCTGACAATCCCTTCCGATTCTGGCGCCATCCATAATGGCCACGTGGGGGCCGATCCAGGCTCCCTCCCCGATTTCCACATCCTGAGTTATGGTGACGAAGGCCTCTACTGTTGCGGTTTCGGCTATTTTCGCACCGGGGTGAACTGACGCCAGAGGGTGTATCATGAATCTCCCGTTATTTTATTTCTTTATTACGAATCACCTGCGCCATCATTTCCCCTTCGGTGGCAAGCTGCTCTCCAACAAATGCCTGAGCCCTCATGCGAACGATTCCGCGCCGCACCGGTTCCAGCAGTTCCATTTTAAGTACGAGTGTATCGCCCGGCACTACTTTTCGCTTAAACCTGACGTTATCTATTTTAAGGAAATAGGTACTGTATTCTTTGGGGTTGTCCACTGCATGCATAACCAAAATCCCCCCGCACTGAGCCAGGGCTTCTACAATCAGGACGCCAGGCATGACCGGTTCATCGGGGAAATGCCCTGTAAAGAAGGGCTCATTCATCGTCACATTCTTGATCCCGAGGACCATCACATCAGTAACCTCGATGATCTTGTCCACCAGAAGGAAAGGCGGGCGATGGGGAAGCATGGTCATGATCCGGTTAATGTCATATACCGGCGCGGCATTCGGATCGTAGGACGGAACAATGTTCCTTGTTTTTTCTTTTTTGATGGCGAGTTTGACCAGCTTGGCAAACTCGACGTTGGCAAAGTGGCCGGGCCGGGTAGCAATAACTTTTCCTTTCAGGGGAACGCCGATCAGTTTCAGGTCACCGATAAGGTCGAGCAGCTTGTGGCGTGCCGGCTCATTGCTGAATTCCAGCTTTGTGGTACTGAGGATTCCCTGGGCCTGGGCAATAACACGGGGCTTGCCGATGAGATCGGCAACACGGTCGAGTTCCGTTTGAGTAACTTCACGCTCAAGGATAACCATTGCATTATCGAGGCTGCCCCCTTTGATCAGGTTTGACCTCCACAGTACCTCAAGCTCCCTGAAAAAAACAAAAGTACGGGAAGTAGCAATCTGAGCCGGATAATCACTGATCCGGGTAAGACTGGCAAATTGATTACCGAGAACGGCGGAATTATAATCGATCATGACGCTGACATTAAAATCATCAGCCGGAAGGGCCATGATTTCAACGCCACGTTCTTCATCGGAATACACGATTGGTTCCCTGATTTCAAATATTTCCCGTTCTGCCTCCTGGGTGACCGGGACAGCCGTCAGGAGTGCATCGAGATAGTTCCTGGCGCTTCCGTCAAGAATGGGCATCTCAGGACCGGTTACCGTAACCAGGATGTTATCAATTTCCAATCCGGCCATTGCAGAAAGGGAATGCTCGACCATTCCGACCCGGGCTCCTTTATCTTCAATAATCGTATTTCTGGCCGTATCAACCACAAATTCAGCCGAGGCCTTTACGCAGGGCTTATCCGGAAGGTCGATCCGCTGAAAGACGACTCCATGGTTTTCTGGCGCAGGATGAAAAGTTACGATCACTTCGGTTCCGGTATGGAGGCCGGTTCCCGACAGGGTTACGCTCTTTGAGATGGTCTTTTGTTTAAGCGCCATTCATTTCGTCTTGGTTAAAATAATTGTGCAAAAATAAAATTTTATTCCTTACATCCTGAATCGCTGTTCTGCTCAAGGCGCCTAACCCTATCTGCAAGGTCCGGAAGCTTCCGGAAAAGAACATAGGAGCGCTGATAAGGCAGGAGATCAAAAGCGGGGCTTCCCTGTATGGCTGTACCGTTTTCCTTCACCGACTGGCCGATTCCGCTTTGGGCGGCGATACGGGTTCCATCCGCGATGTTTATATGCCCGATAATTCCAACCTGCCCCCCGATCATGCAGTTTTTTCCGATACGGGTTGAGCCCGATATGCCGGTTTGAGCGGCAATCACTGTGTTTTCGCCAATTTCTACATTGTGGGCGATCTGGATCAGGTTATCGAGCTTAACCCCCTTCCGGATGATCGTTGAACCTATGGTAGCCCGGTCGATGGTGGTATTCGTCCCGATCTCGACATAATCCTCGATAACTACATTCCCAACCTGGGGCACCTTCGTGAAATCGCTTCCGGTTACCGGAGCAAATCCGAATCCATCGCCGCCGATCACTGCACCGCTATGTATAATGCAATGGCTGCCGATGATGGAGCCGTTATGAACCCGGGCACCTGAATAGAGCCAGGTATCATCACCGATCACCACATCCTCGCTGACGTATACCTGAGGGAATATTTTGACATTATTGCCAATCCGGGCGCCCTTACTGACATAGGAGAAGGCTCCCACGTATACGTCGGATCCCAGTTCGGCCTCTTCATGTACAAAGGCCATCGGTTCAATTCCCGTGCGATTGGGTCTTTTTTCAACAATCGTCAGAAGCTTTGCGAGGGCACGGTAGGGATCATCAACCCTGACCAGTGTGCAGGGCAATGGCCGTGTGGCAACAAAATCAGTATGGACAAGGACTACTGATGCTTTTGTTTTATACAGATGATCCTGATATTTCATGTTTGCCAGAAAGCTCAGGGTACCTGGCCTTCCGTCCTCAATGCGCGATACATCGTTCACCCGGGCTTCTGCGTTTCCTTCCACCCGGCCACCCAGGTAACCGGCTATTTGCTGTGCTGTGAATTCCATAGGAAAGAGGGTAATTACTTGTAACGGTTACAACAGCTTTTTAGTATCGCTATCCTGAAATAACCATTTCGGATAGCATAAAATATGTTTTGAGTCGGTCCTGCTGAGTAACGGAACATTAACGATATCGCTGGTTTCAGACAATCTCAGCAGCTGTCCGCTGTTATCAAGAAAAAGTATCTGATCCTCCTCATCCGCATAGGCATTGTTGGCAATAATATCGGTAAAGACGAGGAATTTGCTTTCTTCGTAGGAGATCTTCCTGATTTTCATAGCCTTTTGGCGAAGCTCCTCAATAACAGTGGGTTCCCAGGCAGTTTTCCGGATCCGTACTGCAAAAAGCCTTCGGTTAAGGAGCCCGCCCGATAACAGGGAGAGAACCGGATCCTCATGCCCTGCCCAGACTTTGAGAACGGAAAATACATCTGAGTCATCCAGCTGCGAGAAGCTGCTCAGAAGCCTGGGTAAATCTCCGAGCGGATTTTCGCTCAGGGGACCGGGATAGAGGAAATCGTGAAGTGCAGGGGTGGTAAAAAGCCGTGTACCGTCAGCAGCAAGCAATCGTGCCCGGCTCAGCGCCTTAACCAGCATCTGTTCGGCGGCGATCACGGTTTTATGCAGGTAAACCTGCCAATACATGAGCCTCCGGGAGATCAGGTATTTCTCAATTGAATAAATCCCCTTGCGCTCAACAACCAGCTGATCTCCGAAAACCCTCAGCATCTTGAGAATTCTGTCGGAGCCCACCACGCCTTCGGTAACACCGGTAAAAAAACTGTCGCGGTTCAGATAATCCAGCCGGTCCATATCCAGCTGGCTTGAGACCATCTGGTGTAAAAATGGCCGTGGATTTTGGCCCGAAAAGATTCCGATGGCCAGATCCAGCGCCCCACCGGTTTCCCGGTTCAAATGGTCCATAAAAAGCCGCGAAAGAACCTCATGGTCAACCGTTTGCACAATGCTGTGCTCAAGCGCATGAGAAAAAGGCCCGTGCCCGATGTCGTGCAAAAGAATAGCCGCAACTGCCGCTTCCCGCTCCTCCCCGGTTATCGCACATCCTTTACGTTCGATCACCTCCAGGGCAGAACTCATAAGATGAGCCGCGCCCAGGGCATGCTGAAACCGGGTGTGGTTTGCTCCCGGGTACACGTAAAAGGTCATTCCCAACTGCCGTATTCTCCTTAGCCTTTGAAAAAAAGGATGATCCACCAGATCACAGATCAGATCGGAAGGAATGGTGATGAACCCGTATAAGGGATCATTTATGATCTTCCTTTTGTTTGAGGAGGTTCTGAAATCATCTGTCATCGGCAGAAAAATTGTTCTAAGTGCCTGCAATTTTACAATTTATTAATTTATTTATGTATTTTTGCGGTCGATTGTGGGAATTAAGGCATAGGGGACTCGGTCCCCTATTTTTTGATACGGTAGAAATGATTGATAAAGAGCACATACACAAGGTTATCGGGGAAGTGATCGGGGATTCTGATTTCTTTCTTGTGGAGGTGCAAGTGACCAAAGGGAACCTGATTCAGGTTTTCCTTGATCACACGATCGGGATCACGGTGGATGACTGCGCCACTTTCAGCCGGAAAATCGAGGAAAAACTGAATCGTGAAGAGGAGGATTTTGAACTTCAGGTCTCCTCGCCGGGACTGGGGCAGCCGCTGAAGGTGTTCCGTCAATACCATAAGGCAGTCGGCCAGTTGGTGAATCTTATCCTGAAGGATGATTCCATCATCAGGGGAACTCTGGAATCCATTATTACAGGGGAAAAGGGTATTGACCCGGAACTGATTATCCGCCTCGCAGGCACAAAAAAGAAACCCGCTCCGGCTGATCCGGTTCACATTCGGATCGGCCAGATTAAGACAGCAAAAATTGAAATCGATTTTAACAAGGTGTAAACAGACAGGATATGGAAAGCATTAACCTCATTGATACGTTTTCAGAGTTCAGAGAACTGAAAAGCATCGACAGAACGACCATGATGAGTGTTCTGGAGGATGTTTTTCGGAGCATGCTAATCAAACGGTTTGGAACCGACGAGAACTTTGACGTTATCATCAACGTGGACAAGGGTGATTTTGAAATCTGGAGAAATCGTGTGGTAGTTGAGGATGACCAGCTCACCGATCCCAATCTGCAAATCAGCCTTACCGATGCCAAAAAGATCGATGAAGACTATGAGGAGGGTGAGGATGTAACCGATGAGGTCAAGCTTGATGATTTTGGCCGCAGGGCTATTCTCTCTTTAAGACAGAACCTTACCTCCCGTATCATGGAACTTGAAAAGGACCATGTTTACTCAAAGTATAAAGACAAAATCGGCGATATCATCACAGGGGAAGTTTATCAGGTATGGAACCGCGAGATCCTGATCCTGGATGACGAAGGCAACGAACTTATCCTTCCAAAATCGGAACAAATACCGTCCGACTTTTTCCGCAAGGGAGACACACTCCGCGCAGTTGTCATCAAGGTTGACATGCGGAACAACAGTCCGATTATTGTTTTATCCAGGACTACGCCGGTCTTCCTGCAGCGGTTGTTTGAGCTGGAGGTACCGGAGATTTTCGACGGACTGATCACCATTAAGAAGATTGTAAGGATTCCCGGCGAACGTGCCAAGGTGGCCGTTGAGTCCTATGACGAGCGTATCGATCCGGTTGGAGCCTGTGTGGGCATGAAAGGATCAAGAATACATGGCATCGTGAGGGAATTGAGAAATGAAAACATCGATGTAATCAACTATACCGCTAATCTTCAGCTTTTCATACAGAGGGCTCTCAGTCCGGCAAAAATAAGTTCCATCCGCCTCAATGAGGAGGACCGCAGGGCAGAGGTTTTCCTGAAACCCGAGGAAGTTTCGCTGGCTATAGGTAAAGGGGGGTTGAATATCAAGCTCGCCAGCATGCTGACGGAATATGAAATTGACGTATTCAGGGATGTTGCCGAAGCCGAGGAAGACATTGATCTTGAGGAATTCGCTGATGAGATTGAAGGCTGGATTCTGGATGAGCTGAAATCTATTGGTTGTGACACCGCTCGAAGCGTGCTGGATTTATCGGTTCAGGAACTGGTGAAACGCACCGATTTGGAAGAAGAAACTGTCAAGGAGGTTATGAAGGTCCTCCGTTCAGAATTTGAATAAATACTATGTCAGAGGTAAAAAGATTAAGCAGGGTTGCCAAAGAGTGTAATGTAGGGATTCAAACCATTGTCGACTTCCTTCACAAGAAGGGATTTGACATTGAAAACAATCCCAACTCTAAAATTCCGCCGGAAGCTTTGATTCTGGTCATGAAGGAATATCAGAGCGACCTTGCAGCCAAACGGGAAGCCGAGCAATTCAAGGAAGAGCACAAGTTCGAGAACCGGACTACCATCTCTATTGAAGATGCTCCTGTACAGCAAGTTGAGGAAGAACCTGAACAGGAGGACACCCTCCTGATCCAGGACACCCGAACCTCAACCAAGTATGATCTCCTTGATCAGGATACTGATCTCAAGGAGAAGCGTTCCCGCAAGGAGGAACCGACTGTTGCAAATATCAGGGTGGAGAAACCTGCCGGGCCAAAGGTAATAGGCAAGATGGACCTGGAGAAGCCGAAGAAGAAGGTTGAAGAGGTTGAGAAGGTTGAGAAGGTTGAGAAGGTTGAGAAGGTTGAAAGGGTTGAAAGGGTTGAAAGGGTTGAAGAGGTTGAAAGGGTTGAAAGGGTTGAGAAGGTTGAGAAGGTTGAGAAGGTTGAGGAGGTTGAGGAGGTTGAGGAGAAGAGTGTTAATAATTCAGAAGCGACTGATGAACAGGTTGTTAAAACTGAGGCGGTTGAGGAGATCACACGGTTTACAACGGGTAAGGATCTGATAGGAGAGGTTAAAGTTGTAGGAAGGATCGATATCGATTCCCTTAACCAGAAAACCCGTCCATCAAAAAAATTCAACCGTGATAAAGGTTCACGGGCTCCTGAGCCTGCACAGCCGGCTCAGAAACAAGAACCGGTTCCATCAGGTGAAACAAAGGGAGAAGTTGAACAACCGAGAGTCCCGGTTCGCACCGAACCTACTGCACACCGCATCACGGTTAAAAAACTGACTGGTCCTACCGTTGTAGGTAAAATCGACCTGCCTGCCGAAGGGGAACGCAGAAAAGAAAAAGTTACGGTTACCCTGGCAGACGATATAGCCAAGAAAAAGAAGAGAAAACGGATACGCAAGGACAAGGTTTCAATTGAAGAACCTGCTGTTGAACGCGAAGCGGTAAAGGTTGGCAAGAAGAAACCAACCAAGGTTAAGAAGAAACTGGTAAAAGTTGAGATATCTGAAGAAGATGTTCAGCGACAGATAAAGGATACGCTATCGAGAATAACTCCGAAGGGGAAATCAAAAGCCTCTAAGCATCGTCGTTCGAAACGTGAAATGAGCCGGCAATCGGCCCAGGCAGATGCCGATCAGGCCGAACTGGACAGCCATGTTATTCAGGTCACGGAATTTGTGACAGCCAACGAGCTCTCAAGCATGATGAATGTGCCGGTTATTGAGATTATTTCAACCTGCATGTCGCTTGGCCTGTTTGTCTCGATTAACCAACGGCTGGATGCTGAAACCATTTCGGTAGTTGCGGATGAATTCGGATTTGAAGTTGAATTCATCAGCGTTGAGGTTCAGGAAGCTATCGAGCAGGCCGAGGACCGTGAGGAAGATCTTAAACCGCGTCCGCCTATCGTAACCGTGATGGGCCATGTGGACCATGGTAAAACCTCGCTCCTCGATTACATCCGCAAAACAAACATCATAGCCGGCGAAGCTGGCGGAATTACGCAGCATATCGGAGCCTATAAGGTTGTGCTCGACAACGGAAAGACCATCACGTTCCTGGATACCCCGGGACACGAGGCTTTTACCGCCATGAGGGCCAGGGGTGCACAGGGAGCTGACCTTGCCATCATTGTTATTGCCGCCGATGATGCGGTTATGCCTCAAACTATTGAAGCAATCAACCATGCCGCTGCAGCCAATGTTCCTATGGTCTTTGCCATCAATAAGGTTGACAAGGATGGCGCCAATCCGGAGAAAATCAAGGAACAGCTGGCCGGGATGAATTATCTGGTAGAGGACTGGGGCGGAAAATACCAGTCGCAGGAAATCTCTGCCAAAAAGGGCATGGGTGTTGGGGAATTACTGGAAAAGGTATTGCTCGAGGCAGAACTTCTGGATTTGAAAGCCAACCATGACAAAAATGCCATTGGTTCAGTTATCGAGTCCTCCCTGGATAAGGGCCGCGGATTCATTACCACGATCCTGATACAGGCCGGAAGTCTTCATGTGAGTGACATTCTTCTGGCCGGAAGTTTTTTTGGCCGCGTAAAAGCCATGTTCAATGAGCGTGGAAACGTCATTACCGAAGCCGGGCCATCGGAACCCGTGCTGGTACTTGGACTTAACGGAGCTCCTCAGGCCGGTGACAAATTCCATGTACTCGGATCGGAACGCGAAGCCCGGGAAATTGCCTCCAAACGGGAGCAGCTGCAACGCGAGCAGGAGATACGGACACGCAAACATATTACCCTGGATGAAATCGGCCGGCGTATTGCCATCGGCAACTTCCAGGAGCTCAACATCATTGTTAAAGGTGATGTGGACGGTTCTATTGAAGCTCTCTCCGACTCACTGATCAAGCTCTCCACTGAAGAGATCCAGGTTAATATTATCCATAAGGCGGTTGGTCAGATATCCGAAAGTGATATTCTTTTGGCCACTGCATCAAACGCCATTGTGATCGGATTCCAGGTTCGTCCTGCGCTCAGCGCCAGAAAGCTTGCCGACAAGGAAGGTATTGAGATCAGGCTCTACTCCATTATTTATGATGCCATCAATGAGATCAAGGCAGCTATGGAGGGGATGCTCAGTCCTGAAATCAAGGAAGAAATCATTGGTACGCTTGAGGTGCTTGAAGCCTTCAAGATTACCAAGGTGGGCACGGTTGCGGGTTGTATTGTCCGCGACGGAAAGATCAACCGGACAGCTAAAGTGCGCGTTATACGGGACGGAATCGTAGTGTATGACGGGCTGCTGGGATCCCTGAAGAGGTTCAAGGACGATGTTAAGGAAGTATTTACCGGACTTGAGTGCGGCCTGAATATTGACAATTACAACGACATCAAGGTGGGCGATGTGATTGAGCCGTATACCAGCAGGGAGATAAAGAAGACGTTGTAAAGGAAGTTGCCGGTTACCGGTTGCCAGTTACCGGTTATTACTAACCCCTAACTGGCAACCGGTAACCGGCAACCGGCAACTGTGTTTTAGCCGATGAGTTTTTCGTAGGCGGATGCATCGAGCAGGCCGCTCAATTCAGAAGGGTCTGTGACTTTTACCTTGATCATCCAGCCTTCGCCGTAGGGATCCTTGTTAACCACTTCCGGACTGGTTTCAAGGGCGGGATTGACTTCTAAAACTTCTCCGGATACAGGCATATACAACTCTTCCACTGCTTTTACAGCCTCAATGTTTCCAAAGGCTTCAGATTTGGCAAGAGCTTCGCCAACGGTCTCTATTTCAACGAAAACGATGTCCCCCAGGTTTGACTGGGCATAATCGGTAACTCCAATAAATCCGGTATCTCCTTCGATCCGGATCCACTCATGATCCTGGGTGTACTTAAGATTCTGAGGTACGTTCATGGTTATGTTTGCTTTGATGAATATTAAGGTTTACTGACCCAAAAATACTAAAATCCCGCCTATTTGGTCAAAGTAAATCTCAGATTAAAGCCAACCTTTGTATTGGATGTCGGATAAGCTGTTGTGACAATCGGGGTATTAACAACCTGATCATAATAGAATCGCAGGTTAAAACGGCTGTTCAACCGGTAATCCATAGTGAACTTGGCGGTTACAGCGGTTTGTCCTGAGGTGGGCTTGTTTACCGCCTCCTCAAGCTTTCTCATGATCATAATGTTTTCCCGGATGGACAAGTCAAACCGCAGGTCAAGGTCGGATTGGAATTTGCGCTGCCCCGCGGCAGTTCTGATCGTGATAGGTACCTGTTCAAACCGGTAACCGCTGCCGATGATCAGCTCGTTGGACCGGTTCTCCATCATCTGGACGTTGGTAAGGTTCATGGACAGGGTTCTGCTTTTCTTCACTTCAACCCTGGCCTGGAAACTATTTTCCAGCTGGGCGTCAAAACTGATCAGCGGACTGAGTTGCTCCGAAATACTTATGGAAGCGATTTCACGCTGCGGGAGGAAGTTTTCCTGCTGATCCCTGATATAGTTCAGTCCGTCAATTTCATCCGGGTTATAGTACAGGTTAGTGGTATAGGCACCGATCGAGTAGGTACTCTGATATCCATGTCTGACATTGAAGCTCCTCAGGAATTTCTTGAAGAATTCGATTCGTTGCAGGCCTCCGTATTGTACTCCCCACTTCGGCATCATGCTCAATACTCCCGGCATCGGGTTCAGGCTAACTATCCCGGCGCTTTTACCGGAATAGGCCGCCAGGAAAGCCGGTATCAGAACTTCCGGTGAAGTTGGCCCATAACCATTATAATATCCTGCAACTGCACCGGCATCAGGATCATAGGAGGGGCTGCCCGGAACCTGGTTTGACAACCGTTGCTCGGCCAGGCGCCTGGAAATGGCAATTCGGTTGTTCTTGAAAGCCTCAAAAGCATCGGACTGATAGTTATTCTCGGCCGTCAGCTTCTCAAAGGCAGTTCCGATGGTCAGGACTGACATACTGAAAACACCGCCGTATATCACATTCTCGGCCGAGAATCCGCCATTTCCGTAAATATAGAACTGCTCAAGCTGCCTGTTCGACGAATGGTTGGCATCCAGTGTTATCTTCAGGTCGGTGAAAGGCTCAATGCTGGTCGACAGCCGGAGGCTCTGGTCTGAGCTGTTGGTATAGGCCTGGTTCAGGGTTGAATCCGTCGTCAGCCAGCCGTTCTGTGCTGCGTAATCACCGAAAGCAGGATCCTGCTGGCCAAAGGCAAAACCGAAACCCGGAGCCACCTTCCCATCAATCCCCCGCATACCGAACAATTGGGGCTCGGGCAGGAAGCCTGGCAGGTAGGTTCCATTTGCCGTTGTATAGTCTGCTCTGATACTCTTCACAGCCATCATCAGCCGTAATAGATTATCAGTAACAAAAATCAAAGGATTGTCCTTAACCTCAATGGTTCCGGTAACCTCGATACGGGCTCCCGGGTATTCCTTGTCGGCGGTAACCTTGATTCTTCTTTCGTTCACCACTTCCATCTCCACTTCCACAACCCGGTTGTTCTGGTCAAACATTTTGATCTTCACGTCCTTGGTCATCAGGTCATGGACAACAATCTTGCCGATATTAGGCTTAAGGTTGATTTTATCGGCCTCAAATTTCACTTCCTTGGTTGGTTTAGCCTGAGTGACATTTGAACGCCGCTTGTATTTGTCATCCACCTTCTTGAGGTAGCCTATCTTATTATAAAGGGACTGCAGCGAAGCGGTACTGGTAAGCTGGAAACTGCCGTTATTCTGAATCTGATTTCCCAGCACGATGGTATCTGCAGTCAGCGGCCCTGCCGACCAGTCGTAATCCACTCCGTAGGCCGCATTGGCTGTAAGCCAGTTGAAGAGTGGTATCTTGTTTATCGGGATTACATAGGTAGCATTCAGGGAATGATGATACTGAATGGGTCGGCCACCCGACATGATATTATTCCACATGGAGTCCCTTTTCTGCTGGTAATCTGCATCTTCCCTCCTCATAGCTCCTTCGGGTTCATCCACGCGGGCCACATTGGAACTATTGAAATCAAGCTTAAGATTTCGGGTGATGTCCCATCTGAAATCAAAATTGCTGTTGATATTGAAATTCTTGTTATAAGTTGGGTCGATCTTCATGTCCGGATTAGCCACGTTTCTCAATTGGATCTCACTGTACCTGCGCGCCAGGTTGGTCTGGTACCGGATCATCGCGGGCTGGTAGTAAAGATTGAAATCCTTGATGATCCTATAGGCAGGCTTATCCAGGTTCTTTGATTTCTTCCAGGGTTCCCAGGGCTTCAGGTTGTTACCTGAATACACATAGCTGAAAACACCGTTGTAATTTCTGTTAAGGTTGGCAGTGGTCTTAATGTTCCGCATGAATGCCTCGCTAAAAGAGTAGGAAACCGAAAAATTGGACAAACTGTAGATCTTGGGTTCCTTCCTTTTGGTTGGTGATCCCGGATCGATGCGGACATTGGTAAAGTTGATCGATTTTCGCCGGTTGTAATCCTGGCTGATGAACAGGATTGAATCGCGCTCCGCCTTGGTGTCCGCATTGGTCAGCGCAGCTGCCAGCGGAATATCGGGATCCATCGGATTATAGAGAGGATTCCGCATCATTTCGGAATATCCTACATACATGGGTAACATCACACCCGCATTTCTCGGGAAAAGCTTGCCAAGCTGGAGGCTCGAGGAGATATCATACTGCATGATTTCTTCCTTGCTCCGGTCGGCCACCTTCTTGTCGATGCTGCCGAACCCCGGCACACTGCTTGCCCCTGAAATGGAGAAGTTCCCCAGGTCGGCAAGGTTGGCCGAAAGGCGGGCATTGGCAGCCCATCCGCCCGACTCATCAAAATCGGTCATTCTCAGCTCGTTAAACCAGATGATCCCGGTCTTGCTGAGCCCGTCATCGGTAAGATCATTGGTACTCTTCGACCGGTTTCTAACCCCGATCATAAAGGTGCGGACATTGCTCATATTCGGATTACCCACTACAATCATGCGGTTCCGTCCATCAGCCTGGGAATAGAGGGTTTCCAGGGTGATGGAAGATCCCTCACTTCGCATTTCATCGTTTCGTGCCTGCTTGATCGCCTGGAATTTCAGCAGCTCAATATCGAAACTGTTCTCTTCCGGCCAGACAGTGGTCCGGTCGGCCGTGCTCACCTGGTCATATTTTAACGGAGGTTTCAGGTGCGGGGTGAGATTCAGAGGGATTTCATATTCATAATAGTTCTGGGTATAGTCCGACCCGATCCTGATAAAAGCAGCGAGATCCCCGTCCCTGAGCATGCCTTCATCAACAGCTTCGGCATGTACAAACATCTTAAGGCGCTTGTACTGCCGCATGTCGATGAGCAGGTTCCGGAAGGCTGCCCGGCTGTCGCCATCTTCCAGGTCCGCAATTTTAAACTCAATGGACTGCTCATTTTTCTGGATCATTTGCGGGTTTGTGGGGTCCGTGATACGCGTGATGCCGGGAGGCAGCACATAGTTGACCGGGTATCGGTTACCGTTTTCCTCGATATTGACCGCTGAAACTTCGAACTTAGCCCGGGTGTATTCGGGACTGGTAAGGTGCTCTCCACCTTCGAGAAGACTCAGGTTATATTTCCGCCACTCACCCCTGACCAGATCGAGTGTGGCAAAACGCATATACACGGTTTCACCGAATCCTTTGAGGAACATCCGGATAAACCGTATCGACTTAAAGTCCTGTATGCTTCCGATAGCTTTCTGTGGCTCATATACGGGCACCTTGAACTGATACCATGTCACCGGCTCACCCTGGTTATTTTTCCCAACAATGGCATCGGTGATATAGTTTTTCCCGATCTGGAGATCCTGCTTTCTCATACTGATCTTGTACTGAAAATAGGATTCGGATTCGTTAAGTGTATTATCGAGGTTGATATCCTCCACATCCGGCAGGGTTGTAGACTGGGTAGGGTAATCCTCGTTGGATTGTTCCGCTGTGGGTGAGTTGGCCTCGAGTCCGTTGAAAATCTTGTAGCGGTCAAGTATGCTCAGCTGGCTGGCATCATAATCCTGACCTCGGTAATAATGGTAATCATCACCGGACGGGTCGGTGAGTATATCCTGATATCTTTCGGAGCCCGGGTTTACAATCCGCTGCAGGGAATCCAGATATTTTCCGAAGAAGGTTCTCTCATCTTCATTACCAAGACCATCCAATCCAACATCCTGCTTCTGCCTGGCCTCAATGTCATTATCGAATGCATTCACAAAGGACTGGATAACGGGAACCCTGCCCCATGCCGTGGTATCGATGTAGTTGAGCGTGCTGGTTCCACTCAGTCCGTTCTCAAAGGATTTCCGTCCGTCTTTGAGAATATCCTCTGATATGTTCCCAAGGTTGAAATAAAGTGAAGGATCAATATCATCGCGGGTAACACCATTCTTCGCATCTTCCACATAGGGGTCCATGAGCCAGAACTCAAGGTATTCCACGTTGGCCGCTTCAAAGTCGTTCTGAGAGAGCTTGGCCATGATACCTCCCCAGCGTGAGGCTGGAGATTTCAGGTTGCCGTCGCTGTTCATCCCTGCGGAAAAGCGCGAACCGGCGGTTTCATAATTATATGGTCCTCGTTCCTCGGGATAAAAGGCAAGGTTCAGAATCTGGAGATAGGTTGGAACATTGTTCGGACTCTCCTTGTATGGGAATATCTCCTGTTCCTGTATCTCCCGGGTAAAGTGGCTGTTCTGCTGGACTTCGTCATTGGCAATATGACCCGGGGTGGCAGAGTTGTTCCGCAAAAACAGCGGATCGATATGATACCAGGCCAGCCTGGCGCGGTTATAACCATAAGTCAGGTCATTACTTAAGGAAGCTTCAGGAAAAAGATCGGGCTGCCCGAACGGAGTGCTTGAGAGCACCCAGCTCTGCCTTTGCTTCAGGGTAAAGGAGGTTTCACTCCCTTCGAAATCATCAACCAATGCTTCGCCGCCTTTACTGTCGCCGGAGTTCACAATCTTGGAGTGGCCTGGTATGAGCTGTGCAAATTCACCGCTGAAATTCACAACTGAACGCTCCTTGGTCTGAATGAGGGGAAGCTTGTCAATGGCCCGGGTCAGCCATGGGGCATCCTTCCGGTAGTTGGTATTGAGTCCCCACATAGTATTGGCAATCGGAATATCATCGAGGCCGACCTTATTGGTCAAAGGCCGTTCACGAAGGTGCAGGATTGTACCCCCGAGGTTAAAATCCTTATTGAACCGGTACTCCATATGTGTCCCGATCATGGCCTTTGACTGCTGGTTGAAGGTTGAATTATCCTCCAGGGAGATTTTAATGGCGGTTCCGGATTCAAGAAGCCCCTGATTAATTATTTTGACCGTTCCCATGGTATAATCAACCATATAATCGGCACCCTCTGCCAGCTTCATTCCACCGGCCGTTACCACAACGCTTCCCTGCGGAATATTGGAGGCATTCAGCCTTATTTCTGATGAAGAGGATGACTTGTAGGATCCCCGGAGAAGAAATTTATTTTTCTCAGCCGTCTGCCGGGCTACCGTCTGGGTTTGACTGTAAAGTTCCTCAAATACGTATTGGTCCGCGATCTCTGCATTCGCAGGATTACTGCCCGTTATCTTCTTTCGCATGTAGGACCCGAAAGGCTCGAGCACAGGAAAGATGATCCGGCCTTTGGTGGAATTGACCGTTATTCCTTCAATATAGTCAAAAACCCCGTCGGGCTGCGGGTCCAGTTGTCCATTAAGGTTATCCAGGTTTAAAACCTTGACCAGCCGGTCGCCGTTAATCGCTCCCTCAGGAATATAGTTGATCGCATTTCCGGTTTTATCATTCTGGTAGAGAATATCCAGCTGAAAATCATCCTTATTGAGGCGGCCCGATCCCAGTGCATAAATGTTCTTCATCATCAGGTCCCATGTCGGCAGGCTTGGGGTCTGATTGGTCCCTTTCAGCAGCTTAAGAATCAGGGAGGGAGCATTGGAGTTCTGATCCTGGTTCACCTCACTTGAGAATTCACCTACCCGGTATACCTGTCCGCCAACCGTATATTCATACGATACGGCAAGGATCTCATCGGAATTAAGTTCCTGATTTAAACTAATATAACCGAGCTTGGAATTGAGCTGATATTCGTCGTTTGAAAGCTTCCGGGCATTCTCGATCTTTTCATAGTCCTGACCGCCCATGAAACCAAAGGATGCCAGCGGGGAAAGGACGCTGGTAACCTGACCGATATCGCGGATCCCTGAGTAATTAGCCAATAAATTCTGGTAGAGGTCATTAAGGTCGTTGTACGGATAACGCCCTGATCCTGTCACCTTTACAAAGTCAGTGTTGAAAATGTTGCTGTCGCCGGGAAACATGCCTTCGGCAAGGTCCATAAAGGCGACAATGTTTCTGGAGTCGGTGAAGTTTCCATTTTTATTGGTAACCCAGACTTCCACACGGGTGATATTGACGCCTGAAGAGATTACCGGGGTGCTTCGGAGTGACTGATCGTAGGTATCCCGGAAATACTGGGAAAGGAAGAAGTGACGGTTTGACTCATATTCATCGGCATGAACCTCAAATTCATTTGCCACTGCTCCACCCTGAATATCAATGGATTCTGATTTACCCTGCTGCTGGGAAAAGATGCTGGTAACGGTTAGCCTTCCGAACTGCATTTCTGTTTTGATCCCGAAAAGGCTCTGGCTTCCCGTTATCAGGGAGCCCGACAGGGGAAGGCTGACATTACCGGCCTCAACTTTCCTCAGAATCTCATCATCCTTTCCTGTGTAGGCGATTCTGGTTTTATTCTCAAAATCGAAGGTTGCCTCAGTGTTAAAACTGATCCCCAGTTCCAGTTTATCACCGATTTGGCCGGTGACGTTCATCTGGATCTTGTTGTCGAAATCAAAGGTTGTATTCTTCCTGACCTTTTCCGGGAGAGCCGGGTTATCGGTTTTATTGATCTGAAGTCCAAAAATCAGTTCGGCGGATCCCTGGGGATTAATGTTGATGGTATTTGAACCGAAAATGCGGTCAAAGGCCTCACCCCCGATATAGAGTTTGGGGATCAGTCCTTGCTGGGATTGGAAGCTCTCTCCGCCAACCCGCTGCATCCAGTAGTCGCGGATGGATTTATTGAAATCATATTGACGGTAATCTTTGGAGCTGAGGTAGAAGGGATCTGAAAGGTTTTTATCTCCGATCTTTTCCTGGAATTTATATTCGTTCAGATTTGCATCAAACTCCACACCCGTGGTAATGTTCTTTGGGGTTTTGAGGTACAGTGGTGACTGGTTGCGGGAATAGAGGGACCATGGAAAGCCCTTGTCGGCCGGAATCGGGTAACGGAGTGTTGAGGAGGTATCCCTGGCGGCAACCTGTGTTGCCTGTCTATTCTGATTGGCCACATTTCGCTGCTGTCCGCTAAGGTGTAGCGTGGCAATCAGGAAAAAGCTGATTGTCAGTGCACTGAATATTCTAATTCTGGTCGATGGTCTCTGCTCCATGTAGGTTCCGGTAGATGCTGTTACAGTTTTTTCAAGGCCAGCTTCACCAGTTCTTCAGGGCCTGTTTCCGGCGCATCTCTGAGAATCTGGTCCAGGGCTTTGACCGAATCGTTCCGGCCGAAACCAAGCATAACCAAAGCAGATAACGCTTCTTCCCTTGAGGTATTGCCCGAAACGGGGAAAATTCCGGATACTTCTTCCGTTTTGGAGAGTTTATCTCTCAGATCGATTATTACACGCTGGGCGGTTTTAACCCCGACCCCCTTAACGCTTTTCAGCAGGTTGACGTTATCGGTCTGGATTGCTCGACGGATATCCGGTGTGGTAAGGGATGAAAGCATCATCCGGGCTGTATTGGGGCCGATACCGCTGACGGAGATCAGCAGCCGGAACATTTCACGTTCCTCACGCGTGTGGAAGCCGAAGAGGGTATGATTGTCCTCCCTTATGATCTCCTCAATCAGAAGGGTAACAGAGTCCTTCCCGCGGGCGGACGCATAGGTCTGAAGGGAGATCTGGACCTGGTAGCCGATTCCGCCCTGATCAATAATGGCAGCAGCCGGGGTAAGGTCTGCCAGTTTTCCTGTTATATACTCATATATGGCCATCGGAAAAGCGCTGGTTACTACTGTGCCCCCAGGGCATTCTTTTTCAGTTCACGGTTGGCTTTACGTGTGGTATAAATATCTACCGCCATGTAAATTGCCTGACGCATGGAGTCGGCGCTGGCCTGGTCGAGGCCGGCAATCTCGTAAGCGGTACCATGTGCCGGCGAGGTTCTGACGATGGGAAGGCCAACGGTAAAGTTCACGCCGGTGTCAAACGAAAGGGCTTTAAATGGTGCGAGGCCCTGGTCGTGGTACATTGCCAGAACAGCGTCGAATTTCTGATAGAGACCTGAACCAAAATACCCGTCGGCGGCATAAGGCCCGAGGGCCATGATATTGTCCTGGCGGACTCTCTCCAGTGCAGGTATGATAACCTGTTCCTCCTCATTGCCGAGCAGTCCCTGATCGCCCGAGTGAGGATTGAGTCCCAGCACGGCAATCCGGGGTGCCCTGATATTAAAATCGTTTCTCAGTGTATGGTCGAGAAGTCGCAACTTCCTTATTATCAAGTCGGTAGTAATTTCGCTGGCGACCTGTGACAGTGGAATATGCCCGGTTACGACGCCCACCTTAAGATAGTCGCTGACCATGAGCATCAGTACCTCGCTGACTTCAAGTTTTTCCTGTAGGTATTCGGTGTGGCCTGCAAAGCTGAAATCCTTGCTTTGGATGTTATGCTTGTTGATCGGTGCAGTTACGAGGACATCGATCTGGTGCTCCACCAGGTCGTTTATGGCCATCTCAAGGGCGATGAAGGCCGCTTCGCCGGCGTATCCCGAGGATTTCCCAAGTTCGACCCTGATGTTGTCATCGAGGCAATTGATCAGGTTTGCCCTCCGCAGGTTAGCCTCTTTTGCCGAAGCTATCTGGTTCAGGCTGAAATTCGGGATGTTCAGGGCTTTCCGGTGGTAGGCAAGCACTTTGGGTGAACCGTACACCACGGGAGTACAGATTTCGAGCATCCGGGGATCGAGCAGTGCTTTAATAATCACTTCGTAACCGATGCCGTTGATGTCCCCGTGGGTAATCCCGACCAGTATTTTTTGATCTTCCATAGATATCCTTACAATTGATAATATTTCTTGATAAAACTGAGCAGGAGCCTGACGCCGGTTCCGGTAGCGCCGTTTCCGCGGTAGGTATCGCGGGTGGTGAGGAAAGCAGTGCCGGCAATATCGATATGAATCCAGGGGAACGAGGTGAATCGTTCCAGGAATTTTCCGGCGGTGATTGCCCCTGCGTATCTGCCTCCGATATTTTTAACGTCGGCCACGTCGGATTCCAGCATTTTGCTGTATTCATCCCACAGCGGGAATCTGACCACCCTTTCATGGACCTCGAAGCCTGCCTCTTCGAGCAAGCTGAAGGTCTTATCCGGTGCGGTTCCCATAACTGCCGCCGCCTGGGACCCCAGGGCAACCTGGGCGGATCCGGTGAGGGTGGCCAGGTCGATAACCAGGCCGGGTTCGTATTTCCGGGCATAGCTCAGGGCATCGGCCAGAATCAGTCTTCCTTCCGCATCGCAGTTGAGGACCTCAACCGATGTCCCGTCATGCATCCGGATAATATCTCCTGGTGCATAGGCATTGCCATCGGGGCGGTTATCGGTTGCCGGTATCAGTCCGATAGTCCTGACCGGCAATCCCATCCGTGCAATGGCATAGAGGGTGGAGGCAACGGCTGCGGCACCGGCCATATCGGATTTCATCTCGTCCATGCTGGCAGGAGTCGGCTTTAAGCTGAGCCCGCCTGTATCGAACATCACCCCTTTACCAACGAGGATCAGGGGAGCCTGGTTAACCGGCTTTTCCGGTTCCCAGCTTATGATGATAAACCTTGGAGGGTCGATGCTGCCGCGGTTAACCGCAAGCAATCCACCCATCTTAAGGGATTCAATTTGTGTTTTGTCAAGTACTTCAACGGAGAGCCCAACCTCAAGCCCGAATCGGGTGATTTCCTGGCCGAGACGCGGGGCGTTGAGCCAGGAAACCGGTTCATTGACGAGGTCCCGGCAGAGGTGGACGGCATCGGCGCGGGTATTCAACTCCTTTACCATTGCCGGATTGCCATTGAGCAATCCCAGCCGGAGAAGAGAATGTCTTTTCTCGTCAGGTTTTGAGAAGTATTTCAGGAACTGGTAGGCAGAGAGAGCCATCCCTTCGGCAAGCGCCCCGGTGAACATTAAGTTGCCGGTCCGGTTATCCAAAACCATCTCTTCCCATTTGTGCCTGACTGCGATGTCATGTATTTCAGCGCCGCAAACGCGGAGAGATTCCAGCAGGGCCGGTCCGGTCTTGCTGGTGTCGGCAATCTGGATAACCTCACTGTGATCATAGAGGTTCAGAAGTATCTGCTTCTGCTTTTTGTCGAGGCAGGTATTGATGTATTCTTTTTCTGCAGAGGGCCAGACAGTTGCCCTGACCTCTTCCGGCGATCCGAAAAGCAGTATCCGGTTTTGAGCCGGCAGAATCATATCCGTACTAAATATCAGCATATCCTTACCTGTATTTATAACCCGATCAAGCCTGTAAAGTTAAAAAAATCCGGGGTAAACTGATCGGCAGGCCTGACAATTAGCCTAACTTGCGGAACTCGGTGAAACAGTATGACGACTCAACAAAATATTCTCGACAAAGCAATTGGTGGAACATTTCTGACGCTTGAGGAGGCGAATTATCTCTATCTGCAGGCCGGTGACGGGGAGCTCATGGAGGCTGCAGACCGGATCCGGAAGCGGCTGCATCCCGGGAACTCCGTAACATGGATCATTGACCGGAATGTGAACATCACCAATGTGTGTGTATCCTTCTGCAAGTTTTGCAATTTCTGCAGGAGAGGCCGGGATGAGGATGCTTACATAACAACGATCGAACAGTACCGGGAAAAAATCGACCGGCTTTTCGAGCTTGGTGGCCGGCAGCTCCTTCTACAGGGAGGCATGCATCCGACACTGGGCCTCGATTTTTATACCGGATTATTCCGGGAACTCAAGGCGGAGTATCCGGCTCTGAAGCTTCATGCGCTGGGACCTCCGGAGATTGTGCATCTTTCGCGACTTGAAAAGACCGATTATGAAACTGTTCTTCGCACACTTCGTGATGCGGGACTGGATTCCCTTCCGGGGGCGGGGGCCGAAATCCTGGTTGACCGGGTAAGGCTGATCGTTTCGAAGGGGAAATGTTCGGCAGAGGAATGGCTGGAGGTAATGCGGGTGGCTCATCGCCTGGGGCTTCCCACTTCTGCCACGATGATGTTCGGACATGCAGAAACGGGTGAGGAGCGAATGGAGCATATCCTGAGAATCCGGGATCTTCAGGCAGAAAAACCCGTCGGAAGCTATGGATTCCTGAATTTCGTCCCCTGGCCTTTCATGGATGAGGGAACGGCTCTCCGGGACAAAATGGGGATCCGGAACAATGTTGATACCCGCCAATATATCAGGCTATTATCAATGGCAAGAATCCTTCTTCCGAATGTGAGTCATATTCAGGCTTCCTGGTTAACCACAGGGATAACGGCAGGACAGATCTGTCTGCATGCCGGGGCCGATGATTTCGGGTCGGTGATGATTGAAGAAAACGTTGTATCGCAGGCTGGTGCAAGGAATTCGATGGACAGCGCCGGCATGCAGGGAGCTATTGTTGAAGCGGGATTCGTTCCCCGCAGGCGGAATCAGTTATTTGAGCTGGTTGACTGATCCGGAAAATCAATGGTTTTCAGGATGCTCTCCACCTTGCGAACCTGGTTACGCTTATTCATTTTCGGCGCATAAACATATCCAAAAGCGGTAACCAAGCGGTTTCTCGCCTCATCCACATAGGTCCAGGAAATGAAAGGCCCACCCATAAAATCACCGGCGGTTTCCCAGAGGCCCCTCATCTCGGTCACAAAATTACCATTGAGGGTAAAAGTGCGGGTCAGAACGGGTATGTTGAGATCGATTGCCATATAGGAACCGGTAGAAGGTCCTGGAACACGGGGTTTCAGGAACTTATCGGTAAAAGAAACAAGTTCCGGATAGTCGAGCTGCTTTTGATCAGTATAAGGATAGGTCCAGATCAGGACACCCAGTGTCATGTCCGCCGGATCATAGTGTATCCAGATGAAGTCTTCCGTATCTTTCCTGATGTCGAAGCCTTTGGGGAAGCTGACTTCTATTTCGTGTTTCCGGAGGAGCTGGCTGGAGAGTTCAATATTTGAGTATTTTTTGTTGAAGCCCACCTGGCGATCGATCTCGCTTTCCCGCAAGGTTTCAACCAGACTGTGCCGGCTCTGGTCGAGGAGGCTGATCAGCTGGTCGCGGTTCTGTGCATAGATACGGATGAGCATCTGATCGGCAGCCCAGTAATCCCTGAAAACCTTAATTTCCGGTTTTACAACCGCCGGATCCACCTCAAAGATGATCAGGTTCCTTGCCGGACGGATCATGTTGTTGAAGGCTGACGGAGGTATCTGGATCAGGTCGAAGAGTGGCTCAGCACCTTCCATGCCGGTTTGGGGCAGTGCCGGTTCGTCAGTTGCCAGTATACGCGCCAGGGTATCCCCGGCAGCGCCATTGTACAGGTCTTCGGATATCACCAGGACCACCTCCCCCGGTTTTCCGTTACAGGGCGGCAGCCCCACCTGATTTGAATTTTTACACCCGGAAATGGCCGTGATAGCCATAATCACGGCAGCCATAGAGATTACCCTGGTTTTCATACGTATTATTTTTGGAACAACCTTAGTATATCGTTACCATTTGCGTAGAGGACAAGGGCAAGCAGCAACACCATACCGACGATTTGGGCGACTTCCATGAATTTGTCGCTGGGGCGGCGTCCGGTAATCATTTCAAAGGTAAGGAAAAAAACATGACCACCATCCAATGCCGGAATGGGAAGAACATTTAATACTGCCAGCATGATGGACAGGAAGGCTGTCATGTTCCAGAAAATCTGCCAGTTCCAGGAGGCGGGGAAAATATTACCGATTGATATGAAGCCACCGAGGGATTTATAGGCTTTGGTTTCAGGGTTAAATATCAGTTTAAGGTCTTTAAGGTATGACGATATTGTTTGGACTCCCTTTTTTATTCCTGCAGGGATTGAAGCGAAGAATCCGTATTTGATTTCTTTCAGCTCAAAGAAGGATTTCGGGTCAACCGGATAGACCCCGATCTTGCCTGTTTCCGGTATGGCCATCCTGAAATCCAGCTGTTCACCATTGCGATCCACGTTGATGGTTACCGAATCGCCTACCAGCTTTTGAATTTCAAGGCTGAAGAGGGTAAAAAAGGGCACATCGGTTCCGTTGATTCCCACAATCCGGTCATCCACCTTCATGCCGGCTTCCCTGGCCGGGGAACCATGAATGAAGTCACGAACGACAAAAGGGAATGCATAATCGATAAAACTTTTCTTTTCGAGATACTGCTCCACAAAATCTGCCGGAACATTAATGCTCTGCAATTCGCCGTTTCGGTCAATCTGGATTGTTTTTGCGCCCCTGTATACGATTTCCGGAACCAGATCATGAAAATCTTCCACCTCGCGATTATCTACGGTTATGATTTTGTCGCCGTGCTTAAGTCCCATATTGGTTGCCAGCGTATCGCAGACTATACCGTATTTGACATTTTTGGTTGGCAGGTAGGTATCACCCCAGGCAAACAGGATCATCGAGTAGATTAAAAATGCGAAGATCACATTGAACATAACACCACCGAGCATGATAAGGAGACGTTGGACAGACGACTTTGACCGGAATTCCCAGGGTTTTGGTTCCTGTTTCATGGCTTCCTTGTCCATGGATTCATCAATCATACCGGCTATTTTAACATAGCCCCCGAGTGGCAGCCATCCGATGCCATATTCAGTTTCGCCTTTCTTGAATTTAAAAAGGGAGAACCAGGGATTAAAAAACAGGTAAAATTTCTCGACCCGTGTTTTAAAGAGGCGTGCGAAAACAAAATGGCCAAATTCGTGAACGATAACCAGAATCGACAGGCTGAGCAGTAGTTGGGCGGCTTTAATCAGGATATCCATAATAACTTGCAAATTAAACAAATGTTAAGGCGAGGGTTCGGGCCTCATGGTCCGATTCAATATAGTCTATTAAACCCGCATTCTCCATAAAAGTTGCCTTCTCGAGGGTTTTTTCGATAATGCGGGTCATGCCGGAAAAGCCGGTGCGGTCGTGGAGAAATGCATCCACGGCAACTTCATTGGCGGCATTCATGATGCAAGCCAGGTTACCCCCTTTACGCATTACCTCCATGGCTATGGTAAGGTTAGGAAATCGGAGCAGATCGGGTGATTCGAAAGTCAGGGCCGGAAACTCAGTAAAGCTGAAGCGCGGAAAGGATCCGGGCAGGCGATCGGGATAGCTGAGTGCATATTGAATAGGCAGGCGCATATCGGGCAGTCCGAGCTGTGCCTTAATCGACCCGTCGTGGAAGAGGACCAGGGAATGTACCACGGACTGGGGATGGACCACGACATCGATCTGATCCGGCTCCAGACCGAAAAGCCACCGGGCCTCGATAGCCTCAAGACCTTTATTCATGAGGGTTGCGGAATCGATGGTAATCTTGGCACCCATATTCCAGGTTGGATGTTTAAGGGCATCATGATGGGTAACTTTGGCCAGCTTATCAGGGCTAAAGGCCCGGAACGGGCCGCCTGAAGCGGTAATCCAGATTTTTTCCACATCGGCGTGCTTTTCGCCCGCCAGGCATTGGAAGATTGCGGAGTGCTCAGAGTCAACCGGAAGAATCTGAACAGAGTTTTCGCGCGCGATTTGTGTGACAAGGTCTCCTGCCACCACCAGGGTCTCCTTGTTTGCCAGTGCGATCTGTTTCCCTGCCTTGATGGCGCAGATTGTCGGCATCAGTCCCGCAAACCCGACCATTGCAGTCAGAACCATATCCACATTGTCTCCTGAGACAACCTCTCCCAGGCAGGAGCTGCCGGAGCGGACCTCAATGCCTGTGCCTGCCAGTGCACCTTGCACGGCCTCCCGGCAGGACTCATCGGTAATCACCACGCAGGAAGGCCTGAAGATGAGCGCCTGTTCGATCAGCATCTTGTAGTTTGAGCGCGCGGTAAGGACCTCTGCGGAGAATTGCCCGGGATGCCGTGCTATTACTTCGAGTGCCTGCTTACCGATGGAGCCGGTGGATCCAAGGATGCCGATGCGCTTCATTATTCAAAAGCAATAAAATGTTCCGGATTCAGGGCTTTTCCCTGGTGCCACAGTTCAAAATGGAGATGCGGCCCTGTGGTCAGCTCGCCGGTATTGCCAACGGTGGCAATAACCTCACCGGCCTTAATGCGGTTGCCGGTGGTTTTAAACAACTCCTTGCAGTGTTTATAGACCGATACCAGGTTGTTTTCATGCTGCACCTGGATGGTATATCCTGTTTCACTCGTATAATCAGCCATTATGACCGTCCCGTCGAGTGCAGCTTTTACGCCCAGATTGGCAGCTGTGGCGATATCAACACCATAGTGTCCTCTGACAAAATCAAACCGGGCCATGATCAGGCCACGCACCGGCGGAAAAAAATAGAGCTGGTTAAGATTTCCTGTGCTACCTGAAGCATTTTGCGGTCCTAAATTGAAACGCTGGGCTTTTTCAACTTCAAGCCTAAGCAGGGAATCATCGGCAGATCTGTCGTCGGTTATTTCCCTGGTTGAGACATTCGAGGTACCCTGATCGGTTGAGTGTATTTTAGTTTCGCCACCATTGACAACGGTAATCAGGTTATCGATAAACTGATCCTTAAGGACCAGCTGATAGTCGAGCGAGTCAAGCCGGAGGGCATTCATCCGGATATTCCTGGTCATCTCTGCGTTTGGATAACCGGGAATCAACTGTTTCACCGGCGTATAGACAATCAGCACCACCACCACGATGGTATAGATTGTCAATGAAACAGCCAGGGCAGCTATCACATTCATCCTGGAAAGTTTCATCTGCCAGACCTCTTCAAAGGAGGTCTCCCGCATGATGACCAGGCGGTACTTGCTTTGTAATTTATGAACCAGCTTCTTTTTAGGCTCTGCCATGATTGTCCGTTTTCTGGTGGGGCAAAGATAAGGGAATAAGTTGAAATGGTTGAATTGGTTGAATTGGTTGAATTGGTTGAATTGGTTGAGAAGGTTTGTATGGGCGTCCTGCGGACGCCCGTGATGATTTACTCACGCAATTAGCCGATATTGTTTTTTTTTATTATCTTTGCACCCACAACAGTGCGGGGTGGAGCAGTTGGTAGCTCGTTGGGCTCATAACCCAAAGGTCGTAGGTTCAAGTCCTGCCCCCGCTACAAAGAAGGCCTTCTGGATCAGATGATTCAGGAGGCTTTTGATTTAATGGATAATTCGATACTCTCTAAAATACACGGATGTTGCTCATTCATCCGATTGGCAGAGTCCAATCCTTTGATTCGCGAACCAAACCAGGCTATTGCTTCCCGGGCAGGAAAATGCAAAAAGTACTGCCTTCGCCTTCGTGCGAGCTCACCTCCAACTTACCATCCAAAAGCTGAATAAACTCGAGACAAACGAGCAGTCCCAGTCCGGTCCCCTTTTCTCCATCAGTACCTAAACGACTTTGAGGTTCATCGAGTTTGAAGAGTCTCTTTTGCATTTCCTTGGTCATCCCAATACCGGTATCGGAAACGCAGCATTTGACACTACCATAAGTCAGTTCCGAGCTAAGAGTTATAAGGCCCTCTTTTGGAGTAAACTTGATAGCATTGATGATCAGGTTTCTAAGAATAGTGTCTAACATGAACTGATCAGCTATGACCAGATGACTGTCATCAATCTGGTTATTTACCTCTATCCTTTTTGTTGCAATCTGCACCTTAAATCCTTCAATGGCATTGTCTGCAAGCAGCTTTAAATTCAGCTCTCTGAGTTCAGCGCTTATAGCTTTTCGCTGCAATCGGCTCCAATCAAGCAGGTTCGTCAATAATTTATAGGTACTGGAGAGGTTCCCTTGCATCATGCCAATCATTCTTTTCTTTTCCTTATCGGGATATTGATCCCATTCTTCAGACAGCAATTCCGACAACCCCAACAGTGAACTAAAAGGTGATCTCAGATCGTGTGCAATAATTGAAAAGAAGCGGTCCTTTGTTGCATTGGCCTCACGCAGCTGACTTTCAGATTCACGCAACTCCGCTGTTTTCACGTTGACCAATCTATTGAGCTCAGCCCGCTGTCTTATGAGGTATCTGGTTCTTATAAGAATACTCAGTACAATCAACCCCATTACCATAATAATCATTAGCAGCTTGATCGCAAGAGTCTGATAAAAAAAAGGCTTCACCCTGATAATCAGTGGTTTTTCCATTTTTATCCATTCTGTTTCATTATTACTGACCATCAGTTCAAGATGGTAGGTCCCTGGACCCAGACCGGTAAAATGAATTGTTCTTTCCGTACCCCTATCAATCCACGCGTCAGAGTTTTCCGGGATAGAATACATGAAATGGTTTTGATCGTCGAGAATAAAATCCATTCCGGTCACTTCAACAGAAAAATGCTTAATCCCCGGACCTATTACGATTTCATTCGTATAAGGAAGAACAGTATCCAGTTTCAGGTCCACGTTGTACGTTTTGCATCCAATGACATAGGGTATGGGATCCGGGAATTTTAACGCCTGCATTTCATAACTCACAGCTACAACTCCATTAGGCCCACCAAAATACAGCGTTTCATCAGGTCCCAAATAACCAGCTCCCTTGTTAAACTCCTGTCCGGGCAAACCGTGCAATGTTCCAAAACTTTCAATTATCTCTCTGTCAGGATCAATCCGAAATATTCCATCACCAGAACTGCACCACAAATGGTTATTTTTGTCAGCCTCAATTGCCAGGATATTTGCATCCGGCAAACCCGATTCCTTGTTAAAAGTCTTTTTTAGTCCCTCTTCAGGATCGAATAAACAAAGCCCTTTGTCGGTTCCTATCCAAAAATTATTTTTCCTGTCGATCCTAAAAGTGAAAATCTTATCGCTGGGTAATTCTTCAAATCCATTTTCTTTAACAGCGCTGACAAATGTTCCTGATTCAGGCAAAAATTTTGCAAGCCCGCCCGTTGCAGATCCAACCCAAATGGTTCCGCCAGCTTCTCTGACCAGAGATTTAATTTCACCCTTAACAATCGAATTAGGATCATCACTATGTATGTAACTTGCAACTAACTCTTCCTTCTCCAGGTCATAAATAATGAGCCCATTACTGTGCCCGAGCAAATACTTATTGCCCTCCAGGTGGAGTACCTCAAAAACAAAGCGGGCATAATCTGCTCCAGCCCCTACCTGATAGCTTTCGATCGGGGGTGGATTATGGACTTTGCCGGATTTCTTGTCAATTGTATAAATAAAATCACCCTCAGTTCCGACAATCAGTTTATCCGGATTTCCAGCCATCTCGCAAATAGAATAAGCAACGGCGGCAGGATTATAATAATCGACAGCACCAGTACGCTTGTTAATTCTGTTTAATCCGTTATAACCCCCGATAAATATCCAGTCATCATCAGCATAAACAGACCGTATACTATTTAAATCCAACTTGAACTTACTCTTCAGTTTCTTACTGAAAATGGTAAAATGATTGAACCCGGGATGATGATAAGACAATCCCTTTCCATTGGTCCCAACCCAGAGGATATTATTTTTTGAGAGATAAAGATTATTTATCGAATTGTAGCCAATTCCGGTAATATCCTCGGTTGAAGATACCTTCTCGATACGCTCTTCTTTCACATGGAATAATAGCAAACCGGTCATCGTTGTAGCTACCCAAATTGAATCAGGCCCCTGAAAAACAAGATCAGATACATAACGGTGGTCATAGCTGTTATCCCGAACATCATTATAAACGGTTGATTCTCCGGTTTCACGATTAACTTTATGAAAATAACTTCCCGCTGTACCAACCCAGATATCAGGGTATCGGCCGGGAAAAATTTTCCAGGCATTATTAAAGTTCAAGTCATTGGTTCGGTTTTTTACCCAGTGATGCCTGAGGATCCCTTTTCCCCGATCAAAGAGTATTAATCCTTCCTTATTTACGCCTAGCCATAACTCTCCCTGATCAATAAAAACATCATTGATCTTTAATAGCTCACCCGGATCTTCAGAACTGTAAATTGGATAAACGCGGGTAATCCTGGTTTTTAAATCAATATGAAACAAACCAAAATCAAAAGCGGCTGCCCAAAGATCATTCCCGTCAATAATAATCCGGCTAATCAATGCCCGGGAAACATCATTTCCACTATCGTCAAAGAATTTAAATGTTGTGAATTTATTGGTTTTGATGCTATAGCAGGCAATGCCGGATTCATAGGTCCCAATCCATAAATTATCAAGGGAATCAACAGTAAGGCATTTTATGTTATTAGCCGGCAGGGAGGTGGAATCTTCGTCAGAGTGTAGAAAAACAGTGACATGTTTTCCAACCAGTCTGTTTAAACCGATATCAGTTCCAACCCAGAGACTGCCTTTGGAGTCTTCAGTAATGGCCGTAATAATTCCCTGAGATAAACCGTCTTCCACAGAAAGAGACCTGAATACCATTCCGGAGTCCTGTGAAAAGCCATATCCACAATACAGTAACAAAAAAGCAATCAGCCTTACCTTGTATTTCACGAAATATCAGAGATTAATATGTCCTGCAAATTTAAAAGTACTCAAAAACAAACATAGCTTGCAATCGATCAACCGGCATTCGTCAAATAGTCATTAATTCACTTTCCTGTAACTGAACTTGAAATGAAGGTTACTGGTTTGAAAAAAGAAAAAAAGCCTCCGGGGATCCGGAGGCTTTTCAATTTCCTTTGACATTTCAGCTAAAGAACATCACAAATGATGTCTTTGTTGACGGTTTTCCCTTCGGCAACCATAAATGGCGACAGGGAGGGTGCGGACAATGCACCTGAGCCCCACCATCCGACAAAATCGCCGGCTGACCAATCACCGCTGCGGTCATTGTCGAGCCATACATCCAGGTAATAATTACCAGGAACCACATCGTTAAAGGTGAAACCGATCTTGGCCCCTGATCCGGTAACGTTCTCAGACACTTTAACCGGTTGGTAGTTGTTCCAGTCGTCGATGCTGATATACAGTGCAACCTGAGCATTCCCCAGGTCACCCGGAGTTCCGGCAACCAGTTTGGCGGTACCGGTGACCTTGGTCTGCTTCTCAACAATAATCGGATCATCCTTCTTACAGGACGACAGCATGATTGTGGCCAGAAGAACCATCCCGGCCATTCCCAACAGTGAATTTTTTGTTTTCATCTAGTTTATTCTATTGGTTTAGTGATTAATAGTATTTGCAGTTGTTTTTTTTCAACTCATAATATTTTGTGTTTATAAAGTTAAAAACAAAAAGAACTAATGATAGTAGAAAATAGTTTTTTTTACTCAATCAGGATTTTTCGGAAAAGGCTTTTTTCAGCCGTTCCATAGCGTAGCAGATAAATCCCTTCCTCCCAGCTTGAGACATTTATTTCAATATGATCTGCCATTGTGGTTACAAAATCCTGCTGGAAAATTGTTTTTCCCAGCATATCAATTACCTGAATGCGAGCACATTGCCCTGGGTCATCGGACAGGTCGATGTTAAGATGTTCGTTGGCAGGAACCGGAAAAACGAGCATAGTAAGATCCAGGAAATCATCCCCAATCCCTGAAGTACCGGAAATAATGACCGGCTTAATCATTTGGTTATTGGTTTCATCAGATTCATTGATTGTATTGTCCTTATCAACCACCCCGATCAGGTAATATTGACCCGGCTGATAGGTAGGCTGGATCGTGAACCCCCCTGAGAGGGGTATGGTTCCTTTGGCACCAAGGGTTCTTGTTGATTCATCAAATAACTTTCTATCCGAAGGGTCAAGCACTTCATCGGAGGAGAGGTAAAAGGTGATTTTAACGGTTGAGGCAAGAACCGTTCCTCCATTATAGACGATTGAGTTAACGCGTACGTTGGTGTTTGGGGTAATGACTAATGGAAAGAATGAGATGCTGATGATCTGAAGGTCCGGAGATTCCCCCTGGACTATAAGTATGGTGGATGCGAGGTTGTTGTTTTCATTGGACTCAGCAATCACTCCCAGCGCATCGCACATAATCAGGGCATACCAGGTACCGGATGCCAGATTATCCGGGAGGGAGATATCCTCGCCGGTGACGGTAACATTATCCCCGGCATCGAGCGGGTCCAATGTACCGTAAGCCAGGTATATATCGGTTGCATCAATAACCTGATCCTGTGACAGGTACAGATCAATCTGGGTTTCCGGGGCTTGGGAGCCCCCGATATTAAGCAAGGTGCAGGAAATATCGATACTGCCTCCCGGTGCAGCCGACTTGGGGGTAATATCAAAATTCTGGATGGTAAGGTCGGGCTTCTCTTCATTGGTTACGGTAACAGTAACTTCATTTGACTTTGAAGATTCGCCGACCGGTGCGGAATAAACTGCGGTAACATGGTAGGTATAGGTACCCAGGGAGAGTCCGGGGTCTGTAAACTCAAGCAGTTCGGGGTTGTTTATGGTTGAAATTTTAATTCCGTTCCGGTACACTGCATACCCTGCAACTGTACCGCCGCCGGGTTCCGGTTCGAGCCAGTTCAGCTTAACGGACAATTGATTAACCTGAGCCACCAGGTTCCTTGGTGGGTTCAGGGCGGGATTCCCGATTGTGAGAGTGGTTGAGGCCTGATTGTTATTTTCAATTGACTCTGCCACGGCACCGTCAGCATCGGCAATAAAGAGTACAAACCATTTGCCGTTGTTGACACTTTCAGGTATTGATATGTCGTCGCCGGCAACATCAAGTGAGGCACCAGCCTCGAGTGCGCTCATTGAGCCTTCGGCAAGTTGCCTGTCTTCCGAGTCAAAAACCTCATCCAGTGACAGATAAACCCTCAGCATACTGATACCCGCGCTGGCGGCGCCCCTGTTTTCAAGTTTACAGGACAAGCTTACGGCATCACCGGATTCAACGTTAACCGGGAGGATGACCGGGTTCGTAATAACCAGGTCGGGTTTGTCGCTCCCCCCAACCGAGACGGTAACGGTGTTGGATCCTGCTGATTCGCCTGCAGGGGTAACGTAGCGTGCTGTCACGTAATAATTGTAGGTTCCGTCTGCAAGGTTATTATCCGAAAAGGTTACTGTATTCGGATTGGTTATTGTTCCGATCAGGGTTTGATTCCGGTATACCTTGTAGGCATCCAGCGAGCCATTTCCCGTTTCCGGCTTTTGCCAGTTGAGTGTAACATTCCGTCCTGTGAGGGATGCGGTAAGACTATGAGGAGGGTTAAACGCACCACCGGATCCTACAGTAAAGGAGATCGTTTCACCGGCAGCTCCGATGTTTGATATTTTAATGCCTCCGGGGGCTCCCGTACTCAGGAAACAGGAAGGGCTGGTATTATCGCTAAACTCCGTCCGGCCGAGGTTTGAACTATAAGGTGCGGCATTGATGTTTCCGTTGCTGCGGTTGTTCCCGTTAGGCCGATATACATACACCTCATCGGGTGGCCCATCTGCATTACCATCAAGGGATTGGTTGATCCGGTATATGATCAGGCCGGTACCGACGAGGCTTGACTCAAACCGACCTGCTGCCTTACGGTATTCAACAACAAAAAACTCACTGGTGGAATTGGGTGAGGGAATCTTAAAGGCGGCATATCCATCAGAAGAGAGTGGTTTCAGGGAATAGGTGCCCGCTGCATTAATTGTAGGAATCTGGGAGAACCACTTACCGTATTTCATTTTCATATACGCACTCATGTGCTGGGGCGGAGTTTTGTTATGTGCCATAAGGTCCCAGGGGCCGACAGGCGTAATGTCGTCGTTTTCGTACCTGTAGAGGTCCGGGGCGCCCAGACTGTGAAACATTTCGTGGCATAATACACTGACACCCAATGCTTCTGACAACTGAAAGTTGAAATCATACACTCTGGCTCCGCCAATTCTGACATCGTATTGATAAAGAACCCAGCGATGCGGCCAGAGCAGGTCGCTCCATCCGTCGGTTCTTCCCTGTATGATAAAGCATACATTATCAATTTTACCATCATTGTCATGATCGTAATCAATGCCACTTGCCTCCACCTGTGCACGCACAAATTCGACCGCATTTTTAAGTAGGGTCATTTCCCGGTTGATATAGTCTGTTTCGGTCCGGTAGCCTTCGGTATTGGATGCGGAGTAGGGCTGGTAATACCTTCGGGTGTGACTGTCCTGATATGAAACGATAGTGGTGCCCGAAGGGGTGGGATAAAAAGTTGAACTGATATTTAGCTGAGATTTTGAGACCTCCTTAAAGTATTCATTCATTGACACGATGCCGCTGCCGTTAAAAGCGGAGGAATAGACTGTCAGGGGCTCGGAATATTCATTCTGACCTGTGAAACGGATAAAAATGACAAGATTGTTATAATCGCCTGTATTGGAATAAGAGCGTGAAGACTTGAAAGAAGGGTCTTTAAATTTTGTATTGAACAGCTGCCGGTAACGTTCCTGGCTGATGTTGAGACCGGGCCGGAGACCTGCTGCCGAAGGGCTATCCGATCCAGGAAGCAGACTGGTGGGAATTAGTTCCTCACCTGATTTATCGGCATAGACAAAATATCCGGTTTCCACATTTTGAACAATAGTGAATCCGTTGGAATCGTGAAGCCAGTGGTAATATTCATCGCCTGAAGCGAAACAGTTAATGACAGTGCCATCGGGCTGGGTGATTTGCTGCGGGACATATTCCAGATAGGCGGCAGAGAGGGTGCCGAAAATTCCGAGGAGCAGTAACAGTGATATCAGGCGAATTGTCTTCATGGCTGTTATTTATTGTTCAAATATAAAGTTATCTATTTTTACAACTTTTAAAACCAGGCACAAATGAAAACAATCCCAACCCGATCCTTTTGTTTGTCCGCTCTACTAGCGGCAGTATCCCTGATTTCACTCAACCTCCCGGCACAGGTAACCGAAGCCGAAAAGGACCTGAGAAACATCAAGCTTGATGCAAATTCAGGCTGGAAAAAGGAGAGTAATCTGACTATTGCCTTTTCACAGGTTTCACTCACAAACTGGGCGGCAGGCGGGCAGAACTCCATGTCCCTTAGCGGAAGGTTTAATGGTATTTATAATTATTCAAAAGATCACCTTGCCTGGGATAATCAGGTAGACGTTGGTTACGGAATCCTTAAGCAGGGTAAAACATCCTGGCAGAAAACAGACGACCGGATTGAATTGATGTCAAAGGTTGGTTATCGGTTTTCTGAAGTACTTAATGGTGCAGCCTTAGCCAGTTTCAAAACCCAGATGACGCCCGGGTATTCAAAACCTGAAGGGGGAAGCCGCATATCGGACTTATTTTCTCCGGCTTATTTTCTGGGTGCGATCGGAGCAGATCTCAAAAAGGGGGAGAGTTTATCCCTGTTTGCTTCACCGTTAACAACAAAAATGACCTTTGTTTTGGACGACAGCCTGTCAATGGCCGGAGCCTTTGGGGTAAAACCGGGGGAAAAGTTTCGTGCCGAGTTGGGGGGATATATCCGTATGCTATACAAGCATGACCTGATGAAGAATGTTGGCTTTCTGACCAAGATCGATCTTTTTTCCAATTTCATCAAAGATCCCGAATTCATCGACGTCAGTTGGGAGGTTCTCATCACTATGAAAATCAACAAGTATCTGTCGGCCAATATTAATACGCACCTGATTTATGATCATGATATTCTCATCGGGAAGGACACGAATACTGACGGAACTCCTGATGATTTCCGACCGAGGATCCAGTTTAAAGAGTTGGTGGGATTAGGACTATCTTTCAAATTGTAACCATATGATAAACATTTCGTATACCTTTGATACTAATTGACGAACGCCTGTCCTACTGTCAAACCATAAAGATCTTCAGCATGAAAAAGCCAAAATTATTGTTGATAGGTTTGTGCCTGCTAGCCTTACCATTCAGCACCCTTTCCGGCCAGTCGCCGGATTCGGTCTCCCAAAAAACAGTTTACGGTCCCCTTGATCTTTGGGGAATCGGAATCAAGGCCTCAACCGATGGATTCGGGTTTGAAGCTGTTAAGGGGTTTGGAGAGAGGCTCAATATCAGGCTTGGATATTCAACTATGAATATTCCCATAAGCCAATCGATCCCGATGGAGGGATTCAGTGCTACGGTTGAGGCAAACCTGAAATTCGGGGGAGCCAACCTTTATGTTGATTTTTATCCGGTTAAAAATGCCATCCACCTGACTGCCGGGATTATGCAGAATGCCATGCGCCACACCCTGACTATCATTCCCACATCGGAATATCTTTACGGGGATATTGTAGTTCCAGCGGCTGACCTTGGAATCGTTGTTGGCGAAGTTACCCCTGAAACAAAGATTTCGCCTTACCTGGCACTTGGATTTGGCAATACGCTTTCCCGCAGGCACCGGGTCTCTTTCAATTTCGAGATGGGAGCGCTTTACCACGGTGCTCCGCAGTTAAGCCTTACCGGCACCAATATGCTGAGTCCGATGGCCAGCGAAAATAATCAGCAGGTCATCATGGATGCCGTTGCACAATATAAATGGTATCCCATGGTTTCATTACAGTTAACTTTCAGAATCATATAGAATCCTTATCATGAAAAGCATACGATTTCTTGCGGCCATTTTTCTGATCCTTGCAATGGCCGGTCCATCCTGTCAGAAATTCAATCTGAACACGGATGACCTCGATATCAAACTGGATCTGAATGTGATCAAAACCAACATTATGGTTCAGTTCATTGATGCCGCAACCGGTGAACCGGTTGGATTCAATGACGGGAAAAAAGTTGAAGTAAGTATTTTTGGCCCCGACAGTCAGTGGGTTGTTGATAATTCCGGCAAGCGGATGCAGAAGATGTATTCTGCGGCAGGCTATCTGACATGCGGCCTTGATCCCTATAATGCCAAGCCAACGCCTAATGATCCGGTCAGCCTGATCCTTGTAGCGGATGTTGATGGCTACGTCTCAACCTCCATGCCCATTACGCTCAGGAGTGAAGGTAGCCATGATTTTGTCGTCAATATGGTTGATCTGGCCTTCCCGCCCGACGGCGTAGTGGTGACTGCCCGGGATAATTCCGGAAGTACGGTGGGAGGCAAGCTTGTCAAGGATATGGACATGTCCACCGACAACAGCGATGTCAACATGAAGATTCCGGCCGGAACTGAGATTCGTGATGCTCAGGGAAACCTGCTGGATGGAAAACTGAAAACTACTATAGTGCATTTTAATCCGGTTCGTGACTCGGCCTTGAGATGTTTTCCGGGAGGATTGAACGTTGATGTTAACAAGGAGGGCGGTGAAAGGGAAAATGGGGCATTTTTCTCTGCGGGATTTGTTGCCATCGACATCAAGGACGAAAGCGGGAGAAAGGCTGCCAAGTTTGGCGGCGGGAAGCTTGACCTTAATCTGGCTATTGATGACAAGGTTAAAAACCCGGAAACCGGCCAATCTGTTAAGGCAGGGGATAAAGTGCCCCTGTGGAGTTATGATGAACGGAACGGAAAATGGACCTTTGAGAAAACCACTGAGATTCATCAAACCCCGGCGGGCTTGAGAGCTGAAGCCCAGCTCGAGCACCTGAGTTACTGGAATCTCGACTGGTTTGAGACATCATGTGATTTTATTGAGATCTTTTTTACCACCGCGGATGCTTCGAAATCCGGTGAGACCGGCTGGGGATACGGGCTCTATTTTACCGCTACCCTGACTGGCAGCGATGAGTTCCGGACCGATGGCTACTTCTCGGGTTATCCAGAGCTTACAGGAACCCAAACCATCCTGAATACCGAGGCTTTGCAGAGCGTGCCGAGGAACCGACAGATTACACTTACGTTCCACGCACAGGAGGGTACCACACCCCTGTGGAATATTCCGGAACCTATAACCTATGATTTCTGCTCAAGCACTCCGGTTGAAGTACCTTTAACTCCGAACAACAGTGCAACAGGAGGCGGTGGGGATCAAACCCTGACGATCACTTTCAATATCGATATTTATTGCACAGACGTGGGAGCCTCTGCATCTATTCCGGACGGCATTTTATTGAGATACCGGTTAAAAGGATCCAGTTCATGGGGCACCTGCACAGCTTCCGGCGGAACGTTTACCGTAGCAGGGTTGCAACAGAATAAGATATACGAAGTTCAGGCACTCTATAACCAAGAATGGGTGCCGACCCCTGGTTTTGAATACTTCGTCGAACCATCGTCTGTTACCGTTCTTACGAAAAACATACGTTTTGAAATTGACTGTGGAGTGTGAAACGAGAATTCAGATTAAAAAACCCCGGGGGCATGCCCCCGGGGTTTTTTAATCTGATCACTTGCGGGTCAGCTTTTCCGTTGATTTTATGCTCATCGGGATTGACATCGGGGCGGGCAGCTGGGGCGATTCAACCGAAACTACGCCGGAGATGTTGGTAACACTTTCACCTTTAGTAAACAGGCCGGTCAGGGCATCCGTTGTAAAGGTTCCCTGTTTTCCACCGGACAATTCATAGGTGATGGTCATTCCCTGAACCTCCATGCTGGCGGAGGGGTCAGCCATTGTTATTACAGAAGCAATTCCTATTTCATTTTCAGTTTTCGATGCACTGGTCAGTGTATAGTCGGTTTTGGTATTGAATACCACCATATTCTCGACTTTGGTCTCGTTTGAGAATGCTTTTTTCACGGCGATCGGTTCGGCCGGATAGTTCAGGAAAAGTCCGCTTACCGACCTGTTGAAGGATTCTGCGGTTCCGGCACCCCCGGCGACGCCTGCCATCATCTGGCTCGCCATATCCTGGTTCTCTCCCATTTCTTTTTCGATTTTTTCAGCCAGCCCTTCGGGGGCTTTCACGTCGGATACCTTGCCATCTTTGGACAGGGTAAATACAAAAACTTCATTCAGGGTTAGCGCCACTGATTTGGCAAAATCAGGAACCTCCTTGTCGGTGGTGGAGTTGTAGTTCATTTCACCCATCGGGGTGTTGGTGTTCATGGTGTACTCCGATAGTTTTCCTTCCAGCCGGTAGGAATCGTTAGCAAGCAGCTCCAATACCTTAAAACTATAGGTCATTGAGTTTCCTACTGCTGTGGACTGGCTCTGTCCCATCATTTCCTGGGCGATTTCCTGACTTACGGTAAGAGTATAAGCGAACTGGTCACCGGCTTTTAGCTGGTACTGCAATTGCACTTTTTTGGCTTCAGCCTGAAAAGCGAATGCCAACAGGATTGCCAGGGTTAAAAGAGAGCGGGTTATTTTCATGGGATTTAAATTGAAGTTTTTCATTTAGAAATCAAAAATCTCAGAATGTTACATTCCGGGGCCGAATATCGGATTAATTGCTGATAAATAAAACCGGTAGACCGCTGACAGTCTCCAGATCCGGAAGAATACACGGAGCAGGATGAACAATTGCTGGATAAGAAAGAACAGGATAATAAGGCCGGTGGTATCGACCGTTACACCGGAGCGAAGCAGGTAAAATGCCGCTGCGGCAGCGGCCGGGATCAGTGCCAGGAGGATCCCCAGAAGATAGAGCCGGAAGAAATTCCGAAGGGCTAATTTCAGGCGCCGGAAAATACCCTTAAACACCTTTTGCGAATCCTGCTCATAGATAGCGGATTTTACAAGATCAGACCAGGTGAAGATAAAATTAAGAATTACGAGGTGACAGGAGAGAAGGATAAGAAGGGGGACAACAACCTGCTTGTCGGTAAGGTTGGTTTGGATCCCGGTTATAATCAGGTAGGGAAGGTAGAGGATCAGACCGAGGATAAGGTGTATGATCAGGAAATAGACCGTTAGTTTTAGAAATCGCCAGAAGAAGCGAATGGAGGAGTTATGAAAACCGGAGATACTGCTCCGGCCACCCGGGCTCGCAATTTTACTGAAGATTCCACCGGTGAGGTATATCTGCAGCAGCGCGAAGCCGATCAGCCAGGGGAACAGGCCCTGGATATAAACCCGGAACATCTGTCCTTTTGAGGCAAGAATTTCCCGGATTATGGTTGCATCGAATCCTTTCATCAGGTCATTGGCCAGCTCACTATTGCCGATAGCGGACCGGAAGAGGCTGTAGAACGGAATTGTGATCAGCAGGGCGATGCCCAGATACGAGAGGTAAATGAACAGGGTAAGGCGGAGTGATCGCCAGGCTGTTTTGGCACCATAGATATATGCGGATATTGCTTTCATGGGTTTACGGATTTTGGATCAGACGATCAGGGATAGTGAATGCATGATGTTTTCAACCAGGAACAGGAATCTGGCTGCCCATTTCAGTGCAGGCTTTGCAGAGGGTTTCACCGCAAAGGAGTTGTTGAGCAGGTTTGAATCCAGCAACAGCTTCTGTCCGGGGTCCACGGTGGCAGCCACCACCTTCTCCTTTCTCTCGTAAACAAGGTCGAACACCTTATCCTTTCCGTCCCAATTCTCAAGAATCTCCTCGCCATTATCAAACCTGACGCGGATTTCAACAGGCACAATCCCGTCGCCTTTCCGGCTCAGCATGATAACCGACCGGAAACGATCCTTTATATTCTCAGGCTGGAGGAATTTTTTTCCTGATGATTCATCGTACAGGCCGCCTTTCCCGATCGCCGGGGAGATCCTGATTCCCTGCACGGAATAATCCAGGGACGCAGTTCCATAGAGAAACTGTTCAAAGAACCAGTCGAGATCCGGCCCGTACTTGTAATCCCCGCGCTCCCTGATCACTTCGTTTACCACCCTGATAAAGTCTTTTGTTGAGGGATGCCGGAATGCCCATCGTTGGTAGTATTTCCTGAAAATCTCGTCCATGCACTCCTGCCCTACCATCCGTTCCAGCGTATTGAGCATGGTGGCAGGCTTCTGATAGACAGTTGCCCCATAGGTACCCCTTGGGAAACTCCATGAATTATTGAAGGTAGGCACCAGGTTTGGGGTGAGTCCGCCCAGCCAGGATATCCTGGCAAATTCCACATCCCCCACATGTGCAAAGGGAAATCCGATCATGGCTGTTTTCTCGCCGTAGGCCCAGTCCATGATCCGGTTTTCCCAGTAGCTGTTGATGCCCTCGTCGAGCCAGGGCTCCTCGGCCTCATTATTGGCAAGGATTCCCATGAAGTAGGCATGTCCGAATTCGTGAACCGTCACCATTTCAGCCATGCGGATCTGTTTGGGGATCAGGTAAAAGGTGCCGGCGGTTATCAGGGTAGTATATTCCATCCCCCCGGCTCCCTGCCCGTAGGTTGGCGGATCCACCACCGTCACATAGGGCCAGGGATAGGGCCCGACATGTGTATCGAGGTATTCGAGCGCATATTTAACAGCTTGTATGTGTCGTTCAGCCTGATAAAAGTGTTCGGGCTGCAGCATCACCTTGATTTTCACATGTTTCCACTGGTCCTCGGCAATCTGATACTCCTTTGAGGCGGTCCAGGCAAAATCGACAATATCCTCGGCCCGGAGGGAAAGGGTTTTCTTTCCTCCCGATGCGGTTTCCTTCATCAGCTGGCCTCCGCTTCCCACCACATATTCCTCGGGAACGGTTAAATCAACAGTGTAGAGGCTGTGGTTGGCATAAAACTCCGCGTTAGGGAAGAACTGATGGGTATTCCAGCCGCCCTTCCGGGCATATCTCATACCGGCAGGCTCATATACCCCAAGTTTAGGGAACCATTGCGCGACAAAAAAGAAATCCTTGCTGTACCCGGTTCTTGCCGTTATTTTCGGGAGTTTCGAGGTAAATTGAATGCTGACGGTCACGGTGGAATCCGGCAGTACGGGGCTGGCCAGCCGTACAGAAACTACCGACTGGTCCTTGCCGTAGAGTTCCGGCGGGAATGGCTTTTCATCCGGAAGCCGGAGGGGAGTTGGAGCAGCTGATTCATTGGGGTGGATAAACCGGAGCTGATCCGTTAGCACTTCGCCGGATCCGGTATTCATGGAGCTAATATCGGTATAGCCCCAATCCTTCTCTTCCGAAAGCCCGGATCGCCTTCCGCTGAGGAAGGTGGAGCGTCCGTTCTTGAACGCATTAAGATACAGGTGGAACTGGAGTTCGCTCACCGTGTCGCGGGAAGGATTCTTCCATTGTACGGTCATTTCACCGGATACGGTTTTTTTATCCGGATCAAGTTCTGCATTTATGTGATATTGAGTAATCCGGGGACTTAGAGGCGATGGAAGGATCACCTGTCCGGATCCCTTGCCGGCCGGGAGCAATGCTGCAGCAAGCAGAAAAAAGAGGTGAATTGATTTCATAACCGATTGGGATTGTTTGTTTGGCCTCTTAAAGGTAAACAAAAACGGAAGAGAGCCAAGACCGGGAATCGAACCCGGAATGGTGGTTTACGAAACCACTGTTATACCCTTTAACTATCTTGGCCTTTAGAGCGGCGGCAAAGATAGGAACGATTTTTATTTTGGCAATACGATATATTATTTCCGAAAAACCTTTAATTTTGCACAAAAATCCACAAAGATGAAACTCATTAGTACCGCGTTTCCTGTGGATGTCCGGGCAGCAATCTAACCGGGCATCCCACCCGGGCCGAAACATCGGCAACCTTCCCTCTGTTATACTTTTAATCTTTTGCTTCAATGAAGTATTTCCTCAATTTAAAACAACTACGCAAGGACGTATGGGAATCCATCTCCGGTACTGAGATGGATTTTACCGCCGGCAGTATGGGGCGGGCAGTTTTTTTGCTTTCCATTCCGATGGTGCTTGAAATGGTAATGGAGTCCATTTTCGCCATTGTCGATATATTCTTTGTTTCGAAACTTGGCTCCGAGGCGATAGCCACCGTTGGGATCACGGAATCATTAATAACCATTGTTTATGCCATTGGCGGCGGACTGGCAATGGCTACCACAGCTCTTGTAGCGCGAAGGACCGGCGAAAAACGCCCCGGAGAGGCTTCGAGGGTTGCTTTTCAGGCAATCCTTACGGGGGTTCTGGTATCGACCCTGATCGCGGTTCCAGGCTTCCTCTGGAGCTCTGATCTTATGAGGCTCATGGGCGGCTCGGAAGAGATGCAGGGTGAGCTTGCCATTTACACGAAAATCATGCTGGGATCCAATGGAGTGATCATCATCCTGTTCATTATCAATTCGGTATTGAGAAGCTCAGGGGATGCAGCCATGTCATTGCGAGTACTGGTTGCTGCCAATTTCATCAATATTATCCTGGACCCCTTACTGATATTTGGCATTGGCCCTTTTCCTGAGCTGGGCATCAAGGGAGCTGCCATTGCAACATTAATAGGACGGTCCGTGGGCGTTGCCTACCAGCTGTTCCTGCTTTTCAGGGGTAAAAGAAGAATCAGGCTAACCATGGCAGATATCCGCTTTGAACCGCATACCATCTGGCAGATCATCAAACTAAGCCTGGGTGGCATTGGCCAATCCCTTATTGCTACCACGAGCTGGATCGGTCTTGTGCGGATAATAGCAACCTTCGGGAGCAACGTTGTAGCCGGCTATACCATAGCAATCCGGGTAATCATTTTCGCCTTGCTTCCATCCGCCGGCATCAGTAATGCCGCTGCAACTCTGGTAGGACAAAACCTGGGAGCCGACAAACCTGAGCGCGCTGAGCGGTCGGTGTGGCTTACAGCAAAAGTCAACCTGGTGGTTATGGGACTGCTGGGTCTGGTTCTAGCCATTTTCCCGGAGTTTTTTATCCGGATGTTTATTCAGGATCCGGCCGTAATCGTACCGGCGGTCCAGGCCTTGCGGATCATCAGTTTCGGGTTTGCCTTCTACGGTCTGGGAATGGTTATGATTCAAGCCTTAAACGGGGCGGGTGATACAGCTACTCCAACCAAAGTATTTTTCATATGCTTCTGGCTGATCGAGATTCCCCTGGCCTGGATCCTGGCTAAGCCCCTGAACGCTGGTCCTCCAGGAGTCTTTATTTCGATTGTCGTGGCTGAATCTATCATGACTATCATTTCTTTTATACTATTCCGCCGTGGGAAATGGAAGCTCAAAAAGGTTTAACTTTATTGGATGAAACACGGGTGGCTGGCTTTGGTGCCCATACTGGTTCCTCTCCTGCTGGTGAATTCCTGCAGGAAAGATCCCGTTAATCAGCCACCGGTGGCTTCATTCATTATCACGCCTGATTCGGGTGATACAGAAACATTCTTTTCCCTTGATGCTACAGCTTCCTATGACCCCGACGGGGAAGATTCGTCGCTTGAGATCCGGTGGGATTATGAGAATGACGGGTTCTACGACTGGCTGTTTGTCAAGACCCGCACCAACATCCACCGGTTTTCCTCGGCCGGCTCCTATACCGTGAGGCTTCAGGTAAGGGACGGGGCTGGCGGCGTTGCCACAGAGACCCGGGAAGTTTTCGTTGCGGAAGGCAATGCCGCCCCGCTGATCCCGTTTGCACCGAATCCGAGGGACAGCGCCAATAACATTATTTTCGGCGGCAGGCTCTCCTGGGTGGCACTGGATCCTGACAGCGACCACCTCCGGTATGATCTGTACCTGGGTGAAAGTTTCGATCCCCCCTTGCTGGAAACAGACCTGCCGGCAGACCAATATTTCCCGGAAGTCCTGAAGCCGGGCAAGCGCTACTTCTGGAAGGTCGTTTCGAGGGACCCCGGCGGGCTTACTGCCTGTTCACCCGTGTGGCGTTTTTCGGTTCACTCCGGAAAGTACGAACGGGATACCCTTACCGACCCGAGGGACGGACAGCGATATCCCGTCATAAACCTTAACCGGACCTGGTGGATGGCGCGTAACCTCAACTTCCTGATTCCGGGTAACTCGCTCTGCTACGACAACGACCCGCAGAACTGCAGCCAGTATGGCAAGCTCTATACCTATTATCTGAATGACACCATTGTTTGTCCCCCGGGATGGCGGCTGCCGACTGATGGCGACTGGGCCTCCCTCGAGCAGTTCCTGGGCATGAGCCGTGATGCTACTGACACCTGGGGCTGGATGGGGAACGACCAGGCCTATCAGATGACGGAGGGCGGAACATCAGGGTTAAACCTTCAATTCTCAGGGTATGCAGACTCGAAAGGGAATTATCGCTTCCTGAATGATAAAGCCTTCTATGCCCAGCGTTCCGTGCACCGGATGATCATCCGCAATTACGGGCAGATTTACCGGCACAGATTTAACAGTGATAATTTCGAGGATGTATTCTTCACCCCGGTCCGCTGCATCCGATCGGATTAGTTTCTGAAAGCGGTAAGCACCATGACCAGGCCGGTATCCACATCCATGACACGGGCGGAGAAGGCAATCTCAATGCTTTCATCGTCAAACAGGAAGGCCCCGTCGTACGATTTGTTGTCAACATCCCAGTATTTATAACCCGATACCTGAACATTGACGGGCCCAACCCAGCCTTCCTGGTCGGGGATGTCAAAAACAATGGCATTACCCGTGTCCCGCGGATCGGTTCCATTGAACATCATCACATTTCCGTCCCAGAAATCAATCACATCGGGATCGGCATTTTTAGTTACCCGCATGGTGCCTTTGAGATCATAATGATCTGGCTGATCGCCGAGGTAAACCAGGTCTCCCTCATTGTCAATCGCAAAGATTTTGACCACATAATCATACTGGCCGGTCAGTTCGTCCCGTAAATCCACATACTCATCGGAACAGGAAGTGAAAAGGAACGGTGTTAGGGCAATCAACAGCATCAAGCCTGATATAACCCTGGATTTTGATGTTTTCATGTTTGTTGGTTTGATTTGAATAACTTGTTATGCCCCGGCTGCGGTTCCCAGCTGCTTCAGTTCTTTCTGGTGCTGTTCGATACTCTGCCGGAGTCCGTCCATCTCTTTCAAAAGCTGTGCCAATTCCCAGCCTTTGCGGATCGCCTCCTTGTCATAAGATTCTAACACAATGTAATGGAATGACTTACCATTAAACCGAACCTTAATTGATTTCTGATAATTGTCGGCAATAAAAGCCATGATGCCGGCATCGGTACCTTCGCGGAACTCGATTGTTTCCCACTTGTCGCCCAGGTCCTCCACCTTCCGGTTCCAGGGATCATCCATCGGAATGGTGTCGGAAACCACGTAGTTTCCCGAGTCGTAAACCCTGAGGGCGACATGGTCGATCCAGGATTTTCCGTAGTAGTGTGACGTCAGCCAGACCTCGCCTTTCTCATTCAGGGTAATTTTCAGGTATGTCCGGTTCCAGGATGATTGCACGGTTTGCCTTTTATGTTCATAGATTCCGGGCATTCCCGCTTCGCCGGGGGTAAAACGGAAATCCCGGGCCAGGGGCGGAACCTGAGCCTGCAGTGTATTGAGCAGGCTGTTTTTTTCAGTGACTGCCTGCTTATGGTATTCGGATGCTATCGCGTTTTTCCTGCGAAGGGTCTCCCCTACTATACCATAGTCTGATTTATTCCAGGCCGCCATGGAATCCAGGAGTTCCATGGCTGTGGTAAATTCCTGTTTACCGACAAAGGCATCCACCCGCTGAAAATCGGCTTCTGCTTTTTTTTGCAGGGATGACGTGCAGGAAAAAGATGTGCCCGCGGCGAGAGCTATGTAAAGTATGATACGGATCGTTTTCATGAGTGATTTTTTTCAAAAGTAATGCTTTAAACCTTCAGAGGCTCCCGTTATCTAAAGCAGTGATGGCATTTTAGCTAACTTGCCGCCCAATTTTTCAAGAACCGTGAGATTTTTCAGCAGATTTTTTCCAATATCCCTGATCCTGGTCCTGACCCTGTCCTGTGAGGTGGAATTCAATCCCAATATCATTTCTACCCCCACGCCGGTGGTCTATGGGATCATCCATCCGCAGGACAGCATTTATTCCGTCAGGCTCACCAAAACCTTCATCGGGCCCGGCAGCGCCTATGATTTTGCCAGAATTGCCGACTCGATTTATTATAAGGGCGCACGTGTGTACCTGGAGACGAGAACCCCTGCCGGCAAACTGGTTGAGAAGGTAGAGCTTACAGAGACAGCAATCGGAGACCGGCTGCCTGGTATTTTCGCACAGGCTCCCAACATTGTTTATCAGACCGATGCCTCGAAATTTCATATCCGGCCCGAATATTTTGCCTCACTTGGACAAGAGTATAATCTTACCCTGAACCTCATCGCTGAAATTCCAGGTTTAACAACTCCGGTTAAAGCTTCGACCAGGCTCCGGGCCGTACCCAGAATCACAGAGCCCCGGTTCACATTTTTCAAGGTGTATTTTTACAATGAGGAACCCTACTGGATGCAATGGATGGATACCAACGAGGAGAGCATGTTTGAGATTCTCGTGAGGATGCGGTACAAGGATATATATTATGATGATGAACAGGACCGGGTGGCTGAGTGGGTTTTAACCGGAATCGATGCGAATGAGACCTCCTTCCCGGGTGGCACGCGGAAGGTTTACTCCTACTATTTCCGTCCTGAGAATTTCTATTCTCAGGTTCGGGCCGCAATTCAGGAGGATCCGGAAGTTGAGGTAAGGGTTGTTCAGAACATCGATTTTGAGATTCTCTCCACCAACCGGGAGATGGAGTTTTACCGTGATATTTATGAGATCTCAGATGATTATCGGGGCACCGGATTCTCCAATATTGAAAACGGGATCGGGCTTTTCACAACATACTCATCTGCTGGCATTTTCGGCCTCCAGCTTGGCCAGACGGAATTAGATTCACTGGCGGGCGGAAGGTATACCCGGCACTTGAAGTTCAGCAGGTGGTGAGAATAGGTTGCCGGTTGCCGGTTAATACTGGTTGCCGGTTGCCGGTTACCGGTTGCCAGTTAGGCCGGCGCTGAGGCCGGCCAGTACGTTGTGCCTGTCATCCCGGTGAAAACCGGGATCTCCTGCCTCGGAGCAACTGGCGGGAGATCCTGACTTCCGTCAGGATGACAGTTCTGGCCTAACCGGCAACCGGCAACCGGCAACCGGCAACAGCCTCACCGAGTTACCCTGACTTTCACGAAGCTTATCTTTGAATACTCATCGCGCTCGAACAGGAGTCCGGCCGTGCTGTTTCCCATATCGGTGAGGTGGGAATAGCCAAAGGAGCCCGGGTAGATTTGCTGGTAGGACGACCAGGTTTTGCCATCGTCATACGAAACGCGGAGAGCGCCGTTTGTCCGGTCCTTTTCGGAGGCGGGATTGCAAAACAGCAGGGGCGCCGGTTTGAGCGGGGAAGAATCCAGCCTGATGATCGTTGCCATGCATACCGGATCGGGGAGGTTGGGCTCGTTCACCAGTCCGGTCCAGTTGATTCCGCCATCTTTGCTAAAGCCAATCTTCCTCATTTTCGTGCCGCCCTGTATCCGTGTATTCAGCATAACGGTGCCGTCTGATAATTCAACCATCTGAACTTCATTACCATAACCGGCATCCTGTTCAAAGGCAACTTCTCCGTAGGCCCAGGTTTTCCCGTAGTCATCGCTGTAGGCGGCATAGTTTTTCCACCGGTTCACCGGTCCCTGGTTGAAAGGCATGAGGATCCGGCCTTTATGGGGTCCGTATTTCAGCTGGATGCCGTTTCCCGGACCGCTGGCGATGCTGGTGGCAATAGTCGGCCGTTTTACACCGGCAGTGATATCTTCAGGTTTCGACCAGGTGCGGCCATCATCATCGGAATAAATCAGCCAGGCTTTGCAGGTACGGTCATTGTCGGTTCCGGGGCCAACCTCCGATTCATGGAGTCCTTTCGGATAGATTTGGTAAACCATGAGGATCCTGCCGGTGGGTTCCACCTGAACCACCTCCGGATTGTTCAGGCAATTCTCGCCATCCTCGGCAATCACCTGGAGCGATCCCCAGGTTGATCCGCCGTCGGTACTTCTTTTCAGGACGATATCATTCGCAGCATGATCGTTAATACTGGCCCGCCCTTCACAAAAGGCCAGGAGGGTCCCCTGTTTCGTTTGAAGCAGGGCCGGGATTCGGTATTGCGGGTAGCCGTCGCGCCCATTCACGAATACATCGCGGATGCCCGGATCGGTTTGGGAATTAGCGTTACCGTTGCCGATCAGGAGGAGAAGACAGATGACGGATGAGAGAAGACGGAGGGACATGGGATTTACGATTGACGATTTACGATTGACGATTGACGATTGACGATTTA
>CAZEKJ010000002.1:0-78363 GCA_964512915.1 uncultured Porphyromonadaceae bacterium
AAAAACCTCCATCCTGATCTGATCATAAGCGAGATAAAGCTTAATGGGAGTCCGGAAAACCGGGTTCACCTCAATGCCACTAACAACATTCTTGAGGTAAGCATTGAGGGTTCACTGGCTGCTGCCCAAAAAATGGCCCTGGAGGTTCGGTTGTATGATAAGAAAGATGTTTTGCAGGCCTTGTTTAGTCCGGGCCACCTTTACGGCAGATTGCATGATTTCCACAAGGGACCCTTTACACTCAAAGAAACCATAATCCTCCCTGATAACATGACTTCAGGAGATTTTTATCTGGACATCGACCTTACACGGCCGAATGTTGAATCCTACATGAATATACCGAAGCATGTGCAGGTCAGCATAACCGGAATCAGCGCAGTTACCGGACTGGAGTTTCCGTATGATAACTGTGGCTTACTGATGCTTAAATAGTTCATGATCCAGGTCGATCACTATCGGAAGATCAATGAATCGTATTCAAGGAAGCTGGCATTTCGTCTAGGGATCGATGCCGGCTTCTTCTCAGAATACAACAATATGATCCTTGCGATGGTCTGGTGCTTAAAGCATCGGGTCCAGTTTTCGCTTTATTCCGAAAACGCCTGGTTTAGCCCACAAGGATGGACTGAGTTTTTTGAGCCCTTCTGCAAAGAAGAAAAATCACGATTGCACCTGACAATCAATACCCGTCAGGCACCGCCCTCGCCCGGCAAAAAAGCCAGATTACTGACAGCTTGGGCAAAATTGAGGTATGGAATCGATTATTTCACCTGGCAGCTTTGGCCGGAGTTCCACAACCGCAATCTGGAGAATGAAAGCTTCGATCTCCCGGAACTGGGAATCCATGGCGACATCCGGGATGCATGCCGGGAACTGATCTCGATGACATGGCGGTATAATCCTGACACAAAATCTACTATTAATCAATTAATTGAACCTCTCGGACTACCCAGCCAATATATCGGGTTTCATATCCGCGGCGGGGACAAGTTCAAAGAAGATGACCTTAAACCAATTGATCATTATTTCGAAGCGATCCAGGACCGCTCAGATTGCCGGAATGCTTTTGTTTTAACTGATGATTACCGGATCATTGAAACCATTCGGCAGGATTATAGTGATTGGAAAATCTTTACCTTATGTAGTGCTCGGGAACGAGGGTATTATCATCATGAATTCATGAAGCAATCCCAACCCATCATCCACGAGCAAACATTACGGCTTTTTGCCTCTATGGATATCCTTCGAAATTCGGAATTATTCTTTGGGACTTTTTCCTCCAATCCGGGAATGTATTTAGGAATGCGGATGGAGCGGGATCGTTGTTTAGATGTAAGCGGCAGAGAGTGGTTCATTTGGTAGTTGAGCCCCTGCAGGGCTCTTTTAAAATTGGGGGGAGGCTTGCTGAACCGCCGGCGCAGCCGGCGGGTACTGAGGTATCGCCCTTGCAGGGCTAGACTCAGAGCAGATTTGATCCTTATAGCAATAGAACAAGCTTTTGTATGGGATCGCTTGAAGAAAGCCCCGGAGGGGCGACATCTTGAGTTACCTCCTGGCGTAGCCGGAGGGCACAGAGGGATCGCTCATGCAGGGCCAGGCCCTGAGCAGAATGAATCTTTAATGAAATATAAGCCCCGGAGGGGCGGCACCTTGAGTGACCTCCTGGCGCAGCCGGAGGGTCAGAAAGGCAACCCAAAATCTCTTACTGAAGAACCCCGCAGGGGTTCAAAAATCAGATGAAACTTACAATCATTACCGTTAATCTTAACAATCTCGAAGGCTTGAAAAGGACCGTTTCCAGCGTTCTTTCCCAGTCCTGGCGCGATTTCGAGTATTTTGTAATCGATGGAGCTTCAACGGATGGCAGTGCTGAATATCTGGAATCCACTTCAAAGGATTTGTCCTGGTGGGTCAGTGAAAAGGACCAGGGTTTGTATGATGCCATGAACAAGGGAATTGAGAGGGCGAAGGGTGAGTACCTCCTGTTTCTGAACAGCGGAGATTATTTGGTCAACGAGAGGGTTCTGGAACAGGCAAAACGTGAACTGACGGGAGAGGGAATCATTTATGGAGACTTGCTGGAGAAGCAGCGGAATGGTAAACTATCGGTTCGCAAGTTCCCTGATGTTCTCGATTTCGGATTTCTTTATTCGTACTACCTCCCGCATCCGTCAACTTTTATCCGGAGAGACATTTTTAATCTGACGGGAAATTATGTCGTCAATGAGATTTCGTCAGATTGGCAATTCTTAATGAAAGCCATATTTGAATTCCGGGCTAGTTACAAGCATTTAAAACAATCTGTTGCGGTTTATTGTCTCGATGGAATATCAAGCAATCCGGCTAATCTGGAAATTATGGCTCAAGAAAAAAGGAGATATGTGAGCAACAATTATCCTGCTTTGAGTGATTCTTTGCTGAATACCCTTGAGAATGATCAGGCACTGGTGAAAAACCTGGGCAATAGCCGGATTATCAGGTTGATAGTATCAGTAGGATTTTTACAGTATTTGAAGAAATATCTGGACCAGCGGAAATTGACCCAATAGGTTTTCCATGTCAGAAAAACCTATCGTAATCAGTTTGACCCCTGTCAGGAATGAGGCCTGGATTCTTGATCGCTTTTTGCAGGCGGCAAGTTTGTGGGCAGATCATATCATCATTGCCGACCAGATGTCAACCGATGGCTCCCGGGAGATAGCCGGGAAGTATGAAAAGGTAATTTTAATTGATAATCATTCAGAAACGTATAATGAATCTGACCGGCAGAAGTTGCTGATTCATGAGGCGAGAAAAATAGCCGGACCGCGATTGCTGATTTCTCTGGATGCCGATGAGTTTTTCACTCCGAACGTCCTGACTTCGGTTGAATGGCAGGAGATTCTGAGCTCAAAACCGGGAACCATCATGAAGTTCCAACTGGCTAATCTCCGTCCCGGTTTCACTAAAATGTGGCTGGGGCAGCACTTCCCCTGGGGGTATATGGATGATGGATACCGGCATGAAGGCCAATTGATTCACAGTGTCAGGCTGCCATTGCCAACTGATGGACCAACCCTTATTTTAAATGACATCAGGATCATGCATTTCCAATATACCGACTGGGATAGGATGGCCAGCAAGCACCGGTGGTATCAGTGTTTTGAACTTATTAATTCGAACGGCCGGAATGCGTTGAAAATCTACCGGCAGTATCACCACATGTATGGTTTACCGTCCAACAAAATCCTTACGGTTCCAAAGGAATGGATTACACAATATGGTCTGCTGGGAATCGATATTAAAACTCCTGCTCCTGAAGGAACCCACTGGTGGGACGATAAAACCCTGGAAATGATGGAGAAATACGGGGCCGCATTCTTTAAGAAAATATCCGTGTGGGATTTTAATTGGTCAGAAAAAGCTGGAAAATCCACAAAAAACCATCCGGATAAATATAGAGATCCACGAAGTCTTATGGATAAAGGCATTCAATTCTGGTTGCGGTTATCGCAAAAGTATTACCTGAAAAGGCCTTTCCGGCAAATTGATCAAGTAATCAGCTCCTTATTCGGGTATTAATGGTCTCCGTAATCATCCCAAATTATAACCATTCTAGCTTCCTCGAGGAACGAATTAATAGTGTTCTTAACCAGACCTATACGGATTTTGAGGTACTAATCCTGGATGATTGTTCAACTGATTCGAGCCGGGCCGTCATTGAGCCTTTCAGGAGGCATTCAAAAATCGCGCAAATTGTTTATAATGAAGCCAATAGTGGATCAACCTTTCTGCAATGGATTCGCGGTATAGATCTGGCGAAGGGGGATTTCATCTGGATTGCAGAGAGTGATGATTTATGCAGTGATCTCTTTTTGGAACGATGTATAGGTTTCCTGATGAATAAGGATTGTGCCTTAAGTTTTACAAGATCCCGAATCATTGATTCCAACAATCGGGAAACAGGGGTATTCTCGGGGCCCCTGGATGGTTATACGGAGGATTTTGTTTTGGATGGTAAAAGGCTGATCGAACAATTTTTTTGCAAAGCAAACCTGATACCAAACGCCAGTGCCGTAGTATTCAGAAGAGGTCTCTTTACGAAGGAAATCGCCAGAGAATTAATTAAATTTAAAATTAACGGCGACTGGTTTCTTTGGATTAATCTTTTACTCAACAAACCATGCGCTTATATTCCTGAGCCACTAAATTCTTTCAGGAGATATAATTCTTCAGGCAGCAGGAAAAACATTGAGAATTTCAGGAACATCGAAGAATCGATGATGATCAGCCGGTTTTTACAGAAAAAGAAGTTCAGATCTCATGGCATCCGGTGGATAAAAGCCTGGATCAGTCAGGCTAATTATAATTTGATCACCCTTTTCAGGAGCAATTTTTTCCCGATCTATAAACGGTCTTTCCGCCTATTCCCGCTACCGATGACGTTAATCTTAGCCTTGGTAATTGCAAAAAAAGTGCGGTCTCTCGGTTTACGGATTTCAAACGAGCAATGAGTTGATGAAAGTATTGTTTGTTTTTCACGATGCGGAACGAACGGGTGCGACCCTAAACCTATTAAACATTGTCAAATGGTTGGCCGTTCATACGGAAATCCAGATGTCATTTTTAATCCGGGAGGATGGGCCTCTTTATTCCGAAATCGGGCAATATGGGAGAACCAGTTTTTGGGATTTCCGACCGCTTGCATCAGGGAAAGGCCTGATTCAAAAAGTATTGATTTCCATACTGAACCCTATTTATCGCCTGTTTCTCATGATGCGGCTTTGGTCCCAAAAATTTGATTTAATCTATGCCAATACCATTGGGACGTCAAAACAAATCAAAGTATTATCCAGGTTAAAGAGAAAAATAATCTGGCATATCCATGAGCTGGAAATGGCACTCCAGGTGGCAGGAATGTATCGGTTGAGGTCGGAAAAATATGCGGATCTGATCATCGCCAATTCGCCAATCACCCGTGATAATCTGGTTGCTCACGGCATATCACAGAAAAGAATCAGGATTGTGAGTCCGGTTATCAATATTGGTGAAATATCAGGGTTTAGGGATTGCGCAGATCTAAGGAGTGCTTACGGAATTGATCCGGACGCCATTATTATCGGGAGTTCCGGCAGCGGGATTGACCGCAAGGGGATTAATCTGTTTTTGCAGCTGCCCGGGATTATTGATCATTTCCTACCCGGTAACGGTTTTTATTACATCTGGGTGGGGAAGATCTTTGATGCTGAAATTCATGACCAGGAATTAAGAAAACAGGAACTCGACGGAAGAATGCTCTTCCCGGGAGAATTGCAAAACCCCTATTCCGTCTATGGCATTTTTGACATTTACGTATCCTGTTCGAAAGAGGAGAGTTTCGGATTGTCAGCAGCCGAGGCGGCGGTTCTGCAAAAGCCGGTCATCTGTTTCGAAAAAACCGGCGGATTGGAAGAGCTTGTTCATGAATTCAACAACATAACGGTTCCTTACCTGGATGTGATTGCCATGGCTGAGAAGATCATTGAACTTGCCGGGGATGCGAGCCAAAGGCATAGTCTAGGTAGGATGGCTTCCGAATCGGTAAAGAAGTATGACATCGGTCTGGTGATGCCTGAATTTGCGCGGATGCTGGATTTGCCAATGAAACGCAGGGATTAATGAGCAACATTTGCATTGTGATACCTGTGCATAAGGAAGATATGGATCGCTATGAATCCATCTCACTATCACAATGTTTAAACGTTTTTGCCGGCTTTTCTTTTTCCTTGACTTTTCCTGAAGGGTTGAATATTGATCGGTATAAACAGCAATTTGCCGCTAAACAGCTTGATTTTAAACCAGAGCCGTTCGATCCCGCCCATTTCAGGAGCGTGGATGACTATAATTTATTGATGTTAAGGCCCGGGTTTTATGACCGGTTTCTGGGCTATGATTACATCCTGATCTACCAGCTCGACAGTTTTGTGTTTCGCAATGAGCTTACTAAATGGTGCAACTTCGGCTATGATTATGTTGGCGCCCCGTGGGCCTATCTGCAGAATGGGAAACTCCGGTTTAAGGGGGTGGGGAACGGAGGGTTTTCGTTACGGAATCCTGCACGATTGAAGGAATTTCTTTTATCGGATTCCATCAGGATGAATTTCAGGGGTTTCTGGAAATTATACTCAGCGCACAACCTGATAACCCGGCTCGCACAGTTACCAAAAATTGCAATCCGGTTAATGGGCTATCATAACCGGAAATCCTGGTTCTTTAATCAGGTTGATGTCAATGAGGATTATGTGTTCGGGTTGATCTCCCAATATTCAAACCACAAACTGGAGGTACCCCCGGTAAAGCTAGCCATGCAATTTGCATTTGACCAATGCCCCAAAGCGTTGTTTGAAATGAACAACCAGGAGCTCCCCTTTGGCTGTCACGGATGGTCACAGTCTGAAGAAAATCTGGAATTCTGGAAGCAATACATTGATAATAAGGGCTAAAGAATGAGAATTCTTTTTTTCGAGCCTGATATAAGCGGCCACCGGCGGGAACATCTAAATACTTTAATTGGCTATATTAATTCCCATAACTTATCCGGGGAATTTATTTTTGTGGTTCATTCCGACTTTGAAGCAAGGACTGATCTGGTTGCTCAAATTACCATTGATCGTCTTCCTGCCCGGGAAGATCCATCCAGTCAAAAAGGAGAAAACATTCTTACGCGAAGTTTTAGAACTTTTAGGCTTGCAAATCATTACGCAAAAAAGCATAAAGCAGAACACGTTTGTTTTCTGAATTTCAATGATGTTCAATTTGCACTGGCGCTTAAGCGGACAAAATATTCAATCAGCGGACTCCTGTTCAAGCCATTCGCCAGGAGGGGAAAGAACACAGCCAGTCAAAAACTGGTTTGGCTAAGGAAATATCTGCAGACGTTTTTATATATCCGGAACAGGCAGATTCATCAATTGTTTGTGTTTAATGACTCTGCCGCTGTCGGTTATTTAAACCGGATCTTTCATACCGGGATCTTTACGATGGTGCCCGATCCGGTAACCATACTAAATCCAGAACCGGGCTTCGATGTACGGGAACAATTTGGGATTCCTGGAGGGAAAAAGATTTTCCTGCATATCGGGTCGTTGCTGAAGCGGAAGGGGACTTTAGATATTCTGGAGGCACTGAAGTATTTGTCTGAGGAAGAATTGAGCAGGTTTGTACTCATTATTGTGGGGCATGCTGATGAGGAGATGGATAAAGCCATAAGAACATACCCACCCCAACCCCTCCCTCAAACAGGGAGGGGCTACGCTCCGAGGATGACTCGGACCACCGACCCCCTCCCTGATCGAGGGAGGGGGCCAGGGGGTGGGTACGTTAAATTGGCCTCAAACGTATTTTATCAGAACGCATTTCTCCCACCCTCCATCTTCAAATCCTTCATCGATCAATGCGACCTGATCCTGGTTCCATACAGGGATTCTGAATCATCCAGCGGTATTGCCGGACATGCTTTTGCAGCCGGAAAACCGCTGCTGGCTGTAAGAAGAGGATTGCTGGGCGAAATGATTGAAGAGTTCGGTACCGGGGTTTTTATTGAAGAATGTGGTGCAGTAAGTATCGCAGAGGGAATAAGGCAAGCATTATACTCTGAGCTTGCTGGAAAAATATCTGAGCGATTTCTGCAAATCTATACGCAAGAGGCGTTTGCAGAAAAACTAATCGGTTCAACTCTCCGATAAACTCATGGAAATTTTCCTCGTCCTGTTTTTGTTATCTGGTCAGGTCAAGGCCTTCATGGAGTTCTTCGGACTGGAGCTTCCGGTTGATATCACTCTTCTGACGGCGGTATTATTACTTGGATTCACGGCATACAAGGTGATTCGCAAAAACACCTTTGATGCTCCGAAAATCAGTTTTTTCAGTATCGGGCTGCTGCTCCTGTTTTATGCCTGGATGATTTTCAGCCTGTTTTATACTGATTCTGAATCCTATTCTTTGCAAAAGACCCTCTATTTTCTATTGAATATTGCTGCTTTTGCCGTACCCTTTTTCTTCAAGCAGTTTAATATCAGGTTGTTTTTTAGAGTGTTTACCATTGGCACCATAATCCTGGCTGTTGGCCTTTTACCCTTTCAATATTTCGATCTATTGGGTAGTGCAACGGATCCGGAACAGACTGGAGCTTATTCCGCTATCGGGGGCTTATACCTTTCGCTATCGGAATACCTGGGATTAATCGTTATTCTAATCCTGACGCAAAAGACAGAAGGCCCCTTTTTAAAAGGGTATGATGTTGTGGTTGTTATGATTGTGCTTGGACTGATGCTGTTGCTCGGGGCACGCGGACCGATACTCTTTGTTGTATTTGTTTACGGTCTTTATTATCTGAGTACGATAAAGACTATCCGGTTTACCATTCGAACCCGGACGCTCTGGTGGATGGTTGGCGGAACACTGATACTTGCCGGTGTCCTGTTTCTGATGATCCTCATTCCGGCCACGAATGCACTGCTGACCCATTCTGTCGACCGGTTCGTGTTCATGGTCATGGACGCGATCTCCGGAAACGGTCAGGATAACTCAACCGGCACACGTTTGCTATTGATGGGAGAGGCCTTCAACGGAATTTTCAAAAACATCGACTCTTTCCTGTTTGGCTATGGGATCGGAAGTTTTGGGAGCATAATAAAAGGTATAGACATGCGGCTGTATCCCCACAACATGATCCTGGAGATTTGGTTTGAGCTGGGACTGGTAGGTCTTTCCCTTTTTGTCATCTGGATCCTCTACATTCTCCTCGACCTGCGTCGGCAGCCGGTGCGGTTTATCAGTTATTGGCTTTTGCTGTATGTATTCCTTAACCTGATGAAATCTAGTTCCCTGATCGATATCCGTACTGAATTTGCCTTCCTTGCCCTGTTTACGGTCCAGAATTTATTGATGAGGCCAGGAACCGGTAAGATTGAACATACAACCAAATTTGCGCCAGTGCTCCACCCCTCTCCCGCGACCAACGGGAGCGCGGGAGAGGGGCAGGGGTGAGGTGGATTATGAAGCCTATCCTCCACATAATCAATGGCTACTGCGGGAACAAGGCTTACCAGAATCTTGTGACCGCCCTGGATGTTTTGGGCATCAGGCAATGGATCTATATTCCGATCCGAAACCCCGAGGATCAATCCCGATACCAGAACTTCGACTTGAAAAATGGGGTTTACACCTATTCCCATATCATTCAGTCGGTTATTGACCGCCTGTTCTTTTTTCGGAAGATCCGGAAGATCAGCCAGGATATCGAGCAAAACGATAATTTCTCCCCGGATCTGCTCATCCATGCCCACACCCTGTTCAGCGACGGCGGAGCCGCCCTGAAACTCCACCTCAAGCACAAGATGGAATATATAGTTGCCGTCCGTAACACCGATGTCAATTTGTTCTTTAAATATTTCTTTTTTCTGCGGGGGTTTGGAGAGAAGATTCTGCTTAATGCAAAGTATGTGGTATTTCTGTCACCGGCCTACCAGGAGAAGGTACTTACAAAATATGTCAGCTCCCGGTACCGGGTAAGGATCGGCCAGAAATCAAGAGTGATCCCGAACACGATCGATCCGTTCTGGCTCCATAACACATTCCACACTTCCACATTCCACACAGAAGGAGTCCGGCTGCTGTACGTTGGGGAGATCCGGAAGAATAAGAATCTGCAGAGCACGCTGGAGGCGGTGAAAGAACTTGGGTATAAGGTTCGGGGTTTAAGGTTTGAGGTGGTGGGATTCGGGTTGAACGATGAGAAGGGATACGTTCGGCATATTCGAAGGATTTGTGCTTCGATGACAAACGTGGAGCTAATCGATCAGGTTTCAGATAGGGAGGAACTGATGAGGTATTATCGGGAGGCGGACATTTTCGTTATGCCTTCGTTTACAGAGACTTTTGGGTTGGTTTATGCGGAGGCGATGTCGCAAGGGTTGCCGGTGATTTATTCGAAGGGTCAGGGGATCGATGGGTATTTTGAGGATGGGGAGGCGGGGTATGCGGTGGATCCCAATGATCCGGCGGATATTGCAGATAAAATTGAAAAAATCAAAAGCCGTTATACGGAGATCTCGCAATTTTGTTCCAAAAATGCGACGATCTTCGGCCGGGATAGTATCGGTTTGATTTATAAAAACCTTTACGACTCATGAAGGAGCTATCCATAGCAGAGATTGACCGACGGGATCCGCAATATCAGGCTCTTCTTGAGAACCGGGGTACCATCTTTAATGACCCGGACTGGCTTGATCTGTTCGGCAGTCAGCTCAGCCTTTATGGGATCTTTGATCCGCAGAAAAACCTGGTTGGGGCCTTTACTCTTTTGCATACCCGGATAAAGGGTTTAAGTTATCTGAAGAATCCACTGACTACTCCTCACAACGCATTGATTTACCGTAATGATGCTGACTCCCTTTTTAAAAGGAATTCATTTGATAAATCCCTGCACACCTCCATTGCCGACTTCCTGAAAAAACAGCATGCCGGCATGATTCAGTTCAGCCTGCCACCCGAAGTAAAAGATGTTCAACCCTACCTCTGGAAGGGATTCAAAGTCTCGCCAAGCTATACCTACCAGTTAAACCTTAGTGCCGCGGATGATCAGATCCTGGCCGGGTTCGACCCCAAACTTCGCTCAGATATTACGAAAGCGCAGAAAGATGGCGTTACGGTCGAAAGAACAGCGGATCTTGAGTCGGTGAGGGCATTGGTAACCGGCAAATCAGATCCCGGGCTGATCAAAAAAATAGTACATGATTTTTCACAAACCGGAAAATCATTTGCCATTGCTGCCAACAAGGATGGTCGCATGGCTGCGGCAGGCTATTGTGTTTTTGACTCAACGACAGCCTATTATATCCTAGGAGGGTATGATTCAGACCAAAAACAGCGCGGAGCTGCGGGGTATGCCTTGGAAGGGGCCATCCTTCATGCCAAGTCTCTTGGTCTTAAAGTCTTCGATTTCGAAGGGTCCATGGTTCCCTCGATAGAGTCTTTCTTTAGGGGGTTTGGGGGAGAGTTAACTCCCAAATTTACAGTCCATAGGGCGATACTCCCGATCGAATTGGTATTGAAATTTGTTAAGAGATCGATTTATTAATATGTTGCCCCGGTTTTCAAACCGGGGAGGAGGGACAGGTCGCAACTATTACTTGTTGAGGCTTTAAAGCCTTAACAAGTAAGTATCCAGTTGCCTTTCTGGACCCCCGGTTTAAAAAACCGGGGCAACAAGTAGGAGCTTTTCCATAATTCCACACCGTTGAAGATCATTATTTCTCATGACGTCGACCACCTCTACTCAAACGAGCACCTCTTCGACGGTGTCCTGTTAAAATTTGCCATTCGTGCAAAATTCGAATGGCTGGGAAGTATATTGACCTTCCGGGAGTTCAGGCTGCGCATGAGCGATTTTTTCCACGGCCAGTGGCATCACATCGATGAGCTCATGAATTTCGATGCGGCAAATGGGATTCCCTCGACTTTCTTTTTCGCGATGGACAAGGGCAAAGGTTTGAATTACACAATAGCAGCGGCCAAACCGATTATTGAAAGGGTTATCGCTCATGGGTTTGACTGCGGTGTTCATGGGATCGCATTTGAAGATCAGGAACAAATCGATTTGGAATACCGGCGGTTTAAAGAGGTTAGCGGTCAGGGGGATTTTGGCATCCGGATGCACTATCTCCGCAAGGATGAGGGAACCCTTGAGAAACTGAACCAAGCCGGCTACCTGTTTGATTCCTCTGAATTTGCCGTTAAGGCACCCTATAGAATCGGGAACATGGTTGAATTTCCCTTGCATATCATGGATTCAGATGAGTTTTACGGAAAAGGGTGGCGGCAGCGCCAATCATCGGAGCAGATTCTGGAAAAGACAAAAGCCAAAATAGACCGCTTGGAGAAGGAGGGTTTTCCCTTCGTTACCTTTTTGTTCCATGACCGGTATTTTGGCTCGTCCCACGAAGCGTATCGGAATTGGTACATGCAGATTATCAGCTATTTGAAAGAAAGCGGTCATACATTTACCGGCTACCGGGACGCCGTTGCGGAGCTCCTGGATCGGACCCTATGAAGATCCTGATCATCAATCATTATATCGGCTCCTCCTACTACGGGATGGATTACCGTCAGTATTACCTGGCAAAAGAGTGGGTAAAACTGGGTCATGAGGTGAGCATTCTGGGTGCGGATTATTCGCATCTCCGGATTCATCAGCCCACTATTAAAAAGGATCTGGAAACGGAATCGATTGAGGGGATCCGCTATATCTGGATAAAAACGCCGCGATACCAATCATCGGGGGTTGGCCGGATCCTGAATATCCTGGCATTCGTGCTAAAATCGCTGCTTTATCATAAAAGAATTGCCGGAACTGTGGCTCCCGATATGATTCTGGTGGCTTCAACCTATGTGCTGGATGTCTATCCCGCTTACCGGATCGCCAAAAAGTGCCGGGCCAAATTGGTTTATGAATTGCATGATTTATGGCCGCAGAGTCCGATGCTGATCGGGGGCTATTCGAGGAAGCATCCTTTTATCCGGCTGGTTCAGCGGGCCGAGAATTTTGCCTGCAGGAAGTGCGATTATTTCATTTCCTTGTTGGGGAACGCGAAGGAGTACCTGGTGAGTCATGGATTGGATCCCGATAAATACCTGTTCATTCCGAATGGTTTCTCCGAAGATGACCTGGCACAGGCCACTGCAACCCTTCCGGAATCCCACCTTGAGGTTTTCAGCCGGATGAAGGGCCAATCCCGCATTATTGTGGGATATGCCGGCGGTCTGGCTCTTTCCAATGCCATGCTCAGCCTCCTGGATGCGGTTAAACGGATTCCTTTGGACCTGAACCTGGCGTTTATTATTGTGGGTGACGGGACACAGCGAGCAGCATTAATGGAACGGGCAAAATTGGAAAAGCTTGAAAACATTTCCTTTCTGGAACCGGTTTCCAAGGCGACGATACCTGATTTCCTGAGCCGGTGCGACCTGCTTTATGCAGGCGGAATCAGCAGTATATTACATAGTTACGGAACTTCCTTCAATAAAGTGACCGACTACATGCTGGCCGGCAAGCCGATTGTTTTTGCGGTGGATGACCCTCATTCGCTGGTAGAGCAGGTTGGATGCGGATTGCAGGTTCCGGCTGAGAAGGCCGACCGGATCGCGGCGGCCCTCAGTTATATCGGCAAGCTGTCCGGATCCGAACGAGCAACTATGGGCATGAAGGGAAAGACCTATGCGGAAAAGGAGCTGCGATACTCCGCCATTGCTAAAAAAATACTGGATTCCATCGGTGATTAGTAAACGCATTTTCGATTTTGTGGCCTCGCTGGCCGGGCTGATCCTGTTGAGCCCGGTTTTTGTTTTAACCGGAATATTTATCCTGATATTGATGCCCGGCAGCCCCGTATTGTTCCGTCAGAAACGGGTTGGGCGCTACGGGAAATTGTTTACCCTGGTGAAATTCGTAACCATGAAACCCAACCACGGCGGCAACTCCATCACCATCAGGGGGGAGGCGCGGATTACCCCGTTGGGCAGGGTACTGAGGAAGTATAAGATTGATGAGCTGCCCGGACTTTGGAATGTGCTGAAGGGTGAGATGAGCCTGGTTGGTCCCAGGCCCGATGTGCCCGGATATGCTGACAAACTCACCGGAACGGACCGCAGGATGCTGCAGCTGAGGCCCGGGCTGACTGGTCCGGCCACGCTGAAATATGCTGATGAAGAAGAGCTTCTGTCCTGGCAACCCGATCCGGTGGCTTTTAACGATGAAGTGATCTTCCCGGATAAGGTGAGGATCAACCTGAATTATATCGAAAACCAATCCTTCCTGCTCGATCTGAAAATCCTGTTTTTTACGCTGGCCGGGAGAAAATTAAGGGAGCCGTGGGCCCTGTAATCTTGCGGGAAACCTTTACTTTGTAGCATGAGTCAACGAAGGCTGATATTTCTATCGACGCCCCACATGTCGGGGCGGGAGATGCTCTATATCGAGGATGCGTTCCTCAAAAACCAGATATTCCCCAACGGGGCCAATGTTGAAGCCTTTGAGGAGGACCTGAAGAGAGTGACGGGGGCCCGTTATGTGAACTGCCTTTCCTCTGGAACAGCCGCTATTCATCTGGCTTTGATCATCTTAGGCGTTGACCAGGGGGATGAGGTGATCTGCTCCAGCTTCACTTTCTCTGCATCGGCGAATCCGATTGTTTACCAGAAAGCGCTTCCGGTTTTTATCGATTCCGATATTGATTCGTGGAATATGAATCCGCAGCTGCTTGAAGAGGCCATCCAGGATCGGATCCGAAAAGGGAAGCGGCCGAAGGCGATCATTGCGGTGGACCTATATGGAATGCCTGCCCGGCTGGATGAGATCATGGAGATCGCCAACCGCTATGAGATACCGGTGATTGAAGATGCTGCGGAGGCTATCGGGGCCAGATACAACGGGAAGCCCTGCGGAACCTTTGGGGAGATGGGCATACTATCCTTTAACGGGAACAAGGCCATCACCACCTCGGCCGGCGGAGCGCTGGTATCGGAAAACAAGGAGTATTACGAGCAGGCGGCCTTCCTTTCCACCCAGGCCCGGGATGATTTCCCCCATTATGAGCACACAGAGATCGGGTATAACTACCGGATGAGTAATATTTGCGCGGCGATCGGAAGGGGGCAGATGGATGTTTTTGATGAGCGGATATCCAAGCGGCGCGAGAACTTCTTTTTTTATAAGGAGGCCATGAAGGATATTCCGGGGATCACGTTTCTGGAAGAGCCGGATGACCGGTTTTACTCCAATCACTGGCTGACTACCATTTTAATTGATCCCGAAAAGGCCCGTGGTGTGAGTCCGACGGAGGTGCGGGAGAAATTCGTCAGGATCAACATCGAAACCCGTCCGCTCTGGAAGCCCATGCACCTGCAGCCGGTTTTCAAAGAGTGTCCGGCCTATGTGGATGGCACCTCGGAGGGGCTGTTCAATATCGGGCTGTGTTTGCCTTCCAGTACCTGTATCAGGGATGAAGAGAGGCAGTTTGTGGTGGATTCGCTGAGGGAAATTATCACACAAGGAGGTTGAGGGCGGTGTACAGACGCATAATAATGCGTCTGTACCGGTTGCCCCGGGTTTCTAACCCGGGGGGTAGGAAAATGATCACAATCATTACTGGTCCAGGCCTTTAAAGGCCTGGACCAGTGAAAATAAAAATGCCTGTTCGTCATCCCCGGGTTAAAAACCCGGGGCAACAAGTAAGTGTTTCAATGGTAAAATATCATTTTGGCTCACGAAATTAGATGAGGCTGAAAACAGTCAAAATATATACCCTGATAGCAGCAATGCTGTTACCGGTTGTTGGCTTCGCCCAAACCATCCCGGTAGGCACTGCGGTCCTCGAGGATGCATACCGGAGGGGCCAATTGGCGGGTGAACAGGATTCGCTGGTTTCTATGTGCATACGGCCGGTGTTTCCCGATAGCGCTTTTCCGGCAGGGAAAATGTTTCAGTTTAAGGTACTTCCGATTACATTTCTGATGCAGTATACCACCCATCATCCTTTCAGCCTGAATGACGGGGCCATGATACCTTCGCGGGGGCTGGCCACGTTGACCAGTGCCGGGGTTTTTGCGAAGATCGGTCCGCTGAGCATCCAGTTCAGGCCCGAGCATGTGTATGCCCAGAACCGGGCTTTCGACGGATTTCCGGCGGAGCATTCGTCGGCGGTTTGGTCGGAGTACTGGGAGATGAATGCCAATATCGATTTGCCCGAACAGTTCGGGGACGGGCCGCACAGCCGGTTCAACCTGGGACAGAGCAGCGTACGGCTGAATTTCGGTCCCGCTTCGCTAGGGATCTCCAACGAGAACCTCTGGTGGGGACCCGGGACCCGCAACTCATTGCTGATGAGCAACACGGCTCCGGGATTCAAGCACCTGACCCTGAACAGCACCAGGCCCATACGAACACCCATCGGATCATTTGAATTCCAGCTGGTGGCCGGGAGAATCGATTCATCGGGGTATAATCTGCCGGTTCCGGATACTACCAATCCGGGCTATAAGGGCTATTACAAGGACCGCAGGCATGCCGACTGGGTCTATTTCAACGGCGTGGTTGCCACCTGGCAGCCCCGGTGGGTAAAGGGCCTCTTTCTTGGGGCTACCCGGTCGTTCCAGGTATACCGTGAGGACATGGGCACCTCCATCAACTCCTATCTGCCCGTGATCCTGCCGCTCAGCAAGGAAAATGAAGGTAACAATGAAGCCGAAGATGCCCGTTCGAACCAGCTGGCCTCCGTGTTCATGCGGTGGTTCTGGCAGCCGGCACGGGCCGAGATCTATGTGGAATTCGGTCGGGATGACCATGCCTGGAACTTCCGCGACTTCTTTCTCGAGCCCGAGCACTCCTCAGCCTGGCTCGCCGGGTTCCGCAAGCTGATCCCCTTAAAGGGTCTGGAAAATCAGTACATCCAGGTAGCCCTCGAGCTCACCCACATGGAAAATTCCCGCGTGGGCATGATGTACCGGTCGTCCGGTCCGTGGTACCTCCATTCGCAGGTCAAGCAGGGATACACCCATCAGGGCCAGATGCTCGGAGCGGGGATCGGGCCGGGGAGCAACCTACAGACTCTGGATGTGGCGTGGGTGAAGGGGTATAAGGTTTTGGGTTTGAGGTTCGAGAGATTCGTGCACAATAACGACTTCCATTATATAGCGATCCATGACATCCGGGCGCACTGGGTAGATATGATCATTACCCTCAACGGGCAGATGGATTATCTCAACTTCCTGTTTTTCACACAGGTGAACTTCGTTAAGAGCTATAATTACGAGCATCTGTATCAGCCGAGTGAAATTATAGATTCGTGGTGGAATCCCGGGAAGAACGTCTTTAATTTTCAGGTGAAAGTAGGGGTTAGTTATCGCTTTGAGTGAAAAGAAGAAGTGACCAGTGACCAGTGACCAGTGACCAGTTGGGCGCTGAACAATCCAAGAAAATAATACTATGTTGCCCGGCGGTTTAGCGCCGGGATAATTGGGCACACAACGAAAACCACGTGTCAAGGCGCTTAAGTGCCTTGCCACGTAATAATCCAATATCCGATCGTGGACCCGGCGTTAAAACGCCGGGCAACATATAAGAGCCTCTAATTCACCCGGTAACTTAATAGCCAAACTAGTCACTGGTCACTGGTCACTGGTCACTTCTTCCAGAATGAAAAAATACCTCTCCAACCTCATCTACGTACTGAGTAACATCATCTTCACGGTCCTGGGCTTCGCCTGGGCTACGCGGGTGCTGGGGGTGGAACAGATCGGGACGGCACAGACGGTGCTGACGCTGGCGCAGTATTTTGTGCTGGTGGCGGCATTGGGGATTCCGATCTACGGGGTGGTGGAGGTGGCGAAAGTGGCGCACGACAAGGAGAAGCTCAGCCGTCTGGTTTCGGAGCTGATGGTGATCAACCTGATCACCACGGCCGTGATGCTGGTGCTCTACTTTGTGGTGATCACGGTGGTGCACAAATTTCAGGTGGACCTCAACCTCTACCTGATCGGGGGCGGACTGGTCTTTATCAGTTTTACTACCATCGAATGGTACTACACAGGATCCGAACAGTTCCGGTTCCTGGCCATCCGGGCGCTGGTGATCAAGTCGGCCTCGCTGCTCGCCTTGTTTTTGTGGGTGCGAACGGAACAGGACCTGGTAATCTACTTGGTTATCAATGTGCTCACTGTGGTTGCCACCAATATCTGGTACCTGCTCAATCTGAGGGGGAAAGTGGCCCTCTGGTTCCGGAACCTCGATCTGAAGCGACATATACCAGCACTGATCGTCCTCTCGGCCTCAACCCTCACCGTGAGCATTTACACCTTCGGGGATGTACTGATGGTACGGTTTATTGCTGATCCAGAGGCGGTGGGACTTTACTCCACCGCCATCAAGCTGAACAAGATGGTGATCCCGGTCATTATCTCGCTGGCAACCGTACTGATTCCCGGCATCACCCGCAGCATTGCCGGTCAGGATAGAGACGCTCTCCATAAAACCCTCGACAGCTCTTTCGCCTTTATCTGCCTGCTCGGCATCCCGGTATCGGCCGGACTCCTGGTTTTTGCCCCGGAGTTTATCTATGTTTTTACCGGACCCAAATTTATGGCTGCCGTGCCGGCCATGCAGATTACCGCGGGCCTGGCCTTTGTGATCGGTCTGGGTAACCTGTTCGGACTTCAACTGCTAGTTCCCGGCGGCTTCCGGAATCAATTTCTGATCGCTACCCTGTTCGGGGTTGGTATTAGCCTGATATTGAACAGTATTCTGATCCGGCCTTTTCGTGAAAACGGTGCGGCTATCGCCATGATTGCGGCTGAATTGTCCGTCACGCTGGTTTCCTTTTATTTCGTCCGCAAAAAAATTCCGGTACCGCTCAACTGGATGGTAGCCCTGAAAGCAATTCTTATCTGCAGCCTTTTCCTGCCCGTCGCCTGGCTGCTCCGTTCCTGGGATACCACGCCGCTCATCCGGCTGCTTACAGGCGTAATCCTCTGTGCCGGACTCTATTTCTCCATCCTGATATTCATTTTCAGGGAACGCCACCTCCTCGAACTGATCAAACGGCAATGGCGCCAGACGTCTCGATAATCATCGTCAATTACAACTCCGGCGACTGCCTCAGGCAGTGCATCGAGTCCATCTATGCCCACACCCAAAATATTGAATTTGAGATCATTGTAGTAGACAACGCCTCTACGGACAATTCCTTTGTGAACATTTGTGAGAGTTCATTTGTGAACATTTGTGGATTAAAGAATACCAGAAACCTCGGCTTCAGCGCCGCCAACAATATCGGAGCAAAAACTGCCACTGGAAAGTATCTCCTCTTCCTCAACCCCGATACCCTCCTGATCAACAACAGTATCTATCGGTTTTTCCAGTTCCTTGAGTCTGCCGAAAACAATATTGCTTCCTGTGGAGGCCTCCTGATCCGGCCCACCGGCGAACCCGACACCTCATATGGCAATTTCCCATCGCTGCTCCAGGCATTCAGTGACATTGGATTCAGGTGGCTGTACCGCCGCTACTACGACCGGCACCTGTCTCTCGCACAGCCCAATACCCTTGAGACTCCTCATGAGGTGGGCTATATCTCCGGGGCCGATATCTTTATACGCAGGGAGGTTTTTCTACAGGCCGGCGGGTTTGATGAGGAGTACTTCATGTACTACGAAGACTGCGACCTGTTTTACCGGCTGAACAAATCGGGGTATAGGGCGGTTATACTTCCTGATGTAAAAATCGTTCACCACAAGAGCGTATCAACCGCCACTGGCGAGGGGTTCAATTATCAGAAATACGCCTTGATGGAGAAGAGTAAGTACGTATATTTCGGCAAGAACCACGGAGTATTATCCGCAAAAATCGTAAGACTGTTTCAGAAGGTGGCCGATGTATTGCATGGCCACAGATAATATATGGAATAAGAATTTTCCACAAATGTTCACAAAAGAACTCCCACAAATGTTCACAAATTGAACCGTGGTAAGTGATACCACCGTACCATTTGTGAAAATTTGTGTGTCATTTGTGACCATTTGTGGATAAAATTTTTTTCAATTATATATGGATGTTTCGGCGACGGTTATTGGGGCAGGGGTAGTGGGGTTGGCCATTGGGGCGCGGTTATCGGAATATATGGACGGTGTGTTTATTCTGGAGAAAAACGACCGTTTTGGCCAGGAAACCTCGAGCCGGAACAGCGAAGTGATTCATTCGGGGATCTATTACCCAACCGGGTCATTGAAAGCCAGCCTGTGCGTTGAGGGGAACAAGATACTGTACGATTACTGCCTGGACCATGAGGTGCAGCATCGTAAGCTTGGTAAACTTATTGTTGCAACCACAGTGGAAGAGGTCGCAAAGCTTGATACTATTCTTAGGCAGTCGCAAGTGAACGGGGTTGCCGACGGGTATCGGATGACCGGTGCCGAAGTTGCTGAAATGGAACCGCAGGTAAACGCCCTGGCCGCGCTGTTTTTCCCTTCAACCGGGATCATCGATTCCATGGGGTTAATGATTTCCCTGGCAAGGGATTGTGCTGTTAATCAGGCTACCATGGTTTATCGTTCTGAGGTAACAGAAATACATAAGATTGCGGAAGGATTTGAAATTCAGGTTAAGGAACCGGACGGTCAGTATTCCTTCACTACTAATTATCTGATCAATGCTGCCGGTTTGAATTCCGATAAAATTGCCAGGCTGTCAGGGACTTATGTTGATAGTGATCAATTGTTCTTCTGGAAAGGGGAGTATTTTGCCGTCAGGAATGCAAAGCGCAAGCTCATCGATCATCTTGTTTATCCTGTCCCCCAGGCCAATCATGTGAGTTTAGGGGTGCATGCCACAATCGGGCTGGATCACGGGTTAAAACTGGGTCCGGATGCTACTTTTCTTCCTGATGGAGAAATTGAGTATTCTGTCGATTCATCCAAGCGACAAGCGTTTTATGAAGGCGCGCGGAGGTTTCTGCCTTTTCTTGAGCCCGATGATCTTTCCCCGGATCAGGCCGGTATTCGTCCAAAACTGATCCGGCCCGGTGGGAAAGAAAGGGATTTCGTGATCCGGGAAGAATCAGCCACCGGAATGCCCGGCTTGGTTAACCTGATAGGCATTGAATCCCCGGGACTTACTTCCTGCCTGGCCATTGCTGATCATGTTTACGAACTACTGCCAAAATGAAAAAATTATCCACAAATTTTCACAAATATGCTCTCACAAATTGACACAAAGCAAATTGAACAATCGCTTTCAATAGGATTTGTGAACATTTGTGAGGGTTCATTTGTGTGAATTTGTGGATAAAATAGTTCAACCAGTTCAACTAGTTCAACCAATTCAACCTTTTAAAATGAGTTACTTATTTACGAGCGAATCCGTCTCCGAGGGCCATCCGGATAAAGTGGCCGATCAGATATCCGATGCGATTCTGGACAAAATGATTGCTTTTGACCCGAAGTCAAAGGTGGCCTGCGAAACATTAGTGACCACAGGTCAGGTGGTGATTGCCGGCGAGGTGAAAACCGAGACTTATATCGATGTGCAGGAGACTGCCCGCGAGGTGATTAACCGTATCGGCTACACCAAGGCGGAGTACCGCTTTGACGGCGACTCCTGCGGCGTATTCAGCTCGATCCATGAGCAGTCGCCCGATATTTCGATGGGTGTTGAGCGCGAAGAACCTGAATCACAGGGCGCCGGCGACCAGGGCATGATGTTCGGCTATGCCACCAACGAAACCGAAAACTATATGCCGGTTTCCCTTGAGCTCTCGCATAAGTTGCTGATGGTTCTCGCTGAGATTCGCCGCGAAAACAAAGTGATGACTTATCTCCGTCCCGATGCCAAGTCGCAGGTCACCATCGAATACGGCGACGACAACCAGCCCGTCCGCATCCACACGATCGTCATCTCCACCCAGCACGATGATTTCGGCCCAACGGACGAAGCCATGCTCGCCACCATCCGAAAAGACGTGATAGAAATTCTTCTCCCCCGTGTTATTAGCAGCATCGGTGGAAATATGAAAAAGATGCTCGAAAGCTACCATAACCTACTCACAACTGGTCACCGGTCACTGGTCACTGGTCACTCTTCTCCGGTCACTCTCCACGTCAACCCCACCGGCAAGTTCGTCATCGGCGGTCCCCATGGGGACTCAGGCTTAACCGGTCGCAAGATCATCGTCGATACCTACGGCGGCAAGGGTGCGCACGGGGGCGGGGCTTTCTCGGGGAAGGATCCGTCGAAGGTTGACCGTTCGGCTGCCTATGCGGCACGACATATCGCCAAGAACCTTGTGGCGGCGGGGGTTTCCGATGAGATACTGGTTCAGCTCTCCTATGCTATCGGGGTGGCTGATCCGATCAACATCTTTGTCAATACGTACGGGAAATCGCACCTGAAGATCAGCGACAGCGAGATCGCCGAGAAGATCGGGACCTTCTACAATTTCCGTCCGAAAGCCATTGAGCGCCGGCTGAAACTCCGCAACCCCATTTACTCAGAAACTGCGGCTTACGGGCACATGGGCCGGGTTCCGCAGACCGTAAAGAAAACCATCAAATCCAGCAGCCACGGCACGCAGGTGTTTGAGGTGGAGCTGTTTACATGGGAAAAACTGGATCTGGTCGAAGGACTGAAGAAACTATTCTACTAAAAAATATTATCCACAAATTTTCACAAATACACCCTCACAAATGGACACAAAACCATTATTTGCTTTGTGTCCATTTGTGAGAGCTATTTGTGAAAATTTGTGGATAATTTAATTCATCCGGTTCAATCTTGGCGATTTTATCTATCTTTACAGCATAGTAAGTATTGATTTTATATACTTAGTATGTTGAATTATTGATATGGACATTGATATTCGTCGCCGGATTGAGTTGGAGGAGTTTGATTACCAAACTCTGAGTTCCCTTTTATCGGGCTATTCAAATCCGAGGATGAAAATCAATGCCTTGTTGAAAAAGGCTGAAATCATCAGGGTTAAGAAGGGAATTTATGTATTCGGTGAAAAATACAGCAACAGACCCTATTCCAAAGAGTTGCTGGCAAACTGGATATATGGTCCCTCCATCGTTTCCATGGATTATATGCTATCCTGGTATGGACTTATCCCTGAAGCGGTTACAGTGTTAACGTCAACCACCGTAAAAAGGCCTAAAACCTTTGCGACCCCTCTGGGTGATTTTATTTACAGGCAGGTGCCCTACACGTACAGTTTACTTGGAATGTGCAAAATTGAGAGCCAGGCCGGAGGATTCCTGGCGGGAACGCCTGAGCGTGCCCTTGCAGATAAAATTCGCGATACCAAAGGGAATACGCTGCAAAATAAGCTCGAAACGGAACAGTACCTTTTCGGGGATCTGCGGTTGGATGAAGATGTTTTTTTGACAATGGATCCTGATCTTTTAACCCGTTTGTCAGTAGCTGGCAGGTCGAGGAAGATTGCTTTTTGTGCCGCGATTCTCAAAAAAATGCAGGGATCATGATGAATCCTGTGATTTCTGGTATGTTGGCCCGATATCCGGGGTCCGGAACGGAAGGAAAGATTGATTCACTCAGGGATATTTTTCAGCATATTGCTCTTTTGGGATTGTGGCGGGCAAAATTCTTTGAACATGCCGCTTTCTACGGAGGTACGGCTTTACGGATTTTATATAATTTGGATCGATTCAGCGAGGATATGGATTTTTCTCTGATCGGGCCCAACGCAAGTTTTACTCTCGATCCGTATTGCCGTTTTATTGAAGATGAGTTGAAGTTTTACGGTTTTTCGGTTACGGTAACTACCAAGAATAAATCAACGGATAGTCAGGTTAAATCGGCTTTTCTTAAAGCCGATACCTTGGAGCAACTCCTGGTAATTGAACCCGGGAACAATGAGCGGTTTCCCGGGTTGCTTCCGGTACTCAAAATCAAAATTGAAGTTGATACGGATCCGCCGCCGTTTTTTCAGACAGAAGTAAGGTTTTTACTAAACCCAATTCCTTTTAGCGTACGAGTTTTTGATGCCCCGTCGTTGTTTTCGGGCAAAATGCATGCCCTGCTTTTCCGGGATTGGAAAAACAGGGTCAAAGGACGTGACTGGTATGATTTTGTCTGGTTTGTCAGCCGGTCTGTTCCCGTAAATCTGAAACATCTGGAAATGCGAATGCGCCAGAGCGGCCATTGGACGTCTCCTGAACCTCTATTAGAAAACAGTTTGAGGGAAATGCTCCGGAACCGCATTCATCATCTGAATATTAAGCGGGCGAAAGAAGATGTATCCCGATTTTTGCCCTCCCAGACCAACCTGGAAATTTGGTCTGAAGACTTCTTTTCGGACCTTGCCGGGAGAATTCAGATTCTGTAGAGACGCATTATTATGCGTCTCAAGACCTGTCCACAGATGACTCAGATTAACACAGATGGCCAGAGCGACATCTGTGTAATCTGTGTAATCTGTGGAGAAAATTTTTAACGAATGAAAAAGATCCTGATTGTATTTGGTACCCGGCCGGAGGCCATTAAGATGGCGCCGGTGGTAAGGGAATTCCTGCGGCATCCTGAGGAATTCGAGACCCGGGTGTGCGTTACGGCGCAGCACCGGGGGATGCTGGACCCGATGCTGGATTTTTTCGGGATCGTGCCGGACTATGACCTGAACCTGATGACTCCCGGACAGGATCTCCACGGATTAACCGCACTGGTGATCACCTCCATGAAGCCGGTGCTGGAGGATTTCAAGCCCGATTTTGTGCTCGTCCAGGGCGATACCACTACTTCCACTGCCACGGCGCTGGCAGCGTTTTATCTCGGAATAAAGGTGTGTCATGTGGAAGCCGGACTCCGCACCCATAACAAGCGGGCCCCGTTCCCGGAGGAGGTTAACCGGCAGATAACCAGCGTGATCGCCGACTACCATTTTGCCCCGACTGAATCCGCCCGGGCAAATTTACTCCTTGAAAATGTACCCGAAAACCGGATATACGTAACCGGCAATACAGTTGTCGATGCCCTGCATTGGGCGCTGGAGCTGGTTGAGTCGGTATCGGACCCGGATATCGGAAGGTTAAAGGAGCTTACCTCATCGGGGCAAAAGATCATTTTGGTTACGGGACACCGGAGGGAGAATTTCGGGACAGGATTTGAGAGCATTTGCCGGGCCCTGAAAGAGATCGCCGAAACCGAAAATGTACAGATTATTTATCCTGTTCATCTGAATCCCTCGGTTCAGTCGACGGTGTATGAGCGACTGGCGGATCTGCCGAATATCCACCTGATGGCGCCGCTCTCGTATGCGTCGTTTATCTGGCTGATGAAGCGGTCGTACCTGATTATCACCGACAGCGGCGGCATCCAGGAAGAGGCGCCGGGCCTCGGCAAGCCGGTCCTGGTGATGCGGGAATCCACCGAGCGGCCGGAAGCGCTGGAATCGGGAAATGTGCTTTTAGTAGGAACCAATGCGGAGAAGATCATTCAATCGTGTCATGATCTGATTCATGATCAGGAATTGTATGTAAAGATGAGTCAGGTTCATTCTCCGTTTGGGACTGGAGCCGCCAGTCAGGCGATCGTGCGGACTTTTCCACAAATGGAATAAGATTTATCCACAAAGGTTCACAAATAAGCTCCCACAAATGTTCACAAATTGAAGAGTGGGAAGTGTTTCCACCGTACTATTTGTGAAAATTTGTGTGCCATTTGTGAACATTTGTGGATAAAAGAAACAAAACCTGGACGCATTTATGCGTCCCTACCGGCCTGGCTTTCCGGCCAGCTGCATGCTATATTTATACGTGACGGTGAAGAGGAGGTCGTTGTTGCCGCCTTTGGGATAGCCGTCGAGGTTATCGGCGTTTTTGCCGCCGGTGAAATGATAGGCCAACTCTACCGAGTGGGCCTTTCCTTTTTTAGCGGGGAACCGTTGTCCGAAGCCAAACAGGTAGGACATGCATAATCCGCTGTGGTTCAGGTTTGTTTCTTGCCTGCTGGTGCCGGCAAAGGCCATGCCGCCGAGGCCGAGGAGGGCGTAGGGGGCGTAGCTGTTGAGGCGGTCCGACAGGTAGATCTCGGCGCGGGCGCTGAGCTCGGTGATGAAGGTGGAATGCGACCAGGAGTGCACCGAGGAAAGGGTATCGCCGCGGGAGCCTTCCTTGTTGGAGCGGAGGTCGTTGCCGGAGATCAGCATCGGGGTTAATTCAATGGAGGCGGCGAAATTTTTGTAGAGGGAGTATCGCAGTCCGGCCGTGGCTGAGGCGCGCATCTGCCAGAGGTCGATATCGAGGTTATCAAAAATCGATTGGATGCCAACCACATCGGAATCCTTGCCGCCCATCTCGCCGAAATAGAGAGTGGGCCCGCCGCCGGCGTAGAACTCGAGGGTTTTGAAAAAATTGCGCTTGATCTGGGCGTTGCCGGTACTTACAGCAATGCCACTAACACAGATAATGCAAATCAGGATTTTAAATTTCATGTAGCCAACTTTCGTTCGCAAAGGTAAAGAAATACGGGAAGAACTGTCCACAGATGTCACAGATTAACACAGATGTCGCTCTGGCCATCTGTGTTAATCTGCGTTATCTGTGGACAGTGTTTTAATGGAACAGGTGACGCAGGTTTTCCTTGATCATGCGCCACATGAATTCCCGGGAGGAGTAGAGGCCGGAGAAGAGGAGGATGATGACGATCTGGAGGAGGCGGAGGGCGCCGAGCTGTTTCTGGAAGAGGATGAAGGTGTTGGAGGTTTCGAGGAGGAGGAGATTCTTTCTGGAAGGACGGGAAGTTACCCAGGAGAAGTCGGGAGCCAGGAATCCGGAGTCTCGGGCTTCTTTTTCGAGGCGGGTGCCGGGATAGATTTTGAGCCCGGGCGTAACCGCATAAAAATCAATGCTTTTGCGGTGGGTTTTTATAAACCTGATGTCTTTTTTGCACTGGGCGAAGGTTTGTCCGGGGTGACCGAACGTGAAGAACACCTTCACCAGGATGCCCAGCTTCCGGCAGTCGGCCATCACCTGCAGGGCCTGATCGGTGCTGATGCCCTTGGCGATTTTTTTGAGCCGGTCGTCATCGGAGCTCTCGAGGCCCATGTTCACATAGTAGCAGCCGGCCTCTTTCATGGTGGTGAGCAGCTCATAGTCGACCGTATCAGCCCGGATCTCGCATTCCCACTTGAGATTGAACGGTTTCACGGTTTCGCAGAAGCGGAGCACATGGTCGCGGCCGGCCGTGAAGGTGCTGTCGAAAACCTTGAGGCCACTGAAGGTGCGGCGCTGCATCAGGTAAGCGATCTCTTTTCCCACCTGCTCCATCGGCCGGTACCGCATGCCCCCGGGGAACATCCGGGAGGCCGAACAGAAATTGCACATGGCCGGGCAGCCGCGCGAGGTGATGATCGGCTCGGCGCTCCCTTTGATAAAATCCATATCCAGCCGATAGTCCCCCGACAGCAAGTCCCGGTCGGGGATCGGCAGAACCGACAGGTCTTGTATGCGCTTCGGCGGGTTCAGGATGATTTCGCCGCCCCGGCGAAAGGCGAGACCGGAGATCTTTTCCGGGTTTGATCGGGTTCGAATCAATGAGTCACATAGTTCGCGGAAGGCCAGTTCGCCTTCTCCCATGATGATATAGTCGATTGCGGGGATTTTCTCAAGAACTTCCGGTGCGGTAAAGGTTGCATGTACCCCGCCGTACACCACGGTGGCATTGGGAAGCGCCTTCTTCACGAGGGCGGCGATCCGGTAGCTTTTCATGCGGGAGGGGGTGGTTCCGCCGATGCCGATGATGCGGGGCTGCCAGGTGGCGAGGTCGCTTTTCAGGTTTCCGCGGTAGTGGTTCAGGTCGAGCAGCTTAACCTGATATCCGGCCTCTTTCACAACCGTTCCCACGGAAAGCATTCCCAGCGGTACCATCGACTGGAAAAATCGGAGTCCATCAGAAGGGTATATCAGTAAAATGTCCATGAATAGGTGGTTGCGGCAGGCAAGGTAGGTAAAAAAACTGTCCACAGATAGCGCAGATTAACACAGATGGCCAGAGCGACATCTGTGTAATCTGTGACATCTGTGGAGAAAAAGAGAAAAACTGTCCACAGATAACGCAGATTAACACAGATGGGCCAGAACCAGATCTGTGTAATCTGTGACATCTGTGGAGAAAAAGAATAGTGGAATTATTTTACCCGGCCGCGGTGGTCGTAGGTCCAGAGGGAATAGGACTCGATGTTGATCTTGTAGGCTACGGTTACGAAGAGGTCGTTGGTTTTGCGGTTGGTGGTGAGTCCGTCGAGGAGGTCGGTGGTGGTGAAATGGTAGGAGATATCGAAGGAGTGGGTCAAACGGTTGATGGCGGGCAGCCGGAGGCCGAGTCCGAACAGTATGGTGGCGCCAGAGGTGGTGTATTGCCGCCAGGGGCTGACGGTGGTGGCCAGGTAATCGTTGCCGACCACGAAATTTGCGGACCCGAACGAGTAGAGTCCGCCGGCTCCGAGGAACACATAGGGTGCCACTCCGGTGAGCCGGTTGGCCAGGTAGTATTCGCCCAGGGCGCTGAATTCTATCAGGGTTGAGCTGAACTGAAAATTCCGGTATTCATAGTTTGAGCTGCGGTCGTTGCCGCTGAGGAAGACCGGGGTGAGCTGGACGGTGAGGGCGAAGTTCCGCCAGCGGGTGAAGCGTGCGCCGGCGGCGAGCATCAGGCGGCTCTGGTCCCAGTCGATATCGAGGTTATCGAAAACGGCCTGGAACTTGGCGGATGCATGCCAGGCGGTATCCTTTCCGCCGATATCGCCGAAATAGTGCGAGGTGCCGGCTCCGGCGAATATCTCGATATCCTGGAAGAAGCTGGTTTTCACCTGGGCGTGGGCCACAAAAGGTGTGAGCAGACAGAACAGTATGCAGATGGACTTTTTCAATACACTTTGCCACTAAATTTCCGCAAAGATATCCCCGTGATTGGTGAGAATCCGCAATTGTTCAAAAATGGATAGGATTTTAAACACAAATGTTCACAAATAAGCTCTCACAAATGTTCACAAAACCCTGTCCACAGATAACGCAGATAACACAGATGGGCCAGTGCGATATCTGTGCAATCTGTGAAATCTGTGGAAAAAAATGTTTTCGTTAATCGGTATATATTATTACTGATTATGTTGTAAATTAGCAAAAAATATTACCGATTATACAATTTGGCATGATACAGACGATCCAGGAGATTCTTTTGGATGCCCAGGAGAGGGAATGGTTTCAAGGCACAGCCCGGCATCTGAAGGTGAGGGTAGTACCCCGAAAAGCTACTGTACTTATTGGTGTGCGCCGGTGCGGAAAATCAACCCTGATGCATCAGATTAGTAAGGAATTGCAATCCGGCGGGGTTAGCAGGGAGAACATTCTGTACCTGAATTTCTTTGATGACCGGTTATCGGGGTTAAAAACAGCGGGAGCCGATACGATTATGGAGGCTTATTTCCGGCTCTATCCCGGGAAGCGGCGGGTAGAGAAAATCTACTGTTTTTTCGATGAAGTACAGGTGATTCCCGGCTGGGAAGCCTTTGTGGACCGGATTCTGGAAACAGAGAATTGCGAGGTATATCTCACCGGATCATCGGCACAGATGCTATCAAGGGAAATAGCGACCCAAATGCGGGGCAGGGCTCTTTCCTGGGAGTTATTTCCGTTTTCTTTTGGTGAATACCTCGATTTTGCGGGGATCAGCAGTCGGGCCCCGTACGGAACCGGCAGCAGATATCAGATCCAGAAGGGATTTGAGGCCTATTGGGAAACGGGAGGGTTTCCGGAGGTGATGGGGATGGATCCGTTTCTCCGCATCAAAATACATCAGGAATATCTTTCATCCATACTCTTCCGCGACCTGATTGAGCGGTACGATATCCCTCATCCGCGGGCCGTATCGGACCTGGCTCATCGCCTGATTGGAAGTGCCGGGTCACTTTACACGTTGAACGGCCTTACCAATTATCTGAAATCCATCGGGCACAAAGTGCCAAAAAACTCGGTGGCTGATTACCTCGCGTGGTTTGAGGATGCGTATTTTCTCTTTACGGTTCGGATGTTTGACGCATCGTATGGCAAGTCAAATGCAAATCCCAAGAAGATTTATGGTGTAGATCATGCTTTTATCCGGTCGATAGCGCCCGGGATTCTGGTGAATTCCGGCCATATGCTGGAGAACCTGATATTTATTGCCCTGCGGAGAGGTTCTGACAAGATCTATTATTACCGCACCCGAAACGGACAGGAAGTTGATTTTCTGATTATTGGCAACAATGGACTGAAAAGCCTTTATCAGGTTACTGAATCCCTGGAAAACCCAGCCACCCGGGCGCGGGAAGTGAAGTCGCTGAATGCAGCGATGAAGGAACTTGATCTCAACTCCGCTACTATTGTTACACGAAATGGTGAAGAGGTGATCTCAACGGATGTTGGGGAGATTGAGGTAATTGAGGCCTGGCGGTTTCTGCTGAGGCAGGATTTTCCAGAAATGGATTAAAAAAACTGTCCACAGATGACGCAGATTAACACAGATGGGCCAGAGCGACATCTGTGTAATCTGTGTAATCTGTGGACTGATATTTATGAGAAACATTACTATTTGTGGTGGTGAAAATATGGAAATATGTTATTTTTATGATCTGATATTTTGAAAGTGAGAAATACAAGCATGAAATATTTTTCAAGAAGTATCGATCAGCATCTCTTGGACTGGAAAGATGAATCAACGCGTAAGCCCTTGTTGCTGAGGGGTGCGCGTCAGGTAGGAAAGTCCTGGGCTGTGCGTCATTTAGGTAAGTCGTTTGAGTTTTATTTAGAGGTTAACTTTGAACGTCAGGCTGATCTTGCCGGGCTGTTCAGGGTTTCGTTGAATCCTAAGGAGATCAGCGCGAAGCTATCGGCAATCACCGGTGTTCCGGTTATCCCTGGCAGAACGCTTATATTCTTCGATGAGATTCAATCTTGTTTGCCGGCCATTGCTTCGCTCCGCTTTTTCTACGAAGAATATCCTGAATTGCATGTAATTGCTGCCGGCTCCCTGCTTGAGTTTGCGCTGCAGGAGATCCCCACGGTTGCAGTTGGCCGGATCCGTTCACTTTACCTGTATCCGTTCTCTTTTGATGAATTTCTGAAAGCTCAGGGCCTGGATTTGCTGGTTGAAGAAAAGAACAGTGCATCGGCCGACAAGCCCCTTCTATTGCCATTACATACTAAGCTGGCAGACCTGTTGCGCACCTTCTTTCTGGTAGGCGGAATGCCAGAATCGGTAAAAACATGGATTGAAACGGGTGATTATCTGCGGTGCCGCCAGGTGCAAAATGATATTCTGCAAACGTATTTCGATGATTTCGCGAAATATAAAAAGAGGGTCTCGCCGGTTTTATTGCGACAGACACTGCGGTCCGTAGCACGTCAGTCGGGGAGCAAGTTTGTATATTCCGGAGTAACGGACGCGGCGGAATCGGGAAAGATTAAAGAGGCGTTGGAGTTGCTTACGATGGCGGGTATCATCATCCCCGTTACGCACACCGCTGCCAATGGTCTGCCTTTGGGCGCCGAAATAAATGCCAAGTTCCGGAAATTCCTTTTCATGGATACGGGGTTATTGCAGAGGCTGCTAAACCTTGATATGGACGCGATTTTTCTCTCTTCAGATCGTAATTTGGTGAATCAGGGGGCCATATCGGAGGTGTTTGCGGGATTGGAATTCCAAAAGAACGGCAGCCCTTTTGAACGTCAGGAGCTCTACTACTGGCTGCGCCTCAGCAAAGGAGCGCAGGCCGAAGTGGACTATGTGATTGTCAGAAATGGGATCATACTCCCTGTTGAAGTCAAGGCCGGAACCAAGGGTGCCATGCAAAGTCTCTGGCGGTTTATGGAATTGAAAAAATCCACAAAGGGCATCAGGACTTCGATGGAGAATTTCGGCAGGATCGGAGGGGTGGAGATTTGTCCACTGTATGCAATCGGAGTGGAATAGGAATTTTCCAAAACTGTCCACAGATAACGCAGATTAACACAGATGGCCGGAGCAATATCTGTGTAATCTGAGTCATCTGTGGAGGAAAAAATAAAACCGCTACCTTTATCACATTATCACATTCCACTTTCCACAATTCCTGAAAATTATGCTAAACATCAACGAATTCATAATCAACCATATAACGCACAGGGCAGAGAGCCTCTTTGCGGCTGATCTGAAAAGGAATCACGATGCCCTCATCCGGGAAATCCAGGGCAAATCGGTACTGGTGATCGGCGGGGCCGGGACGATCGGGTCGTCGTATATCAAGGCTTTACTCCGATATGGCCCGGCGAAACTCATTGTGGTGGACATCAGCGAGAACGGCTTAACCGAGCTCACCCGCGACCTGCGCAGCACGCATAACCTCAGGGTGCCGGATGTCTATAAAACCTACCCGGTGAACTTCGGCGAGCCCGTTTTTGAGCGGATCCTCGAGAACGAAGGGCCCTTCCAGATCGTAGCCAACTTCGCGGCGCACAAACATGTGAGGAGCGAGAAGGATGAACACTCGATAACAGCTTTACTGGAGAATAATGTTATCAAGGCAGAGAAGTTGCTAAAGCTGTTATCAGGGGCACAAGGGCACAAGGGCACGGGGACAGAGGGGCACAAGGGCACAGGGGCACAGGGGCACAAGGGTTTGGCCTCGGAGGGGGTTCAACCAGTTCAACCCCTTCAACCAGTTCAACCAGTTCAACCAGTTCAACCTCCTCAGCATTTCTTCTGCGTTTCCACCGACAAGGCTGCCAACCCCGTGAACATCATGGGAGCGAGCAAGAAGATCATGGAGGAGGTGATCATGGCGTATTCGACGGAGTTCCCGATTACGACGGCGCGGTTTGCGAATGTGGCGTTTTCGCAAGGGAGTTTGCCCGACGGGTTTGTGCACCGGATGATGAAGCAGCAGCCGTTATCGGCCCCATCGGATGTAAAACGATTTTTTGTTTCGCCCGAGGAATCCGGCGAGATCTGTCTGCTTGCCTGTATACTTGGCAAATCGGGCGAGATCTTCTTCCCCAAGCTCGATGAAGAGACGATGATGACTTTCTCCGACATCGCGGTTGCGTTTCTGAGGGAGCAGGATCTGGAACCAAAAATTTGCTCAAGCGAAGAGGAAGCACGACAATTCTTCAATCGTAAATCGTCATTAGTAAATCGTAAATCCAACGAATATCCCGTATATTTCTTCGCTTCCGACACCAGCGGGGAAAAGGCTTACGAAGAGTTCTGGACCGCGGGCGAGGATGTGGACCTGGATTCGTTCAGTTCCCTGGGGGTGATCAAGAATGCGCCGAAACGGAGCATTGAGGAGATCCGGCAGGTGATTGTTCTGCTGGAGGAGACCCTGCGGAAGCCGGGGATCACAAAGGCGGATATCGTGAAGGTGCTGTCGAGGCTCATTCCGAATTTCGAGCACATCGAAACCGGGAAGGGGCTGGATCAGAAGATGTAGATTTTAAGAATTCTCCACAGATGACGCAGATTACACAGATATCGCATTGGCCCATCTGTGTTAATCTGTGTAATCTGTGGACACTGTTTTGATTGTATTTGTTCAAATTTTAAATGATATGCCAAAAATTGCTTTAATAACTGGAGTTACCGGCCAGGATGGCGCTTATCTGAGTGAGTTTCTGCTGAAGAAGGGTTATACGGTGCACGGGATTAAAAGGCGTGCGTCGATGTTCAATACGGAGCGGATCGATCATATTTATGAGGATCCGCATGTGGAGAACAAGCGTTTTGTGCTTCACTATGGCGACCTGACGGATTCAATGAACCTCACCCGGATCATCCAGGAGGTTCAGCCCGATGAGATCTATAACCTGGGGGCCATGTCGCACGTTAAGGTCTCCTTTGAATCCCCTGAATATACGGCCGATGCCGACGGGATGGGCACTTTACGCATTCTGGAGGCCGTGCGGCTGCTGGGCCTGACTCACAAGACCCGCATTTATCAGGCATCCACATCGGAATTATACGGACTCGTTCAGGAGGTTCCGCAGAGCGAGACCACCCCGTTCTATCCGCGGTCGCCTTACGGGGTGGCCAAGCTGTATGGTTTCTGGATCGTAAAGAACTACCGGGAGGCTTACGGTATGCATGCCTCCAACGGCATCCTGTTCAACCACGAATCACCCATCCGCGGCGAAACCTTCCTCACCCGCAAAGTCACCCGCGCGGTAGCCCGCATCGCACTGGGTCTGCAGGAAACGCTGTATCTCGGTAACCTTGACTCTGAGCGCGACTGGGGGCATGCCAAGGATTACGTCAGGGCAATGTGGCTCATGCTGCAGCAGGAGCAACCGGATGACTTTGTGATTGCCACGGGTGTAACCACTAAGATCAGGGAGTTCGTGCGACTGGCATTCGCTGAGATCGGGATCAGTGTTTATTTCGAAGGAAAGGGTGAACTCGAGACTGGGAGAATCGGAGAAATAAATGAAGTGAGGTTTTGTGAGGTAGTTGGTGAGGCTTATCTACCGAATATCCGGTCACTGGTCACTGGTCACCGGTCACTCGTTCACGTGGATCCGAAGTACTTCCGTCCATCCGAAGTGGAATTGTTAATCGGTAATCCTGCGAAGGCAAAGAAAATGCTAGGTTGGGAGCCTGAATATGATCTCAAGGCATTAGTAACAGAGATGGTCTCCGCTGATCTAAAGTTGTTTCAGCGAGACGCTTATCTGAGGAAAGGCGGGTTCAAAACGCTGAATTACTTTGAATAAAAAACTGTCCACAGATAACGCAGATTAACACAGATGGGCCAGAGCGAGATCTGTGTAATCTGTGACATCTGTGGAGAAAAAGAAAAGAAAACTGTCCACAGATAACGCAGATTAACACAGATGGCCAGAACCAGATCTGTGTAATCTGTGACATCTGTGGAGAAAGAAAAGAGAAACTGTCCACAGATAACGCAGATTAACACAGATGGGCCAGAGCGAGATCTGTGTAATCTGTGTAATCTGTGGAGAAAAAGAAAAGAGATTTATCAATGAGCAGGTTATCAGATAAATATGATTGGTTTCCCGAGGAGGAGTTTATTTTTAAGGAGGAGACCAGGAGGATTATTGGTGCCTGTTTTGAGGTTCACAAAACATTAGGATCCGGATTTTTAGAATCGGTTTACCATGAAGCACTTGCCATCGAGTTTGCCGAACGAAAAATCCCATTTGATTCGGATATGAAGCTTGAGATTTCTTACAAAGGCATGAAGTTAGAAAAGTACTTTACAGCTGATTTTGTGTGTTTTGATTCAATTGTTCTTGAAATCAAAGCTTTATCGGATTTGCGGCCTGAGCATTCGGCTCAGGTTCTGAACTACCTAAAGGCAACAGGAATGGAACTGGGATTACTCATTAACTTTGGTACACCAAAAGTGCAGATAAAACGATTGATCATGTAAAGAAACTGTCCACAGATAACGCAGATTAACACAGATGGGCCAGAGCGATATCTGTGTAATCGGTGAAATCTGTGGAGAAAAGAAAAGAAAAATGGAAAGAAATTCTAAGATATATGTAGCCGGGCATAAGGGTCTTGTGGGGTCGGCGATTTGGAGGAACCTGGAGGGGAAGGGGTATGTGAACCTGATCGGAAGGACTTTTGAGGAGCTGGATCTGCGGAACCAGGCAGCGGTGGAAGCCTTTTTTGCTGCGGAGAAGCCGGAGTATGTGATCCTGGCGGCCGCCAAGGTAGGCGGGATCCTGGCGAACAACACCTATCGGGGTGAATTCATCTATGAGAACCTGATGGTTCAGAACAACGTCATACATCAGGCTTATGTTCATGGAGTTAAGAAGCTCCTGTTCCTGGGTTCCACCTGCATCTACCCGAAGGAGTGCCCGCAGCCGATGAAGGAGGAGTACCTGCTCACCGGACCGCTGGAGCAGACCAATGAGCCGTATGCCATCGCGAAGATCGCCGGCATCAAGATGTGCGAAAGCTATAACATCCAGTACGGCACCAACTTTATCAGCGTGATGCCCACGAACCTTTACGGACCGAACGACAATTTTGATCTGGAGAAATCGCATGTGCTGCCGGCGTTGCTCAGAAAGATACATCTGGGGAAATTGCTGGAGGAGGGTCTGTATGAGGCTATAGAGAAGGATTTACGATTTACGATTTACGATTTACGATTGAAGAAGGAGGAGGTCTTAGGGGAGCTTTCGCGCCACGGGGTTAAAATCGTAAATAGTAATTCGTCTATCGTAAATGTCGAGATCTGGGGTTCCGGAACGCCGATGCGGGAGTTTATGTGGAGCGAGGATATGGCAGACGCGTGCGTGTTCCTGATGGAGAATTATGATTTTGGTGGGCATAAATCACAAATCACAAATGACAAATCACAAATAAATCCCAATAATCAAAATCTCAAAATTCAAACTTCAGTGCCTGAACCGGCAACCGGTAACCGGCAACCGGCAACCTTCTTCAACATCGGCACCGGCATCGAGATCAGCATCCGCGACCTGGCTTGGCTGATCAAGGATATTGTGGGTTTCAGGGGTGAGCTGGTGTTCGATTCTTCTAAGCCTGACGGGACCATGCGGAAGGTGACTGACGTGAGCAAGCTTCATTCACTGGGATGGAACCACAAAGTTGAGCTGGAAGAAGGGATCCGCAGAGTTTACGATTGGTATCTAAGGAATAAATCTTCAAAGTCTTAAGAATTTCTCCACAGATGTCACAGATTACACAGATATTGCTCTGGCCATCTGTGGTAATCTGTGATATCTGTGGACAGTTTTATAAAATTTGTGGATACTAAAAATCATCCTATGAAATACCTCCTTACCCTGCCGAAGAATATCGCTGCTGATTTCCATGAGCTGACCGGGTTGCCGAAGGATCAGTGGTTTGTGACGAGTGATCCGGAGAGCGGATATCTGGGATCGGGGGGAGGGACAGTGAATTTGCTGCTTCAAGCCTGGGGGCATGAAGAAGGCGAAAGGCGAAAGGCGAAAGGCGAAAGAGAAGATCAAAGAGAAGAGATAAGATTTCAAGAGTGGTTGGGGAGGGAGAAGAGGATACTGATACATTCGGGGGGGCAGTCGAGGAGGTTGCCGGCGTACGGGCCGAGCGGTAAGATTTTAACTCCGATGCCGGTGCTTCGGTGGAAGAAGGGTCAGCGGCTGGATCAGACGTTATTGGGGCTTCAGCTTCCTTTGCTCGAGAAGATTCTGGACCGCCTGCCGGAAGGGATGAATACGCTGGTGGTGAGCGGGGATGTGCTGATCCGATCTACCGGAATCCTGCCGGAGGTTCCCCAGAAGGATGTGGTGGCATTCGGGCACTGGGTGAGCCCTGAACTCGCCTCCCGTCACGGTATTTTCTTTACCGACCGATACGGCAAGAATGAATTTCAGTTCATGCTCCAGAAGCCCTCGCCCGATGAGATACGAAAATATTTGCCGGACTATCTGTTTATGATTGATGTGGGGATTTGGGCGCTGAGCGATGATGCGGTGGCAGTGCTGTGCGAGAGAGCAGGCGCTGAAGGACTGTTGCCGGTTGGAAGACAGTTGCCGGTTGCCGGTTGCCAGTTGCCGGTTGACGCTCTTAAGTTGCCTTTGAGGTATTATGATATGTATGGGGATTTTGGCCTTGAATTAGGCAACGACCCTCGGAGAGAAAATAACTGGCAACCGGCAACCGGCAACCGGGAACCTCTTCCTAACCGGCAACCTTCCCCCACGGGGACACTGTCGTCGGCTGTATTACCTCTGCCGGGCGGCGAGTTTTACCATTTCGGCACCTCCCGGGAGCTGATTTCGTCGAATCTGGCGCTGCAGAACCTGGTTGATGACCAGCGGGAGATCATCCACCGGCAGATCAAGTCGCACCCGGCGGTGTTTATCCTGAATTCGGTATCGGAAGTGAAGCTGGGTGCGGAGAATGAAAACATCTGGATAGAGAACAGTACTATCGGAATAAACTGGAAACTACATCAGAATCATATCATTACGGGTGTTCCTGATAATGATTGGGCGATTGAGCTTCCGGCAGGTGTATGTCTGGATTTTGTTCCGATCGGGGAAAGTGAGTGGTGCATCAGGGTATATGGTATCGATGAGCGGTTTGATGGGGAGGCGCAGGGGGTGGGTCGGTTCCCTGTTATCGGGCATCATGAACTTAGTGAGGAGCTCGTCCGGGAGGTGATTAGTGACCAGTTACCAGTGACTGGTGACCAGTTGCTGGGAGCTGTGGGAGGGGCGCATGCCTCAGGGCACCAATCACTAGTCACTGGTCACTGGTCACTAGTCACTAAAATCTCCGCCGCTGCCTTATTGAACCGCGCAAACCTGAACCGTTTATTTGCCCAAAGAACCAAGTACCGCCTCGCCGTCCTCCCCGCTATGGCGGCCAACTACCGTCACAGCATCTTTTATCATCTTGATCTTGAGCAGCTGGCGGTGGACTGGAGTGCGAGCGGGCTTGCGCTGCCGGCGGAGCTGCCGGAGAGTGCGCCGGAGATGACCAGGATACACGATCAGATGTTCAGGGCGGAGGTCAAAAGGGTTTCGGGTATCGGGTATCAGGTGGAGGGGGAGAGGGCTTTTCAGATTTTACAGGAGTCGTTGATAAAGGGGTTGAAGCTGGAGCCGGCAATACCGCGGGTATCGGTGTATTCCGATCAGGTGGTTTGGGGGAGGAGTCCGGTGCGGCTAGATTTGGGGGGAGGTTGGACGGATACGCCGCCGAACTGCATCCTGAACGGAGGCAAGGTGGTGAACGTGGCGGTGGAGCTGAACGGTCAGGCCCCGCTGCAGGTCTTTATCAAGCCGACCACATCGAATAAAATTGTAGTCCGATCGATCGATCTGGGGTTACGGGAGGAGATCACATCAAGCGCCCAGCTTCAGGCCTACCGCGAGGTGGGATCGGCCTTTGCGATACCGAAAGCCGCGCTGGTACTGGCCGGGTTCGGGGAGCAGGAGCTGGAGAAACAGCTGAAGGAGCTGGGCGGGGGACTTGAGATCTCCATGCTGGTTGCGGTGCCGAAGGGATCCGGGCTCGGGACCTCAAGCATCCTGGCGGCTACGGTTCTGGGAAGTCTCTCCGACTTCTGCGGCCTGGGCTGGGACCGGTCGGAGGTGGGGCGGAGAACGCTTGCGCTGGAGCAGATGCTCACCACCGGCGGAGGCTGGCAGGATCAGTACGGGGGGATTTATCCGGGGTTAAAGATACTGGAGACCGTTCCCGGGTTTAACCAGGCACCGGTAGTGCGCTGGTTACCCAGTGATTATTTTACGCAGTCCGATATGCGAAGCAGCCTGCTGCTCTACTATACAGGGATTACCCGGGTGGCCAAGAGTATTCTCGGGGAGATTGTGCGGGGCATGTTTCTGAATTCGAACCGGAGGCTGCAGCTGATCGAGGAGCTCGGACAGCATGCGGAGAACCTGATGGATAACCTCCTGAAGCAGGACTGGGCGGGGTTTGGTCCACTGATCGATACCAGCTGGAAACTGAACCAGGCGCTCGACAAAGGAACGAATCCACCCGAGGTGCAGGCTATCCTGGCGAAGATCTGCGGGCTTTATACCGGGCAGAAGCTGCTGGGTGCCGGGGGCGGCGGGTATATGTTTATCGTGGCGAAAGACCCCGGAGCCGCGCTAAAAATCAGAAAAAACCTGCAGGAAAATCCACCGAACGACCGAGCAAGATTCGTCGATTTCTCCTTAAGCAGCGAAGGGCTGGTGGTGACGAGGAGCTGAGGAAGAAAGCTAAAAAACTGTCCACAGATAACGCAGAATAACACAGATGGGCCAGAACTAAATCTGTGAAATCGGTGTAATCTGTGGAGGAAAAGAAAAACTGTCCACAGATTGCTCAGATTAACACAGATGGCCAGAGCGACATCTGTGTAAATCTGTGACATCTGTGGATAGAAAATCAATAGTCATAATAGAAATTCCGCAGTGAGTTGCGGAGGCCGAAGGATACCCAGAGGCTGTGGTTGTCGTTCTGGTTGCGGTCGGTGAGGGTGAGGAAGATGTTGAGGAGCGAGGAGGGGTTGAGGAGGTAGGAGAAGGTGCAGGAGGTGTAGGTGAGGGTGGTGGGGAGGCCCTGACCGATGAAGTTGCCGAGCTCGTTCACGCGGTTTTCGAAGGAGATGAAGATATCCTGACCGTAATTCAGGCCATCATAATTCGCACCGAATTTCGCCAGGCTGTAACGCCCTTCCACCAGGAAGCGGTCCCAGTTGAGCCTCGCAAAACTCACCCACTCATAGAAATTCGATCCCAGCGGATGCGCCAGCGGCTGCCCCACATGACCGTAATTCTGTTTCGTGGTCCAGTGGGCATATGTGTACGGGCGGGCGATGTTAAGTTCAGACTGCAGGAATAGCCCTCTGGCTCTTTCAACCAGTTCAACCCCTTCAACCAATTCAACCTTCTTTCCAGAGTGACCAGTGACCAGTGACCAGTGACCAAGCGGTACGTAGGCCTTTGCTCCGAGCTGGCCGGCCAGCTTGTTGCCCCAGTATCCGTCGCGGGCCTTGAGGTGGGAGATGGGGAAGTCATCGACGAGGAGCTGGCTGTAGAGGTAGGTATCGTTGAATAGTTTATAGCTGAGGTTCATTCCGATGAGGGCGTTATCGGGGGAGCCGAGGGTCCACTCGACGGGCCGCAGAAAGATGACCGGGTTGAGGTAGTTGACCTCGAACCCGCGGTTGTGGAGGCTGTCGCGCCCCTGCCATATAATCGCCTCAAACAGTGAGAATTCCAGTCTTTTGGTAATCGAAAGGGATAAATAGTGGAAGGCTCCGTATTTTTTCTGATACGACCCAAGGGGGCCATCGTGGAAATTATTGTCCTGGAATTCGGCCCACAGATTGGTATAATGGACACGCCAGAAGCGGGTATCGATGCGGAAATACGGATAGTTCCTTCCGTTGTCCGACAGCAGCATCGACCGGTATCCGTTGCCGAAGAAGTTCTTGCCGGTGCCGGCCTCAAACGTGAAGAATTTCTTAGTTGTGTATCGGACCCAGGCGGTGGCGTAGCTGTGGTCCCAGGTTCCGTTCGCCAGCAGGATAAAGCCCTGACCGGGTATTCCTCCCGATAAGGATGCCAGCGAATCGACGTAGAGGGGGAAGCGGGCTTGGGATTCGTAGTAGGAGGTGTAGAACTCTAAGGAAGGGCACAAGGGCACGGGGGCACGAGGGCGAGAGGGTGTGTGTGTGGGTGTGGGTGTGGGTGTGAGGGTGTGGGTGGGTTCTGACTCAACCAATTCAACCGGTTCAACCCCTTCAACCAATTCAACTTTCTCCCGCAGATCCAGCTTCCCATACACCTGAAATCCCCGTGTATTCACCCAGGTATTTGTGGGGCGGGCAAATTCGCGGCCGATTTCGGTGTCGAAGAGAGGATCGCCGGTGATGTAAACGCCGGGTTTGTCGATGATGACCAAATTTTCGGATAATAATTTTTTCGCAATAAACCCCGCCAACGGCTTCCGTGCCTGTACGGGCGACCGCATGGGCGACCGCAGGTCGCCCGTACGGGCACGGGCACGGGCACGGGCACGGACGGAAATATTGCCCAATGGCCGCACAAACGGATATAAATCCCTGACGGATGAATGGTTCAATGTATCGGCATTCTGCCGTAAGAATTCATACTGCCTCAGCTCCTGCGCCTCTCCAAACACAGCGACCATCATCAACAATACTATAATCAACCCTCGTCTCATAGTCTCTTGGTCTCTTGGTCTCTTGGTCTCTTGGTCTCTCAGTCTCTTGGTCTCTCAGTCTCTCAGTCTCTCAGTCACTCAGTCTCTTGGTCTCTCGGTCTCTCGGTCTTACAGTCTCTAAGTCTTCCGCCTAATAGTCTCCACAATGCGTAAAGACTCCCTCACGTCCCCCACCCCAAACCCTCTCCCTGCCAGGATCTCCCGATAGCTGAGGGTGTGCAGTTCGGTGAAGCCCTCGGTGAATTCCACCGATTCGCCGTTGATGGTGATATTCCGGAATGCCCGGTGACCGACGGCTTTCACCTCTGCGGGCAGGTCGTTGCCATCGATCGAGAGGAACCATTCCACGTCGGCGTTCTCGAGCGACAGGATTCCCCGGGCCTTATCGGGCTGAAAGGTAATCACTCTGGAGCTGTTCATCGGGCCAAACAGAAAGGTCATCAGGTCGAACAGGTGTATTCCGATATTCATGGCAATGCCGCCCGACAGTTCCTCGCGGCCTTTCCAGGAGTTGCGGTACCAGTGGCCGCGGGCGGAAATATATTCCAATTGAATAGTCACCTTCTGTCCGTTACTGGTTACTGGTTGCTGGTTACTGGTTACCGGTTGCCGGTTGCCGGTTGCCGGTTGGACTTCGTTCGAAAAGTCTCCGGGTCTCTTGGTCTCAAAGTCTCTAAGTCTTAAAGTCTCTGAGTCTCTCAGTCTCTCGGTCTTCTTCCGGATCTCCTCAACGACCGGATGAAGCCGTAGCTGCATGATCGTATTAACCGTCCGTCCGCTGGCGCGCTCGAGTTTTTCGATCTCATCCAGATGTTTGAGGTCGGTGACCAGCGGTTTCTCGCAGATTACATCGGCGCCTTGCTCCAGGGCCCAGCGTATATGCTTCTCGTGGAGGTAGTTGGGGGAGCAGATGGAGACGAAATCGATTGACGATTGACGATTTACAATTGACGATTTTGGGTCGGAGGTGGGGTAGTATTCGGCGTCGGGGAAGTACTGATCGAGGACGCCGACGCTGTCGCTGGGGTCCACCACGAAAAGGAGATCATTCCCTGTGTCGCGGATTGCGCGCAGGTGGCGGGGAGCGATGTATCCGGCGGCGCCGAAGAGGGCGAAGGACTTCATATTTACGATTTACGATTTACGATTTACGATTTTGGGTTTCGGGTATCAGGTTTCGGGTATCGGGCGCATCAGCCATTCTTACAACCTAAAACCTATTCCCTTAACGTTTTTTCTTATTCCTTTTTCCTTAATCCTTATTCCTTAACCTGATACCCGACACCCGATACCCGACACCCTATTAAAGTGAGAAGTATTCGAAGTTTGAAGTTTTCCCCCGGTACAGCCCCTTCACATCGACCACCAATCCGCCGGGTTTCAGCCATTTTTTAAACTGGTCTACGGATATGGAGGAATATTCTTTGTGGGCGACGGCGATCACGACTGCATCGTAGGGCGGGAGGACACACGGGTCCGGGAGGACACATGGGTCCTCCCCTACGGTCCCTTCAACCAATTCAACCCCTTCAACCAATTCAACCATTCTTATCCCGTACTCTTGGAACACATCGGCTGCATTTGCATGAGGATCTGCTAAAGTGACCTGCGCCTGATACGACTCCAGTTCCCTTACCAGGTCGGCGACGCGGGTGTTTCGGATATCGGAAATATTCTCTTTGAAGGTGAACCCGAGCACGAGGATTCTGGCCTGCCGGATGTCCATTCCTTTGGCGAGCAGGCGCTTGACGGTTTGCTTGGCGACGTAGAAGCCCATGGAGTCGTTGACGTACCGTCCGGCGAGGATTACGTGGGGATGGTAGCCGATTTTTTGGGCCTTGTAGGTGAGGTAATAGGGATCGACCCCGATGCAGTGGCCGCCGACGAGCCCCGGGGAGAAATTCAGGAAATTCCACTTGGTTCCGGCGGCTTCGAGGGCTTCATACGTATTTATGTCCATTTTGTTGCAAATAATGGACAATTCGTTCATCAGGGCGATATTCAGGTCGCGCTGCGTGTTTTCGATGATCTTGGCGGTCTCGGCAACCTTGATCGAGGAGACCGGGTAGACGCCGGCTGTGACGATCAGACTGTATAGGTCGGCAATGGTTTTGGAGGATTTTTCGTCGCACCCGGCCGTAACCTTAACGGTATTCTCCAGCTGGTGCACCTGATCGCCGGGGTTGATACGCTCGGGGCTGAAGCCGACCTTGAAATCGGATTTGAAGGTTAAGCCCGATATACGCTCCAGAATGGGTACGCACTCCTCTTCGGTGCATCCGGGGTAGACGGTGGACTCGTAGATGACCAGGTCGCCTTTTTTTAGCACCATGCCTACGGATTCCGTGGCCGAACGGAGGGCATCCAGCTGTGGGACATTATGTTCGTCGACCGGCGTGGGCACGGCCACAATGAAAATCCGCGCGGATCTGAGGTCATCGGGCCGGGTGGTGAAGTGGGCGGTGATCCCGCGGAATTTATCGGGACTGCTTTCACCGGTAGGGTCGGTTCCTTGTTGAAGGGCGGCCACCCGGGCAGCGTTCACATCGAATCCGGTGACCGGCATTTTCTTTCCGAAGGCCAGCACCAGCGGCAGTCCGACGTATCCCAGGCCGATGACGGCCAGAGAAGCATACGGGTTGTGTGGTTGGTCGATTACAGGATCGGGACTCATGTAAGTGTGTTTGACCGGTAAAGATAACGATCACATTTCCACATTCCACTTTTCCACTCGTAATTGTGATATTGTACCTTTGTGGAACCCAATAATCATCCCGTACCATGAATCCATCAACCATCGAGCAGGAGTACTATGAACGCAGCGGGTTCCGCGAACAATCGGGCCGCATTCCGTATATCATCGTCGACAACTTCCCGGAGCTGGGCCTGCTGACGGCCAGGCGGTTCCTGGAGTGGGTGGCGGAGAACCCGGAGGGGGTGGTTTCGCTGCCGACGGGGAAGACGCCGGAGTATTTCATTAAATATACGCAGGAGCTTTTGGCAGGGAAAGACTTTGAGACTGTAAGACTGGGAGACCGAGAGACTGGAAGACGGAGAGACCGAGAGACTGGAAGACGGAGAGACCGAGAGACGGTAAGACTGAGGGGATTAAGGTTTGTGCAGATAGATGATTTTTACCCGATCAATCCGCGGCAGCACAATAGTTTTTATCATTATGTGAATGAGTACTATATCAAGGGGTTGGGGCTGGATCCGAAGAGGGCGCTGCTGATCAATTCCGATGAGATCCCGGTTTTGGGGCGCTATCAGGATGTGTTTCCCGATCTGACGATTGACCTTACTTTACGGCACCGGGAGCCGGTGAGCCATCTGGAGGAGCTGCAGCAGAAATCGATTTTCAGGATCGATTCGTGGTGCATGGAGTACGAGCAGCGGATCCGGGAGATGGGCGGCATCGGATTTTTCCTGGGCGGCATCGGTCCCGACGGGCATATCGCCTTCAATATCAGGGGCAGCGACCATCATTCCACCACCCGGCTCAGCCCCACCAACTATGCCACGCAGGCCGCAGCGGCGGGGGATCTGGGGGGCATTGAGGTATCCGGCAGCAGGCATGTGATCACTATCGGATTGGGAACCATCACGATGAATCCCGATGCGGTGGCGATCATCTTTGCGGCCGGCGAAGCCAAGGCCTCCATCATAAAGACGGCCATCGAGAATGAGCCCGATGTGCAGTCGCCCGCCTCCGTTTTGCAGAAGCTTCCCAATGCACGCTTTTACCTCACCCAGGGGGCGGCCAAAGAGCTGGCCGATGTGCAGAAGAGGTATTTTAGTACGGGTGAGTGGACGGTGGAGAAATCTATCCGGAGCGTACTGCAGTATTGTCAGGAACATAATGTCTTTGCGCATAAGGTAGGGGCACAAGGGCACGGGGGCACAAGGGCACGGGGGCACGAGGGCATGGGGGCACAAGGGCATGAGGGCACAAGGGCACAAGGGCATAAGGAAGAGAGGAGGGGTGTTGACAGGAATAACTGGTCACTGGTCACTGGTCACTGGTCACTCTCCTCACACATTCCCGGGGCACTTGCGGAAGTCAAGGCCCGCCTTTCCCGGGGGCTCGAAACTACCCAGAACAAGATCATCCTCCACACGGGCCCGCACCACGATGATATCATGCTGGGTCTGATGCCGCTGGTGAACCGGCAGCTGAGGGCGGGGGGCAACCAGGTGCATTTCGCAGTGGCGACATCGGGCTTTACGGCCTTGAGCAACCGGTATCTGATTGAAAGATTGGAACATACATTGAGACTGATTGATCATGGGGATATCCAGATGCTGCGTTATCCTGATTTTTTTGGCAGCGGCTACCTGTTCAAGTGGGACAAGGACGTGAACCATTATCTGAATAAAGTGGGAGAGCGGGATGAGGAGGGTAAATTCAGGGGGCTGAGTCACCGGATTGTTCGGTGCATGGTGAAGATTTGGCAGTTAACCAGTGCGGAACAGCTTCGGCGGACCATTATCGAGGTGATCCGGATTATGAATGCAAGTTACGACGGCGAGAAGAATCCACCGGAGATCCAGCAGCTCAAGGGGATGATCCGCGAGTTTGAGGAGGAGCTGGTGTGGGCCCATTCCGGCATCCAGGTGAAGGACGTGCACCACCTGCGGCTGGGATTCTACAAGGGCGATATCTTTACCGAACAGCCTGAGGAAGAGCGCGATGTGAAGCCAATACTGGATTTGCTGAACCGGCTCAACCCTGATATCATCAGCGTAACGATGGACCCGGAGGGGAGCGGTCCGGATACGCATTATAAGGTGCTGCAGGCAACGGCACGAGCCATAAGAGACTATGAGACTTTAAGACTTAGAGACTTAGAGACCAAGAGACCTGGAGAACGGGAGAATGTTGCCTCAATGCCCAAATCGTCAATCGTAAATAGTAAATCGTCAATTAAAATCCTCGCGTACCGCAACGTCTGGTACCGCTTCCACCCGGCGGAGGCGAACGTTTATGTGCCGGTGTCGCTGAACAGCCTGGCGGTGCTGCAGAATAGTTTCCGGCAGTGTTACCTGAGCCAGCTGGATGCGTCGTTTCCGAGTCCGGAACTGAAGGGTCCGTTCTGCGACCTGGCCCAGAAGGTGTGGACCGACCAGTTCAAGGAGATCCAGCTGCTGCTCGGCAAGGATTTCTTTTACGAGAACGAGCGGCCGCTGATACGGGCGACGCATGGGCTGGTGTTTTATCGGGAACTTAGCGTGACTCAGTTCCTGGAAGAGGCGGAGGAGCTTGCGCGGAGGATGGTATAATTGGCTCGCTGCGCTCGCTAAGAGGTTCGCTGCGCTCACTAATTGGCTCGCTGACGCTCGCTAATTGGTTCGCTGACGCTCACTAATAGGCTCGCTTCGCTCGCTAATTGGCTCCCTTCGTTCGCTAATTGAAAAATGGGTGGAGCAGAATATCTGGAAAAACAGGCCGTTTACACAGTGAGGGCAACCAATTACACAGTTTGGTTGTCTTAACCGAATCTTGACCGTAATTTCACAAAAAATAAAGCTAACCCTTTGATATTCTTTGCATAATTGTTTTGTAAATTAGTGGTCCTGTTTAAAAAAACCCTATGCCCCTTCTTTCTGTCGATTACCCGATGGTTTTTGCGCTGATTCTGGGACTTCTTGTGTCCCTGATCGCCATACCACCGATTGTAAGGGTATCGCACGCAAAAAAGCTGGTTGCAGTGCCGAACGGACGAACCAGTCACAATGGCCATATTCCCGCTCTCGGAGGTGTGGCCATTTTTGCATCCGTGATTTTGGGCACTACGATTTTCATGGACAATGATGCCCTGGGGGAATTCCGTTTCATTTTTGCCGCGCTGGTGATTGTGTTCTTTACCGGGCTTAAGGATGACATGGTGAACCTTGGCTGGCGGAAAAAGATGGCTGCTGAGGTTGTGGCTGCCGGGCTGGTTGTGGTGCTCGCGGATGTGCGGATCACCACGTTTCACGGGATGATCGGCGTTGAAACGCTCCCGGTGTGGGTCAGCATGGTATTTTCGGTTTTTGTTTTTATCGGACTGATCAACTGCTTTAACCTGCTCGACGGCATCGACGGGCTGGCCAGCGGGATGGGGATTTTTATCTCGATGGTTTTCGGTCTCTGGCTGAACCAGCTGGGATATGTCAACTATGCGGTCCTCGCATTCTCTCTGAGCGGCGGCCTGATGTGCTTCTATGTATTTAATGTTTTCGGCACCCGGCATAAGCTCTTTATGGGAGATTCGGGCTCACTGCTCCTGGGATTCCTGTTCTCGGTGCTCTCCATCAAAATATTGTGCTGTGAGATTGCACCGGGCGATCCGCGGTTTATGAAGGCATTCCCAACGGTGGTTATGGGCGTTATGATCATCCCGATTATCGATACCCTGAGGGTCTTTACCCTTCGGATTCTGCAGGGGAGGTCGCCATTCTCGGCCGACCGGAATCACCTTCACCATGTGTTGTTAAAACTGGGATTCAATCATTTACAAGCCTCAACCAGTATCATCCTGGCCAATGCGCTTCTTTTCGGGGTAACGGTATTGCTCAGAAACCAGAACGCTTTCCTGGTAGCCGTCATCCTTTTCTCCCTGGCTTTGGGGATCAGCCTCGTTCCGTGCCATTTCGCACGGCAGCTCAATACAAATGGCAACGAAGACCAGGGGCACCAGGACGACCACCCTAACAACGAACCTAAACTACGACACACCTATCGCGCTTAACATAATCCACCTGGATTGCAAACCCGCTGAACCACCCGGCGGGTTTTTTGTTATAACCCTACCTAACTTTTACTAAATTTGCAACGTTAAGCCTTTTCCATGTTTGATTTCTGGAGCCTGATACCACATGCGACACTGATATCCAGTGTGTTAGCTTTAATCCTTGCGGGGTTTGTATCCTTTATTGCCATCCCCGTGATCGTAAGGCTTGCCCGGGCAAAGGGCCTTGTCGACAAGCCCAATCACCGCACCAGCCATGAAGGGGCCGTTCCTTTGCTGGGCGGTGTGGCAGTTTTCGGGGGCATTATTTTGGGCTCTTCCATGTTTATTCCCCCTACGGACCAGAATAATTTCCGATATATTCTGGCGGGTCTTGTCATTCTTTTCTTTGTGGGGCAAAAGGATGATATCATCGGAATATCGTGGCAAAAGAAGTTTATAGCCCAGATTATTGCCGCTTTCATCGTGGTTTTTCTGGGGGATTTCCGGTTTGCCAATTTTCATGGGTTTGCGGGCATTCATGAGCTGCCTGAGTGGATAAGCGCCGGACTCTCGATATTTATTTACCTGATCATTATCAATGCCTTTAACCTGATCGACGGAATTGACGGCCTGGCCTCAGGCATCGGGATTCTCGTATCCTTCCTTTTTGGAATCTGGCTGCATCTGATCGATCAGCCGGGACTGGCTGTGGTGGCCTGGTCGCTGACGGGAGGCCTGATCCCGTTCTTCTTTTTTAATGTGTTCGGCACCAAAAACAAGCTCTTCATGGGCGACACAGGTTCGCTGATGATCGGGCTTCTGATGACTGTCTTTGCCGCCAGCGTATGCCGGAATGAACTTCCGGCCGATCATATCATGTACATGCGCGCAACGCCAGCGATGGCCATGGCTCTTTTGATCTATCCGCTGTACGACCTTCTGAGGGTCGTTGTTCTCAGGCTGATCCGGGGTAGAAGTCCGTTCAGCCCCGACCGCAACCACATCCATCACCTGTTCATTGATTCCGGGTTTTCCCACCGCAGAAGCACCTTTTTTATTCTCCTGATCAACATTGCCGCGATTATCTGGGCATGGTTCTTTCGCAACCAGCCGATCCTGGTGGTAGGCCTCACGCTTCTTGGCTGGAGCGTTGCCATTACGATCCTCGTGAAATGGTGGGGGAAGTACCGGGGCAACCCTGCTCACTGAACCCCTATCACAGTATCACTTTCCACATTCAACAGGCGAAAAGTGGAATGTGGAATGTGGAAATGTGATATACATTTGCCAGCAAGTTTCGTAAAAGCAGCATGTTTCGTAAAAGCAACATAACATACCCTGATTTTTCGGTTATCGGGACCGACTTGCATAGTCATCTCCTGCCGGGACTGGATGATGGGGCGGCGACGCTGGAGGATTCCCTGGAGATGATCGCGATGATGGCCAAGATGGGGTACCGGAAGCTGATCACCACGCCGCATGTGGTTGCGGCGTATTATCCGAATACGAGGGAGAGGATTGAGGGGCAGATGTATGCGCTGCGCGAAGAGATAGACCAGGAGACGGAGAGACTGGGAGACCAAGAGACTGTAAGACCAAGAGACCAAGAGACTGTAAGACCAAGAGACCAAGAGACCGAGAGACTGGAGGTTTTTGCGAGCGGGGAGTATCATCTGGATGAGGGGTTTTTGGGGTTGCTGGAGAAGGGGGAGGTGATCCCGTTTGGAAAGGAAAGGTATATTCTGATTGAGTTTCCGTGGAGGGCATATCCCGCGAATATCGGGGAGATTTTATCGGAGATTGACAAATCGGGCTTTTGTCCGATCTTGGCGCATCCGGAGCGGGTTCCGTATCTGGCTATGAAATTCAAGTCCTATGAGACGCTGAAGGACCAGGGGCTGCTGTTCCAGCTGAACCTGTGCAGCCTGACCGGCCTGTATGGCTGGCCGATCCGGATGGTGGCCGAAAAGCTGATCACCGCCGGGATGGTTGAGGTGGTGGGGTCTGATGCACATCATCAGGCTCAGGTGCGGGAGCTGGCAAAAGTGCTTAAAAGCAGGCACTTTACGATGCTGGTTGACAGCGGCCGACTGCTTAATCCGACTCTTTAACTCACTAAAATTTAGTATAATTGCAGTTTATAAAAGATCCATGACAATAACCAAACAAGACATACTGGCAATTACGGATCGGCTTAAGCAACCGGATGTCGAGAAAATTATCCTGTTTGGCTCTTTTGCCATGGGAACATCCAACACAGATAGCGATCTGGATTTGATTGTTGTTACCTCGGATCCTGAAATTCCTGATAGTTTCAGTTCCAGGATGAAGGTTGTCCTAAGGGTTAACCAGTACATTAGTGATTATAAAAAGAAATATCCCATTGACCTGGTTGTTTATACAAAGGGCATGTATCAGAAATTCATTGAATTAAACAGTTCCTTTTATAAAGAGATAAGCAAAACCGGGAGGATTCTTTATGAAAAGGACAACAATTGACTGGTTAAAATCAGCTGATAATGATCTGGCTGCCGCCAGATTAATTCTTAAAGATGAATCACTTACCTCCATTGCTGCATTTCATTGTCAACAAGCACTTGAAAAAGATCTTAAGGCCTGTTTAGAAGAAAAAACCGGAGAAATTCCGAAAGTCCATAACCTCTCCTATTTGATGACACTAACATCGGAGTATATAGATCTTACCATTGATGAAACAATTCTGGAGAGTCTAAATTCTATTTATTTAGATGGGAGATATCCTGGGGAATTAGGGATGCTGCCCAATGGTTTGCCCACAACTTCCGAGACTCAACTGTTCATAAAGTACGCGGAATTAATTCATAATCAAATCACAACGTTTTTACAGAGCCTTTAGTCTTTCATATCTCCGATGGACTTCCAGAGAAGAGTTACAAGAATCGTAAATATCGGCGGTGTACCTATGGGCGGGCACCATCCGGTGCGTGTGCAGACCATGACCAACCTGCCTACGGCGGATGTTGACGGTCAGGTTGCACAGATACTGCGCGCTGCAGAGGCCGGGGCGGAGTATGTGCGGGTTACGGTGCCGACGATGAAGGATGTGGAAAATCTCAGGTTGATAAGGGATCGACTGGAGGGCACGGGGGCACAAGGGCACAGGGGCACGGGGGCACAAGGGCACAAGGGCACAAGGGCACAAGGGCACAAGGGCACGGGGGCACAAGGGCACAGGGGCACGGGGGCACTGGTTCCGCCACTGATTGCGGACGTTCATTTTTCGCCAAAGATCGCCATCGCTGCGGCAAAAGTGGCCGCAAAGGTCCGAATCAATCCCGGCAATCTGGTCACTGGTCACTGGTCACTGGTCACTCCCGACGTCTACCTCGAACAATTGCACTCCGTCATGCGCCCGCTGCTGGATACGTGCCGCGAATATGGCACTGCACTAAGGATCGGGACGAACCACGGAAGTTTATCGGAACGGATACTGGATCTCTATGGGGATACGCCGGAGGGGATGGTACAGGCGACGCTGGAGGCGGTGCGGATTTGCCGGGCTGAGAATTTTCATGATATTGTGCTGTCGCTGAAGTCATCAAATGTTAAGGTGATGGTTGAAGCTACGAGGCTGTTAGTGAGGTGGATGGATGAAGAGGGAATGGATTACCCGCTGCATCTCGGGGTTACCGAGGCGGGCGAGGGGGAAGACGGGCGGCTGAAGTCGGCGATCGGCATCGGCAGCTTGCTGGTGGATGGCATCGGGGATACGATCAGGGTTTCCCTCACGGAAGATCCGGAGTTTGAGATCCCGGTGGCGTACGGCATCCTGCAGGCATCACGTGCCCGCATCACGAGGACGGAATACATAAGCTGTCCGGGTTGCGGCCGTACCACGTTCAACCTGCAGGAAGCGGTTAAAAAAGTGAAGGAGGCCACGGCCCACCTCACCGGGCTCAAGATCGCCGTGATGGGCTGTATCGTGAACGGTCCCGGTGAAATGGCCGATGCGGATTTCGGGTATGTGGGGGCGGGGCCGGGGAAGGTGCATATCTACCGGGGTACTACGGCTCTTTTGAAAAATGTGGAGGAAAGTGAGGCCGTGGAGCAGTTGTTGAGAGTAATAGGCCTCGCTGGGCTCGGCTAAAAGGCTCGGCTAACGCCTCGCTAAAAGGTCGCTGCGCTCCTAAAAGGGGCTTCGCCCTAACAGGCAATTGTGTTCATGCTCTATTAGGGCGAAGCCCCTGTTAGCCGACCGCAGGGAGGCCTTTTAGCGACCGCAGGGAGCCTTTTAGGAGCGAAGCGACCTGTTATAAAGTAGTAGGAAACAAGGATTAAGTAGCAATGATAGAAGTAAAAGGAATCACCAAGTTATACGGCTCGCAAAGAGCCCTGGACAATGTCTCGTTTACCGTGAAGACTGGTGAGGTGGTGGGTTTTATCGGGCCAAACGGCGCCGGGAAGTCGACCATGATGAAGATCATCACCGGGTATATTCCGCAGACGGAAGGTGAAGTATTTGTAAATGAACTGAATACGCTTGAGCATTCGATCGAGGTGAGGCGGATGATCGGGTATTTGCCGGAGAACAATCCGTTGTATACCGATATGTATGTGAGGGAGTATTTGACGATGGTTGAGAGGTTATATGAAAAGGGCACGGGGGCACAAGGGCACAAGGGCAAAGGGAGTGTGGGTGGGGGTGTGAGTGGGGGTGTGCCCGTAGGGGCGCGCGGCGCGCGCCCGTCTCCCCAAAAGCACGTAAGCAAGGTTGCGGAGATGATCGATATGGTTGGGTTGGGGAAGGAGGCGCACAAGAAGATCGGGGCATTGTCGAAGGGGTACCGGCAGCGGGTGGGGTTGGCGCAGGCGCTGATCCATGATCCGTCGGTATTGATTCTGGACGAGCCCACATCGGGCCTGGATCCGAACCAGATCGTGGAGATCCGGAAGTTTATCGAGAGCCTCGGGAAGAAGAAGACCATCCTTTTATCGACCCATATCATGCAGGAGGTGGAGGCCATCTGCGACCGCGTGATCATCATCAACCTGGGCAAGATCGTGGCGAACGAGCTGACGGCGGAGCTGCGGAAGAAAGAGAGCAGCCTCGAAGCAGCGTTCCAGAGGCTGACGCAGTAAGAGGCTCGCTTCGCTCGCTAACAGGTCGCTTCGCTCCTAAAAGGCCTCCCTGTGGTCGGCTAAGAGGTCGCTGCGCTCCTAAAAGGGGCTTCGCCCTAATAGGTAATGGAGATCATGCTCTGTTAGGGCGAAGCCCCTGTTAGCGACCGGAGGGAGCCTTTTAGCCGACCGCAGGGAGGCCTCTTAGGAGCGAAGCGACCTTTTATTATCTTCGGGGCATGAACGGTATCAAGAATATAGTCTTCGACCTCGGCGGTGTGCTGATGAACATCGACTTCCGCCGCACCTTCAACGCCTTTGAGATTATCGGGCTTAGGGGAGCGGAGGATTGGTTTCAGAGGGATGAGGTGAACCGGTTGTGTCTCGATTTTGAGACCGGGGTTTACTGTCCGAATGAGCTGCGGAGGAAGTTCCGGGAGATCACGGGATTCAAGTGTTCCGATTCGGAGTTTGATTATGCCTGGAATTCGCTGCTGATCGATTTTCCGCCCGAGCGCATCCGGCGGGTGCAGGAGCTGGCGAAGAAGTATAAGACCTATCTGCTGAGCAACACCAACCCGATTCACAGCAAGCATTTCAATGAAGTGCTGGACAAGCATTTCGGGATTGAGTCGCTGGATCACCTGCTGGATAAGGCCTGGTATTCGCACAACCTGGGTTTCCGCAAGCCCGACGAGAAAATTTTCCTGAAGATGCTCAAGGCCAGTAGGTTAAACCCTCAAGAAACCCTGTTCCTGGATGATTTTGAGATCAATGTCCGCGCCGCGGAGGCGGTGGGGATGCGGGCGATATGGATAACGAAGGAGAATACGATTTTAGAAGCATTAGAGCATTTTTAAAAGGCAGAGGGCAGAGGGCAGAAGGCAAAAATTAGGAAGAAGGAATAGGAAAAAAGAAAGAAGGGTACCTTTGACTTAACTTAAAATAAGTGTAAGTTTCAAGTGAGTTCAGAAGTAGTTTTTGCCTTATTTCTTTTTCCCTGTTACTAATTTCTGCCTTCTGCCTTCTGCCCTCTGCCTTACATACTGTCATGAATATAAACGGCACCCCCTACACATCTCTCTGGCACGAGCCACTCTCCGATCGCATCTTCTACATCGATCAGACGCGCCTGCCGTCGGAGCTGGTCATCAGGGAGATGAAGAGTTTTGAGGACGGGGTTAGGGCGATTAAGGATATGGAGGTGCGGGGAGCGCCGCTGATCGGGGTGGCGGCGGGGTTTGCGATGTATCTGGGGTACAGGGGCACGGGGGCACAAGGGCACAAGGGCACGGGGGCACAAGGGCACGAGGGCACGGGGGCACAAGGGCACAGGGGGGTGGAGGAGATGGGGGAGGAGTTGATGGCGACGAGGCCGACGGCGGTGAATCTGCGAAAAGCGATTTACGATTTACGATTTACGGTTTACAATTTTGAGTCCACAGGCCAGGTTACTGAGGGAACGCAAAAGCTCTTCATAAATCGTCAATCGTCATTTGTAAATCGTACATCAATCGCTCTTGCTGCGGCGATTGCGTTGCGCGAAGCTGAGATCATGCGCAGCAAGGCGATCGGGGAGCACGGTTTGCGTTTGATTGAGGAGGTGGCTGTGAGGAAGGGCGGTGAGGTGGTGAATATCCTGACGCACTGCAATGCGGGGTGGCTGGCGACCATCGATTACGGTACGGCGCTGGCTCCGATCTATATGGCACATGATATGGGGATTAAGGTGCATGTATGGGTGGATGAGACCCGGCCGCGCAATCAGGGATCAAAGCTTACGGCGTATGAATTGTCGCAGCACGGTGTTCCCTGCACGGTGATTGTGGATAATGCCGGCGGTCACCTGATGCAGCGCGGTGAGGTTGATCTGTGCATTGTGGGGGCCGACCGTATCACGCGCAACGGCGATGCGGCGAACAAGATCGGAACCTATCTGAAAGCTCTTGCAGCCTATGATAATCATATTCCGTTTTATGTGGCTGCACCTACATCAACCTTTGATGAGGAGATGGAAACGGGGGAGGAGATACCGATAGAGGAGCGAGGTGCGGAAGAAGTGAGGGGTGGTGAGGAAATGGTGAGGGGTGGTGAGGAAATGGTGAGGGATGGTGAGGAAATGGTGAGGGATGGTGAGGAAATGGTGAGGGGTGGTGAGGTGCCCGTAGGGGCGACCTGCGGTCGCCCATCTTCCCCCGTGCACACACTTTCCCCCGTGTACCCATTTCCCGGTGTTCCCGATGGCGTTGCGGTGCGTAATCCGGGGTTTGATGTTACGCCGGCGAGGCTGATTACGGCGTTCATTACGGAGGAGGGGGTAAGGAGCCCGGGAAATTAGCGCATGGAGCACTTGTCCAGGCCTTTAAAGGCCTGGACAAGTCAATAGGAATGTTGCGGTCAGGCTGCCCCGGTTTTCAACCGGGGGTACTACTCAGGTGTCGCCCCTACGGGGCTTGCCTCCCAGCCCACACCCACACCGACGCCCACACCCACACCCCCTTATGCCCTTGTGCCCCCGTGCCCTTGTGCCCTTGTGCCCCCTCCTTGGAATCATTCTAAATAAGCCTCCCTGAGCGCTTTACAGTTGCCGGATTGAAACAAATCGATACTTTTGACAAACGTATGTAGATATGTATACGTATTTGTTAAAACTTTCACAGCATATGAAGAGTTTTTTAACGGGAATCTTGCTCCTTCTGGGCAGTGTGGCGGTGATCGGGCAGTCCAATGACGACTGTCTGGGTTGCCACGATGATTCGGGGTTGTCGAAGCTGGTGGGCGGTAAAAAGGTGTCGCTCTATGTGAACGGCAAGGGTTTTACGAAATCGGTCCATAAGGACCTCGACTGCACCGCCTGTCATGAGGATGCCGCCGTGCAGGAGTTTCCGCATGCGGATGTGCTGAAGCCGGTGAATTGCGGCAATTGCCACGATGATGCACAGATGAAGTTTGATGCCGGTATCCACGGTCAGGCGCTAAAACTGAAAGCTCTCTATGCCCCCGACTGTTCGGAGTGCCACGGCAAGCATGATATCCTGCCCAAATCCGACCCGAATTCCCATACCTACAAGATGAAGATCCCCTTCCTGTGCGGGAAATGTCACAGGGAAGGCGCGCCGGTTGCCCGCGTATATAATATATCGGAACATAATATTCTTGAAAATTATACCGAGAGTATCCATGGGGTTGGGCTGCTCAAGAAGGGGCTGATTGTTTCGGCTACCTGCAACGATTGCCACGGCGATCACCTCATCCTGCCCCATACGAGCCCCAACTCCTCGATAAACGTCAATCACATTGCGGCCACCTGCATGAAGTGCCATGTGAAGATTGAGGAAGTTCACACGAAGATTATCAAGGGGGAGCAGTGGGAGAAAAAACCGGGGGCGATACCTGCGTGTACCGACTGCCATGTGCCGCATACGGTTAATGTTCAGTCGATTGTGCCGACGATAAGCGACCAGGCATGCCTCAAGTGTCACGAAAAAGAGGGCATCAGCAAGATGGTTGATGGCAAAATGGTCTCGATGCAGGTCAGCAGGGAAGATTTACCGAACTCCGTACATCGGAATATAGCGTGCGTTAAATGCCATTCCGATGTTTCGACGCAGCGTGCCCGGCCCTGTGAGACCGCGCGCAAGATCGACTGCTCGGCCTGTCATGCCGAAACGAGCAACCTCTATTCAACCAGCGGTCACGGCCAGGCGTACGAGCGGGGCGACAAAAACGCGCCGTATTGCACAGATTGCCATGGAACGCACAAGGCTTTATCCCGATATGACGATACATCGCCGACCTACCGCACCTCCATTCCCAAGCTTTGCGGCGAGTGCCACAAGAACGACGGGAAGGCGAATGCTACGGCTAAGTTGCACGAAGTCAATGCAATGGTGGATTACTCCTCCAGCGTTCACGGAAAGGGCTTATCGGAAAAAGGACTAACGGTAACGGCTGTTTGTACCGACTGCCACAATTCGCACCATATCCTGAAGGAGGACGATGAACAGTCATCGGTTAATGTTAAAAATATACCGGCTACCTGCGCCACCTGTCATAAGGGGATTTACAATGATTACATCAAGAGTGACCATGCAATCACGAAATCGGACGGAAAAAAAATCTATCCCACCTGCGTGGATTGTCATAATGCACATGTGATCGAGACAACAGGAAGGGATGCGTTCATGGCGGAAGTGACCACCCAGTGCGGAAAGTGCCATAAGGAGACTGCGGAAACCTACCTTCAGACCTATCACGGGAAGGCGCATTCGCTGGGGCGCGAGGATGCGGCGAAGTGTTCCGACTGTCACGGATCGCATACGATTTACAACGTGAACAACCCTGCATCAAGCATCAACACAAAGAATATTGTGGCCACCTGCCAGAAGTGCCATCCCGATGCCAACGCCCGGTTTACCGGGTACCTGACGCACGCCACGCATCATAATAAAGAAAAATACGGGGCCCTCTATTACACTTTCTGGGCCATGACGATCCTGCTGACCAGCGTATTCATTTTCTTCGGCATTCACCTGCTGATGTGGATTCCGCGCTCGATCGGCGGACGGCGGGAGAAGAAGCTGCACAAGAACACGTTCACCAGCAAATATTATGTGAAGCGCTTCAACCGGAGTCAGCGGATCACCCACCTTTTCGTGATCTTCAGTTTCCTGATGCTCGCCTTTACGGGCATGATCCTGAAGTTTGCCAACATGGAGTGGGCATCGTTCCTGGCGAAGCTGATCGGCGGCGTTAAGGTTGCCGGTGTGCTGCATCGCTTTGGGGCCGTCATCACGTTCGGTTATTTTGCCTTCCACTTGCTGACGTTGATCCTGATGAAGAGAAAGAACCGGGTTTCGGCAGGCAAATTCATTTTCGGCAAAGATAGCCTGATGTTTAACATGCAGGATATCAAAGATTTCGGCAACACTATCAAGTGGTTTGTCGGAAAAGGCTCAAAACCAAACTATGGCCGCTGGACCTATTGGGAGAAGTTTGACTATATGGCCGTATTCTGGGGGGTTGCCGTGATCGGCTTATCGGGCCTGATGCTATGGTTCCCCGAGATTTTTACCAAGGTATTTCCGGGCTGGCTGATCAATATTGCCCAGATCATTCACAGTGATGAGGCGCTGCTGGCCGTCGGATTCATCTTTACGATCCATTTCTTCAACACCCATCTTCGTCCGGATGCCTTCCCGATGGACACGGTTATTTTCACCGGTCTGGTGCCGTTTGACGAGTTCCGCAAGGATCGCCCGCGCGAATACAAGGCGCTGAAAGAGAATGGCCGCCTGAAGAAACTGCTCGTGAAGAAAGAGGGTAAAACCCGCAGGGATACCGTGATCAGGGTGTTCGGGTTTATTTTTATGGGGTTCGGGCTGGCGCTGGTGGGGCTGATTATTTATTCGGTGCTGTTTGGGTATAAGTAGGGCAAGAGGGCAAGAGGGCAGAAGGGCAGAAAGTAAAGGCTTAAAGTTTTAAGTATTAGGGATAAAAAGGAAAGCGGGCAACTCAATGAGCTGCCCGCTTTCTATTTTTACTTTCTTCTTAAGGACCTTATTCTTTACTTTCTGCCCTTTTGCCCTCTTGCCCTTCTGCCCTACTTCGTGGTCGGGTCATCATGTGCGATCTTAGCCAGCATAGCCTTGTAGTCGAATCCCTTGAATGTGGGGCTTTCGGCGTTATGGCAGGTTTTGCAAACTTTTTCGGTTGGCTCGATCATTCCGCTGGCCAGTGATTTGGCTTTGTCTTTCATGATGGTAGCGGTTTTGTAAACGCTTCCCGGACCGTGGCATGATTCGCAGGATACACCTTCAGCGGTGGTGATGCTTTCCTGGGCTAATTTAGCGTTTGCAGCAGCGGTTGAATGGCATTTCAGGCACTTGGGGTCTTTTGCTTCATCCCCTTTGAGGGATTTCATGGCCGAAGCATGCTTGGTTGCTGCCCATTGCTTGTACTGCTCACCTTTTTCAGGTTTGTTGTGGCACATTTTACATTTTGCGGCTCCAACGTATTCATTAACGACGCCGGAGGGAGCGGCTGCCAGCAGAAAGCCGGCGGCGATCACAAACGGGAAAATTTTAGCGATCATAGTTTTGATAGTATTTGTTAATAGATAGTTTCGTATGCAGTTGCCAATATATGAAAATAATTCAATATCATGCAAATGGCGGGCCAAAATGAGTTGCCTGTTACCAGTTGCCTGTTACCAGTTACCGGTTGCCGGTTGCCAGTTGCCAGTTAAAGTTTAATGTGTAACTTGCGGAAAATTAAAGTAAAAGGGAATATGGGAAGATCGCAAGAGACAAGCAACAAAAAAGAAGTCAGAAGTAAAAAAGAGAAAAAGCGCAAGGATAAGGAGAAGAAGAGGGAGTTTCGCCGGGAGAATGACAACAGCGGCAACCCGAATAACATGATTGCCTACGTGGATGCTTATGGGAATATTACATCCACCCCCCCGGAGCCCATCCGGAAGGAGGCCACCAAGCTTGAGGATATTGAGATCAGCATCCCGAAGCGCGACAATTCACAGAAAAGTGATCCGATCCGCAAGGGAATAGTTACCTTTTATAATGATTCAAAGGGTTTTGGGTTCATCCGCGACCTGGAATCGCAGGACAGTGTATTTGTGCACGTCAATAATTTCCTCGAAGATATCAAGCAGGACAATGTGGTCAGCTTTGAGATCGAGAACGGTCCGCGCGGACCGGCAGCGGTGAATGTGAAGTTGTGGAAGGCGGCACCGTAGGAGGTTACCAGTTGCCGGTTGCCGGATGGCCGGCACTAAGGCCGGCCGGTACGAAAGGCGTTGTCATCCCCGAGAAAGCGGGGACCGGTTGCCTAACAATGACAATCCCCAACTGCTTCTGTCATTCCGGCGAAAGCCGGAATCTCCTGAAAAATGCTCCGATGGAGGGGATCCTTGCTTTCGCAAGGATGACAGCACGCTCACTTCGAATCTCTAATAGAAATATTCCGGTTTGAGTCATTGCATTTAACCCTGATGCGGAGCGTCCCGTTGTTATCGGCTTTGATCGTCTTGGGTTTTCGATCGTCAATGCTCAGGAGATATCCTTTCCCCGCTTTCAGGTTCCCGATTGTGTAGTTTATCGTGCCTTTCCCGCCGGATGTTTCCTGGTTCCAGCTCACTTCGGAGCCATCGCACCTCACTATCTCAACTGATAGTTCAGTCCCATCCGAAACCCTTGCCGTCAGCGAAGCGGGAGTATCTTTCCCGTTAAAATATTCCAACACTCCATTGGTTATCAGTACCCCAAACTCGCTCTGGCTCCAAACCTTATACCCCAAACCCCATACCTCATACCCCAAACCCCATACCTCATACCCCAAACCCCATACCTCATACCCCAAACCCCGAACCATATACCCATCCCCGCCAAGCCCGATTCTCAGCGTTTTCCCCCGAAACTTGTAGTTCAGCTCCGTGCCGGCGAGTTTCGCGGGCAGGTGCGGACTGAGCCAGAGGCGGTCGGGGAGGGGGTTGATGCCATAAAGGGATTTATATAATCCGATGATGGCCAGACTGTTCCCGGCGAGAATGTCGTCGCCGAGGCCGTCCTGCTTCAGCCGCCCGTAGCGCTGGAAGGCAAGGCCATCCTCTGCATATCGGGCCAAAATCTTCTCGATGTATTTCAGGGCAATATCGGGCTTGTACCCGGCATAGGCTTCCACGCCCATGGCGCCCCAGGAAAGGAAAATATCACCGTTTTCATAATTGGGGAACGGGTACTGATATTCGAGGCCCTCACCGGGTTCGTAGGTGTACAGACAGATTGGCCAGGCAAACAGGTCCTCTTTCTGCATCTGGCTTTCGATCCTGTCGAGGATTGCGTTACGCCGGGGGATCTGGTCGCAGATGCCATAGGCGATGGCCATAAAATTGACCGGCACAACGAGGTTATTTCCGTGGACCGAGCCGTCCTTATCGCGCCAGTGTACATACCATTGGTTTTCCGGATCCCAGAAACCGCCGTCGGCCGTGGATTTGTTAAAGCTGATTTTCAGACTGTTGGCAAATGCGGAATATCGGGCTGATTTTTCCGGATCGCCCAGTTCGCGTTCAATATCGGACCATAAGAGTAAGGCCTGATACATTTCGGCATTGACGAAAGCGTTTTCCCAGGAGGCCCACATGATGTCGATCCAGTCGCTGCCCTTGCGCTCGGAGTGGTCGGCGGTCATCATTTCGACGAGGTGGTCGCCGTCGGAGTCGCGCTTCAGCAGGTATTCCAGCGCCTTTTCGCACGCTTCCTTCTGACCTTTAACCCAGCTGAGGTCGCCGGTTTGGTGGTAGAGTTCAGCCACGTTGATCACAAAATCGGGATTGGAATCGAACAGGTAGCCCCATTGGGCCTCATAGAATCCTTCGGTTTTGGCGGTTCCGGCCATGGCGTCGCTGTTGTCATAGGCCCAGCGCGAGATCACGCGGCCATCGGGGTTGATGGCATGATCGCGGTAATAGTTGAGGCACTCCTTGTATCCCTCCAGATATTGGGGGTCGTTTATGGCGATGCCCATCTGGCCGATGTATTGCTCGTGCAGGCAGACCGGGCCATAGGGGGTGTGCCAGCTGTTGCCGCCGAAGAGTTTCGCGTCGATCACCCCGATGCGGGCGATGGTGTTCAGCAGCCGGGAAACCTGACTCCCGTTCAGGCCGGCGAGTTTGCCGCGGTCGGATTCTTTCCGGTAGTTGAGCCAGGAGAAGGCGATCGTCTCAGTTTGGGTGCCGGCGGGAATTGTGATCGGGGCCCACACATCGGTTTTGTTGCGGATGAAGCGTCTGCGGCGGGTATCGGGGTCGTATCGGTATACTCTTTCCTGATCCGAAAGGGTCACCGACCATAGAAGCGCATCATCCTCTGTCCGGGAAAATTTTGAGGCGGATTGTTGTTCGGGAGTCGACGCCAGGATGCGTAATCCGTTGCCGGTCTTTTCGTTCCAGAAGGCTGCCTCGCCCGAATGGACGCCATAGGTACAAAGCTTTTCGTTGAAAAGATAGAACCAGGCCAGGCCGCCATAGCCGGTGTTCGCTCCTTCCCAGGTATTGATGCTGCTGAAGCGGATGGCAGGGAAGGCGGTCTCTTCGGCTGTAAATGCGACTGGCACCGAGCGTTCAATATCCCAGAAAATCTCATGGTCGGTTAGGCGAAAGGTCCAGGTTTCCAGCACTTTTGCCTCAGCATTGCTGTATTGGATATTCCGGACGGTAACCCGGTTGTTACCGGTTTCCACAAGGGGCTGGATATCAGGCTTTAGTGAAGAGAAGGTCCCGGCGCTAGTTCGTATCTCTGAAACCATTCCGTTGGGTGAAGCGACCACGGTTTCTCCGTTTACCACCAGTTGTGTGATAGCAGCCTGATGCTTGTAGCTCAGGGTAAACGACAGATGCGCATTGCCAAAGGTTACGATCTGGTCGGGGTTGGAGTGGGAGATGCGGATCTGGGCGCGGGCGGGTGCTCCGAGGGAGAGCAGGAGGGCGAGGAGGCTGAGGGGGAGGAGGGGGGTTTTCATCGGGCTGGGGGATTGCCTCCGGCTGCGCCGGAGGTGACTAAAATGCCGCCCCTGCAGGGCGGATGGAATCACAATATCACATTATCACATTGGCACATTATCACATTGGCACATTACTCACTGGTTGCAGGCCGGCTGAAATCCCGCACAATGGCCAGCGCATCGGTGAGGTCCGATTGCAGGATCATCAACTTGACGTTGCTGGCGTTGATCGGGTGATAGAGGAAGGTGCCATGGACGTCGTTTTTTGTAAAGGATTCGATGCCGGCGTCTTTCAGGAGACTCTGGAGCAGACTGGCTTCCCAGGGGGTGCCGGAGTAGATTTCGATGACGGGGTCGGGTTTCATGGTAGTTACTGGTTACGGGTTGCTGGTTAAGCTTGTTGCCGGTTGCCGGTTGGGCACGGATGTTTTGCAGGTGCTTTATCTGTTTATCAACAAAACCTGGGTCTCTGATTTCGGAATTCTGTGTTCGAATCTCAACGTTCGTTTTCGTTATTGATATTTCGGGCGGACAACGGGTCGGGCGGACCACGGGTCCGCCCCTACATGGACGTCCACCCGACGCCCGTACGGGCACGAATCGTGGCCTTCCGGCACGGTTCACGGTTCACGGTTCACGTGTCATTTTACCTTATATAAAACTACAATCATTTCCATTTCATCAGAGGCTTCGGCCAAGGTTTTGCGGAGTTTTTCCTGCAAGCTTTTGAGTTTCGGATTATCATTGGAGAAAATCGCATCAAGGTGTTCTTTGAAAACGGGAACATAGATGGTCCGGAACAGGTAATCCGATTGAACGGACCGGTCCTCAAACCAGGTTCTGAGTCCGACCAGATCATCGTCAAGCATTTCGCTGCAGACCGTTTGGCCGGTTTTCCGGTCGATCAGGAACTGCTTCGACCGTTTCACCCCACCTTCCAAAAGGATCATGTCTTTCATGATAAATACCTGGTGCATCCGCAGGTAGTTATTCCATTCCTGCATCCGGTTGAAATCATCCAGAATCTCAGGCGGGATCCTTAATTTACCCGGGTCCATTACCAGAAAGGGTTCAAGCTGATACTCACGGTTCAGTTGGTAAACGGTATCACTGTTGGGATTGTCGCGGTAGTAAAGGTTTTGATCCGACTCGAACAACCAGTTGGTGTCGATGAAATTGGAATAGTCGGGAATGCTTTTTGACTTGTCCCAGAGCGAACGGATAAACTTCCCGTCCCTGCCGGCCAGGAAAAGCCGGCAGGAGTCATAGGCATCCGGGTCCCAGCGTGTGTTCTGGGCAATGATTTCCCCGGATCCCAAAACCCGGACATGTGCAACATCGGTAGGCAGCTTGATGGTTTCCAGCCAGTTGCCCTGCAGGTCGTACCAGTGAAGCGTGGCCCTATACCCCTCGAGGACCCAGAATTTCGTTTCCTCCGGATCCATTCCCATATCATTCATGCCGCTATATTCACCCGGACCCTTGCCTTTCCGGGCCAGGCGGAGGAAAAATTCCCCGTTCCTCCTGAATATACCGATGGCCCCGTCGGCACCATGATATTCGCTGAACATCAAATAGTTGTTAAGAACTTTGGTGGTGACGGTGTGCCGGGGAAAGAACCAGTCCTTGTGCGGCTGGATCACTACAAAATCAACGCTTTCAATGAGATCGCTCAGTTTGACTTCACCCTGCTGGTTCATCAGGGCCGGGATGTCAAGCGTCATGACATCCGCCGTGCCGGTGGGTTTCGGGTTGCAGGCGCTGAGGCAAAGGATCAGGATCAGGGTAAGGAGGTGTTTCATGGGGAAGGTTGCTGGTTGCTGGTTGCTGGTTGCTGGTTGCCGGTTGCTGGTTAGGCCGGCGCTGAGGCCGGCCGGTACGATAGGGCTGTCATTCCGGTGAAAACCGGAATCTCCTGAAAAATGCTCCGAGGCTGGAGATCCCGGCTTTCGCCGGGATGACAGTTCTGGCGTAACCAGTAACCAGTAACCAGCAACCTTTTTCACGTCCCTGTAATCTTCATGACGAGCACATTCTCCCCGCCTTCGTGCCGGTAGTCAATGCTGCTGCAGCGCGCCCTGATCAGTTTTATTCCGATATCATCTTCGGCGGCGGTTTCATCGAGCGGGTTGAAGGGGGCCCCTGTGCTTTTGCAGGATAATTCCACCGTGCCTTCTTTTTCGGAATAGGAGAGGCCGATGCGTATATCGGAAAAATCCTTCATCAGGGTTAACACCTCTTCGGCAAGGTGAGTTACATAGCCGGTGGTTTTTTTGGAGATCATGTGCTTGTCGCAGAAGGACTCCATTTCAGCCTGCAGCTCGTAGAGGTCGAAATCGGGACTCTTGATCCGGTATTCAAAGCTCCGGATGCGGTTGATGAATGCTTTTGTCTTTTCTTTCTGCGGGTTATCGAAGATCTGCTGCGGCGTGCCTTCCTCGTATATCAGGCCTTCATCCATATAGAACACCCGGCTTGAGAGGTTTCGGGCAAACTCCATCTCGTGGGTGACGATCACCATGGTCATGCCTTCGCGGGCCAGGCGGCGGATAACAGCGAGCACTTCGCTCACCATGGTAGGGTCGAGGGCGGAGGTGGGCTCGTCGAAGAGCAGGATTTCCGGTTCCATGGCCATACATCGGGCTATAGCAACACGTTGCTTTTGACCTCCTGAGAGTTCTTCGGGAAAGCTGTGTGCTTTCTCGGCCAGTCCGACGAGTTTCAGCAGGTCCATGGCCTTCGCGTTGGCCTCAGTGGGATGCTTGCCCAGCAGTTTTACGGGTCCCAAGGTGAGGTTCTCCAGCACGGACAGGTGTGCAAACAGATTGAAGCCCTGGAACACCATTCCCATGCGCTGGCGCAGTTTCGGGACATTGGTTTTCTTGTCGAGGAGGTTGATCCCATCGATCCTGATGCTGCCGCCGGTTGGTGTTTCGAGCAGGTTGAGACAGCGCAGGAAGGTGCTCTTGCCGGTGCCCGACGGGCCGATGACAGAGATGATCTCTCCTTTTTGAATATCGGTATTGACATCTTTCAGGACCACCAGGTCCCCGAAATGTTTCGAAAGGTTACGTACCTCAATCATTTTGCAGCCTCCGGTTTACGGGTTAAACGTTTTCTTTTCGGGTCTACCCTGATCTCCACATAACCCAGGGCCCAGGTCAGCAGCCAGGCCAGCATCAGGTAAAGCACGGCGGCCATGATGAGCGGGAAGAAGGCATCGAAGGTGCGGCTCCGGATGATGTCGCTGGCCTTGGTGAGGTCCTGCACCGCGATATACCCGACGATGGAGGTCATTTTCATCAGCGAGATGAATTCCCCCTTATAGACTGGCAGCAGGTGCCGCAAAGCCTGCGGGGTGATGATGTGGATAAAGGTCTGCACTTTCGTGAAGCCGCCGGCGATGCCAGCCTCCTTCTGGCCTTTGTCAATGCTCTCAATTGAGGTCCGGAACATCTCAGAGACGTAGGCGGCGAAGTTGAGCCCGAACGCGAAGATCGCCACCAGCACGGGGTTTATATTCACCGAAGCGAACACAATATAATAGATAATCATCAACAGTACCAGCACCGGGGTTCCCCGGAGCAGGTTGATATAGATGTTGGCGAAGGCGGAAAGGAATCTGCGTTTCGACATTTTCATCCAGCAGATCAGCCCGCCCAGCAGGGTGCCCACGAAGGCTGCAAAGATGGAGATCAGGATCGTCAGCTTGAGGCCATCGAGAATCAGCAAGTATCTTTTCTCCAGAATGATGTTGCTGTGGAAGCTGTCGGCCACCTTTTTAAAGAAAGATTTCTTCACCAAAGTGGTTTCGGAAGCCGTGTATCCGGCCATGTTTTTGGCGGCAACCACCACGGCGGTGCGGAATTCGGCATAGGGTTCGGAGAAATCGATCTGTTTGCCCCGCTCTTCGGTGATCGCGATCCCGTCGGTTACCAGGTCTACCTTTCCCGCGGCCAGCGCTGCCACCAGCGACGGGAACTCCATCTGGATGATTTCCAGGTTGTAATTCTTCCGCTGGGCAAAGGTTTGGATCATTTCGATGTCGAATCCGACAAATTGATTATTCATGTATGCCACATAGGGCAGGTCGTCCACCGAGACACCTGCGGCCAGTTTTTTTCCTGATTTGTTTTCCGGGAACTTCGGCATCACTGCATTTTCCGCATCCTCCACAAACCAGCGGGTCCGCATCTTTTCATAGGTTCCGTCGGCCTTGCTCTCCCGGAGGAAATCGTTGAAATCGCGGCGCAGTTCCGGATTGTCTTTTGGAAATCCCACACCGAGGGGCAGCGTCAGCACATCATCGGTGAGCAGCTGCAGATCGGGATTATGTTTCAGAATCAGGCGGGCGGTGATCAGGTCAAACATTGCAGCGTCGATCTTGCCGGTCTTCACGGAAAGCATCAGGTCGGCCGTGCCCTCAAACCTCAGTATCCCTGCCTTCGGGAAATGCGAGGCCACATAGCCGCCTTGAACCGTTCCGGTGAATACCCCGATTTTTTTGTCGGCCAGATCTTCCATGGTTTTGAACTTGCCGCCGGGTGCCGCAGCGATCCGGTCCTTACGTGCCAGGATGGTCACACCGCATGTAAAGTAGGGGTCGGCAAAATCGATCTGTTTTTTCCGTTCCTCCGTGATCATCATGGAGGCGGTGATGATATCGATCTTTTTGGTCGAGATGGAGGCGATGAGGCTGCCGAACTGCAGGTTCACGGGAACAAACTCTTTCCCGAGGGAGGCGGCAAAACGGGTGCACAGTTCGATATCAAATCCGGCCAGCTGACCGTCCTTTATCAGGGTAAACGGCATGCCCAGGTCGCTCACCACACCGGCGTTGAGCACGCCGTTGGCCTTACTGTTCTCAATAGCGGGCATATCCTCGATCCCCTTTTCCATCCAGCGGCTGACCATGTCGTCATACACCCCATTGGACCGAATCTCCTTCAGGAATGTGTTGAAGCTTTCGCGCAGGGCCGTGCTCTCCTTGTTGAATCCGGCCCCGATATCGACGGTAAAAACGTTCTTTGCGAGAATGTCCAGCTCGGGATATTTGGCCAGAATCGGCGGCAGTGCTTCCTGATCATAAAATATTGCGTCAACCTTGTCGGAAGTCAGCGCGATCAGCAGGTCGGAAACCGTCTGGTACTGCAGGATTTTGGCCTGCGGATAGGTGCGGCTGGCATATCCGTCGTGCACCGAACCGAGCAGTACGCCGATCCGTTTATCGCTGATATCAGCGGCTGTTTTCATGAGGGTGCCGGCGGCAGCCGGGGCGGCGGCCTGTGGGTTACCGGTCCGCACCACGGCGGCAATTCCGCTGGGGTAGTACATTTCAGAAAAGAGCACTTTTTTGGCCCGCTCCTCCGTGATGGAGAGTCCGGCGCCGATCATGTCGACCTTTCCGGCGATCAGGGCCGGAAGCATGGCCCCGAATTCCATGTCGGTAACCTCAAGCTTCAGGTTCAGTTTCTTCGCGATATAGCTGGCGAACTCAATATCGAAACCCACCACGTGCCGGCTGGCGTCCATGAAAGACATGGGTTCCGTTACCGCTGCCGTCCCAAAACGAAGGATGCCGCCGGTGACATTATTCTCAATATCGGGCATGGGCGCCGGGCTGCCCTTCAGCGGGAACCAGCGCTTCATCATATCTTCATAGGTGCCGTTGGCTTTCAGTTCCGACAGGGTGCCGTCCATCGCCGCTTTCAGGTCGGCCCGGTCCATCTGCACTGCGAAACCGTATTTGTCGCCCTCGAGCAGTTCCGTCAGAACCGTGAGCCCCTCATTTTTGGCGGCAATGTTTTTCAGGATCGGCTCATCGTAGACCCCGGCATCGGCCTTGCCGCCCTGAACCGCGATGGCGCAATCCAGTGCGCTGTTATAGTATTCGATCTTGGCATCCGGAAACCTTTTCAGCACAAACTGGTCAGCGACGGTTCCGGTGGGAACGGCAAAGGTTTTGCCTCCCGCGAGATCGGAGAGGACACGGATTCCGGCATCTTTCTGACCGCAGGCGGCCAGGAACAACAACAGGGCAATGAGTGGTAAACGCTTGATAATATTCATATTAATCAGTTCTGTGGGGGCACTTCAATTTTACTGATTTTTTTCCGCACTTTAGTATCTTTAGATTCAAACTAAACTGCATGAACCGCTTTTCTGTTCTCTTCTGCCTGGCAGGCTTAATCTGTCTGGCTGCCTGTCAGCCTGCTCAGCAAAAAGTAACCGTGGGGTATGTCCAGATCACCCAGGATGCTGTTCTGGATGCGGCTAAATCCGGAGTTTTCCGTGCGCTGGCAGATTCGGGTTTTATCGCGGGGCAGAATTTTAAGCTGATCGACAACAATGCACAGGGCGATCTTTCCATGATCACCACGATCCTGCAATCATTTCAATCTCAGGGCGTGGACCTTATCATCACCAACAGTACGCCGTGCATGGCGGCAGCCGCCCAGTCGGTACGCTCAATCCCGGTGGTTTTTACGGTCGCCTTCGGTCCGCAGCAGGTGGGCATTGATTCGCCCCCCTCGAACCTTTACGGGGTCTATGATCCGCTCAAGGCGGCCGAGTTTGCCGACCTTATTCTCGAATGCATCCCGGGCCTCACGCGCATCGGGTTACCGTATAATAATGCCGAGCCCAATGCGGAATATTCTGCCACCCGGCTGGGCACGGAGTTTGAGAAAAGGGGGATCACACTTGTGAAGGTTGCCGTTGCTTCGGCCAATGATATCCTGCAGGCCGGACAGTACCTGGCCGGGCAGCAGATCGGGGCCATGGTGGTGGCTGCCGACAATACGGTGTACCTCGGATTACCCGTCCTGGCCAAGCTGGCTGCAGACAAGGATATACCCCTGTTTGTCTCGGATCCCCTCCAAACCGAAAAGGGCGCGGCCATCGGCTATGGCGTCAACTATGACCAGTGGGGATATCAGTCGGGCCTCAAGGCCGTGGAGATCCTGCGCGGCAGATCGGTTGGCCAGGCGATCGAGCCCATCGTATTGTATGATCTGAGCATTAACCTTAAAGCTTGTGCTGAGCAGGGCCTTGTGGTTCCGGAATCGTTTGCTGCCCGGGCTTCACATAAGATCAACTAATGTCACCAAGCCTGAGATCCATCTCAAGGGGGCTAGCGGCGCTGATTATGGTGGCCGCCATCCTTCTGTTTTCCGATTTGCCGAACCGCAGGCCCGGTGAACGGAAAGTGAAAAAGGGAGCGCCTGCAAAACTCTGCATGGTTCATTATGTCGACAGCCATAATTCCGAGGATTGCGAGAAGGGTCTGCGGAAGGCGCTGTCCGAAGGGAGCCTGGAGGAGGGGAAAGATTATACCATGAAGGTTTTCAATGCGCAGGGCGACATATCGACCCTGAACAGCATTGCGGGATCCATTGGAAATGAAGGGTATGACCTGGTGTTTGCCCTGTCGACCCCAACGATCCAGCTGCTGGCGAAAAAGTTGCCGGCCGTTAAGATGGTTTTCACCAACGTGGGGGATCCCCTGGCGGCCGGACTGGGCAAGTCGTTTGAGGAGCATCTGCCGGGCATTACCGGTATCTCGACCATGAGTGATTTTGAGGGGCTGATCAAAATGATCCGGATACTGCATCCGGGCATCAAAAACATCGGTACCGTATTCACCCCTGCGGAGATCAACTCAGTGGCCTACAAGGAACGGCTGGAGGCTGCGGCCCGGGAGGCAGGAATCGGATTAATAGCTGTACCAGCTAATACCGCAACTGAAGTCCTGGATGCAGCGAAGACACTGGTGTCCAGGAGGATTACGGCTTTCTGCCAGATCTCCGACAACCTGACGGGAAGCTGCAGCGCCGCCATCCTGAAGGTATCGCATGACAGCAAGGTGCCCTACTACGGTTTTGTAACCCAGCAGCTGGGACAGGGGGCGGTGGCGGTTTGCGCCCGCGACTATTTCCAGGCAGGGCTGGAGGCCGGGCAGATGGGGCTGGAGGTTCTGGGAGGGAAGAGTCCGGCTGAGATACCCTATCGGTTTGTGAGAAAAACCGAGTTCATGATCAGCGAAGAGGCAGCCCGGAAGTTCAATATTCCCATAACCGATGAGCTCATGGCCGCTTTTCCGTTGCTGAAGATCAAGAAACAATAATTGAATACGAACCTACATGGACAATAAACTGGAAATCCGCAAAGGCCCTGCAGGGCAGGAACAGCGGGTCTTTCTTGAAGGAAGGCTGGATGCCGGCTGGGCCGGGCATCTGGACGAATACCTGAACGGACTGGTCCGTGACGGCTCCTATCACATCATCCTGAACATGGCAGGGGTGCAGTACATGAGCTCCGCGGGCATCCGCATACTCGTGAGCCAGTACAAAAAGATCGAGAAGATCGGGGGCGTGTTTGTGCTTGAGGAGCCGTCGGAACCTGTTTCAGAGGTCCTGAAAATGGTGGGGATGATCAGCATTCTCACGCGGGCGGCCGGGGAGCCGGTTGCTGCTGAAAAAGGGAAACCCCGGTCCAGGGAGATTGCAGGGTACCTGTTTGGAAATGAATCACTTTCTGAAGGGCGAATGACTCTTAAAACCACCGGAAATCCAGATCTGGCGCTTACTTCCGGCTATTCCGAGGGTGACAACGTTAAGATAAAGTTTGCTTCCGGTTGTTACGGGCTGGGAATCGGCGCTATCGGCGGAGGGTATGCCGACTGCAGAAGCAGGTACGGTGAGTTTCTGGCGCTGGGCGATGCGCTGGTTTACAAGCCGTCCGATGGATCGAGGATTCCCGACTATATTGTGCGGGCTGGCAGGCTGGAGCCCGAAATCAATGCCCTGAGCGCGCTGCAGGCCGAAGGAGCTTTTTCCGACCTGATCACCTTTGAGCCGGTGGAGTCGGGCCGGTCCATCACCCTGGCCGACCTGGCCGGGGGGCTCGCAGAATGTACCGGCCGCGAGCGTTTTGTTTTTCTCCTGATCGCGGAGAGCGGCGGCCTGGTGGGTGTAAGCCTTAGTGCGCCGCCGGTTGAGGGGAACGCGCTGTTTGATTTTCCCGGCATCCGTGAAAACATTCATTTTACCACCGAGCCGGCCTACACCCGGATGCTCACGGTCTCTTTCGGTGTCTATGACCGGGCGCCCGGTCCATCGCTGAAACCCTTTCTGCGTCCGGTTAAGCCGGGATCGTCCGGTTATATCCATACCCACACTGCTGTTTTTCCTTATCAGGCTTTACCTAAAAAAGAGACCTCAGCAAGCAAGCTGATTTTGCACCTGTTTGAAACCAGCATCGTGGAAGATGTGCTGCATCTGGTTCACGATTCACGGGAGATCTCCGGGCTCGGCGACAGCACCTTCAGGCAGGGCCTCGCCTGGATCGGAACCTACAATTAAACCCTAAACAACAAGGTCGATGACACTACTAATCGGATCAATAACCATCGGGCTCGTTCTGGCGCTGCTGGCTGTTGGCATTTTCATCAGCTTCCGGATATTCGATTTTCCAGATATCACGGCTGAGGGTTCTTTCACGTTCGGAGCCGCCATCACCGCTTCGCTGGTCATTGCCGGAACCAACCCCATCCTGGCTACCGCCCTTGCGTTTATCGGCGGAATGCTGGCAGGAGCGGCTACGGGGATGATCCACACCCGGTTTAAAATCAACCCCCTCCTCTCGGGGATACTCGTGATGACGGCCCTCTATTCCGTCAACCTGCACGTAATGGGCAAGAGCAACCTGCCGCTGCTTTCGAAAACCACCCTTTTCACCTGGTTCGAGAAATTCTCGGAAAAAATCTCCGGGAAAGATGCAGTGGTGAACCTCATCGGCTGGGATGTTCCGGCCAAGGAGCTTTGGACACTTTTGTTTTGTTTTCTTATCATACTGATATTCAGCCTGATATTATACTGGTTTTTCAAAACCCAGATAGGCACCGCCATGCGGGCCACGGGTGACAACGACCAGATGATCCGGGCGCTTGGGGTGAATACCAAGAGGATGATCATTTTCGGGGTTGCACTTTCGAACGGGTTCATTGCCCTGGCAGGCTCCATGCTGGCGCAGTTCCAGGGATTCGCCGATGTTCAGATGGGCATCGGGATGATGGTATGGGGTTTGGCCAGCGTGATTATCGGGGAGGCCCTGATCAGTGACAACAGCTTAGGGATGGTGATTGCCGGCACGGTGATCGGCGCCGTTCTTTTCAGGCTCCTGGTGGCCATTGCGCTCCGGTGGGGCATGAATCCCAACGATCTGAAGCTCATCACGGCGGCCTTTGTTTTCCTTGCCCTGGTTTTGCCGGGTTTCATGAAGCAGACTAAGAAGATCAAACTATTCAGATAAACAGCATGCTGGAATTAACAGATCTCTATAAAACCTTTAACGCCGGCACCCTCAATGAGGTGAAGGCTCTGCAGGGGGTAAGCCTGACGATTGCCGACGGTAGTTTCGTTTGTGTGCTGGGAACCAACGGATCCGGTAAGTCGACGCTCCTGAATGCGGTGGCCGGAACATTTATTACTGATTCCGGGACGATCCTGCTGAACGGCCGGAACATTACCCGCTGGCCGGAGCACAGGCGTGCGTGCCAGATTGGCCGTGTTTTCCAGAACCCGTTCAGTGGCACCGCCCCGTCGATGTCGATCGCCGAGAACCTCTCGCTGGCTGCCCGTCGCGGCAAAAAGAGGGGGCTGGGCTGGGGTTTGCCGGCACCCGTAATCCGCGAGTTGAAGATCAGGATAAAAGACCTGAACATGAGGCTGGAGGACCGGCTGGATTCACCGATCGGAAAGCTCTCAGGCGGACAGAGGCAGGCGCTGACCCTGCTGATGTCGAGCTGGCTGAAGCCCGATCTGCTGCTGCTGGATGAGCATACCGCTGCGCTGGATCCAAAAACTGCCGGAAAGGTGATTGAGCTGACCGAGCGCATTGTGACCGAAGGGGGGCTCACCACGCTCATGGTGACGCACTCCATGCAGCAGGCGGTGAACCTGGGCGACCGGATCATCATGATGCACCAGGGCCGGATCAAGTTTGATTTCAGCGGCGACGAGAAGAAGCGGCTGAAAGTGCCCGATCTGCTCTCCCTGTTTGATGAGATCCGCCGGAAGGATCAGATTGATACCGGCGTATCGGAATTATTATTAGCCAACTATGTTTAAATCAATAGATTAATCTACGTGAAACGATTTCTGCGGCCCCTCCTTTTCCTTTTTGCGGTAAGCGCCGTGCTTCTTCTGTCGGATCTGCAGAACCGGAACCGGTCGGTGCGCGACAAATCGATCTACCGGATCGCCGTTTTCCGGTACAATTCGAACCAGATCCTCGAAGAGACCGAAGGCGGGTTGCTCAACATCATACAGGCTTCGGAAGCCTATAAAAACGGGCGGATCCAGATCAAGCGCTACTGTTCCGAAGGGGACATGCCCACGGCCAACACTATTGCCCGGAGCATCATCAGCGAGAAGTACAATATGGTGGTTTCCATCAGTACACCGGGTTTGCAGGTGATGGCGAATGCGAACAAGAGCGGGGAGGTGCTGCATGTGTTTTGTGCCGTGACGGATCCGGTGGCCTCGGGTGTGGGGATTACCGGCACGGCTGCCGATCAGCATCCGGCTCACCTGGTGGGGATCGGCACGTTTCAGCCGGTGGAGGCGGTGATCCGGATCGCCAGGGAGATGAACCCGGATCTCCGTAAGATCGGGGTGGTTTGGTGCGCCAGCGAAACCTGCTCGGAGGCCTGCGTGAAGAAGGCCCGGAAGACCTGTTCGGAACTGGGGATTGAGCTTGTAGAAACGAGCGTGGAGTCGGTGACACAGGTTTATGAGGCGGCATCGTCGGTCTGCGCCAAAGGAGTGGATGCGCTCTGGCTCGGGGGCGACAACGTGGTTGAACCTGCCATCACCATGCTGGTTTCAGCCGCCGCCAAAAGCCGTATTCCGGTCTTTACGAATAACCCTAAACATGCTCTGAAAGGCGCCCTGGCTAACCTGGGAGCGAACTATTACCAGGTTGGACAGACCGCCGGGACCCTGGTGCTCGACCTCATCAACGGAAAACCCACAAATCAGATCGAGATAAAAAATGTGGTACCTGAAAGGCTTTTTATTAATGATTCCGTGCGGAAGCTGATGAAGGGCAACTGGACGATTCCTGAGGAGCTGCTTGCGCGGACTGATTCGCTCATACGATGAAGATGAAAGGTAAAAATCAAACGATTTCTGCAGCCCTGCTGCTGATCCTGGTTGCCGGCGGATGTGTTTCGTGCCACAGGCAGGAGAGTGCCACGGTACCTAAGACACCGGAAAAAACGGAAGCTGCCGCAGCTACCGGCCAGCCGCTTCGAAAGGTTACGCTGCTTCCTTACTGGGTGCCCTCCGCACAGTTTGCCGGTTACTATGTGGGGATCGAAAAGGGATTTTTCCGCAATCATGGAATCGACCTGGAGGTTCTTCCTTTTGATCCGATGGCGCTGCCGGAAACGCTGATCCGGGAAAAGAAGGCCGATTTTGCCCTGCTCTGGCTGGTTAATGCCCTGTCTGTGAAGGACAAGGGTGCCGATATTGTAAATATTGCACAGTTCTCCTCCCGATCGTCGCTGATGCTGATCACCCGAAAAAGCAGCGGAATCAGCCGGATCGAAGATATGGACGGGAAGCGGGCCGGAATCTGGATCGGGTTTGATATGCAGCCGCAGGCGCTATTTAATAAGTACAACCTGAAAGTAGAGATGGTCCCCATCGGCAGCACCAATAATCTGTTTCTCCAGGGCGGGGTGGATATCCTCAATGCCAACTGGTTCGATGAGTACCACTCTGTTCTCAACTGCGGGATCCATGAAGATGAGCTGAATAAATTCTTCTTTGCGGATTACGGCTTCAACTTCCTTGAAGATGGTATCTACTGCCTTTCAGAAAAAGCCACTGCTGATCCGGAACTCTGCCGCAATTTTGTGGAAGCTGCTCTTGAGAGTTGGAACTATGCATTTGAAAATCAAGAAGAAGCAATCGAAATAGTGGTAAAGTTTGCGAAAGCTGCCAACCAGCCGGTCAACCGGTCGCACCAGCACTGGATGCTCAGCCGTTATCGTGAGCTGTACATCCCGGCCGGCACCAGCGGGATCAATAATAACCTGAACCCGGCAGATTATGAGGCGGTTCAGAAAGTCATGCTGGAGAGCCGGTTCATCACGCAGCCAATTCCCTATGATACGTTTTATAAACCTGCCGTCCGCTAACAGTATCTGCGAATGAATACAAAGCTGAAATTCCGAAGAGGGCTGGCCTTTAAAATGGTCCTGTCAATTTTTGTCAGCATCTGGATCATATTCGTTGTGATCTTCTATTATACCCAGAGGATAACCCGGGATATCGTAACGAAGAACCTCAAGACCAATGCAGAATACCTGACTGTCAGCACTGTTTCGAAGATCGAGAAGGTTCTGAGCAGCATCCAGCGGGTTCCAGACAACCTGGTGCATCTGGTAGAGCAGCACACGATGGACGAAAACCAGATCAACCAGGTGGTGCGGCTGATGGTTGATAATAACCCTGAAATCCTGGGTGCCTGTTTGGCTTTCCGGCCATATTACTCCGGCCCGTCAAAAAAATTCAATGCCTATTATTATTTCCGTAAAGACGGTAAAGTTGAGTATAAGAATCTGGGGGATGACCATTACGATTACTTCTACATGGATTGGTACCAGATTCCCATGGAGCTCGGTCGGGCCATGTGGAGCGAGCCCTATTTTGATGCCGGGGGTGCGGATGAGGTGATCTCCACCTATTCCGTTCCTGTTTTTTACACCACTGCCGGACAGGAAGAGTTCGTGGGGATCCTGACGATCGACATCTCCCTGGATTGGCTTCAGAACTATGTGAATGCCATTAAGGTATATGATACCGGATATGGATTCATGGTCTCAAAAACCGGGGTTATTGTCACCCATCCGAACAAGGATTTTATCATGAACGAAACGATATTCAGCATTGCCGATGAACAGAAGTCGACGGCGCTGCATAACATCGGCAGAAGCATGATCAACGGGGAGACCAGTTTTGCGGAGGTCGAATACCGCAATTTGCGTACCGGCAAGCTCAGCTGGATCGCCTATGCCCCGATCGGCTTCAACGGCTGGTCGCTGGGGATAGTTTTCCCGGTTGATGAATTTCTTACCGATGCCACCCGGCTCAAGCGTGCGGTTATGCGCATGGGGTTCGGGGGCGGCGCCATCCTGATCCTCATCATTATCCTGATCGCCAGTTCAATCACCCGGCCGCTCCGTAAGCTCACAAAAGTGACGGAAGCCTTTGCCGGCGGGGAGTTCGATGTAGAGCTTACAGACATTAAATCCCGGGATGAGATCGGCAGGCTCAACTCCGCCTTCCGGTCGATGCAGGGGAAACTCGCCCAGACCATCGGCGACCTGCGTGAGGCATCAGGGCAACTCCGGGAGTCAAACGAGAAGCTGGAGGAATACAGCCGGTCTCTGGAAGATAAGGTGGAGGAACGTACGGTCGAACTCAGCAGTAAGAACAAGGAGCTCGATGCTGCCTTTCATAATATCAGAACCCTGAACGAGATCGGTAAAAAGATCACCTCAACACTTGATATCGATTCCATTCAGGATATGGTGTACGAGCATGTGAACTCCCTGATGGATGCCACCAGTTTCCTCATTATGGTCCATAACGAAGCGGAACAGAGGCTCGATTGCAAGCTTTCGATGGAGAAGGGGGTTAGACTGCCACCGTTTGAGATCCCCTTGTCGGAAGAGAACCGGTTTGCCGTCTGGTGCGTGAAGCATGCCTCCCCCATATTCATGAATGATATCGATACGGAATATATCCGCTACGTGCCATTCAGGGCCAAGCCGAAGGCCGGTGAGGTGGTCTCCTCACTGATCTATCTCCCGATGATGATCGAGGACCGGATTGTGGGTGTCATTTCCGCTCAGAGCTTTAAGAAGAACGCTTACAGCCAGTATCAGTATGACATGCTGCTGAACCTCGCGAACTTCGTGGCTATTGCATTCGACAATGCCTTCGCCTATGAGAAGATCAACAAGGCCAACAACGAACTGAAAGCCGCCCAGACCCAGCTGATCCAGGCCGAAAAAATGGCCTCACTAGGTCAGCTTACCGCCGGTATCGCGCATGAGATCAAGAACCCGCTCAACTTCGTCAACAACTTCTCCGAGCTCTCCATCGAGCTGGCCGCCGAGGTGATTGAGGAGATCGAAAAACTGCCGGATTCGGTGGATCCCAAGGATAAGGAGTATGTGATCGGTATCATGCAGGATATTGAAAGCAACGTTAAGAAAATCAATGAGCACGGGAAGCGGGCCGACAGCATCATCCGCGGGATGCTGCTGCACAGCCGCGGAAAATCGGGGGAAATGCAGGAAACCGACCTCAACGCCCTGCTCGCCGAATACGTTGCGCTCGGCTACCACGGGCTCCGGGCAAGCGACAATACCTTCAATATCAAGATAGAGTCAGATTATGATTCTTCCATCGGAAAGATCCGGGTGGTTCCGCAGGACATCAGCCGCGTTTTTCTTAACCTGGTCAATAATGCCTGCTATTCTACCGTGCAGAAAAAGGCAGAGCTGAAAGATGCCTATTTCCCGATCTTAACGGTGAGCACCAGGCGGACTGAGGATTCCGTCATTATCCGGGTGCGTGATAACGGCAAGGGAATCTCGCCGGCCATCGTTGAGCGCATCTTCAACCCGTTCTTTACCACAAAGCCGGCCGGATCGGGCACGGGACTTGGGCTTTCGAT
>CAZEKJ010000002.1:78373-80522 GCA_964512915.1 uncultured Porphyromonadaceae bacterium
GGGTACAGGAGCATAAGGGGGAGATTAAGGTGGAGTCGGTGGAGGGAGAGTGGGCGGAGTTTACGGTTACGCTGCCGGTGGATTAAAAAGGAGAAAGGCGAAAGGAGAAAGGCGAAAGGCAAAAGAAAGAAGAAAGATTTAAGATAAAAGATAGAGATATGGATGAGAAATTGAAAATGAATGTGAAGATCATGGTGGTGGATGATGAGGTGGATCTTGAGCCGCTGATCCGGCAGAAGTTCCGCCGGCAGATCCGGGATGGCGTGTATAATTTTGTGTTTGCGCATAACGGACTGGAAGCCCTGACCAAGCTGATTGAGGAGCCCGACATACGGCTTATCCTGTCGGACATCAACATGCCCGAAATGGACGGGCTCACCCTGCTGACCAAGCTGAAGGAGCTGAAAAACCCCTTGCTGAAGACGGTAATTGTTTCGGCTTACGGCGACATGGAGAATATCCGTACGGCCATGAACCGGGGTGCCTTCGACTTCCTGACGAAGCCGATCAGTTTCGATGATCTCGAGATCACCATGGATAAAACGCTTGAGGAGATCTCGCTTATCTGGCATAGTCAGCAGGAGCATGACCAGCTGGTTTCAATCCAGCAGGATCTACAGACAGCGAGGGAAATCCAGCAGGCCATTCTGCCCAAGGGTTTTCCACCCTTTCCGGAACGAAAGGATTTCTCGATTTATGGGTCCATGATTGCCGCCAAGGAGGTTGGAGGTGATTTCTTCGATTTCTTTATGATTGATAATGAGCGCCTTGGATTTGTTATCGGAGATGTTTCCGGCAAAGGGGTCCCGGCGGCTATTTTCATGGCTGTGAGCCGCACCCTCATCCGGGCAACCGGACTCAAAGGCATCTCCACGCGCGAATGCATGTCGTACGTGAACAACCTCTTGTGCAATGAAAGCGTCTCCTGCATGTTCGTGACTGTTTTCTACGGCATTCTGAATACGCATACCGGAGAAATCGAGTACGTTAATGCCGGCCACAACCCGCCCTACATTCTTACCTCAACCGGACTCGATAAAGTGGAGATGACCGGCGGAACGATTCTGGGGTGCATGGAAGACTATGATTATCAGTCGAAAAAAGTGACCCTGAAGCCGGGCGATCTGCTATACCTTTACACCGACGGCGTAACCGAGGCTTTCAATGCACGGGAGGAGCTGTATGGGGAAGACCGGCTGGAGGCATTTTTGCAAACGCGCCTGACGGACCCCATTGACCGTGTAGTTGAAGATTCCTTTGGGGAGGTGACCCGGTTTGCAACCGGTGTGCCTCAATCAGACGATATTACCCTTCTCGCAGTCCGTTATCAGGGCCGCGAATCATAAATTTTACCAGTCATGTCAACACGCAAAAGAATTTCCGCTTTGTTTTTCGCCGGCTGCCTGGCGTTCAGCTTTCTGCCGGCGATGGCTCAGAACGATACGGTTACCCCTGTTACGGTAGGGGCCGGAATGGATGTGATGAGCCGCTATGTCTGGCGGGGGCAGGATTATGGCCAGACGCCCAGTTTCCAGCCGGGTCTGTCGGCCACCTGGAAGGGATTTACCGTTGGTGCATGGGGCGCCTACAAGGTTGCCGGGAAAGGGCTGCAGGAGACTGATTTTTACCTCTCCAAAACCTTTGGATTTGTAACGCTGGCCGTTTGGGATTACTGGGCTTTCGACGATGTGGCCGAAACGGATTTTTTCAATTACAGGAACGAAACCACCTCCCATACCCTGGACGCCTCCATTACTTTGAGCGGGGGCGAAACCCTGCCGCTGAATTTTCTCGTCAGCTACATGTTTTACGGCGCCGATCCCTCAAGAAGCCTATACCTGGAGCTCCAGTACGAGCACTCTTTCAACACCTTCGACCTGCAGGCTTTCGCCGGATATCAGGCTAAAGGCGAGTATTACGGAGACCGGAAGGGCTTTGTCAACATCGGCTGCACCGTGAGCAAATCCATCAGCGTGACGGAAGCCTTTTCAGTACCTTTCAGCCTGAGCCTGGTTGCCAACCCGATGGCCGGCAGTGCCTGGCTGGTAGCCGGTTTTTCATTTTAATCGCTAATTCCGATGAATGCAGTATCAGACCCCAAAATTCTGCTGGTAGCCAACCAGATTGAGGAGCTGGCCCGGGTGGAAGC
>CAZEKJ010000002.1:80532-82784 GCA_964512915.1 uncultured Porphyromonadaceae bacterium
TTGATTTTTCGTGCCGATAGCGGCCAATTGGTGTCGATTGAAGAACTGGCCAGGGTGGAAGCCTTTCTGGAGGAGCTTGGTGAATTGTGGAACCTGCCGGTTCAGTTGGTTCTTTCGCTGAACCTGGTGATTGAGGAAGCCCTGGCCAACATCATTTCATATGGATACGATGATCAGGAAAGTCATGAGATCAGGATGGAGTTTTCGCGTGACGGGAGTGAATTATTGCTGACGATCATTGACGACGGGCATGAATACGATCCGACCCTGAAAGTGGATCCCGACATTAATTTATCGGTTGAGGAGAGGCCGGTGGGGGGATTGGGAATTTTCCTGATCAAGAAAATTATGGATCGTGTTGAATATCAGAGAAAAGACAATAAAAATCATTTAATTCTTACCAAAAATATTGAATCATGAACGTGAAGGTTTCATCGGCCGGTGATTATACGGTGGTGGGTGTGGAAGGCCGCATCGACACTACCAATGCAGCAGGTTTTGAGTTGAAAATGATGGAGCTGGTTGACGCAGGCGCTTCCAAACTCCTGCTGGATTGCTCAGGGCTGAACTATATCAGCAGCTCGGGATTGCGCGTTTTCCTGGTGTTACAGAAAAAGATGGGAACACTGAAGGGCCAGCTCCGCATATGTTCTCTTCAGCCAGTCATCAGGGAAATTTTCGATATCTCCGGATTCAGCACCATCTTGTCGGTCTTCCCCGATCAGGATTCCGCTGTACAGGGATAGCCCGGGAATCAGCTGATATTTAATATCTCATCCAATCCTGATATTTTAAACGTCTTCTTGACGAAGGGCTGGCAGTGCGTCATTGAAAAGCGGCCGGGACCGGCCAGCTTGGCGTAGCTGACACAGGTGCGGATAAAAGAGGAGGCGATATAGTCGACCTCTTTCAGATCAAATATCAGTTTTTCGTCTTCTTTCCATTCCCGCATAAGCGGCTCGTTTTCAATCATTTCATTTAATTTGGCAACAGCCAGGGTGTCCATACGGCCGGCGAAGGTGAGCGTGATCGCCCTCGCATCAAAGTCATATTTGAATGTTAACATCGGTATCGGTTTAGTGATTCTTATAGTACTCTTTCAGTATTTCATCGGTCGGGAGTGATTCGTCATAGTATTTCGACTGGTCGAAGGCGAACCATAATTCGTTGGATTTACGGCGGCTTACCCGCTGGATATTCAACAGGTTGCGGGCCGTAATGTTCTCAGTGGTGATGTTCTTTCCGCCGGTTCCGCAGCCGAGGGTAAGGGAGGCCGGCAGGTTGTTGAAGAAGTAGCCCACGGCTCCCTGCGAGGTGGGCGTGTTCACCAGGACGCGACCGGCATTGAGCAGCTGTGAATACTCCAGGATGCGGTCCTCATCGTTGGAATAGATGCCGGCGCTGTGGCCGATGCCGCCGAGGTAGTTGAGGTCGATGCAGTAATTGATGGCGGTGGGGTAATCCCTGGCGGTATAAAATGCCAGGATCGGGGCCAGAACCTCAACCGACAGGGGGTACTCATAGCCGATGCCGTCGAGCTTTGCAATCAGGATCCGCGTTCCTTCAGGCACCGAGATGCCGGCCTTCTGTGCGATCACTGAAACCGGCTGACCCACCACGAAGGGGCTCATGCTGTGACTTTCGGCCACGATGGCAATCTTTTCAACCTTCCGGATCTCCTCTTCGGAGAGAAAATAGCAGTGCTGTTTCTCAAATTCTGCCCGGACTTCAGCCTCGATGGATTGTTCCACCACGATAGCCTGTTCGCTGGCGCAGATGGTTCCGTTATCGAAGGTTTTTGATGAGATGATGCTGCTGACGGCGTAGTGGATATCAGCGGTGTCATCAATAAAGACCGGAACGTTGCCCGGACCCACCCCTATGGCCGGGTTCCCTGAGCTGTATGCGGCCTTCACCAGTCCGGTGCCGCCGGTTGCCAGGATCAGGGCGATCTTCGGATGTGCCATCATCACCTGGGTAAAATCGCGGCTTCCGGAGGAGATCATCTGGATGCAATCTTCCGGTGCTCCCGCTGCAAGCGCGGCTTCATAACATATGCGGACGGCCTCTGCGCAGGACCTGGCGGCTCCCCGGTGGGAGCTGATAATGATCGGGTTACGGGATTTCAGGCAGATCAGAATCTTGAACATCGCCGTGGAGGTGGGGTTGGTAACCGGGATCACGGCCAGGATCGGACCCAGCGGCTGGGCGATCTCGGTAATGCCGGTGAGGGGATCGGATGAGATCACGCC
>CAZEKJ010000002.1:82794-245246 GCA_964512915.1 uncultured Porphyromonadaceae bacterium
TGGATCACCTTGTGTTCCCATACTCCCATGCCCGTCTCTTCCTGGGCCATCTTTGCCAGCTTGACACGGTTCTCAAAGCCGGCGCGGAACACGGCCTCAACGATACTGTCGGTCTGCGCCTGGGTAAACTGATGAAATTCAGCGGCAGCAAGGATCGCCTTATCAAGGATTTCGTCTGCCTTGGAGGTGAGGTTATCTGTCATAAATCAATAGGTTAAGGTCTGTATAAATGTACCAAATTCCTGCATAAATCCGAATCATCACGAAAACAGCGAGGCCTGTTCAGGATAATCAAAACGAACCGCTCATTTATGCGGCAGGTTCTACCCGCTCACCAAATGATCCGTGGTGGTCCTCCTTTTCAGTGTAATGAACAGCGTTCAAACCAGTCATATAATAAGACTAATCACAAAAACTACTTTTATGAGAACATCTTTACTACTTTCTGTAATCCTTCTCCAAATCGGAGGCATTTCCTTGGCTCAGTCGCAAAAGGCTGTCCTGGACGCCCCGGATCGGGATCAATCCGTTCAGCAAGCAACGGTACCTTTGCGAAACCTCAAAAGCGGCGGTGATATTTTCTGGCAGACCTCCTTTAACTGGGCCGACCCAACGCAGGAACGCGGCTGGTTGCTGCCGGAGGGATGGGAGATCAAGGATAATTCCGATAACGGCAACGTCTGGGTTTGGCGTAACGATACACTCAGGGGCAGGAGTACCACCCAGGCTGCTCCCGGTCACTTTGTTTCTGCCAGCGATGGTTTTATTGCGGTACCCATGGACGAATACAACTTCCGGGACGGGATTAACACTTCCGTACCGTCAGACACCTATATCCAGACACCCGGAATCGACTGTTCGGCGAAAACCTCGGTCGTGGTGAAGTTTTCACAGTACTTCCGGCTCTGCTGCAGCAATTACTTTCTGGATATGCTGGTTACCAACGACGACGGGGTCCACTGGGCCACCTACGATATCCGGTACGGCGTAAGCGGGAACAACACCACAACCGATCGTTTCCAGAATGTAGAGATCAATATTTCCGATGTAGCCGCCGGGATGTCCAATGTGAAAGTGCGGTTTTACATGCACGGAATGGCCTACTATTTCTGGATGATCGACGACCTCTCCCTGTCGGAAGCCTTCGATTTTGATGTGAAGATGGAAGACTACTGGGTGGATTTCGACGGAGGCGCAGGGTCGACGGTCGGGCACATCAATTACTGGCCGCTGAGCCAGATGGGAATGGCTGGCGAGACATCAGGAACCGTTGGGGATTATTATGCAAAGGCTGCGTTCCTGAACAATGGAAAACAGGATGCCGAAGATAACAGGCTGAACCTCAAGGTCCTGAAAAACGGGACTGAGATTTTGAATGAATTGTCAGCAGGCACCACCATCTGGTCGCTCGAGCGGGATACCGAGAATATTGCAAATCCTTTCCTCGCCGTTGATTTCGGGGATTATCGGTTCGATTTTGCGTCCGTAACCGAATCCGGCGACGATGTACCGGGCAACAACCAGGCATCTTTGCGGTTTACCGTGAATGACACACTGGCTCACCGGGCGGATTTTTCAGCCGAAAACTATAAGAGCACGGCATCCTGGAGTGGCGGCGGTCGCGCCGGCGACATGGTTTCCGTGGATTATCACCTTTATGCCCCAACTGAGATCAACTCTTTAACGGCCTATATCGGGACCTTTACCGCCGCCCAGACTCCGCAATTCCAGTTTGTCCTGATGAAGTATATCGATGAGGTGTGGGAAGAGATTATCACATCGGATGTCGTAGATATGGATTCTTCCTATTTGCGCAGCTGGGTCACCTTACCAGTGGCCAAGGACGGCGAGGCCGAATTTGTGACCCCGGGTGATTATAAAACCTGCGTCAGGATGTGGGGTGTTGTTGCGGATAATCCGAACGGATCCCAGGGGATGAATGTGGGATTGGATGTTACCACCAAGTATGGAGGGGCCTCGCAGTATTTTACTTCGGATGGCGCATGGCATGGTGTGGCCGGACAACCCCTGTTTATGATCGGATTTAACGTGAACAAGAGTGACGGCCCCAAACAGGCACCGGTAACCTTCAATGTGGACTTGACCGCACATATTGCCAACGGCGAATTTCATCCGGGCTCCGATAAGGTGGATGTTAAAGGGTATGCCGCATCCTGGAGCGGGACCACTGAAATGTCGGATCCCGAGGGTGACGGAATCTATACGGTGTCGGTTGAGAACCTGCCAGTTAATAAGAGCCTCGAATACAATTACCGCGTCAACGGGATCGAAGAGGCGTATCCTTCAACCGGTAACAGGGAATACGTGATCCGGTACTGGAACGTGCTGAACAACAAATACAACAACGGTGTCACAACCGGTATTCCTTCGGATGTTCTGGTTTCCACCATCAGTGTATTCCCCAATCCCTCCGACGGCCATTTCACCGTATCGGTTTCAAACCCGGTTCCATCCGCGGTTGAAATCTCGGTGCTGGATATCGCCGGTAAGGTGATGATGAGAAAGAATGTTGGAATTGTAACCAACCATTCCGAAACGATCGACAGCCGGCTGAGCACGGGCGTTTACTTCATCAGGATCAGTAATGGTTCAGGGGTGAAGGTTCAGAAACTGGTTGTGCAGTAACAGGTAAGCATTGAAAAAAAAGGTTAGCCGTGATCCGGCTAACCTTTTTTTTTACTTTTTGCTTTCTCTCATAGGATTGCTTCCCCCGCCGCCCCGGTATTCCTGCTGTTTGTAGAGCTGAAATCGCGTGGGCTCGGTTTTGGGTGGCCAGTAATTATTGCTGCGGTCCGTATCGGATGTCTCCTGGAAGGGATCGAGCTCAATTTCAGCAATCTGCTGATCAGAAATGATCAGTTTGGTCACTTCATCGGTATTTTTCTGCCAGATCTGTGCAGGGATCCTTTCGATTTTTTCGGTGCCGTCGGCATATTTTATCTTAAAAATCACCGGCATCACCAGGCCTCCTATGTTTTTAAATGTGAGCTCATAGAACTGTTTTCCCTTTTCGATCCAGGCCTTTTCGTCAGGGGTTAATCCCTGCAGAAGGAGCTCGTAATTTTTCCTGTCGGCTTCCGTAACCTGAAAAGGATCGTAGCTGTTATAGAAATCCTTGAGGCGTTCATCTTTTTGGGTCTCTGCCCGAAAGCCTGATTCTCGCATCCTGATGAAGTAGACATATTCAGGCTGATCGGCCAAAGCCTTTTTATCTTCGGCCCTCGTGACGGCCGGGTCCATGCTTCTCGCGGCGTAATGCCGAACGTCGCTGAGTTCGATGTCCACATGGTCGGTTGAATAGAACCAGCCCCTCCAAAACCAGTCCAGATCCACCGCCGAGGCATCTTCCATTGTGCGGAAAAAATCCTCGGGAGTAGGGTGCTTGAACATCCACCGTTGGGCATATTGCTTAAAGGCAAACTCAAAAAGTTCGGGACCCATCACGGTTTCCCGAAGGATGTTGAGTGCTGCAGCCGGTTTCGAATACCCATTGGACCCAAAATCCTTGAGCGATTCGGAATTGGTCATGATCGGATCCATGATTGACTTGTCGCCCTGCATATAATAGACGATATCGCGGGGATTGCCCGACCAGCCCGGAAAGTCAGCATCCCATTCACGGGCCGCCACCCCGGTCATGAAGGTATTGAGACCTTCGTCCATCCAGGTCCACTGCCGTTCATCCGAGTTTACGATCATCGGGAAAAAATTATGACCCACCTCGTGGATAATGACCCCGAACATGCCAAACTTGGTTCCTTCCGAATAGGTTCCGTCTGCTTCAGGCCGGCCGCCATTGAAGCAGATCATCGGATATTCCATTCCGATATTATTGGTATGCACGGAGATGGCTACCGGGTAGGGGTAATCAAATGTATATTTCGAATAACTTTTGATGGTATGGGCCACGATCCGCGTGGAGTACTTTTCCCAGAGGGGATTGCCCTCCTTCGGGTAGTAGGACATGGCCATGACGGTACGGTCGCCGAATGTAACGCCCCATGCATCCCATATGAATTTGCGGGAGGATACGAAGGCAAAATCTCTGACATTATCAGCCTTAAAGGTCCATGTCCGGGTCTCTTTCACCTTGCTCTTTTCTTTCTCCCTGGCCTCGTCTTCCGGCACGATAATCACAGGATCGGCGGCAGTTTTTGCTTTTTCAAGCAGGTCGCGCTGCTGCTGGGTAAGAACCACTTTGGGATTCTGGAGAACGCCTGTAGCTCCAACGACATGATCGGCCGGAACCGTGAGGTTCACCAGGAAATTCCCGAACGGAAGGGTGAATTCACCGGCACCCAGGAACTGTTTGTGCTGCCAGCCTTCAACTTCATTATAAACGGCCATCCGGGGATAAAACTGGGCGATGGTGTAGAGGTAATTATTATCCTCGGGGAAATATTCCATGCCCGATCGCCCCCCGCCATCCTTCATGCGATCGTTTATGTTGTACCACCACTTCACGGTGAATTCAAATTTCGCACCCGGTTTAAGGGGCTGGTCAAGATCGATCCTCATCATGGTTTTGTTAACCGTAAACGGGAGGTCCTTCCCCTTGAGATCACGAACATATTCCAGCTTAAATCCGCCATCAAAAACCTGAAAGAGACGATTTATCTGTTGCAGGCTGACCCGGGTGGGCCCCTGCTGCCGGTTGCCGGTGCCCATTCCGTAATACCCGCCAGAGAGCCCCCCGGTGCTGATCTTTTTGGTATCGCTGTCGGGCGCCATCATGTTCTGATCCAACTGGACCCAGATATAATTCAGTACATCCGGCGAATTATTGAAGTACGTGACGGTTTCGTCCCCGTAGATCCGCTGCTTTTCATCATCAAGCCTGATATTGATGACATAATCGGCCCGCTGCTGCCAGTATAGGTGACCGGGAGCGCCGGAGGCGGTACGGTAAACATTGGGGGTGGCAAACTCCTGTTTAAGCTGGGCAAAACGATCGGGATTGTGCTGAGCGAATCCTGCAATGAAAACCAGGCAGAGTGCGAGAAGAGATATATGTTTTCTCATGGGAGGTTGTTTATCGGAAATGTGAGCATCAGATTACAAATGTTATACATTTGAATGATAAACTGCAGCATGTATAAACGATTTCTTCTTTTTGGCCTGATATTTTTCGCGCCGTTTCTCTTCACCGGTTCGACGCATAAGTTTTATGTGTCAATCACACAGGTTGATATTAATGCGGCAACTCACAAGCTTGAGATTTCGGCACGGATTTTTACCGATGATCTGGAGGCCACACTGCTGGCGGAAACAGGCCGGAAACTGCGGCTGGGTTCAGCCAGGGAAAATCCGCTGGCCGATTCGATCCTCTTTGCCTATATTCGTTCGTCGCTGGACCTGAAACAGGCGGGAGAGGAGCTGGAGCTGGTCTGGGTTGGCAAGGAGGCAGAAGCCGATGTGATCTGGCTTTACCTGGAATCCGGGGCTGCGGCCAGACCGGAAGATCCGCTTGAAATCCGTAATAGTTATCTGTATGAGCGGTTTACGGATCAGAAGAATATCGTTAACCTGCATTTTGGCAAGGAAACGGTGAGCCAGATCCACACCCGGAGCCATCCGGTGTATACTTACCGTCTCGGACAAAAATGAAATATCAATCCATGAAACCTGCGGTATTAATCATTCTTACGATCATCCTGACCGGGCTATCCGGGAGTTTTGCATCCGGCACAGAAACAGTAAAAGCGAAAACCGATCAGCGTGTAGAATTACTGAGTGTTGTGTTTCGGTTGGCCGGGAATGAGGAATACAATATGAATCAGTTTAAGGGATATGTGGATGATATAAACCAATGGTTCGGTCCTTATAAGGATCATCCGGTAGTTGCCATGGCCAGGCGTTTACGGATTACCCGGGGAGTAAGTTATGATGCGGTAATGTCGATGGCGATCCATATCAGCCAGCCGCCGGAACTTCAGCCGCTGATCCCGTTCAGCTCCCGGATTCCGGAACCCAGATGGGGAAAGAAGGGGGGTCTGCAGTTTCTCAGGCTGCTCCGGGATTTCTATCAGGAATCAAATTTCAGTCAGTTCTACGCCAACCACCAGGCGATGTACACGATTGCGGAGACCCGGATGGATACCTTGCTAACAAAAGTGGATTTCGGCTGGTTCGAAAAGTTTTACGGGGTGAAATCCGGAGGACGGTTTAACCTGATACTGGGGATCGGTAACGGAGGGGGCAACTATGGACCCAAGGTTGTTTATCCCGATGGCGGGGAGGATCTTTATGCCGTGATGGGAACATGGATCATCGATAAGGAAGGGAATCCCAACTACGACGCGAGCGTGCTGGGAACGATCATTCACGAGTTCAATCATTCCTTCGCCAATCCGCTGGTAAACTCAAATCTGACCCTGTTGAAAGGACCCGGTGACACGCTGTTTCAGGAGGTGAAGAAACAGATGTCGGCCATGGCCTACGGAACCTGGAAGACCGTGATGTATGAATCCCTGGTTCGGGCCTCAACCGTACAGTATTTCATCGATGCCGGTGTTGCTGAGAATCAGATTAAACGATTGATAGTAAATGAGATGAGTAATGGGTTTTTATGGATGGAACCCCTGGTCGCCTCGCTGGGTGCCTATAAAATCCAGCGTGAAAAATATCCGTCGCTGGCTTCCTATATGCCTGAAATTGCAGCCTTATATTCTGTTCTGGCTCCAAATATCGGGCAGTTAAAAACGGATTTTGAATCCCGGTGTGCGCGGGTTCAGGATTTGACGCCGTTTTTAAACGGCGCTACGGATGTTGACCCTACCATCACCGAAATCAGAATTTGCTTTGACAAACCCCTGAATCCAAAATCGGGGTATTCCATAAATTACGGGACGGGCGGAAAGGATCATTTTGGCCTGTCGGGTAACCCGGAGTTCACCGATGAGGGACGTTGTTTACTTGTACATGTTGCGCTGAAGCCGGAGTGGGATTATTCCTTTATTCTTACTTCGAAATCGTTCCGGACCCTGGACGAGTTTCCGCTGGTGAGCTATGAAGTAAAATTCAGGACGCGGAAGGAATAGTGGACCATCGGTTCGAAAAATCTCTTCGGAATTTTTTTTTTCACCGGTCCTACTGCAGCAGGCTTATTTTATCGTTCACCTGGTCGATGAAGTCGTGATATTTCACGGGGATATTGCTTTTCATCTGGTCTACTAACCAGAATTTCCTGATTCCACCGGAATAATATTCAATATACAGCCCTCCCCAGTCACCGGCGTCGGGCTGACCGATCACTTTTTCAGTTTCTTCCAGTAAGTCTTGTGGAAAATGATCAGTTAATTCCTTAACTGCCTGGAATTTTTCCTGCGAGAGCAATGTATAATCCCCTTGATAGAAATCAGTACCATTTGGATAAATATCCCGTGTATCCTCCAATAATTGATCCTTTTCAAGCTTGAAGATTTCAACACAGCCTTCCCCCATGCATTCACCATAAAAGTGTCCGAAAATCAGGTAACCGGAATCGGATAAAATCGGAGTATCCTTTTTGCAGGAGCTGGTTGAAAAGGAAAGAAAAATCAAAGCCAATGACAAGAATAATGAGGGTTTCCGTCCAGGTAATTTCTTTTTCATTTGCGAAGAATGTAAGCGATCAGTTTATCCCCGTGCCGCACAAAAATCATGCCTTTTGGTATCAACGGGTGGGCTCCTATTTCAGCACCAATACCTTATTGAGGGAAAAGCTGACCCGATGCCTGATATCCTCTGATGAAGCCCCGATCCTCACCGTATACTCACCGGCTTCGGCTATCCAGGCGGAAGTTTCCGGATCAAAGGAAGCCAGTGATCTTGGAGAAAGCACAAAGGTTACTTTCTGTGAATCACCCGGCTGCAAAAGCCTGGTTTTGGCGAAACCCTTCAGCTCGATTGCCGGCTTGTCAAGTTTGCCAGCTGGCGCCGTAAGATAGAGCTGCACCACCTCCCGGCCTGCTGCATCTCCTTCATTTTTAATATCCAGGGTAACCAGGATCTGACCGGAATATGGATCGGAGTTCACTATCGGATTGCCATAACTGAACCGCGTATAGGAGCGGCCAAATCCGAATTCATACGAAACGGGCACCCCGAAGGTAGAGTAGTGCCGGTACCCCACATAAATTCCCTCCTCGTAGTTAATCGTTGAGGGGGTGGGCAGGAGGAAGGAGACGACTCCGCCCTTGCCTGATCTGCGGTTGGGCTTGACTGGAGTGCCGGGGAAATTTCTTGCGGAAGGTGTATCCTGATAATTAACAGGGAAGGTGACGGCAAGTTTTCCTGATGGGTTTACCTTTCCGCTGATTACGTCGGCAATGGCATGGCCGGTCTCCTGACCCGCCTGCCAGGCCAGAAGGATGGCGTTGGGCATATCCTTCCAGCTGGCCGTTTCAATGACTCCGCCGATATTCAGTATCACAACGGTTTTTTTCCCGGCGGCCCGGAATGCTTCCGTAACGCTTTTGATCAGGTTCCTTTCGGCTTCGGTCAGGTTAAAATCCCCCTCCACCTTGCGGTCCCTGAATTCTCCGGAATTCCTCCCGATGGTGATCAGTGCGATATCGGCTGCCTCGGGGCCATTTTCATTCAGGTTGTACCCGGCATCCCGAAGTCCTTCGGCAATGGAGACGCTGTATGCCTCATTGACATCACCGCTGCCGGTTCCGCCGGTATTGGCAGCAAAGGAGGATTTTCCGTAAATCGCAATCCGGGTAGTCGCTGACGAAAGGGGGAGCGTCCGGTTGTCGTTTTTAAGAAGCACCATTCCTTCGCCGGCTGCTTCACGGGCTATTCCTGCATGTTGCTCCAGATCGGGATTGTTAGAGTATCTGTATCCTTTAAACCGGGGCGATTCCTGGATGATGTTCAGGATTCTGCTGATGTTCCGGTCGACTGTGCCAACGTCGAGTTTGCCCTTTTTTAAGGCCGACAGAACGGAACGGGCCTGCATCGGGGTTCCGGGCATGAGGAGGTCGTTCCCGGCATTCATCATGGCTACCGGATCCCTGCCTCCGAACCAGTCGGTCATCACATATCCCTGGAATCCCCACTCTTCGCGAAGGATCCGGGTCAGCAGGTCGCAGCTCTCCGGCGCATAGGTACCGTTGATCAGGTTGTACGACGACATCACGGTTCGGGGCTGTGCCTCCTCCACGGCGATCCGGAATCCTTCGAGGTAAATCTCCTGCAGGGCTCTCTCGCTTACCACTGTATTCAGTGCATTCCGGTCGGTTTCTGTATTGTTGGCGGCGAAATGCTTGATACAGGCCCCAACTCCCTGTGATTGAATGCCTTTGACCATGGAAGCAGCCAAGATCCCGGTTAAAAAGGGATCTTCCGAATAATACTCGAAATTCCTTCCGCACAATGGATTTCGATGAATATTCAAGCCAGGACCCAGTATCACATCCACACCATATTCAAGCGCTTCGTTGCCCATTGCTTCACCCACTTTGTAAATCAGACCGGTGTCCCAGGTTGAAGCCAGCAGGGTGGCCACAGGGAAAGCGGTGCAATAATAGCTGCCGTTTTCCCCTTTGCGCCGGGGACTGATCCTGAGTCCGGCGGGTCCGTCGGCCAGCACTTGTGCCGGGATACCCAGCCGTGGTATCGGACAGGTGGTGCCGGCGGCCCCCGGAACCATCCTGCCGCTTTGCGGGGAGAGCATGCTGTTTCCGGTAACAAAGCGGGCTTTTTCTTTCAGGGTCATTGATGCAACCACCTTGTCAACGGGATCCTTTCCGAGTTGGGGGAGGCTTTGTGCCAGGCTGGCCTGTGCAATCGTGACAAGGATCAAACAGGCGAAGAAGAGATGTTTCATGACCGGTTGCTTTTTGTAAATGTAAGTTAAACTCATCTGCTGTCCTGAGTATCCCGGTTGCAAAGTGAAACGCTTTTGATCCGGGATTGATAAGGATTTGTCGGTATTGTCCTGATACTTAACCGATAAATTTAATCATGCAAGTTTTATCAACTTTTCGAAAAACAAACCTTATGAAAACAAAAATTCAAATTCTTGCGCTGATCGCAACTTTATGTGCCTTCAGTGTATGCCGTGCCCAGGTTGCCGATGATACCGACGGACGCCTGTACCTTTTATGTAAAACCTGGGGATATGTCAAATACTTCAATCAGAACAAATGCTTCAGGGTTTGGGACCAGCGTTTGCTCCCAACCATCAATGAAGTACTGGCCGCAACGAACAACAACGAGTTTAATACCGCCATCCTGAAATTCCTGAACGATGCGGGTAACAATCCAGCCGTCCAGGATCCACCGGCCCTGCCCGATACCAATTTGCTGGTCAGTACAGAATGGATCCATGATACCCGGTTCTCACCGGAGGTCAGAAGTTTTCTGGAGACCTTTACGTCCAATATTGCTCCGGAACGCTCATCCTGCCTGGTTCGCATCAACAATGGCGTCTCACCGCGTGCTTATGGATATCTTGATTTTTCATTGGATACCATTGATATGACAGTCAATTATTCACTGGCTTCGCACCGGCTTATGACATTTTTTTACTACTGGAATGTGATCAATTATTATTATCCTTACCGGAGCCTCATGGATGAATCCTGGGATTCAGTCCTGAACAAGTTTATCCCCCGGTTCCGGAAATCCATGACGGACAAGGAGTTTGAAACGATGTTCCTCAAATTAATCTCCTGCATAAATGACAGCCACGGGGTATCCAGCAGCCCATTGCTTGTAAGTTCCTTCTGGCGTGGTTGGTGGAGGCCCGGAATAGCCTTGGAGCGAATAGAAAACCAGTGTGTTGTAAAGAAGGTTGATGGCATTGACGGAGTTCTCCCGGGAGATATTCTTCTTACAGTAAACGGAAGGACCGTCAGAGAACTGGAGGATTCGGTCGGACAATTTATTTCTGCATCCAATGATGCCGTATGGTACCGCGAAATATACAGCAATATGATCAGGGGAGGTCAGGATACCGAAATGGAGCTGACTTTTGAAAACCGGCAATCCGAGACCTATACGGTTATTGCCAGCAGGGTGATGGATCATGGCCAATGGTATTACTGGAAGGTAGCATCAGCAGTTACAGATCCCTTTACTATAACATCCTGCGGTTACGGTTATGTGAACATGGGAAACCTTTTGCCGCAAGATGTGCCGGCTATGTATGATGCCCTGAAAGCGGCCCCGGCCATTATTTTCGACTTGCGGCCGTTAGCCAAGGGGGCATTGGCGTCACTGGTTCCCTATTTTTTCAGTGCTCCTTTTATCAGTGCGGTATACTATGTCCCGGCCCTTTATGTGGGCTATGTAGGACAGTTACATTACTACATGGCGGGATGGTATTATAAGATGAACAACCTGACTAATTTCGGATCATTTTCCAATCCAAATCCCTATTCAGGCGACGTTTACATCCTGGTTAACCAGGAAACCCAGAGTCATGCTGAATACACCTGCCAGGTGCTGAGTTACCATCCGAACGCCAAAGTGATCGGTACGCAGACGGCCGGTGCGGATGGCAATGTAACCGCACTTTATTTACCGAAGGGAATGGTAACCTTATTCACATCGCTCGGATGGTATTATGCCGACGGATACCAGCAACAGCGAAACGGGGTTAAGATCGATTCGGTTGTTTCACCTACGATCGCAGGAATCCGGGAAGGAAGAGATGAAATTCTGGAGGCTGCCCTGAAGTGTATTTCCGGAAAAACGCCTGATGAACCTCAAACATTCAGTGTTACCGTTTTCCCAAATCCCGTTTCCAATGGTTCTGCAATGACTTCTATTTCATTGAAACAATCTGGTAAACTGCAGTTCACGGTATCTGATATCCAGGGGAAAACCGTGAAAGCATGGACCGGTTATTACCAGGCAGGGCAATTTACGGAGAGAATTGATCTTACGGATGCAGTTCCGGGAATCTATTTCCTGAAGATTACCTCTGAACGGAATACCCTGATACGGAAAATGTTGATGGAATAGCGGAATTGGGCTAAAAAGGCAGGTCTTCCCCGATTTCTTCGTCCATCGGAGGCATCGGAGGCAGCGGCACTGAGGAATCATAACCGGCAGGAGCGCCCTTGTTGTCCTTAGCCACTTTCCAGGCCTTCACATCGGTATACCAGCGTCCGTTAAACTCACGGCTTTCGATGTCGACCGAGGCAACCACGGCGTCCCCGTCTTTCAGCGCATATTCATCGATCTTTTCACCCCACACCACGAAGCAGATCTTTTTTGGGAACTGTTCTTCGGTTTGCAGAATGTATTCCTGTTTTTTCCAGGGGCCCTTTGCCGAGGTTCCTGATGCAAGGGGGAGGATTGAGACTATTTTTCCTTTGATGTCCATATTTTATTTTTTTTCAAAGATAGTCATGAAACTGAGATCGCTTTTTTTATAACCACGATATCCCGATTATTCGAATACCTTTGCGGGCTTTTTAACGATAGTTCAAATGATTACAGTATCAAACCTCGGTGTTCAGTTCGGTAAGCGGATCTTGTTCCAGGATGTCAACATGAAGTTTACACCGGGCAATTGCTACGGTATTATCGGGGCCAATGGCGCGGGCAAATCGACGTTCCTGAAACTGCTGTACGGTGAAGTGGAGAACACCAAGGGCTCGGTTTCATTTGGTTCCGGTGAACGGCTGTCGGTACTGAAACAAAACCACTTCGAATTCGAGGATGTCGTGGTTCTGGATGTAATCCTGATGGGACATGAGCAACTCTGGAGCATCATTCACGAAAAGGAAATTCTCTATGCCAAGGAGGATTTTACCGAAAAAGACGGTCTCCGGGCATCGGAGCTGGAGGAACGGTTCAACGAACTGGATGGCTGGAACGCAGAAAGCAATGCCGCCAGTTTGCTCAGTGGATTAGGGGTTAAGGAGGAATATCACCGTAAGTTCATGAGGGAACTCACGGGGAAGGACAAAGTCAAGGTACTCCTGGCCCGGGCTCTGTTTGGCAAACCCGATAATCTGCTGCTCGATGAGCCAACCAACGACCTCGACCTCGACACCGTTGAGTGGCTGGAGTATTACCTGTCCAACTTTGAGAATACCGTTCTCGTGGTATCCCACGACAGGCACTTCCTCGACTCGATCTGCACCCATATCGTGGACATTGATTTCAGCAGGGTCCAGCAATTTGCCGGCAACTACAGCTATTGGTACGAATCGAGCCAACTGGCATTGCGCCAGCAGCTTAATCAGAATAAAAAGGCCGAGGAGAAGAAAAAGGAATTGCTGGAATTCATCGCCCGGTTCAGCGCCAACGTGTCTAAATCCAAGCAGACCACCAGCCGCAAGAAGATGATAGAAAAGCTGAATATCGAGGAAATTCAGCCATCCACCCGTAAATACCCGGGTATAGTCTTTACCCCTGGCCGTGAAGTCGGAAATAACATTCTGGAAGTCGAAGGACTGACCAAGACGGTTGAGGGGAAGGTCCTGTTTAAGGATGTCAGTTTTGTGATCAACAAGGATGACAAGATCGTTTTCCTTTCGAGGGACACGCGTGCCATGACCACCTTTTTTGAAATCATCAAGGGTCATCAGCAGCCCGACAGTGGATCCTTCGTTTGGGGACAAACCATTGTAAAGGCCTATTTACCACTGGAAAATGAGAAATTCTTCCAAAAAGACCAGACGCTGGTCGATTGGCTGGCTGAGTTTTCCGAGGACACCAGCGAGAACTATTTACGGGGATTTCTGGGTAAGATGCTTTTTTCAGGTGAGGAAATCTATAAAAAGGCAAGCGTCCTGTCGGGCGGCGAAAAGGTCCGCTGCATGATCGCCCGTATGATGATCCGCAATGCCAACGTGATGATCCTGGATACCCCCACCAACCACCTCGATCTCGAATCAATCCAGGCCTTTAACAATACCCTGATAAAGTTCAAGGGAAATATCCTGATGTCGTCGCATGACCATGAGTTCATTCAAACCGTCTGTAACCGGATCATTGAGCTCACACCAAACGGCATCATAGACCGGATGATGGATTACGATGACTATATCCTGGATGAAAAGATCAAGGAGAAGCGCAATTCGATGTACTGATTTTTGTTTTCAAAAAAGGTTGTCTAGAATGAATTCCCAAATCGCGACGGAGCCAGAAAACGCTCATAGGCTGTCTTAACCGGGATTCCCGTTACCAGGTTGGATAGTATGGATCCGGAAACCGGACCGAGGCTGATTCCCATCATGGCATGACCGGTTCCTGCAAAAAGGTTCGACCATTTCTTCGACCTGCCGATAATGGGCATTCCATCCGGCGATACGGGCCGGAAACCGGCCCAGGATGTTTCAGCAGACGGCTGATTGACAGTAAGTCCGGGAAAAACCTGATGAGTGGATTGCCGGATTCGGTCGAGCCGTTCCTGCGGTATACTGTTGTTTCGGTTTCCCAATAAAAAATTTCCTGCAAACCGCGTATGCTTTTCATAGGGCGTGATCGCCACATGATGATCCTGAAGAAGCGTGGGGTGGGAAAGAATGGGGCCTGAATTGGGTGAATCGAATGAAAGGCCTTTACCGGGTTGCAGCGGGATTTCGCAACCCAGCTGCTTTGCAATGAGACCAGACCGGTCCCCGGCACAGATCAGAAAATCATCAGCGATAAATTCCCGGACATCGCTATTTGCGGCAATAATCTGATGATCAGTGGTTTTCCATCCGGTTAGTCGGCAATTCTCAATAATTGCCACGCCATTTGCCTTGAGCCAGCTGGCAAGGCTTTGGAGCATGGGAACGGGATCGACTTTCCCGTCCAGCGGATAATAAACAGCACCTGCCAGCCTGGCATCGATATCAGGATTCAGCGACCTGAATGTATCGGGCGACCATACCTCGGCCGGGATGCCCAGACTGATGGATTGACCGGCATTTCTTTTTTCCAGATCGAAGGATTTGCTTGTGCTGCTCACCATGACGAGACCTGTCAGGTCTAAGGTGAGGTCCGGAATATCGGCCGTCTGAACCTGCTGAAACAATTCGCGGCTTTCAAGGTGAAGGGCAGCAAGTGTCTCGGTTTTGGCCGGGATCGTCTGGCTGAATGAATTCCTGAGGAAACGGGCGAGCCACCGGATCATATCGGAATTGGCAGACCAATGGACCCCGAAGGCCGACCCCGGGGTGAAGGATGCCCGCACGCCCTCTTTTAAGGTGCCCGGATTGGCAAGGGGTATGAAATGGCTGGGAACAATCATCCCTGCATTTCCGTAGGAGCAGGAATGGAATCCCGGAACCGTTCCGTCGTCGATTACCGTTACTTCAACCCCCTTCTTCACGAGAAAGTAAGCGGTGAAAAGCCCGGTGACTCCCCCGCCGATGATCACTGTTTTTTTGCCCCTCATGGATTAAACAACTTGAAATCCAAAAGCATAGGGATCGTCCTCGTCGATGAGGATATGGTTGTAACCGGTTACGCGCGCCCAGCCCTGGATACTCGGAATGATTGCCGGGTATGCACCGCATTCGGTCAGGGCTTCCACTTTCCCGGTAAACTGACTTCCGATAATGCTCTCATGGATAAAGGAATCGCCCACCTTAAGTTTATCTAAGGCCGCCCATTGGGCCACGCGCGCCGAAGTGCCGGTTCCGCAAGGCGAACGGTCAATGGCTTTGTCTCCGTAAAAAACCGCATTCCGGGCGGTAGATTCTTTCTTAACCGGATCTCCGGTCCACATGATGTGTGAAACCCCGGTGATGGATGGATTGGAAGGATGGATGAACTGATATTTTTCATTGATCAAATTCCGGATTACCGGGCTGAAGCGAATCAGGTCCCCGGCCGTGCATGCATCCAGTCCCACGAAGTTTTCCTGAGGATCAATGATCGCATAAAAATTGCCGCCATAGGCAACATCGAATTTGAGAAGCCCAAAGCGTGGAGCGTCGATTTCCAGGCTCCGGCTGTGAAGAAATGAGGGAACGTTGGTGATTTTCACGCTGGTAACCCTCGTGGCGTCCTGTTCATATTCTGCAATGACCAGTCCCGCAGGGGTTTCAATCCTTACCCTGCCCGGTGTTTTTGGCTGGATGATGCTCTCCTCGATGGCTGCGGTTATGGTGCCGATCGTTCCATGTCCGCACATAGGCAGGCATCCGCTGGTTTCGATGAACAGGATGCCGGTATCGTTAGCCGGATCGATCGGGGGATACAGTATCGATCCCGACATCATATCGTGACCGCGGGGTTCGAACATCAGTCCCTTCCTGATCCAGTCAAACTCCTTCATAAAATGTGCACGCTTTTCAAACATGGTCTGCCCGGCAAGAACGGGTCCGCCCGCAGCTACCAGCCTGACCGGATTGCCGCAGGTATGTGCATCGATGCAATAGAATCTCTTCCTGATCATTACTGGCTTGAGCGTTTACCGTTTGTTAATCTGATAATTCCCAATGGATTGCCGTCCTTCAGCTCGGGTGGAAGGATGCTTTGGGCACAATCCTGGAATGCTACCGGGCGAACGAATCTTTTTATGGCTGAGGTTCCCACGGAGGTGAACCGGCTGTCGGTTGTAGCGGGGAAGGGGCCCCCGTGGTTCATGGCATGACACACTTCAACACCCGTTGGAACGCCGTTGAATACCAGTCTTCCGGCCTTTGTTTTGAGAATTGACGGCAAGTCGGTAAAATCATCCAGATCCTTATCCGCATCATGAAAAATGCTTGCCGTTAACTGTCCGTGCAGCGAACGGGCAATTCTGAGCAGTTGGGTTCTTGTATGGCAGCGGACAACCAGGGAAAAGGGTCCGAAAACCTCCGAGGCCAGATTTTGATCCTTCTCGAAGTCGGCGCCGGAGACCAGGGCAATGACCGGTCTGGATTGATTGAGAACGGAGTCTTCAGCGGCCGCCATGAGAATGCGGGTATTCTTGCTGGCTAATGATTTACTGACCTTCTTACTGTAGTTTTCGGCTATCTCCGGAGTAAGCATGGTTTGCGGGACCGATTTTCTGATTTCATCTCCGAGGGTTTCCAGAAAATGATCTGAGCCGTCTCCGTCGACCAGAAAAACCAGTCCCGGATTGGTACAGAATTGCCCGGCACCGAGTGTAACGGATCCGGCTATTGCTTTCGCGATGGACCCGGCTGATTTTTTCAGGGCTCCCGGCAGGATAAATATGGGATTTACGGAGCTCATCTCGGCAAAAACCGGAATCGGGTCCGGCCGGGTCTGAGCCAGGTCATACAAAGCTTTGCCTCCCGCGAATGAACCCGTGAAGGCAACGGCCCGGGTGTGGGGATGCATGACCAATGCCTTGCCGGTGGTAAATCCGGAGTCGTACAACATGGAAAATGTTCCATCAGGCATTCCGGATCTTTTCGCGGCCTCTGTTATGCAATTCGCGATTATTTCACTGGTACCGGGATGAGCGGGATGGGCCTTGACGATAACCGGGTTGCCGCCTGCGAGTGCTGAAATTGTGTCACCACCGGCGACACTAAAAGCCAGCGGGAAATTTCCGGCACCAAATACCACTACCGGGCCTATCGGAATAAGCATGCTGCGGATATCGGGCCGGGGAGCTGGTTGGCGCTCCGGAAGAGCAGTATCGATTGCGGCTTCAACCCAGGACCCTTCCAGAATATAATCGGCAAAAAGCCTGATCTGATTGATGGTCCGGGCTCGTTCCCCGATTATCCGTGCGGTGGGCAATCCGGTTTCCGCCGTGCAGGTTTCGATCAGCTGATCCCCCGTCTCGAGGATCTGGTCGGCAATCAGGTTTAAGAATGAAGCCCTCTGTCCTGATGTTGTAGCGGCATAAGTGGTAAAGCACTCTTCTGCCTTAACCAGGGCGCGGTTAATCTCGTTGTTGCTGGCCGAAGGGTATTTTACCCCGATAGCCTGGCCGGATGCGGGGTTAATTGCAGTGAAATACCCGGGATTCTCACCGGATCTTTCGAACCCAAGGAAGTGCTGACCTGTTAAATTCATGATTTCTGATGCTTATTAACCCAATACCGGCCTTTTCTGTATGGCTGTGTTGATAATGTTTTCTACCCTGATACGTTCCTCACCGGTAAGCGGAAGGCGCGGCGGCCGGGTCGTCTCGGTACCAAGACCTGTTTTTGATTCAGCCAGTTTAATGTATTGCACGAGCTTGGGGTGGATATCCAGCTCCAGCAACGGAAGGAACCACCTGAACAGTTCGCGCGCCTCCGTGATTTTACCCTCAGCAGCCAGCTTATAGATCGCAACGGTTTCAGCCGGGAATGCGCACACCAGTCCGGCCACCCAGCCGACAGCCCCCATCATCAGGCTCTCCAGCGCAATGGTATCAACCCCGCAGAGAATGGCAAAACGGTCACCAAACCGGTTGATCATCCGCGTGACATTGGTAACATCCCTTGTCGACTCCTTAACCGCCATGATGTTGGGCAGTTTGCTCAGCTCCTCAAACATCTCCAGGGTGACCAGGGTTTTATAGTCGACCGGATTATTGTAAATCATGACGGGCAGTTGGGTGGCCCCTGCAGCCTGCATCAGAAATTCAACGGCTTCGCGTTCATCGGCAGCGTAGCGCATCGGAGGCAAAAGCATAAAACCATCAACCCCGCTTTTTTCAGCTTTCTTAATCTGGCTGACAGCCATGTCGGTTGCCTGTGCGGCAATGTTCAGGAGTACCGGTATCCGGCTGCCGGCAACCTCTCTGGCAGCCCGGATCAGGGTTTCCTTTTCATCATCAGCCAGAACACTGGCTTCACCTAAGGTACCGCCGAGAACCAGTCCGCTGACTCCCGCATTGATCTGGGCTTCCAGGTTCAGCTGAAATCCCTTTATATCCAAAGAATAATCCGGATTGAACTTTGTTGTCACAGCCGGAAATACACCATTCCAATTCATGTTTTTTTTCTTGCAAAGGAAGGGTCTCATCGGATTGAAGAATAATTGTATTTTTGACAGATATGATACTATATTAACATAAACATTAATTTTTTTGTTCTTTTGGGATAATATAGGCAATGAAGGCGTTGTTTTTTCATATCATCAAAACCGGCGAGGAATCCTTCCTGGTGCAGGAAGATAAGCTGCCCTCCTTTTACGGAAAGGTTCATTATCATCCGGAGATACAGATAACCCTGGTAAAAAAGGGAAGCGGGGTAAGGCTGATAGGCGACCAGGTGCTGCCATTCGGACCCGGTACCATGATGGTAATCAGCGAGAACCTGCCGCATGTTTTCAAGAGTGAACCCAGTGAGGATGGACAGATGGTGGAGGCCATCAGCCTTTATTTTAACAGGGAGGCTTTCGGGCCCAAATTTTTTTCCATTCCGGAGATGCAATCCGTGCGGAATTTTCTGGATGTATCGAAGGGCGGCTGGGATGTGGGTGGGGCGACCCAAACCTACATTGAAAAGAAAATCAACCAGATCAGGGAGATGGAAGGTCTCGACCGGCTGATCGTTTTGCTGAAAATATTACGGGCCCTGTCGAGGTCGGCAAGCCTGATGGCACTGAATCCCAACCAGCGGGAATATTATCTGGATCGCCGGGATTCGGAAAGGTTAACACAGGTTTTCGATTATGTGTTTTCGAATTTCGACAAGCCGATCCGGTTGAAAGAGATGGCCGGGATGACTCATTTTACCGTTAACGGGTTTTGCAGGTATTTCAAGAACAAGACCCGCAGGTCGTTCATCACTTTCCTGAACGAAGTGAGGATCAGCAAGGCCATGGAACAACTGCGCGCGAAGGATTGGCCGGTATCCAGGATTGCTATGGAATCGGGCTTTAGCAACCTTTCAAACTTTAACCGGCAGTTTAAGGCCGTCCATGGGATAACACCGACTGATTACCGAAGGCTGCGGATAGGTTAGTTTTTAATGATTTTCCTTGTGGATATCCGACCCGACTGGTCGCTCAGTCGTATAAAATAGTATCCCGATGGGAACGAAGTCAGATTCCAGGATAACGTTCCTCTCAGACCTGATACCGTTTCCTGCCTGACGATTTGACCCATTAGGTCAACCATTTCAAAAAGCATTGTTCCGGGATCAGGCGAGGAATATGAAAGATCAAGCTGACCAATAACCGGGTTTGGATAGCAACTGAAGAGAAATTCACTCATGATAACCTCCTCTTTACCAAGGCTCTGAAAATCACTATAATCATATTTCCGGTAATTCTCCCAGCCACCTCCCCCGGCTTTCAGTTCGGGTAGTCCGGGTGTCCAGATTTTATCGATCTTCTGCACGGCATGACCTTCAAAATAGGTAATCGTAAATTGGTGTCCAAAAATGATCTCCCAGGCATCATCCCATTTTTCATTGGTCGAGGAAACAAGATTACCGTGATCGTCATAAGACTGCGACATCCGGTTGAAAGGCTTATAGGTGCCGCTCAGATTATCCCAATCCTGGAGGGTCGCTGTGTTGCTTCCATTAAGTCCATAAGAGTATTGAACGAGCGCGCTATTCGTCCAGCTGCCGCTCAGCCAACGGCGGGTTTTTGTATAATCAAGCCGCTCCGCATCCAGCCAGAAATATTCAGTTAAGTTCGTGTTTATCCATCCTGATGAATAGGCTTCCCGCAGCATGGTGGAGGGTAGGTTTTGATTATCATATTCATAACTTAACCGGTAATTATTCTCCATAAGTTTTGTTTCGGTATTGTATTTCAGAACGGTCTGGGTTTTGACCAGTTCCCTCACATAATTGTAATTGTTATCGATTCTGTTTTTTATTATCCATCTCCCTTCAGACCAGATTTCATCCACAGTTGATAATTTGCTACCATAATCATCATAGAAATGAAGGGTTCTGCTCTGGTTTTCCATGGCTCCGTTTGTCAATGTCTGACTGATAAGCCTGTCATGGTCATCAAATACATAGGTAAAAACCCAATTCATTCCACTATTATCCTGAAAACCATCCGTCAAGGTTTTTCCTGTTGGAGAATAGGTATACTTGTTTTCCTGGAGTAAGGACCAATCCCCACCCGTCCATGAAAAGACTCTTGCGGTAGCCGGGTAATCTCCAACCAGTCCTGATTTAGCTGCAGGTGCAACATCCTGGGGATATCCATTTGGTAAAACCAATATACCCCAGAATATGAAAAACAATAAAAAATTTCTCATTTTATGCAGTGTTAGTTTGCCCTAACTTAGTTAATTATATTGCTCAAAGCAAATCACTTGAATGAATATCTGCCCGTAATTGAATTCACTTTTATGCAAATAGTATGCAGCCAAAAAAGAAAAGCCACCTTATGGGTGGCTAATTTGCTGATTTTCAAGTGGGCCCACCTGGGCCACGGCGATTTTATAATAGATTGAAAATGAGGATGTAAAGAATTGTGAAATGTAAATAGGTACAAAAAATGACTATAAAATGTTTGACACTAAAGCTTCAACCTTTCTTATGCCTCCACATACTACTTGAACTCATTTATGCTAGTTCCGTCAGTTCTGAATACACGACCTTTGTCAGTCGTAAATTGTATCTTATCACTCGCCCAGATAGCAGAAACTGGCTTTCCATACATTATCGCTACATTGTAAGTGGTGGAGGCATCGTGTCCAACTGCGTTATTATGAAGCTTGATGTATTGACCCTTGATAGAAATTGGTCCGTTTATGACATATTTTGGAAATCCCATAATGATTAATTTGTCATACAAGTGATAGATATACATTGCTTATCGTTTCTTGACGAATACCTAAATACCTCCTCGTGATTGCTATACTTGAGTGTGAGAATATATCAGAGAGTAGAACTAATGAGTTTTCACTTTCGTTTTGGTTCTGATATACTCTTCGGGCAAATGATTTTCTTAATGAGTGGCTTGAAATCTGTAATGATTTGGAATTGAAAATTGTCTTCAATGCTTCGTTGATAGATTGTGTTTTATAAACACCTCTCTTTTGTGAGATAAAAATGTAATCATCAGAATTGTATTGCTCGTCTGCCTCGGTCAGCATTGATACAAGTTTCATATATGACTTTTTAACCACCTCGTTCAATGTTATAACTCTTTGTTTCTTGGTCTTTTTCTCAATAATGATAATTCTTTCACCAACAAAGTCTTTATGCTTGATGTTTAGAACATCTGAAATACGCAGTCCTGTGTTGATTGAAAAAATGATATAGAAACCCAATACACATTTTTTCTTGTCGCTCAACAAACTTAACCCCTTGTTTAAGGCTTTGTCATAGTCAATATAGTCGCTCGTTCTGTTCATCTCATTTAGTATTAATCTATGGCTAATGTAAGGAAAAAATCCTTATTAACAACAAAAAACTGATAATAATAACGATTATATTTCAATTGCGCTGGTAGCAATTTTATAAGTCATTGATAAACAGGCATAAAAGAAATAATCTTCAAAGATGTTATTATTGAAGATTATTCCAAATTTTTTTTCTTAATTTTATCAGAACTATGAAAATGTAATGTAATACCATTATCAATAAGTGCTAATAACTAAACCATTAAGAAAAATGAAGAGCAAATTGGCAATCCTTATAGGAATAGTGGTTTTTTTAATTTCCTGTAATACAAGTGTAAAATTAACTAGTTTGGATTTAAACAAAGATGAAGAAAGAATAAGAGAAGTTTTGAATGAAGTGTCACAATATGGGAGAAAGGGGGATTGGGAAAACTTTAAAAAATATTTTGTTCAAACAGAGAAACTTCAAATTATTAACTCAGAAATGGGTCTGGTGTTGAATGGATGGGAAGAGTTTTCGGCTTACTATAAAGTAATGATGGATCTAATATTTAAGGAAGTAGAAAATAACATAAAAATCACATTCTCAGATAAAAGTGAATTGGTAAATGTGAATATTAGCAAAAGCAGAGATATGGCTTGGGCAACTGAAAAATCTTTTTTATCACCACTTAACTCTGATAAAAAAAATCATATTTGGTCTGTCACTGTTCTTGAAAAAATTGAAGGAGAATGGAAAGTTGTAATGAATTCAAGTTCAATGATGAGACAGTTGGCTGGACACTGAGGCTGAGGCGACACGAACATAATGACTGGCAATCGTCTATTTTATTCGAATAAAGCATCTCCGCATCAAACGAGGCTTACTGACAGCAAGAGTTAAAAAAAGTATGTATGAAGGAGTTATAATACACACATTCATACATACTTGCTTTCAATTTGCCTGAATACTCTTGTTATAAGATAGTGCCGTATTCACTTTCTTGAAAGATCTGTTGATCCAAGAGGTCTAATAGTAAAGTATAGTAAGTACCTTCACTCTGGTTAAATGATTTATTATCAAGGATTTTAATGAGTTCTACAACTAGTTTGCTGTTTCTGGAACAGGTTTCATTTACAATTTCTTGATATGGCTCAAATGAATCTTAATTCAAATTAGGCAACATTCAAATTATCAGTATGCCTCGTTATTTCATCATAGAGTTCTTGATAATACTGACCTACTAATTCAATGTTCTTTTTGTTGCGTTCTGTAGTGTGTTTCATAGCCTTGTCAAATCTGTTTTTCAGTATGTCAAGGATTTCTCTTTTGTAGAGAGTGAATCTTTCATCTTTCATCTTGCGAATCAGATTTTTAGTGTCATCCTTCTTGAAATTGAGTTGTCTGCCTGATAGTTTCTGGCTTTTCGGTTTCGTCTCAATCTTTTCAACTTTCACAACTTTTGTTGTCTTGTCGTCAATCACATCTAATGTGATCCTTAATGGTTTAATTGTAGTTTTTAACATTTTTATATTTTTTATGTTTTATATTTTAAGGTGCTCAATATAATTGGCTATATATGAGCAGTTTGCGTTGGAGTGGTTTGCTTCACTATGAAAACTCAAATAACAGATTGTATATGAGTAGTTTGCGTTATTGTGGTTTGCTTCACATTGTCTAGACAATAGTGATTGGATGTTTCATTTCTCAATCACACTACAAAGATATAACTAATTTTTGGAGAAAAATAATTTGTGATAGATATTATATAACTGATATATAGATGATTACAAAAGAAAATCGAAAAAAAACGACCCTGAATATCAGCATTTTATGCTGTGTTCAGCACTGCCTCCACAAATGATGAAGGAAGAAAATATGAAGTCGGCGGCTAATGTTAGATTTAGAACAGGTTAGAGTAGAAGTCTTTAAGTCAGTCATTTAATAGGATGACGAACAAAATGATTGATTATCAATCTAAGAAAAAGATAAAAAGCATTGCTATTCGTCAGTGATCCAGGTGTTAAGGGCGGATATTGATCAGTTTTATGAAAAATATCACTAGTTATTTATCTTTTTTTGTAAATCGTTTCAGTATTGGAATCGTTTTATGATTGTTTTCAGCGGTTTTTAAGCACTTAAAAAGTTGTCTTAATGAATCTGCCTTCTTTACCTTTTAACTCATTATAAATCACCCCAGCAAGCCAGGTGCTACTTGAGTAATACAGGTCTGTTCTGCTTTCTAAAATACTCGTGTAATCCTTTGACATAATAAACATTCTCTATTAGTATATTCATATCATTTGTAAGATCTGTCAAGTAATCCTGTTTCATAATGGTTCTTAAAGTTCTCTTATTACGAAAGTTAGTCATATAGTGTAGATGAAGTTTGCCCGAAATATGTGGTTCTATTACATACTTTATTCTTGTCGTGGCATCAATTTTCTTTAATAACTTGTTTAAGTGATGATTGATGATGTATTTCCAATACTCCATCTCAAATTGATTCCTAGAAGTAATGGTTACAAACCACTTATAATCAATTGGTTTTCTTTGTCTTTTAAAATCTTTGACTATTGAGCAATGAATAAACCACTTATTGCCTTTCTTATATAGCAGGTCTTTCTTGTTTTCATATTTCGAGGATATTTTCTTAATACGTTCTTTCAGTGCTCTATACTTGAGATTGACTATGGGGGAAAGTTCTTTTAAGTTGTAATAATTTTTTTCAAGGTTGGTCATTTTCTTTTATTAATTTTTAACTTTAATTATATAGGGAAACCAAGAGCACTAATGAAAGTGCGCTAAAAGTTCAATGCTCTAATACATCTATATATAAATGGATTGAAGTCAAAAAGAGAAAAAATGAATAATTTTTAATAATTCTTTTAATTGTTTGATATTGAGATTAGTTGTTCTTTTCTTTCAGTGAAAGTTATCTAATTTTAGCGCCTCTTCTCTTTTAAAGTCTTATAAATATCAGAAAATAAAAGCTTTAATAATTATCTAATCATTTTATTATAAGAACTAAAGAATAATCTATATATAAGATTAAAAACTATGTTAGAAAAGTATGATGAGTTCTCGCAAAAAAGGAAACAATTAGATGCTCAAAAGAAGCAATTGAAACAAAAGATTAATGGTCTCAATAAACAGAAACTAGAACTGAAAAAGCAACAGATACAAAAGCAAATGAACCAGTATGTTAATGGAGATAGCAACTTTAATTAGTGGCTGATTATTCTTGTTTTGACTATGGTTGCTTTAACTTTCTCTGGTTGTTTTGTCGGTTTGTCTGCTGGATCTTGTTTAATACTCTGTGAGAAAACATCATTAAAACAAGCCCTTACAGAGTTCAATTCGGCATCACTACGTTTTATGTAATCAGTCAAGACTTTGATGTTCTTGTGTCCGCTAACAGCTTGTATATTTGTAATCTGTGTCATATTAGCCAAAATCGTTATAAAAGTTCTGCGCATTGTATGAGATGAAACAAAATCGCACTTTTCTTTTTCTTCTGAAATCAATGCCGAATTTTTCTTTTTTGAGACCTTCACTTTGCTTCTAATACCTGCTTCACGGCAAATTGTTTTAATTTTTCTATTAAAAACTTGGGGAATATGTTTTAGAAATGTTGGATCTTTTTTCTCAATGTCATATTCATTTATAAAATTACAGATGAAGGGGTTAAGTGGTACATTTACAAACTCGGTCGTTTTTTGCGTGGGAACTTTGATATAGCTATCACTCGCAGTTTCAATGATTTCATTTGTAATTTTATCTCGTTTGATAATAAAATTGCCTGAAGTGAGCTTCGTTAAATCACCAAATCGTAAGCCAGTTGTACAACCTAATAGAAATGTATCTCTAATCTGCTTATCATTTAGATTTGTAGGTTTATAATCATAATATAGTTTTTGTAATTCATCTGTGTCTAAAGCCACAAAATCTGCCTTGGTCCTGGTTCTCTTAAATGTCTGAAAGAGATTGTTATTGTGCTTTTCCATTTCCAAAGCGTAATACATAAAGAGTTTCACATTTTTAATGTGCTTATCTACTGAATTATCAAAAAGTCCCTCCTCTCTTAAATACTTTAAGAACTTGAAATAGAAGTCTTTATTGATTGTATCGTAGTGTAAGAAATAGCTTGTTTTCTGTTGAAAGAGCGAGAGTTTGTTATATGTGGTGGTATAAGTCTTGATTGTTTCATTGGAGATTTTGTCAAGGCTTTTTTTGTATTTTATGAAATCATTGAAATCTTTTAGGAACTTTCTTTCGTCTTGTTTTTTTGGTTTAGCCTCATCACTTTGATACTCATTTTTGGCTTTATAGAACTCTATTCTGACATTTAGTAGCGTGGGTTCTTTCTTTTGATGAATTACTTGAAGGACAATCTTTTCTAAATCTATTTCTGCCTCATCTAGAATAGAGTTCTTGAGTTCGCAGTTTGTAGATTTTCTCACTCTGCCAGTTCTACTATTCCAGTCCGCACCATCAACGCTTACATTATTGTCTATTGCCAGTAGTATAAACTTTCTGTTGTAAGTATAGCGCAGATATATTCGGTGCGTATTGTCTTTTCTCTTTAGATTTTTTCTGACTACACATTTTATGTTCTTCATAAAGCGAAAGAGTAAGTGTTCAGCAAAGATACAAATTGTAAGTTTGTTTGACACATTATTAGGCTAAATGTTTGACACTATAGATAATAAAAAAAGCGCTAAAGATTGTTTAACAATACTTTAGCGCTTTAAGAGAAGTGGGCCCACCTGGGCTTGAACCAGGGACCCTCTGATTATGAGATATAGACCGGGCTTGATCCAGTTGGATGTTAGTGTATGTAAAGATATGATATTGAGCAAATTAAAATTTCAAACTTGATCTTATTTGATGTCATTTTTTGTTATATTTGCATAGAAAGTATGCAAATTTTATGCAAATAATTGATAATCATGAGCTGTAAGATCAACACTTTTTTGGATACTCGCAGGAAAAAAAAGAAAGGACGGTATCCCGTTAAGCTTCGGGTTTTTTACCAAACCGCCCAGCGACTTTATAACCTGCACCTGGATGTGACCCAAGCGGAGTGGGATCAGGCAAACGAGGAAAAACCGAAGGGGGAGGCCCGCAAACTCAATGAAAAACTTCGGGTGATCGAGGCCCACGCGGAAGAAGTTGCCGGTAAGATCAACCCATTTTCCCTGTATGCGTTTGAGCGGAAGTTTTTTGAAAAGAATCGTCAGGAGAAAGTTTATGATGCCTTTACCGCCTATGCCGATGTCCTTTCATCAGAGGGACGACACCGAAGCGCCATCTCTTACCTTACCGCCCGCAATTCCTTGGCCCAATTTTACCCGGAAGCACGATTTCCAGACGTTACAGTGCCTTTCCTGAAAGATTACGAACGCTGGCTCAAAAAAAAAGGGCTCTCCGATACTACCGTCGGGTTTTACACCCGCAATCTTCGCACCGTCTATAACGTGGCCATCGAGCAGGAAATTGTCCCTCGCTCCCTGTATCCCTTCGGCCGGCGCCGGTATGAGATTCCGCTATCAAGAAACATTAAAAAGGCTCTCACACTGGAGGAAGTCTACCGGATCCTTCAATACCGACCCGAACCCTATTCGTTTGCCGACCGGGCCAAGGACTTCTGGTTGTTCAGCTATCTGTGCTGCGGGATGAATTTCACGGATATTGCCCATTTAAAATATGGAGATCTCGATGATGAGGTTTTGGTCTTCATCCGGGAAAAGACCAAACGGACCTCGCGTGGGAATCAAAAACCAATAATCGTCCCATTGCTGCCTGAAGCCCGGGCAATTATCACCAAGTGGGGCAGCCCTTCCAAAAAACGAGAGGACTACATGTTCCCGATCCTCTCATCCGACATGACTCCGGCGCGCCGGATTGCTGAAGTCGGGCAGTGGGTTCAAGTAACCAACAAGTGGATCCGAAGGATTGCCAAGGCCGTGGGGATTGAGAAGGATGTGACCACCTACGTGGCCCGGCACACGTTTGCGACCGTTATGAAACGATCGGGGGCTTCCACCGAGTTTATCTCCGAACAGCTGGGGCATTCCAACCTGAGTACCACGGAAAGCTATCTGGATTCCTTTGCCACCCAAGTCAAGCGCGACATGTCCAGGCACCTGGTGGATTTTTCAGGGCTTCCACCCCATGAATAGTATAAGAAGCTGAATCACAGATTGTAGCATCGCAATACGGATAGTTTCTGGCTTTTGTAGGATTATTTTGCAAAAACTAGAAAAACGGGGTAAATGTGGGTCCTGAAAAAATTTATTGCACATTATTTTCCATGCGTAATCACTAAGATTATCAGTGTGTTGTCGATTTTCTTTCAGGTTTTTGCAAAACATTTATGCAAAAACCTGAAAGGATTTTCCAGGCTAAATCGGCTGGGTCCCCCTACCTTTCTGGGGTGAACTCACAAAAGATAAAAAAATGGAAGACGCGACTCAATCCCACAAAATTCTTACCCGGGTGGAAACCGCCAAGATGCTAAATATCAGTGTGATGACCCTGTACACCTGGACCCGGACGGGTCTGCTGACCGCCTATAAAATAGGCAAACGGCACGTGTACTATAAATATGACGAAATCCTGGCCGCATTAACCCGGTTTGATTATAACAAATAACTGTCATGGCAACAATCGTTAGGCCCCGACAGGAGGGGGAATACGTTCCCGGTAAAGGATATCTGTGCCACTGTCATAACGAGGAGTGCCCGGCTCTCTCCAGGTATTTTTATTCCAGACGGCCAGAAGCACGCTATTGCTGCACCAAGTGCCGGATGGCTGCCCATTATAGAGAGGACCGTTTGCAGCTGGCCGAAGCGAGACACCTCATGAGCCAGATCAAACGAAATGACCGGATTTTGCAAGAGATTCACAAAGTATTAGGTACTGCTTCGCTGTCAATGGACGTTTTAAGGGCGACTTCCTTTACCCGGGAAGCACCCTCGATCCCGGTTTCGAGTCAGCGGACGGGCAAACCGGGGGATCTGTTTATTAACTATATCCTGTGTGTTGACCCCAAGACCGATACCTTTCGGGTTTATGAGAAAGGGCCAGAGTATGATCATGCGTGACCTTTTGCATCCGGAATACCTGAAGGAGTTTGTTCCCGATCAGGTAGCCGCCGGCCGTCAACGGGGTGATGACCTCCTGTTTTACAGTTTGCTGGGTCTTTCCCTTATGGCCCTCGGGTGGTGGCTAATGGATCGCTATAGTGATCCCCCTGAAGAAAATCCAAGAAATTCCTGAAACCGGAGCCGCACACAAGCGGCTCTTTTTTTATCCCGGTTAAATTTCTTTAATGCTCTGCCTGGGCGTAAAAGGACCCCATGTACAAGGATGGAGTTAGTGGCATTGTTGTTTTCAGCGATGACATGCAGGCTGATTTCACATTTAGGGGAAGTCTTCACGGTTGTTAATCCGATGTATGAAGGATAATAGGAATCCGCACTACAGAGGAATTAAACGTTGAATAGACGGCTGGAGAAGTTCCATCGAGGTACAAGTGTTGAATAAACGTGTAATAAACGCCTCTTCCTCACCTCATCATCATTCTCACCAACCTGAAAACTGTAAATTGCAAATACTTCAAGCTACCGCTATGGCAGAATTCCATATTGCAAGAGAAGGAGAGTATGCTTGTGACCTCAGGGGCGATCTCTAAAAAAATCAATCGATTAGACGATTAGGAGGTTGGCTTTCTCATTCGCCGCACCCCCACCCAACGGAGGTCACAAGCGGTGTTTTTAACCTGATTGTCAATGGTTTACGTTGATTCTAACTGAAATGGTCCTCAACTTTTTACAGGATTTGGAATTCACTTTGAACCGTCAAGATTCATCCATTACCAGGTAAAACTTGCCAAATACCGGCCTAAAATCCGGATTCAACTCATTGTGTTCTTGTTCAGACGTTTTATCTGTATCTTTGTTGAAAATGAATGGATATGCCAACGATCGCAATGTTTTTCGGTATTATTATCAGGATGTACTATTCTCCAAAGGAGCATAATCCACCTCATATCCATGCGTATTTCCAGGATTCCGTTATTACCATCAAGATACTGGATTGTGAAATAATGGAAGGTCAGATGCCGGTTCGTCAACTGAGGTTGATCCAGGCCTGGATGGAAATTCATAAAGACGAGTTGTTGGCAAACTGGGAATTATGTCAGAATGGGGAGAAGCCATTTCAGATCGAACCCTTAAAATAACGAACATGTATCTGGCAATAAAAGATGTAAGACCTTTGGATGATTACCTGTTGCTCCTGACTTTTGAGAACGGTGAGAAAAGGCATTTCGATATGAAACCCTACCTTGACTTTGGGCTGTTTAAGGACCTTAAGGATTTCAGCGTGTTTAAGACCGTAAGGACAAGTTTTGATACCATTGAATGGGAGAATGAAGCTGATCTCGATCCGGAATTATTGTATCAGAAGAGTATCCGAATCGAATAGTGGACTGAAATGGACCAAAAATCAGCTATAGAAGTAGCCCGAAAGTTTCTCATGTTGCTCCTACAGCATGATTATCCTGTTAAGCAAATGTTCCTGTACGGGTCCCCCCCCATTTAAATTGTTTTTTTGACAAGTGAAATTTACGAAGATAAAATAAAAGCTCTGACCACCATTTGACAAGGATGACCAGGGCTTTACTCCTGAATAGGTTCTGTTTTCCGGAACCTAAATAATCTAACCCGTTTCAGGCAGAATTATCCAGGATGGATTGCGGTAGGGATCCTTTTCGGTCCCAGCGCTACTGAAGAGCATTCATCAACTCATCCTCTTTGTAATCGATCCGCCGGCTCAGTGAATAAGCCTGGAGGATGCCGGATTTGGACCACTTATAGAGAGTGGTCAGGGTGATGCACAACCGCCCGGTTGCTTCCAGGTAGGATAGCAGTTGTACAAAATTCGAACAATTTTTATCGATACGGATTGAATTATGATGACTCATCAGATTTTAGTGTCGAATTATTTTGTCATGATTTATCAGATTATCAACAAGATTGGGTAATGAAATCATAATCTCACTTTCAAATCTTAGCTCTGATCCGTCCTTTTTTAGGTTATATTTAAAGGAAAATGGAAAGTCTTGTTGTCAATAATTATTTAGAATCCATTAAGTAGAAATTCAAAGCATCCCCAAAAATATCATTTGCCTATTGTCTAAGTTTGGATGTGCTATTCCAATTCTTTTCAAACTAGTTCGACAACCAAACTAACTAACTTGAATTCAATCTTTATGATTCTCATTCGTAAAATAACTTGCTAGTATAACCTTATAGAAAAGTTCAGAAATATAATCATGGTTTTTTTCAAGTTGAAAGAATGCTTGTATTTTGAGTTCCTCAGTTGATATAATAACGAAAGGGACATCATTCGGCGTTCTGCTTAATTCCTTTTCTAGGGAAGTGTCAAGATAGTAATTGCATTTAATATTGTTTGATTTAATCACCAGGCCCAAATCTCTGTTTCGACTGAACTTACCAATTATAATTATCTTTTCCGGCCCAATCAGCTGACATATTTTTTTAATATTATTAAAATCTCTTTTTAAACAAACTTCGCAACTAAATTCTGAAAAATGAAATATAATTGTTGGATTTTTCGAAAGAAGACTTTTTAATAGTATTTCTTCCCCGTTTTCGCTAAGAACAAAGAAGTTTTGACTTAAAATTTTGTTATTATACTGATAAGAATTTTGGATTAAATTGTTAATGAGCTTTGTGTTTTCCTCAAGAATCTTTGTATTGCTAATGTCGATATTCTTGAATTCAGTCAGCTGCCTCCTAATTACTGAAATTCTAAAACAAAGCAAAAAGAGAATGGCAGAAGATACTATAGCAAGTAATACGAAATATTTTTGAAACTTGGTCATAATTGGCAAAATATTAAAACTACTTTAATGTTACAATCATCAAAATTGGATTATCATCAATTTTAGTGCTATTTATTATTTTGGATAATTTCGATGAAGACTCTAAATTAAAACCTATTTTGCTCATTCCCAGATTAAAAGATTTACCCAATTCTAATATGCTTTTTGAGTCAATTAACATATAAAGCCTTCCATCACTAAGAATTCCATCTGGCCAGAAGGGTAATCCTTTATCAATATCATTAAGTAGATTTACGGTTTTATTGAATACATTTGTAGCAACTTTTTCTTTTTTGTTATAAAGGACATATTTCATTTTTCTATTAATTACTACGTTAAAAAAGAAATAATCATTTGTTTCTATGAATTTTATAATGTGCGAGTAGTTATTGATCTCTTCTTGAAAAGTATTTCTATCAGAGAGTAATCGGGTCGGGATTTTATATTTTCCACTATACAAAAAATACCTTGGGTGGATTATTTTGTTTGCTCCAATCCTATATATAGTATCGGATCTTCCCTGCCAGAACGTAATACTATCGAGATATTGATAGATTTGTGAATTTAAAATGGGAAGATTATGCTGTCTTAGTTTATGTAATCCAGGTTGAGGCAGAAAGTCCGCTTTTTTATTGCCAGAAGTGTCAATAACAATAATTGTATTATTGTTTGAATCATTCGTTTGGTTTAAAAGATAGAGATTATAAATTTCTCCGTTAGAATTTGGTTGTATATGAATGCCTGTTCCTTTTTTAACAACATTTTTAAAATGTCCATCAATGGAATATTTTAATATTTCTCCTTTAAAGACCCTATTTAATAAATAGACATTAGTACCAGCGTCGCAAAAGAAAAAACTTCCAAGTTCGCAGAAATCGCCTAAACTTTCACCACCCTTTGCTATTCTATTAATATATCTACCGGTAGTATCAAATCTCAAGAAAGAAAAAGTCCTTTTATCCATTAAAACTAAATTGCCGCGTTCAATATCAATTTTATCTGGCCAAGACACTAATGATTCATTAGACGTTTCGAGCTTGATATAATCAATTTTTGAGACTATTGTTGATAGTTTTAATGTATCAGAATTTTCAAGTCCTTCAACGATATTTATTCTTTCGACCTCATCCTTTTCGATTTCCATTTTACACGATGTAAATCCTAAAAACAGAAATACTATAGATATTACAATCCCGCGTTTATTAAATATTGTATTTTTCATGAATTTACTGATATCTGTTCAATTTTTTTGAGAAAAAATGGGAAGTTATTGATAAAGGCTCAACCACAATCATTTTCAATGCCTACGGCCAAACAACATAGCATGGAGGCTTGCATTCGTCCGCAACGCATCCCCCCCAAACTTGGTTTGTGCAAATTCCAACCTGTCTAAACACATCTCCCTGGGGTGTCATACAAGGTAGGTATCCATATGGAGCCCATTCCTGCCCCAAGTATGTAGATCCATACCCACACAAAGGCCCTAAGGCCGAATCACTTGGAACGTTTGTAGTAGTCCCATTTCCAATCGCAGAATTTAATGACGTAATTATCGCGAAAGTGAATACAATCGCTGAAAATGCAATAATTATTTTTTTCATAGCTAGAAAATTATAATGTTAATAGAATAACTCAAAAAAGATGCTGATCATAAATAATATTAGATGCGGTTAATTCTTGACGATAACTTCCCAATTATCTTTACTATCGAAAATTTTTTAGCTCCTTTTTGTGTGATTTATTTCATTTTTTTTTGTGACAATGTTTGTAAATCAATAATACCATCAACGCCTTTGTTTTATATTTGATTCCATTCTTAAAGGGTTTATTATTAATTGCTTCATAAAACATAATGAATATCCGTAAACATACACCTAAGCTGCCCACCTGATTGAAGAATTGGCATTTTTCTGTCGGTCAAATTTTTTCTCGCTGAAAAATCTTCGGGTCAATTTGTAGGTAAACTCATCCAGGTAGTTCTACAGAAAGATGTCGCCAACATGATGTTATTAGGTCAACAGATTCCGACTAGCATTACTGATGGTAATGTGAGCCCAGGGCTGCTTTTTCCCAGCTTCTTTCGGCGGTACTATATTGGCTGTATGGTTCTTAACGACCTCATTGAGTCTTCGATAGCTCGTATAGTGTTCGTTATAACCTTGGAATCTGAACAAAAGCTATTTTGTAAAATGATATTAACCTCCTTGGAAAATAAGTCTTGCATCACTTTCATTTTTTAATACTTACGCCTACTCCTTGGACGCTTCTTTTTCGGATTCCTAATTTTCTCGATTTATGCCCTCACCAATACGGGGGCTTGCCTTCCACTTCCTCTTCCCCGCTTCACTGGTCTCTTTGGGCTTCCTTGGTACTCCGAGGTAACGTTTTCAAAACATCTATCACCCATCTCCAGGGTACCGTACGGCACATATTTATCATCCTGATCAGACATGTCAACTCTGATTTTCTGCATCTTTTTACAACCGGGCTCATTTTTTTTACGGCCAAGCTGGCGTTGAACCTCCATTGCCGAAAAGCCCTTCTTGGTTGCAGTCATCAGGTGCATAGTCAGGAGCCAATCCATGAACGACAACGGTAGGAATTCATAACTGTGTCGCTTCTGGAGTGGATTGAGTCCTGCACCCATTACACTGAAACTGATTGATGCTCTTCATCCAGTAATGGTTGGAGCCTTATCACTTCCGGCAGATAGCTCCTTCTTTCTGATGATTTTCCTGGAAGAAATTCCGGCACGATTGTTCGTCGGGAAACTTAGTTGTGTCATCTATATGATTCATAATCATATTTTTTTCTCGAAGCTACAAGGGCACAACATAACCTATTTTCGCGTTGGTTCATCTTAACGGATATTCATAAAAACTTTATAATTCTTCTGAGTTTTAATTCAATTCTCTGAACTAATAATTGTATCCCAATTTATTTCTTTTGTTTTAAAACATCCATAATAAATGTACCAGAGAATCATTGCTTTGGCAAGATTTAACAAATTCAAAGGCAATAAAATAAAGAATTCTGATAATTGGCATAAATAATCTTTTCTCTTCGGGGTAAGTTCCCCGAAGTTCTGCTTCGAAAAATGGGTTAACTTTGGCATGTGAGCGAATTTATCCATAAGAGTCATAATGTTTCCGTCCTTTTATATCATTTTGTTTGCCCAGCCAAATACCAACGCGTGGTGTTTAGTTCGGCTGTGGATATGAGCTTGAAGGAAATTTGCCTGGAGATATCGCAACGGTATGAAATGAAGTTTCTTGAGATTGGAGCAGACCAGAATCATGTTCATTACTTGATACAAAGTATACCCAACAATGAGTCCAACGAGGATAATCCAAACGTTAGAATGCATAACGGCAAAAGAAATTTTCCAACTTCATCCAGAAGCCAAGAAGAAACTTTGGGGCGGAGAGTTTTGGACAAAAGGGTATTACGTTATCACGGTCGGCCGACCCGGAAATGAAGATACGATACAGGCTTAGGTAAGAGCCCAGGACACCGAAAAAGATTATTGGAATATACATCAGCAGCAGCTCTCTCTTTTTTGATACCTCGTCAGCTCTGCTGCGAGGTAGTTCATTTTATGCCAATTAAGACCAGAGGGATTGCTCGGGAGATGTTGCTCCCAGCCTCAATAGTCATTTTTCCTATATGATCAACCTTCTATTAGTGGACAGCTTTTTAAAGGTTTTATCTGCCACATTTCCCTTTTCAATTCGATAGGTGAAAGCAGTATCATCCCTATAGAAGATCATCCGCAAGTGTTAAATAGCATTCATTTCTGTGCAAAAAGGTAATTTACTCATGGTAAATTTTTAATACATCTAACAGAAAAACCATAATAAATCGAATTTTCTTTAATACTAAGATTATCGTACCTATAATACAAGAAGCGAGACTGTGCTTTTTGAGATGATTTTTTTGTTGAAGACCAATACATGGCAAATTTTTTTATATCGGCATAACTCTTTGTCCCTAAATCTAAATCACACCTGCTGCCAGCTGCTCGGGCATTGAAAAATGCATAACCTACCGTAGCCCCGTCATTCGGGGGTAACCAATGTAAAGTATCATTTTCCTTAAGCATATCTCCGGCTTGGCTACCCAAAACGTTAGTTAGTTTAGTCCACTCTTCATTCGATGGTAGATGCCATCCTTGAGGACAAACTGAATTAGCACTTGACCAATTGTATAATCGTCCATATTCTAAACAGAAGATTGAATCATTCAGGTAGCACCAAGACGATTTAGGGACTTTATAATTGAGGTTCTGAGCCATCCAAACCTGACCCCCAATTTGTACCCATCGATAGGTCTGATTATCGCGAACGTCCAAAAAAGTTCCGGTGTCCTTCACCAGATCATTGATTTGCGGGAATCCTTCGCAAATTGAAAATCCCATAGCCAGGAAAAAGACCATCAGTCGCCTGAAAGCTTGCATCATTATCATTTGACTATTTATTGGTTAAGTCCATCGTGAACAAACTGGTAAACTTCTGCTCTTCCCTGATTTTGTAGAGGAAATAAGCGGTATCTGCGATCACCTTTACTTTGGTGATGAAATAATATTCCGGAACTTCAATGACCCTGATCACTTCACCGGTTTCCATGTTTAACTCTTTCAATGAATATCTTCCGGTAGCAACAGTTTTCCACAAAGAATACACGCGCTCGGTCGCCGGATCAACAAATATCTGCTGTGTGAATTTGTTTTTATCCAGATCATAGGCTTTTCTGTGGAACCAATCATAATACCATTTTGTATGAAATAAAGTGGAGATCGTTTTAATCTCTCTTCCGTTGTAATTGTAAAAGGAGATTTCATTTTTAAAGAAGTCGAAAATGACGATGTTTTCTTTCCAGACTATAACCGGTACCACCACATTCCTTTGCCAAACATATCTTATATCTCCATATTCATCATTGACCTGTCTTAGACGCTTTGGCTTATCTGACCCTCTGACCATGAAATAGGTGATATTGGTATGTTCGTTTGATTCCTGGAAAATCAGTTTATCCTTCAGGCATCCCCTAATTGGAAACAAATTGTGATAACAAACTTCGTAGCCGGTTGGATAGATCAGAAATATCTCATTTCCCTTAATAAAGACCTGCCACACTCTTTTTTGTGTTAACAATTGCACCTCCCCATACATATCTTTCCAGAGATAAATGAGCCGAGGTCCGGGCTCATCAGGGAAATCGATCTCCTTACCAACATCTTTCAGATCACGGTATGACAAAATGAAGCCCGAAAGGCTGGTCAGGTAAATCCGTTGTTTGGATTTGTCATTCAATGGACTGGCCACTATGAGAATTTTATCATTGGTTACTTCATAATCCAGAATATTAAGGCTATCACCATGCAATACCTTATGAACCCCACCGTAGTCCGGATAAACAATGACCTCTCCCAGCTGTTTTGTTTCCGTCGTCAGATAAACTACAATCGGTTTATTCATTCCCGGAAAGATGGGAACCTCTTTCAGGGAATATCCTAAATGACTGAAATAGAGCACGGTTCTAGCGAAACGGGTGTCAATCTTAAAATAACCTGACTGATTTGAAGATGTACCTCCGGGCATGTTAGCCATCGTGATATTCACATTAATTATTGGCTGTTTTGACAGGCTGTCAAATACATAGCCTGTGATAAAATTTCTTTGAGCTGCTAAGAAACCGGGTAACATGATTACCCAAAAGAGAAGAAAAACTCTTTGCCTCATATAAATTGGATTTCCTAGCTCCTTGGAGTTACCAACATTATAACTGGATTGTCATTCTCAGACGTTTGGTCCAACATTTTTTTAAAGTTCCGGGCGGCTTCCGTGTTTTTTGGTTGAGTAGAAACTTGATTTTCAAGCATTGCCCTTAATACTGGAATGTCAATAATCTGATAAAGTCTGCCATCAAATGTAACCCCTTGTGGCCAGAAGGAGGGACCAGAATCCAGATCATTCTGCAATCTGGTTTGGTCGGTCAAACTTATACAAGTGCTTGCTTTTTTGTCATAAACGATGCTTTTATATTGACCCCGGTCGCTAACATTGAAAAATATGAACCTGTTTGTTTCAACAAGGCCGGTTGTCATCGTAAAACGATCTATTTCCTTTCTATACTCTGGTGACTGGACAGGAAGATTAATAAACCTAGGTATCTGGCCTTTACCCATTACTATGACATACTTGGTAATCACTTCAAATTTGGATGTCAAACGGTAAATCGTATCACAAATCCCTTCCCATATAGTAATGCTGTCACCAAAAGAATATAGACGGGAATTTTGAACACTCAATTCCCCTATCCTTTGATAGGATTCCTTGTCCACCATTAATAGCCGTTTTAAGGTATTTCCGTCCTCATCTCTCACAACGATCCGGTATCCTTTTGACTGAGCTACAAACCTGGAAGGGTATAAGGAACAAATCCAATCAGGGCCGAGCAATTCGGAATAAATACCCACAGACATTTTCCTGTCTTGTATGAAATCCCCATTAAGGTTGTAAGATATGACCTTGCCGAGTCGGTCAAAAACGAAAAACTTTCCTGTTTTGGGTGATATCTCAAATCCTCCGATTTCCTGGTACTCACCCGGCCCCTTGCCACTATTTGAAATCGTATTGAGGTATTTACCTGATGAATCAAATCTAAGAAATCTTAGATCAGCCGTGATGAAGTTATTCTGATCTGATGCAAGGAGATGCCTTCCACCCCCAACTATTACTTTTTCCGTGGTCTCCAACCTGATATAATCGATCTTCTCTGCTACTTCGCTTAGAAAAATGGATTTTGGTTGTTTGAGTGCATGCCCCAAATCGATTGTTGTCACCTTTTGCCCCGAAACAGGACTCATAACCAGGAATGGCAAAATGATTACTTGGAATAAAATACAAATACCTTTCATAATCAATGGCTAGCTAATTTAACCACAAACTGGACAACAAACTTAGCACAAAAAAGTGGTAAGAAGTCTTGTAAACCATGTCACCAAATACGGCTTTAGGAATTTCTACTGCTTCGCCCACTCAGTCCCATTCGGATGGAGTGAGCAGGGTTGCTATTGATCTGTAAGTATCTGTTTAAGATACTCTATGATAAAAGTAATCTTGTGATCAGTTGCTTCCAATTACACGGATGTCATTGCTGGCCATCGAATTGCGGGATGACTAACGGGTATCCGTTTGCCGTGCCTGCACGGTTGTCATGCTAGACAAGCCGACAAGAATACCAGTCCTCGCCGGGCTTCTTTACCACCTTACGCCGAACCAGTTGATCAATCGCTGCCAGAATCATTTGACCACCTATATAATAGCAGACATCTAGCTTCCAACTTTACAATAATCCAGGTTTATCCAACACGGCACTGACTGGTCAACTTCATTCGGCAGGGGACTGGTCACCGTAACCGTTTCTTGCAGCAAAAGGGTAGATCAAAAAAAAAATGAAATCCAGGACAGTCTTCCGATTTTGGCCACCCTGAAGAGCAATAAACATCAACTGGAGTAAACCCAGATAAAGGTTCCACGGTCAACTCCGTGGGGCTGTGGTGGGGCAAATGAAAAAAGCCAACCTTTTAATCGTCTAATCGACTGATTGTTAAGAAGTTGGCTCTGAGGTCACATCCGGACCTAACCCTGAGTTTATTTTAGTTGACGATTTTTGCTCATCAAGTTGACCAAAAATGGATGACTTTCCTGAATTTCAATTTTCCAGAAAGGCTAGAATAGCAACAGCAATGAGGGAGAATTAGTCTGGACTGCAGTTGTTGCAAGAAATGCAAAACTGCAGAAGATGAATTGGACACTCCGACAAAAAACCATTATTCGCCGGGCTATTTGACTTCCTTCCGTCGAACCAGTTGTTCAGCGACAGCCGGAGCCATCTGACCACCTAGATCATGGCAGCCATAAGGCTTACAGCTGCAAATGGAGGATGATTTTATCAACTCGGCAGGAATTGGTCGAATCCATTTGGCTTGGTTTGGTCAACATGTCCGTTTTTTTCCACCCAGTGGCAAGTTGCTCTGCATATTTGTTTACCAGTGAACTGTCAGAATGCTTGTCTGCCTTGGATTGTGCTTGGCAAAAAAATTAAAGCATCGAAGTGTGAGAAAAAATACTTCCTAGCTAGCTTTGGTTTCAGTGTTGCCTAGTGTGGATAGCACGAGATATTTTTTGTGCAGAGTCTGTAATCAGGCCTTATTTCCTCCATAGACCTGACAACCATATTCGTATTTAAGCATGACCAAAATAAACAAATATGTTAATTATAGTTTGAAATGTTCGCAAATAAGTGTATATTTGTATTCATGAGTATATACAGTACATCATATTTCGGCATTTATGTATGGGGGGGTGACCATCCACCCCCACATTGCCATGTAAGGTTCACTGATGGCTCTATCGTAAGTGTAACGATACCGTTAATGGAACCAATGTATGGCGCTACAATTAGTAGTGAATTGAGAAGAGCGATTGAGGATAACCTTGATACAATCGCTGACAGATGGGATGCTTTGCACCCGATTCGAGAATCGAAGGAGCCAAAAAAGAATAAATCAAAAAGAAAATAAAATGATACCCTGGAACAACGCTTCTTACCAAAAAATCAAAAATGCAAAATACATAAACGAAAACATTGTTGTATGTTTTGAGAATGGGGATATCATTGAAGTCCACAAAGGAATTCTAATTCCGTTTGGTGCCACAACTATTGAATGGTCAAAACTGGTCTTTAGTCCGTTTGAAATTATTATTCCTGCAAGTCCAAACACTATAGAAATTTCCTGGGATAAATTAAGAGTTATCACAGATAAGGAATTTGCCAAGCATCTTGCTGACAAATCAAAAGAACAGTCAAAACTTATTGGAGTGAAGGTTAAGCGACTTCGTGAACGCAAAGAAATCAGTAGTAAGGAATTGGCTGAAAGAGCTGGCGTTGCTGCGCAGACTATTTCAAGAATTGAACAAGGGCATACCGATGTAAGTTTTGCTACTCTTCGAAAAATTCTCGCTGCAATGGGTTACTCATTAAAGGATTTGGCAAATCAAGAAACTGAACTTGAAATGGAAAACACTCAAAAGAGTTTCAATGTTCTCCTGAAACGATTGAGTTCTGCGGGAATTGATTCAAACTTTCTCACAAAGAGAATTATTCCAGCAAAAATTCAAAATGCCTTGAATCTTCAGAAGAAGAATGAACCTTCAATGTTACTTGATGAAGCTGCAAGTTATGTTTCTACTGTTTACGGTTGGACACAAAATGAAATTTGGAGCGGGCAAAACTTAGTTGTAAAGCTTGAGCCAGCTGAAATGGCATTCTTTAAGAAACCGACAAATGCTAATGAAAATCAAGTGAAGGCATATTCACACTATGCTTATTACTTGGCAAAGGTTGTATTGAAAGCCTTTCAGTGGAAAAAAAGATATGACTATCCGAACAGTATTGAGGAATTCAAAAAAGAATACTTCAAAGAAAATAAGACAATTGAACTATCCGCGCTTTTGGAGTTTGTGTGGAACTTGGGAATATGTGTTTTACCTCTTTGCGACACAGGGGTATTTCATGGTGCTTCATGGAATATTGAAGGTAGACATTTAATTGTATTGAAACAAAATACCTCTTCTCATGCAAGATGGATTTTTGATTTACTTCATGAACTCTATCATGTATTTGCACATTTAGATGAAGAAAATACATCAGTTGTTGAAGTTGAAGAAATGAACCCATTTACGAATAACGAATCAACTGAAGAGCTTGAAGCAAACTCATTTGCAAATCAAGTAATTTTTGGAAATCGGGCAGAAGAACTCGCCGAACAATGTGTGACTATCGCGAAATATGATATAAAAAATTTAGCAAGAGCAGTTAGTCATGTTTCTAAGAATGAGAAAGTAAGAGAGGACTTTCTTTCAAACTACATGGCTTTCAGGCTAAGCTATCAAGGTGAAAATTGGTGGAGTTCGGCAATTAAAATGCAAGTGTCAGAACCAAATCCGTTTGAACTGGCTACAGAATTCTTGAAGGAGAAAATTCAATTGCAAAACCTCAGTCCAATGGACTACAATTTATTAACTAATGCAATAACTAATTAAAACAACAATACAATGAGGAAATTTAAAAGAGTCCCTGCCGATATTCCAGTTTGGGATTTAAGCCCGCTTAATATTTCGTGCGGAAGCACAAAATGCGATGATGGTCTTCATTGTTTTAAGACAAGCGAAAGGGCTGCAAAAAAATTTGGAGGTCATGGGGTATGTAAAGAATGTGGCGCAAACCTTATTGACTGGAAGCGAATTCATAAAAACGATTCTAATGATGCTAAATTTATTTTTCAGTCAATGAAGAATGAACTTATCAGACATGTTTACTGGCACACTCCAATTGAAAAAGATGCAGTTATAAAAGCATTGAAGTCAACAAAGAGTGAAATGAGAAGTCATGCTAAGAAAATTTTGAAATCAAAAATTGGCAATGCTTATAATGTTTGGGATGGTCGTCAAACACCAATGAATGGGAATGAGATTGTTAACTATGCTCAACATGCTACTGCAACTTGTTGCAGAAAATGTTTAGAGTATTGGCACAACATAAAGAAAGACGAAAACCTAACAGCAGAACAATTGGAATTCTGCACTGACTTGACAATGCTTTACATTGAAGAAAGGGTTCCAAACATCCAGGAAGAAAAATTGGAAGAAGCAAAAACCGAAGATGATGGGATACATTGACACTGATAAAGTTTCAACTTATCTGAGAAAAAAGGCAATCATTGTTAGAAAAAGGGCAATATTGATTACGAACTTTCATGGGACTGAACAAGAAAAGGATTTGTCCGTACCTGCCAATTGTAAAGGATATGGGAGGATTCATCATTTCAAGATGGATACTGGAAAAGATTGGATTAAAGACCCCTTACCAATATTACCTGCTTCTAAGGCACTTAATGTAAAACCTGAATCTCAAATTAGAGCCCAAGTATTTCAAAACGCCGTCTGTAACTGGCGGTGCTGGTATTGTTTTGTTGATTCTAGATTATTAAATGGAGATTCTAAGCATGCGGCATTCCTTACATGTGAAGAAATGCTGGATTTGTATTTGAAAGAAATAGATCCTGCACCTATGATTGATTTAAGCGGCGGACATCCTGGTCTTACGCCTGAATGGATTCCATGGATGATGCAAGCTTTGAAAGATAGAGGACTTGAGAATAAAGTTTATTTATGGTCTGATGATAATTTGAGTAGTAACTATCTTTGGGAATTTCTAACTGACGAACAAATTGATTTGATGTCATCTTACAAAATGTATTCAAGAGTTTGTTGTTTCAAAGGAATTGATGAAAGGTCATTTTGTCTGAACACGAATGCAGCACCCGAATTTTTTGCGCACCAGTTTGAACTCTGTAAGAGGTTATTGGAAATAAACTTGGATTTATACTGCTATATCACAATCACAGCAAACACTGATACAAATTTTGAAATGGTTGTCCCTAACTTTTTTGACAAAGTTCAAAAAATTGATGAAATGCTTCCATTAAGAATTGTGCCATTGAGGATTTTTGATTCGTTCTCGCCAATTGCTAAAAGAATGGACTATGTATTTAAGGACATGATTAATGGTCAGAAATTGGCAGTGGAAGTGTGGAAAGCGGAGTTGTCCAAAAGGTTCACACATGAACAACTGAAGCAGCCAATCACAGAAATAAAATTGATAAAACACTAAGCAATGCACGTTGAATACATTGATAATTTAATTCTTCGCCTTTGTAAGCAACCACGAACTTTTGAATTCATTTCAAAAAGGTTGAATGGACTTGACCCGATTCAATTGCAGGAAGCAATTCGAAGATTAGAGGAAACGGATTCCCTCCTCAGAAGAGATGATATGTGGTCGGTCAAGGGGAAAAAAAATCCTTTGACTTTAAATCTATATACAAACGACCCTCAACTTTATCTTAAAAAATACATGGGCTATTTTGATTTTCTCAAAATACCACACCCATTGGATTTTGAATGGAGAAATTCAACTGCAAGCCTGAATTACCTTATTAACGAAGTACAAATTATTAATTCCGTGAATGACAGAATCCTTTTTCTTGGGATGCCAACTTTGTTTGCTACTGCTTGCATAAATGACATACCTCAGAATGTAACTTTAGTTGAACGAAATAAACCTATTGTAAGAGGGCTTTCAAAGCTTAATTTCGACAAGGAACGCTTTCAAATTCTTGAAGTAGATATTTTTAAAGTTGCGCCGAAGGAGATTGGGAAATATTACAGTGTAATTATGGACCCACCTTGGTATTCACCACACTTTTACCAATTCATGTGGTTGGCTGCTCAATGTGTTGAAGTGGGTGGAGTCATTGGGATTAGTTTACCTCCGATAAACACAAGACCTCATGTTGACATAGAAAGAATTAACTGGTTTTCTTTCTGTCAGAAAAATGGACTGTACTTGGAAAATCTCTATGCCCAAAAATTGCATTATGCAATGCCTTTTTTTGAATTCAATGCATTCCGTGCTGCTGGGATAAGCAATATTCTTCCATTTTGGCGTAAAGGTGATTTAGCTTTGTTTCGTAAAGTCCACGCATATAAACTTGAAAGAAACGTTATTGATGAGAATAAGTCTGAATGGACTGAAAGGGAAATTGATACTGTCAGGATAAGAATTAAAGTTGAGAAGGGGCCTACTAATGAGGAGTTGAAAATTATACATCTAGTAAAAGGAGATATACTACCTACTGTCAGTACAAGGGATAACAGAAGGGATAAAGCAAATGTTTGGACCTCAGGGAATAGAATTTATCAAATAAGTGACACGAAAAGATTTTTGCAGTTGTTGGATGAGGTCGATAACGAAAACCCAAAAACAAAAGAGGAGAAACTTGTTGCCGATTTTGTTAAATCAATAACTGAATTTGAAAAGGGAGAATATAATAACTATTTAGATTGGCTTTATCATGAAATGGAAAGGCATACTGATTAATTGCATAATTGAACAACTCAAAAACGATTCACAGTGGGGGGATATTATTGAGAAAATGCTTGTTGATACCTCAGTTGGAATTCATCTTGCAATTTTCAATGAACCTTTTCTGTCTCTCATTTATTCAATGGAAAAGAAAATAGAATCCCGTTTTTCTATGATTAAGAGAGTACCTTTTGAAAAGGTAAAGAAAGGGGATGTTATTATTCTAAAAGAATCAGGAGGCTCAGTTAATGGTGTATTTGTTGCAGGTGAAGTGACCTGTTTTCAAGTTGCGAATAAAGAAAGTCTTAAAGTAATTGAAACAAATTACGGAGAAGGAATTTGTTCAAATGCAGATGCTAACTTTTGGGAGAACAGAGCTAAATCAAAATTTGTAACACTTATTGAAGTTAAGAAAGTTAAAAAGATTGTGCCTTTCAAAAGCGAAAAGAAAGACAGAAGTGGTTGGTCAATATTGAGAGCAGGTGTTTCAGATAATTTATTTAAGCAACTAAAATGAAAATCCAGTCAATAATATCAATTAGTGGACGCATAAGTTCTGGAAAATCGTTTGCGGCAAACCTTATCAAGAATGAATTTCATTTGCCTATTGCTTCTTTTGGTGATTACTTGAAATACTATTGCGAACAAAACAACCTTCCAACCGACAGGAATACCTTGCAGTATATAGGTGAATCATTTGTAAAAGATAATCCCGAAAAATTTTTAAGGGATGTCATTTCGCATTTCATCGGGTCAGCCGATAAAATAATTTTGGATGGTGTTAGACACATAGCAATTATTGAAGCTGTAAATCATCTTACTGATAACTGCTTGTTGGTTTTTGTTGAGGCTGATTTAGAAACTCGGTACAAAAAATATTTTGAGAGAAATAAGGATTCAGATAGTGTGAAAACTATTGAGCAATTCAGAATTGCAGACAGTCATCCAGTTGAAATGGAGATAGAATCCTTGAAGCAGTTTTGCAACATTTCGGTTGATTCAACTAGTGATTATTGGATTGAATTGAAAAACAAAATTGAGAATTTACTATTATACAGTTAGTTAGTCAGCTGTTGGAAAGAATGGATTTTCTTAATCGTATCATATGATATATATATAACACCTTGTAATTGAGCAGTCCATTCCCGTTTAAAGTGAGCACCCCATTCCTGACCAAAGTGAGCAGTGTAAAAGCCTTTACTTTGGTGACACTGAATATTCCGGTGCAAAGTGGTTCTTCGTCATATTTGGGGAAAATTGTATTTGAAAATTTGTGATGTAATTGTTAGATTAATAGATAAATAAGTCGCTATTTCCTTGGTGGTCACATAAAGAATAATTATCTTTAAGTAATTCAACAGCAATTACTTATGGAAATAAACCACCTATTTTGCCTACCTAAATTTTCCATCAGCAAAATCGAATGCAGTAATAATACTGTCAAGATATTTGCTTCAATTAAAACCAAGCGATCCCGATGCCCTGCATGTGGGAAGAACAGCAGTTCCAGTCATGACTTTTACTACCGATCCATTACTGTTCTTCAGGTATTTCAAAACGCTTCTGTGATCATTTTAAAGGCCAGAAAGTTCAGGTGCAGGAACCCCGACTGTCATCGTAAAGTTTTTTCTGAACAGACAAGCAGTGTTCTGCGGTACTCCAGGAGAACCACAAGGGCCGGCAAGATTTTGGATTCCTTTTCCATTGAGTTAACCGGCAAGCTGGGCAGCCAATTATCAAAACAATTATTTCTGGGAGTCAGTATTTCAACAATCACCAGGATCGCCCATAATCAACAACTTCCTGTGATAAATCAGCCAAGAGTCTTGGGAGTTGATGATTGGGCATACCGCAAGGGAGTGAGATTTGGAACGGTCCTGATTGACATGGAAACATCCAGGCCAATTGACTTATTAATAACAAGAGATAGTGCGGATCTAAAGAATTGGCTCGCCAAATATCCTAATGCACAAATAGTGACCAGGGATCGTTCCAGGGCTTATTCTTCCGCTATTACTGAAGTTTGCCCGGATGCCATTCAAATTGCTGACCGGTTTCATTTATTAATGAATCTATCCGATGCTTTAGATAGGTATTTCAAAAGTGTCAGCAAAGAAATCAGGAGGGTTTTAAAAGACAAAACGGATGAAATACTAACCATGTCCGCTAATGAGATTGCAAGTATTGAAGTACCAAATTCTGATCTCAAGACACTGCCAGATCCCGCAGAGTCTTCAGTAATCAAAGTTGATCAAAGATTGGATACCTACAACAAAGTCAAGGAACTTCAGGCAAAAGGGACTCCCCTACGTAGAATTTCAAAGGGTTTAGGAATCAGCCGTAATACGGTACGCTCCTATTTTATTCAGGAAACCCTGGCACCCAAGGGCCACCCGAGATCAATTAATATCGAACTGTTTACCGGTCATATAGTAACTCGGTTATCTGTTGAGGGCTATACGAGAAAGGGAATCTTTGAGGAAATTGTTCAGCTTGGATACAACGGCGGCAGCACTCAAGCGTATGCCTACATCAACAAAGTTAAGTCGGACTTTGAAATAAGCATTCCTGATAATGCCGAGATCCGACAGAAAATGATCCCTTACATCAACCCTCTTAGCTCTAGAAAATTGGCTAAATATATCGGCGGATGTCTGTCTGACATCGAGGACATAGAGGAAAGAAACTGCATGAAAACCTTATTTAACAATTTCCCTGAGCTTCGGATTGTCCGGAAGCTGGTCCAGATTTTTCGAACTATGCTTAAAAGAGGTAGTGGAAACATTAAGAGATGGATCGACTTTATAATGCGCTCAAAATACAGGTTGTCAGGTATTAAAGTATTTGCTAATGGCTTATTGAGGGATATTCAAGCTGTCGAAAACGGAATATGCATGACCTGGAGTAATGGAACTGTTGAGGGCCATGTGAACCGGATCAAGAGCATAAAACGGGGAATGTATGGGAGAGCAGGTTTTGAACTACTGCGAAGAAAGTGATCCTATCACAAACAGGATAACTCCCCCAAATATGACGAAGAACCTACAAAGTATACCACTGTTTCCGTTTGAAAGTGTACCAGTTTAACCGGTAGTTCTTCAGCGAAAAAATCAAGGTTGATCAGTTTTGGTCACATGGACAACCATAAACATGGAAATCTCTTTCCAAATCTTGGGTAATACCCAATCGATGAACCAGATTGGCCAAATAAGTAGATTCGGTGCTAATTGTTTATACGAAACGCCCCCACTGACCAGATATAGAATAGGATTTTGATAACGTAGCTTTGTTATCTTCAAACTCAGGAATCGCTCAGAAAAGTTTTGATTATCGCGAACAAACACAATCCATGGTAGAGCCCCGTTTGCACCAGACATGGGCCCTGATATTGGTATGGTCCAACTTCCTTTCGGGTTAAATGGTTCATGATGAAAGTGCTGATAAATAAACCTTCCCCATTTTGTGTTTGCTGGCTCGATCATTATAAGTTGGCCATCTTTTTTAAGCACTCTTTCTACCTCCTCCAAGAACTTCGCTGAATCTGGAATGTGGTGCATTGTATCAGTCATAAAAATACAGGAAACCGAATTGTCATTAAAGGGCATTTCCAATGCTGAAAATGTTAGATCGTTGGAAGCCAATTCAATTATGTCCGTTGCTAATACCTTTGGTTCAAGTTCCTTGAGAAATCCACCTCCTGAACCCAATTCCACCCATAGACCATCAGGAAGTTGTTCTCTTGTGTCAAGGAATTCCTTATACCATGATTTGTATAGATTTGAGAGTATCCTTTTCGACTTAATGAATTTGCCGTGTAGGATGGTCCTTTCTGGTGAATCGATTGGAAGATCAATGATGTATTTCAGGCTCATTGAGAATAGTGTTGAGTTTAAAATAAGTTGTTCATTGAATGATATCGGCTTTGAAATTAGTTAAATGATTGAAATCGGATTTACCAATCCTACAGATTTCTGTAGATATCATAAAAAAGGCTGCCTGACAGCAGCCTTTTATTAATGTTACCGACACCCCATCTAATTGGCTGTTAAGATCATTATTTTAGTATCAGCACATTTGCCATCAACTATAAGTGTGTACATATAAGTTCCGGGAACCAGCTCACTTCCATTAATCGTTAATTCTGAATTCCCTCGGGTGTTAATCAAGACATTTTTCCTCTCGACCCCGTTAAAATCAAACACCAATAATCTTGCAGTCCGACAAGATTCAGGAACCATAAATTTTATTGTTGTCGATTCATTGAAGGGATTCGGTGAATTTTGAAGCAGACTTGGACCCTCATTTAATCCCTCGGCAGCAGGAGTCTGAGGGCTCATTGCACCCTTCAGGGCGCCTTTTTCGAGTTGTTCGACTCTGACAGTTAGATCTGAAATCGTGATCCTAAGCTGATCTATTTCAGCCTGTTGTTCTTTCATGGCTTCAACAACAACAGGGATTAGGGCTTGATAGGCAAGGACCTTTTTCCCTCCGAAAGCAGTATCGACAACCTCAGGGAAGACTTGTTCAACCTCTTGGGCGACAAAACCAAACTCTTTTTTTGGTTTGGGATTCTCATTGGCAGTTAAAAAATAGCTGTATCCATTTAACTTAAACAATTGATTTTTAACATCCTTAAGTTTAGTAATGTCTTTTTTTACCGAAGCATCTGAAAGGGTGTAGTAATAATAGGCTTGAATACTACCGTCTCCACGTGCTAATGATTTTACTGACCAATCCTTACTCACGACCCAGCCCTCACTACCATTTCTGTTTAGGTTAATATGAATGGCTTGTTTTCCATCAATACTTGCCAAATGCCTGATATATAGCGCTTTTTTGTCATTAGCAGTATTTTGAATATTGAGATGTCCATCAGCCGGACTAGCAAAACTACCAATTAAGACTTGGCCATATACTGATTCGGTTGTATTATCCCATACTCTGATTTGAGAATAACTTCTTGAGCTAACCAAAATTATCAGAAGAAGGGCCAGCGAAAGTTTGAATGAAATTTTCATAATGTTTGTCTAATTTAGTTTAGTTGTTATAGCATAAAAGTTGGTATTCGTAGGAACTTCAAAACCACTATTGAATTGAATTAAATCTGTTGCTCGAAGGCAGACATTTGAAGCATTTACATATGAATTTAGGACATAGGTGGTATAGACTTTATAATCAAATGTGGAATAATCCGGGATTGAAGTGATATACCCATTCTGTGTTTTAAAATTGTAGACTTTTACTGATTTAACAAACATGGTTTTATCTCCTGGAGGAGAGATTATGGTCCCCCATGGGTTAACGCTCAAATTCAAAACTATTTCACAAAATGTCTGTGCAACATAGCCCCCAGGCTGCCCAGATCTCATTAGAACCGGGACCCCATCTAGAAAATAGGTAACTCTGCCTCTTGTCCATTCCGCAGCAAAGGTGTGTTCTGTTAGGGATAAATCCGTGAAAGGTCCAACAGTATCCCGTGTTTGTAATGCTGCTGTACTTCCATAAACATTACATTGGTAAATCGCGGCTTGTTCCGATTGCCACCCAGTCATTTCCATTATGTCAATTTCCTCATCAGCACTGATCGACCTTAGCCAAAAAGCAGGAAACAATCCTTTGGCTTTGGGCAAGGTTATTTTTGCCTCAAAATATCCATATTTATAGTTGCTTCTTGATGTCAGTGCTGAGGATGTGTAATTAAAACATTGCCAGTTAACACGATTATCGCATAGGGTGTCGGTCGCTTGTAAATACTCTATCCTTTTGGCACAAGTTTGGGTAGCTGAATATTTTGCAATAAATTTCAACCCGCCAGGTGAGCGTTCCATATTTCGGAAGTCAAGTGTATATAAAACCGTATCATAAAGGCATGGTAATCCTCCATCGCGATGATAAAGTAATGATTGAACACCAGTAATATTCGGCTGCCATATAGTGTTTAGATCTGGTAGAACATCAATAAAGCTTTGGTTAAATGCTAATGTAGTAGTATTCCAATTTGGATCATTAATTGGAGTTTGACCTCTTGCAAATATTATTGAAAAAGGACAAAAAAATAACAAAATCAATAATTTTTTCATATCGAAGCATTTTTTTTAAATGATAATAATTCAAACTTACATTGGTTTAAAGCTCTAATTGTTTATATTCTAGATATTTGCCTCCTTTCAGTCAATAAAATACCTTCCAAGGTTAATTTGCATTGTGGAATTGTTAATTTAATTCTACCGGTGGTGATCTAATCACCCCGTGATAATTGTAATTGATGTTTAATCTGTTTGGCGGAGCTAATTATTATTGTAGCTAGATTTATAATACCTTAACTCTTGTTAATATTCTCCTTTCTTTCTATGTTTCAGTTTGGGCACGGAACAAGCGACCTGGCGTTGGTTCAATCTTTTCAAACGTAATGGCATCCATGCCCTTCTGAAAGACCATTACAAAGGGGGCAGAGCGAAGTTGACGGAAGAACAGATAGTGGACCTGGATTCGCATTTGACGGATAAGATTTATCTGGATGCCAAGGAGATATGCGCCCATGTTTTGGCAACATATGGAGTTCAAAACACGGGCAATGGTATGACCAATTTGCTTCACTGGATGGGCTACGGCTAAAAAAACCCAAACTTATTACTGGTAAGTCAAACCTGGAAGCACAGATAGCATTTGTAAAGGAAAATGAGCAGTTGAAGCAGGATATATTGCCTGATGATCAGATCTATATCAGGGATGGTGTTCAATCGAATACCAGCCGGGAGCGGATTAACATTATTGGTGCCGTAAACATTGAAAGTCTTTAGATTTTTTACCGGGAAGACGAGACCATTGTCTCGCAGTCTGCAATTAACATTTTCAATCAATCTCTTGAGGCCCAGCCACAGGGTCTGGCTTACATTATCACAGATAACGCCAAATATTACAAGTCCGTATTGGTCAGAGATTTTAACAAACAAAATCCAAGGTTGGTTATCGTCTATTTACCGCCATACAGCCCAAATTTGAACTTCATTGAACGACTGTGGAGATTTTTGAAAAGAATATCACGTACAACAAGTATTACGAAAAATTTGCGATGTTCCGGTTTGCCATTGCTCATTTTTTAGATACAATTGATCAAAAGGAGGCTCAATTACGTACTTTGCTAACTGAGAACTTCCAGATTATTGATCCTACCAAAAACCGGCAAACTCTTATTCACTGAGTATAGCAATCAATATGTTAATAATTATTTAGGTTCAACTACTTATTATTGAATAGAGCCCAGATCGAGAACGCAAGTGCTATTAAAGAGATTATTAATGGCGCTACCGTGGATAAGAATATTATATATTTTTGAAAACATATTGTCTTGTTAGCCCAAAATTCAATTAAATGAAAATTAGTATAATAAACCTTATTTTCTATTTTCGCTGATGGAGCTCTACCATCTGGTAGCTCTTCCATAATGAAATATTCATCTTTTTTGCAAGAATGGATATAATCAATATGATCAACCGTAACCAAGTCTTGATTATAGTACTTGCAAGTAGAACAGGGAGTTTTAATCATCTGACTTAAGTGTTTCCGTTAAAAAATCGATTGCATCACCAAAGTCTGGATTTAAACTATTTGCATAATCTGTACCTTCGAATTGTCTTTTAATTGAAGCTAGTATGTCATAAGTATATAAACTGCTTGGAGCATTACAGAATATTCGTTTATAGAAATTATATTTGCTACGCTTTTTAAGTTCCTTTATAAATTCAATCTCACTTTTTCCATATTCAATCAAAAACTTTGAGAGATCCTTAAGGTTCCCATGCATATATTTACCTTTATCAAAATGTTGTTGATGCAGAGCTTTATTTCGATTACAATATACTCCGTAAAAGTTAATTATGTCTAGAGCTACCTCATCTTTAATATAAATGACATAATTGAAATCATAAATAAGCTCATTAATATAATACTCTCCAAGCGATGTAATTTCGATCTTGGTTATTAGCGGTGTAATTGTGTCAAAAGCCTCAATAGAAAAAGCTTCAGGGGAAGAAATTAATCCCCTATTAATCAGGATTTTAACAACCTGGTTGAAGTTTGTAGTAAATGCTTCAGTGTGATGAGAGTTTGATAAAAGAGATTGAAGATCATATTTCAATTTCGAAAGTTCAAAGAGTCCGCCCTCATTCTTAACAATATATGATAGGATTAAAATATAGAGAAACTTAAAAGAATTATGAGGGCTGTTGGTTGACAACACATTCATCAAACCAGGAACTTCACTTTTCTGACTTTCAACATAAGTCGAATAAATATTCGTTACGAATGCTGCTAAAAAAACATGTTTTGGTATTTTCTTTGTTTGAGTTAATTCCATTTTATCAAAAATGGCAGTGGTATATACCCATTCGGGTAGAAATCTTGATCTCAGCAGTATCCGTAACAGTTTAATTTCATCTCTGATATTGCGACGAGCTAATAAAGTAATTATATTTGAGTTATTTTGAATGGTTTCAATAATTGAATTGAAGACCTTTTTGACATCTGGAATGAATATCTTCTTATTATTAAGTGTGACACCAAATTTCGCTATGGTGTCACAAACCTCATCACTAATAATTCTTGTCCTTGTAACAAGAACATCTTTTGTCATGACTCTATAAAACTCCACCTTAATAGGCAGAATAATTCTTTTGACTTTGTCAGCAAGAAGTTCAAATGTTGAGCTTCGAATAGTGTATAGTATCTTAATCGAACTAGTTTCTATTATACGTTTTGAATATTGTATTATTCGTTCAATTGACTTAATGTATAAAGGATCTAAATTATCGAAAATGATAATGACCTGTTTGTTTAAAATCGCCTTAAGATACTTGACTGATAAAAGAATATAACTTTCAGTTTGCATTTCTTTAATACGTAATCGATGTATTTCAGCCTTTTTCTCTTTCCCTGATTTAGTATCATTAATAGCTGTCAGATCCACTAGGTATATAGTCTTGCTTCTTTTCCCATACCATTCCCAAAAATTATCATTGTTAACGCGAGTATATTGAGTTACAATTATTAAAATTCGATTAATAATCTCATTTTCGGTTAAAAATTTGAATCCATTCTGTTTATTTTCTTCAAATAGTATTAAGAATTCGTGAAAATTGATTATAATAGGAATGGTCCGCTCTCTGAAGCCTAATACATTCTGCCACATGTAAACGAAGGTATAAAGTATTAAAGTAGTTTTTCCTTGGCCAATATCAGCAATAAGAGGTAGAAGCCTTAATTCTTTCATGTCATCGCTGAGAGCAAAGTTTATTAAGTCATATTCATTTGGTCCAAATGGTATTTCTTGAAGTTCCGGGAAATCATGAATAAGAGAACTTAGTAGCTCTTTATATTCTATGGAGAATTCTTTTGCTGGTATGTAAAGATTCTTAAAAAACATTTCTTGTTCACTGCCATAGGAATATCTCATCTCTCCATTTTCAATAAGGAATTCACATGCAGAATGATCATCGAAAGTATTAGTTATCTTTATTATACTTGGATTAAATACATCGAAAAATGGATTGTTTGGCACTGCCAATGTATCGACATTAAATCTAAAATTTCTGGTCTGCATATATTTTTAGGTTTTGGAAAGGAGAATTTCTTGTTAAGGTTTTAATAAAGAGGTCGTTTAAACTGTTGTTAGAACTAACAATTTTTGTGAATTTCTGAATGCCTAATTGTCAAATAACACCTTTTCTGTGGTGTCGCACTTTTAATCTTTCCCACAATTGAATCAAAGACCCCCTTACAATCCCAAATCCTGTCTTCACCTTTCGACTTCCCCACTAAAATGCATCCGAGAGTATCCTGTGCAGTATTTCCAGAATGTATTCTTACACCCTCAAAACCGGATACGTTAAGCAGCAACGGCATTTCTTTTTTAAACCTTGCAGAAAGGTTGACCAGTACTTCATACCTGCCTGCCGGTATCGCTGTTTCTCCAAAGATCTTGATACCATCGGGCCTGACAATATCTTCTAATGTATAACAATGAAAGTCATCACCAATAAAGAATTCTCCGATCGTACTTTTCTCGCTGAAGACCTTCCGGATAACCTTTAGTTCTAAAGCTGCAGGGGTACCGGGAGGATCAGATTTGCTGTTTGGGACCGGCAGATTCACACCTATACTGCGGGAAGTATTATAGTATCCTATCCAACGATCAATATGCTCGCCATACTGCACTAAGTTCCAGGGATTCTTTGAACTTGGACGCAGCGATCCGGCATTATAGATCGCAGCCATCAGCGGGGGCTCCAGTTGGTGCTTTACATATCTTTTCTGAAAATATCGGAGGGCCATCTCAGCAGCATAAACAGAACTGGAGGAGAGATCAAGAATCAACCCGGTGATCGTGTCAACTTTCGCCTTTTCTGTGTTGAATGGCAGATTCATGGTCTCGACAGCGGTAGATAGCAATGTGTGATGCGCACCCACTGAGATTTTGTCGGGTGTTGTCACAGGATCACAATAACCCGGCTCTTTTCGGATCAGGTATTTCGATCTTAGCATAACATGATCAACCAGTGCAGCTAAGGCGAAGTGCACATCTCTTTCATTGGTGCTTTTCAGAACTTTTGCCAGTTCATCCTTGTTGAAAGGTGTGGGCACGGATCCGAATGACTCCGTCATTGCATTGGCCGTAAGCAGATCCACGAGATTGCCATGTTCATCCGGGATGGAAGAAAAGATTTTCCCCTGGTAAAAAGCCCTGACTTTACTTACCAGGTTAACGGAAGAATTGAGATTGAGGAAGGAAGGCACATTATCATCCCTGTCAACCTCGCAGTTCCAAAAAGGCGGAACACATCGCCAACGGCGTCCTTCACCAAATTGTTTCCAGCCATTAGAAAGAGAGACTAGTGACATAGGTTTCCTCGGGTTTTAAATCTGGGTTGGGTTCAGTTCTGATTTGCGGTTTCAACTGCTTATTCATCTGCATTGTAATGTCAATACTGACTTTAATCGCAGCCTTCAAGTCCCTGTTACACAGCTTGAAATATGTATGCGGCTGTCGAATCCTGAAAAGATGACAGAAGAACCTGGTTAACAAACTACTGGTTTTGGGTGAGATGTAAAATTCAAATTTTGTTCGCGAGAGATCAAGGTTTTCAGGTTTAACATAAACACTGCTAAACATACCCGTTGCATTCATCTCTTGCCAAAGTTTGGCTTGCTGCAAGAGAAAATCGATGCGGGCATGTAAAAGGGCGGTTTGCAGTTTAGCACTGATCTCCTGTATGGTGAGGTAGGTGGACATTAGCCGTTGTTATCTGCCGGTATTGTTTTAGCCAGGAGGTTAAGGATACGAGAAAGTCCTTCAGGAATAGGTGCTTCACTTGCATGAAGGGTAATCTCAAGGACACCACTACGGTTCATCACGGATTCGGATGATGACTGGCTCGACACATTCCCTTTTATGGAGGCTTTTATAAAACTGGATAGAGCGCTGGCGGTACCGGCCTCTAGCGACACTCCGATATCCAGAGCCTTTTTCTCCGTAACGACCTGGCTGATTTCATATTTAAAATGGGTCGTAAAGGAGTCGATCCGGATGTGGGGAACAGGTGTCATGGCAAGTAAAGGCGCTTTTACAGTTACTTTTTGTTGATTACTTACACCCGCTGTGGTGGAGACAACAGTATTCTCAAAATCAACCGTTTGCCCCTTAAAAGTGTTAATAAATTCCAGGGTGGCCTGTGCTGCTACTGCCTGAGCCTTAATGACACCCAATAGGGGAGCCGAAATAATGAATTCCAGCGGTAAAGATTGGAATTCAGCTGCGGGAAAAATTTCTTTTGGCATAGGATGATGTTTTAAATTTGTGAATGATGATGCTAGAAGTTTGTTATAAAACTGGATTGCTGAAGCGCTGTTAGCAGCTTGTCGAGACCGGCAGGCAGAGGCTGACGGACAAGATTAATCTCAATATTAATAACACTAGAAGAACTGGCGGATAATTCTGACTCGATGTTCTGGGAAGGAGCAACATTTCCGACAAAACTTACCGGATCTTTAACCAGGTACCAAGGTCGGTTGGTAGTATTCCAATCGGTTCCGTTTTCCTTTTCCAATTGTTCATTTTCGGATGCCTGGATTTGGGTATGTTTTCTGGTGTTATTGACCTTGAAATCCAGTTTGAAACTGGCATTGTCAATAGTAAGCGGAGTAATGGGAACGAGAGCCAGTGAGGGGATGGAAATCTTCATCTTTTTCCCATCAGGATCTTCAAAGTAGAAATCCTGTGTATACACAGCCTTGTCGACTAAGGTCCCTTCTTTGGGAGCCCCCTTATCATCCAGTTCGATATGGGGATATCCCACCTGGAGCAATAGATTCAGGAAACTTCTGGCAGCATGAACCTGTGCTTTGAACAGTGCATCCAGCGGGGCCAAAATTGCCTGTGATAAAGAGATGTCCTTAATGGCAGCCGGGCTTGGATCCGGATTTGAATGTCTGTCGACTTTGTCTTTCATTACGAAAAGGTTTTTTTATAGATGGTTAGTGAGCTTTTTCACTGTGGTTTTTCAATGTAACTTTTCTGTCACAATACCCGACAGTTAACTATTCTATTGGGGATAGACGATACTTGACAAAGAGAATTTTCAACTATTTTGCTTTGTTCTTGCTTTTTGCCAATCTTCAAATCTCTTCCATGCTCTGAGCCACACCTTTGCCACAGAATCAATCGAATCAATTATTACTTCACGGCTGAGTTGCTCAAACCGAGGTAAGGTGATCATTGCAATCAGGGCTTTGTAGTCCTGTTTAGTAACATCAAAAGCATCTGGCACCATTTCATGGGCAGTGAGATAGGCAAACTGAGTAATGGCACTCATGAAGTCCCAGGTGTTACTATTGTTGGGCCCGTATTTGCTATCGAAGCTTCGGCTGGTGATCTGATCTTCTATCCAATCAAGGATCGGATCATCTGCTTCTTTCAGCGGATATCCGTATTTGTCATAAAAGAACCGTTTGTTTTCGTAATCTACTTCACAGCAATCCTGTACCCGATGGTCCCAGTTATCCTCGATTTTGCCGTGGACATCTTTTTTGTCGGAGTATTTTCGACCATCACAATGAAGAGGCATATGGGCATCGGCAATGTAATGGCTAAGCATAAGGAAAAGGGCAACAATATGGTGTTCCGATGGAATGATAGTTGATCCTTTCTTCTCATTCTCGAACATCTTAAGGTTATCTATGATACTGTGTGTTATGGCTTCACACCGATCGGGCAGATTCCCTAAAGTGATTCGGTAGGGCTTGCCAAAGTTTGAGCTTAGCTTACCTGTTTTATAAATATGATAAGTATCAGGCAGTTTCCTGAAAGGCACTGGAATTGCATCGTCATCCTGAATGTGTTTGAGTATATGACCAGTTGCCATATCCTTGATCACAGCATCGGGATACCACGCTCCTGTAATGACATCATCTTTATTATCCTTGAACCATTTGACGAGATTGGCAGCAGCTGCTTTCTCATCTGGATTTGAAATAGTTGCTCTTTCGAGTCGCTTCATCGCCATCATGGCAATCCATGCATGAGTATACTGTTTCATTTGTAGCTTATAGTTTGGTTAATGCATGATAAGGAATAGACAATAAGACCTGTTGGCCTGAGTTATCAAGTGTGCGCAGCTGTCTCTTTAGGATTTTCGAAATTCAATCCCTGAAACAGCAGGGACCGATTTTACGGCTTCGCCCATTTAGTCCCAGGTTAGGATCCGGGACAATCGATTGATTACTATGCGAGTATTTTCAAAAGGGCAATACTAAAGAAAGGAATTGAATGGAAATTGATACAATGATCAATTTGAGCATTTTTTATTTCTGTTTACATACAAGGAAAAAAAATGCTTTTAGATTGCTTTAGCTGGTCAAGAAGAAGCTTTGGGGCGGGGAGTTTTGGACAAAAGGATATTACGTGAACACAGTCGGTTGCCATGGAGATGAAGACACGATGCAAGCTTATGTGAAATCCCAAGGCACCGAAAAAGATTATAAGAAAATACATCATCAGCAGCTCTCTCTCTCTTTTGATACCTTCATCAGCTCTGCTGCGAGGTAATTCATTAATAAGTGTGAAATCCTACTGCTTCGCCCTCTCAGTCCCATCAGATAGGAAAAGTTACGTATCACTTGATCATTTACAAGCCTTTTAAGGACCTTCTCCAAAGAGAGAAATTTAGTAGGTTGATTTGTTGTTCACAATTACACAAATGTCATTGCTCCTCAACTCCGCTTCAGCCGTAAAAAAGGAAACTGGGAATTAAATATTCATCCCAGTTAATTCATTAGACTTACTTGAAAACCTCCAAACCCCTTTATATATTTAGGGTTGAGTAATAATAACGATTTCACCCAAAGGATGAAAGGATTACCATACGATTTCACGGACAAAGAGGTCTCTCCCTGGGGTGGTCTCCGGTTAATTGAGGAGACATACCGGCGAAGTGGATTGAAGCAATACTTGGAAGAGGATTGCCTTGATCTGCCCACTTCCGGTTCCAACCGGGGATATAGTTCCGTAGATCTTGTTGAGGGGGTTTATGGTCAGCACCATTTTGGGCGCCACCAGATTGGCCCACTCCGGAACCCTTCGCCATGATGAAGTTATCCAGCGCATATTTGGCTGGGGCAAAGGAATGGCCAGCCAAAGCACCTTCAGCCGGTTCTTCCGGAAGTTCGACCAAGAGCGCAACGATAAACTGTTTCCGGCAATTAACCAGTTCTGGTTTGCCCAGCTTAAACTGGACAAAATGACCATAGACCTGGATTCAACCGTTATTACACGCCACGGCAACCAGGACGGAGTGGCCAAAGGATATAATCCCAAAAGGCACGGCCGGGGTTCCCACCATCCATTGATCGCCTTTGTGGCAGAAGCCAAAATGGTTGCCAATGCCTGGATGCGAACGGGAGACAGTGCCTCCAGTACAGATTTTACGGAGTTCTTTGACGAGTTATTGACCATTATTCCTCCTGAAAGGATTGGGTTGTTCCGCGCTGACAGTGGTTTTTGCAATGAAACGATCATGTCGCGACTGGAAAAAGAGAAGCTCAAATATATCATGGCAACCCGGATGATGGCGCCATTGGTCAGGCGTATTTTTGAGCATAAAGAATGGTTTCCGATTGATGACGGCTACTGGACTGCCAGCTTTGAGTACCAGGGCAAGGGCTGGTCAAAGCCACGAAGAATGGTGGTTGTGCGCAAGGATACAGGTAAACATCCTGACACCGGCGGCAAATTGCTTTTTCCCGAGATTCAGGAGTTTGAGCAGTATAAGTAAGCGGCTTTTGCAACAAACGTGGAGTTTTCAGCTGCGATGGTATGGCAGCTGTACAACCAACGCGCTGATTGTGAGAATCGGATCCGTGAACTGAAATACGATTACGGTATCGAAGGGTTCTGTATGGATGATTTTTACGCAACGGAAGCGGCATTTCGTTGGACAATGGTTGCCCACAATCTGATGAGCTTGTTCCGGTTACAGGTGCTTAACCAAAAGCACCATCCGGTTTTATCGACTATGAGGTTCCAATGCATTGCAATAGGATCTTATCTGGTTAAAACGGGTCGGAAAACGACCTTGAAGCTATCCGCCAAACAAAATAGGCGTCAATATTTGGAGGGGCTGTTTTCGAAAGTATCGAACCTTTCACCCCCATTTTTAATTTCTAATGCATAATATGGGTTCATATATATTAGTGATGCGTTAATTTCCCAAAACATTTTGTAATTAACTGATAATAAATACAATAAAAGCGTTTTTTTGATTTTTTGATTTGAATTAATTCATAGTTTTGGGCCTTTAAGCGCTAAACCATCAAATCTGGTAAGTATGTGTTTACTGGACACGCCGACAGAAAAACCAATCCTCGCCGGGCTATCTGACCGCCTTCCGCCGCACCATATGCTCAGCGGCCGCCGAAATCATCTGACCACCTGGATTATATTAGCCATCAGGCTTACAACTCCAAATGGAGGATGGTTTAATCAACTCGGCAAGGATTGGTCAATTCCGTTCGGCTGGGACTGGTCAACAAGTCCGGTTTTTCCAAAAGGATGCAATCAACTTCCGGACTCTAGGCAGAATTCTCATCCCGACCGGTTACTGAAGTTAAAATCCGGTCATTATTGCCATCGCGTGACATAATGTGTATATCCGCCTCCGACCTGCCATTAAGAAACATGTGTTGTGAATAAGCTATTTTTGCCCCGTCGATTGACCGGGTAGGAAAGACCTATCCAAAAAAAACAAAAAATGAAATCAAATAAGATCAAGCAATTAATAATAAACTGCTTATTATCATATGTTTACATACATTAATAACTAACTGAATCAAGCCTGGCCTATATCTCATAGAAATATTTAATAAGGTTGAAACTACGATGAACAGCAATGACATTCCTGTAATTGTAAGCAACTAATCACTCGATTACTTTTAAAGGGAATATCCTTAGGTGATATTTCCCAGATTATTAGCAGACCCACTCAATCCTCACAAATGGGACTGAGGAGGCGAAGCAGTTGAAATTTCTAAAACTTAGTTTGATGATATGGGTTGCAAGCATTTATCGATAGTGTGTTTTGCACTCGCGGGCAAGCATTAGTTTGTTAGTGAAGAATAGTATTAACTGAATCAAATTGTGGGTTACCTGCCCAGTTAAATAGGAGACAAAGGAAGCCAAAGATCCAGACGAAACGAAGAAGCGGCAGCGAAAAATAGACTCCCGTCTTGGTGATGGTAGAAACCAAGAATAATAAGAACCTGAAAAATACGCATCCTTTTTGTTGGTTTTAGTATATAAAATGAAAGTAATGCAAGACTTATCCTCGAATACGGTTATTGGCATAGTACGAAATAGTCTTAGCCCTGATTCAAAGGTTAATACCAACAACCATACAATCTATTGAAAACTTTATGAGGTAGTAAAGAAGCCCCCAGTCAAAATAGTATCGCCTGAAGAAGCAAGGAAAGAGCTGCCCTGAGTTCACATTACCATCAGCAATGCTAAGCGGAACCTGTTGATCTGTTATTGAACGAAAGGCATCGCTAGGTATATCGAATCGTTGTGTTTTGAAGGTGAGTCGGATGAGTTTAGAAATTGGTTGTCTATTACCACTTTGTACAAAGACCGTCCCAATTTGATAATCCTATTATAATGCTTGCCTTGCCAATTTTTTCCTTTAGTGTGTTGAATAATCCAGTATTTTGTATTTTAAACATTGGCATGAAATGTTAACTCCTAGTGAGACTGAAAAATTAGGGTCATTTGAGAAGATTTACTCTTTAATCATAAGGGTAAATTCAATATATTCCTCCTTAAACAAGTTAAGTAAAACGGAAATTCTAGATTCCTTTCTCGAGATTGGTGGTTCTATTTTTTATTCTGATTTCTCGGTTATAATTTTAAAGGATACAAAGTATAGTTCAATTCCTTATTTCAGTAAAAACACACCGCACGCCATAACTAAAATCTCCAATCAAGAAGTTCAAAGCATTTATAAAGATTTAGAGAATAAGCAAAAGCCGGTTATTAAGAAAATTGCTGGTTTTGGGGAAGAAAGAAAAGCTTTACTTACTAGAATCAAGAATAATAAGAATGAGGTATTAGGGTTCACTGCATTTGTCTCCAAGAATAAATTCAGTGAAAGCGATACCAAGATTTCAAAGATTTTTGTAAACCTATTAAATACTACCCTCCAAATTAAAATTCAACTCAATGAATTTAAACTACTTAATAATGTCAGTAGAAGTTTAACTGAAACTACCGACTTAAATCAAACATTAAATCTTATTCTGCATTCTATCAAGCAGATCTTTAATAGTGAATATGTCCACATTATAAGACTCATTTCCGTGTTAAATAGTAATGACCATTTTGAAATAATGGCGACAACTGATACTAATATTAATCAAGGGACACGTTTTAAAAGTCAAGAGGGATTCTCTGGATGGATCGTTGCTAATAACAAGTTCCTTGTAGTTCCAAACTTAGATAGAGAGGTCAAAAAATATGATGGTTTTACCGAGAATAATGAAAAAGTAATCCTTACCCCAAAATCTCTAAAATCGGATGAGAACGAGAAGAGTTTTCTGGGTGTACCTCTACGATATAAGGGATTTCCTATCGGTGCCTTAGTAATAGCTGACACAAAACAAAGTAATGCTTTTGATGCTTTTGACGATCCAGATTTGCTCCAAATGTTTGCTGATCAAGCTGCTGTTACATTGGAAAACATCAGGGTTCACAATGAAGAAAAGTCAAGACATGAATTAATATTAGAAAAAGCCACGCTCACGAATCCAAGTGCAATAGCTATGAGTTTTGTTCACGACGCACGGCATTCAATGAATAATATAAATGCATATTTCTCGAGTTTGCTTCATTATGTTTCAGACTCACGAAAAAGTGAACCAGCATTTAAGGAATTAGAAAAAACACTAATAAGTGAGTCTGACAAATTAAAGGAATTATTTAAGAGTCTTGTCAGATATGCTCGTAAGGATGAACTTAATATTGAACTACATCCACTAAATGAAATACTCAGTAAAATACAATTCCTTATGAGTATTCGGTTGAAAACCATTAACTGCCGCATTACATATAAACCGAATAGTTTAAATCAAATATTAATACCTTGTGATAATGCTGAGTTGGAACAGCTTTTTATAAATTTATTTAATAATTCCATTGCAGCAATAAATGAAAAACAAAATCAAAGAAGTGGACTTATTGATATTACTGTTTCAGATCCGGACATTGATAACATAAAAATTGAATTCTTTGATAATGGAATGGGAATAAAAGAAGATCATCTTCCTTTCATCTTTGACTTGTTTTTTTCAACCAAAAAGGATGGAACAGGTTTTGGATTACCAATCTGTCAACGAATAGTTAGAGACCATCATAAAGGTACGATTAGTGTATATTCAGCGTACGGTGAGTATACTAAATTTGTTATAACATTTCCCAAAAAAAATCAAAATTGAAACTATGACTAGCATAACAAATATCCTTTGGGTTGATGATGATCACAATGGGCTTAAAAACTGGATCCCTATCTTAGAACCTTACGGATGTAAAATTGAAACCGCCGAAAACGGTAGGGTGGGAATTGCAAAACTTCAACAAAAAAAGTATGACAAGGTTCTCGTTGATCTAGAAATGCCAGTTATGAATGGTGTCGAGTTTTTGGCCCATGTCTTTCGGAACTATCCAACTTTGCCCGCAACAATTATCAGTGCCCACATTGATGAACCATCATGGAAACTGAAGATAAACAAGCTAAAAAGACAGGTTCGAAGAATTGATTCTCCATTACCCATTGAAGGTAGCGTTGCATTCGAGGAAACAATAAAGAGTATTTTTGAAGAAATTTCCTTTGAACACAATAACTGTCCGCCTTTGATAGTGTATGTTGGACTTGACAACGACACAATAGGAAGGATGAAGAGGGATGTTTTTAATGCAAATAAGAGCTGGATTGAAAGACAACTTGAGACATTGGATGCAGAATGGATATTGGTCAGAGGAGGACAAGTTATCGACCACTCAACCGATCGGGATACCTTCCCGGACTCGGAGGAATTACTGAAAATTGGGAGTGTAACAAATCAGGTTCCGTTTCTATTCTTCAAGACCCCTACTATTGAAGAAATTAATTGGAGCTATTGCCCCAGTAAAAATGACTATTTCCCGACAATTGAAGTAACCTTAGAGAATAATGGTTTTAAGGTCCAACGACTTGGTGATTTTGATACTGGTGCTGAGATTTCCTTTCTCGATTATGATGATTTATCTGCCAGCAATATCGTTAAAGAATCAATTTTCGACATGGTTCAGGATGGAATCCATTTGGGTGAAAAGTACGAATTTTTCAAAAAGAAAATGTCAATAGAACTGTTATCCGTAAGTCGGGATATTGAGAAAATGCTTTTACCTGTAATTTTTGTCAAAAATTGGAAGAAGGGGCCATTTGTAAAAGTTAATAAATCAAGGCAAGCATTACTAGGTAGGGATTTGCTGAGCAGGACAAAATTTCGCATCGAATTGATTCCAAGTGAAAAAATAACACGATTAGTTAATTAACAATCAAAAAGTAAACCATTATGGATCTGCCGAGTCAACTATTTACTATTGAAAGTTTAACAACATTTTCTGGATTATCTGGCATAGTGTTTATTATATGCAACTCCATCAAAGCAATATTTAATTATATGAGGAAATGGCTTGTCTTTTTACTTTCAATCTCATTATCGATATTTGCTGTTTCGTTGACTGATACACCAAGTTTTACGGAGTGTTTTTTTGGGACTATTAATGGTTGTTTAATTGCTCTAGCTGCCTTAGGAGGAAATTCTGTTTTCAAATCTTCAAGTAATGTGGTGGAGGAAATAATTGATCCCTCAGATTCACGAATACAGAACAACAAAGTAAAACAGTGGTTTTCTAGAGATTGGTCTTCCATTTAAGTAATATTTATCAACTCAGTGCTGTCCGGTTATTAATCTCACAATATTAACTGGTCAACCATAAGGTCAAAACTCGCTGGGACAGAAACCCTTCAATCTTAGCGAACACATACTTTCCTTGGTTCATCGTCGGCCGATTTGGCGGCCAACATAACCAATTCAAATTGTCACGCTAATAAAACGCTTGTAAGTTATAGATACACAATGATTTCAAAGAACTCTAAAATATGTTAACTGGACACTAATGATTTTAAGTAATGTTGAACTGGGGTACATTTCAGAGAAGCTGATTCTTCGTCACATTTGGGGGAGCTATCCAGTTTGAGATAGTATCACCTTTCTACGCAGCAGTTCAAAACCAGCCCTGCCATACATTCCCCGTTTGATACTTTTGATCCGATTCACGTGACCCTCAACAGTTCCATTACTCCAGGTCATGCAAATTCCGTTCTGTACTGCGAGAATATCCCGTGATAGGCCATTGGCAAAAACCTTAATGCCTTACAATCAGTGTTTTGATCTCTTTCTAAAATCAATCCATCTTTTAGTGTTACCACATCCGCTTTTGAGCATGGTCCTAAACATTCGTACCAATTTCCTCACAATCTGGAGCTCTGGAATATTGTCTAACAGGGTTTTCAAATATTTCCTTTAATCCGGGTCTTCGATATCCGGCAAATTTCTGCCTATATATTTGGCCAATTTTCCGGAATTTAAAGTTCTGATATAGGGGATCATTTCTTGCCGGACTTCCATAAAACCTATGGAGTCTATTTTGCCCTCGGCCTTGATTCTGTGAATATTCTGATATGCTTGTGTAGCCTTCCCTAAAAAGTCTCAGATATCTCATTGTTAATGACATTGTAATTGATATTAGACTTCGCTCTGATAATGAGGTTGATACGGTCATTGCCTATCATGTAGTCTTACAAAGAAACCATAAGCCCTGTCCATTAGCAGGTAACTATCTCCGAGGAGATCAATCTGATCCAGGATATTGACATCATGGGCAGAAGCTTCTGTAATATAATTGTATTCCGGAATAGCTGTATTCAGATACAACATCGTATGAACCTATTAAGCAAAGTTGGCCGATGTTAAAGTTGCCTACCCAAAATACAGGAACATAAATGTAAACAATGATGGAATCTAAAGCATAGATTTCTATTTTGAGATAAATATTAAGCTTATTGGTTCCGCTTTGCATTGTTTTGGCTCGTTAAATCAATTTTAGTGTTAAGTCTCTGAAGATACGCAAGTCTCTAATCTAGTTTGCTTTAGATATGGTTGATCTATGATAAGGTTTACCAATTCTGAGATGATCAAGCTTATCCTTTTGAAATTTTAGACGGAGGGCTGAATAACTGTGGTTTTCTAAATGCGTGAGTTGTCGAAAAGACATGCAGAGAAATTGGCTCCAACCGGTAAGATCTTTGGTTTTATAATCGCCGTCATATCTCTATACACAGTACTTTAAGGCTTAGTTTTGTGCCAATTCAATCAGTTGAGCAAAAACCCTCTTGCCTTGATTCACGATCCAGTTTTTGCTCCAAGTAATAGAAAATTGATTCCAAATCTTTGGTCAAATAAAATCTTCTGTAATGAAAATACTTTAAGGGTTCCAGAGAACTCAATTTAAAAACTTCGCAACGCTAGTGACAGTAATTTATTTATTACCATCAGTTCAACATTCGAAACTGATAATTTTGGGTGTAGTTCAGTTATCGATCAACTAGATTTGAATATCAAAAAAATTTTGTGACTATGCCATACTTGCAGATATTTTATGGTCACAATAAACCAAGTTGCAAAATAGATGAATATTTAAGATTGTCAGTATGGTTCCATCACGAATAATCGATCATTAATATTCATCGAAAAGTAATAATTAATTATTGATTATTAAAATATGATTGTCCGTAATGATTAACCTAAATTATCCAACAAAATGATATACATGCGATTATCAACTTTCCAAATAGCTTGTCCCCTGTGTATCGTCTGTTTAATCGGTAGGTAAATTCATCCAGGTAGTTTTGTAAATTGGTGTCATCAACATGGTGAAAATTATTCAAAAGGTTTCTCTTAGCATTGCTGATTGCAATGTGAACCCAAGGCAACTCTTTCCCGGGTTGGTCTGGGAGGATTACTTTGGGAAGATGCCTATTAACTACCTCATTAAGTTTGCGATAGCTGTTTAGTCCATCGGTTTTAACGTTTATCTTCGGGTTCACCTGATCCTTAACAACCTGGTTGATGGTTTCAGATCTAAGGTCCGGCATTACTCACATTTTGAAGAATTTACACCGAGAGTGTTGCCGGTGATTCTTCGGGTTCTTGATATGTCTGTTTGCGCCGTTACCAGGACTGTAGTTTGTTTATCGCTACCACGCCCCCTCGTGTTTTTCCTGCCTTGTTCGCCTACCGTAGCAGATTCAACCGGGGTAAAGTTTCCTTCATCTATTTCTGCAAATCCGGAAAGTTCATAGCGTTCAACCCGGGCACACATAGCCACTCTAAATCTTCTGCATCATAAACCAAACGGGTTCATATCGCTTAAAACCAAGCTGTCGCTGCATTTCCTTTGCAGAGAGGCCTTTCTTGGTCGAGCTCATCAGATGCATTGCAATAAACCATACCCTGAAGGAAAGATTGGAAGATTCCATCACGGTACCGCTCCTCAGGGTGATTCGGGTTCTGCAATCTTTACACTGAAATTGTTGAATCGTTTTCATCCAGTAATGGGTAGTCCCCTTGCAATTTCTACACGTAATGCCCACTTTCTGACGCTGTTCCCGAAAATAGTCTCTGCAAGATTGTTCGTCGGGAAACTGTTTGAAAAAATCTATAAGCTTCATAATCATAATTTTGATTCGAAGCTACCTCGGCCGAACGTAACCTATTTACGGTTTAGTACATGATCGCGGACAATTATATAAATTAATGACATTATTGTAATTGTGTATGATTTATGAACTGTTTAATTTGCAAATTAAAGCGTGAAGGTATTTGATCACAGGCAATCATATATTAAAATGTAGAAAGGAGGTTGTTTCTATGTAGAATTTACTTTCTCAAAATTCAGAGCGATGATTATTTTCTCAAAAATTAAAATCTTTACTATGAAAAAAGCTATTTTTTATTCCTCACTTTTTTTAATTGCAATTGCAATATTTTCCTTTGATCTGAATATAATACCTGCAGAAAAAAATTCAAATCATAGGATAGGTGTTGAAATTAACTTTGCAAATGCCTATGCAGCTGATGGATGGAATTGCGTTTGCAAGGATGGTGGTTGCGTTGACGAGACATTATTTACAACAGGAACCGTATGCCATTGGACCAATAATGGCAATCCTACAAATGAACAATGTCAAGGATGGTATGATGCAAATCCCCATAATAATCCACCAGAAAATGGCCCATGCTATATTGCTCCTTAATGATTAGGCATCATACATTTCAAAAAGAGATATAGTGCTAATTAAAGGGAATAGATATTGCCAAATCGAATGACGAAGCAATATCTATTTCCTTTTAGCAAAAATTATTTACCAAAATTCCACTGCCTCCCTGAATAATAAATCAAAGTAGAATGCAGTTGTTATGGTTATTTGATAAAAAATCAATAGGATTGGCCATTCTTATTAATTTGGTCATGGTGTTATGTTGTTGTAACCAAAATCAAATAATGGATGCAACAGATTATTATGACGTTCCAGATCTTCAGAAAGTTTCTATACCAACAATTATTAACGGTATAGCGGCTGAATATATATATGTTGATTCGACCATTGAATCTTCATTTAATGGAAGATTATGGGTAAATAATGATTCAATTTATTATTCAGACATAATTTACAATTACATTTTTTCTATTGATACCCAGGGGAATGTAATTAACAAATACTTGGGCAAGGGTAATAAACCAGGTGAGATACCTGGGTTTACGTATTCAATTCCTTTTAAAGATGGATTTCTTCTCTCAGCAGGTAATAACACACTAATTTTCCAGCTAGACAATAAGTGGCAACTTCTTAGGACCTTCAGGATCAATTGGAAGAATAGATATTCTAATAGGTTACTTCATAAACCTAATCCGAAACGTATTACGATTTATGAGCTTGATATAGGTTTACCAAACATTGTTGAGGAGGCTGGTAATGAGGCAATAGCCTTTGCTATAACTTCCTCGCACCCTGGTTTTAATAGTTACTCTAAATCTAATCCATACTATGATTATTCTCGAATTCTTGCCATAATTGACGTTAAGACTGGGAATGCGAAAAAATTAGTTGGGAGAAGATCACTTGTCTTTCAATCCCAAAAAATGTTACCGAATTTTGACCACTTCAATTTCGAAATCGTTGACGGTAAAGCTATTGTCAATTTTTGGATAGATCCTAAAATCTATGTAATAGATATAGAAAAAGATCAAGCTTTAGGATATTTTGGCAAAAACGGAAGAGATATGAATACCGATTATACCTCATCTTTCACATACAATGAGGCTGAAAATAGACGGGTCTTAGATGTGGCAGATTATGGGATCTATCATTATATGTATCTCAATGAAAAGGATAATGTCCTTATAAGAGGTTATAAGAGAAGGTTGGGTAGGAATACTGATGGGCTCCAGATTTATCGTAATTATAATTTAATAGGTGATATTGATGTCCCCAAGGGCTTTGAAGTAATTGGCTTCATTAATGACTTTTATTATGCAACTATCAATCAAGCTAGATACGCAAACAAAATATCCTTACTCAAATTTAAATTCAATTATGCAGAGAAAAATTCAAATAATTAGCGCTTTTATACTAGTAACTCTCATATCTTGTGTAAATAATAAAAACCATAACGATCCAGATATCATTCTCCCAAATGACAGAATAACTACATCACAAGGTTACTTGGTTTGTAAAGAGCAAAGAAGGGATTTTGGGATTTTCCAGCAAGGAAAAATAATAGAATGTGATTTTTCTTTTTACAATAAAGGGTCTGAGGAACTCGAGATTATTGATTTTGATGCATCCTGTACATGCTCCGAATTAAAGTTTAGCGACATGACAATTGAAGCTGGAGATTCCCTGACAGTTACGATGATTATTCAAACTATTGATAAAAGAAAAGGAAAACATAAAACCGATGCGTTTTTTAAAACAAATGGAACAAGAAGGTTTTATAACGTAAGTTCTAATTATGAAATTGAATAAAATGAGTTCAATTTTTTGGAATAAGAATAATCTTATTTTATTCAAGAGCCGTATTAGTGTTATCTTACTGATAAGCATTGCAGTTTCCCTCTTATGCATTGGAATCTGGTGGTTGAGCTTATTTATTGTTGTTATAGCTTTGATATTAAGATTACTAATCTTGAAATTGGGGAATAACTCGTGGTTCAGGAACCACATTGCAGTACGATTTTTATCGTGGTTTATTAGTCTATTTATATTAATCATTGCTTTAAGAGTATTTGTTTTTGACATTTACAGTATTTCAAATAGTTCAATGGAAAATACGATAATTAGTCAAGATAAAATTATTGTTAACAAATTGAAGTATGGTCCAAAATTGCCAACTTCTCTTTATGAAATTCCATGGCTCAAATTTTTGTCGTATGTCTTTCATCATTCAGCAAGAAATACAGACTCAAATATTTGGGAAAATAGAAGAATGCCCGGATATTCAGAAGTTAATGAGAGGGACATTATTCTTTTTAACCATCCTCTCAATCGCAATTTAATTTTGATAAAAAGGTGCATTGCAAAACCCAATGACTCACTCCAGATAGCAAACTCTAAGATTATTGTCAATAATGTTGAGGAATTCTATCCTAAAAATGGTAAACGTCGGATCAGAGTTTATTATAACAATCTTTCTGAAATGGTATCTTTTCTAAGCACTTTTGAGGGTAATTCTTTTAATGACATACATAATCCAGATGATAAATATTTTATTTTTAATATCACGAATTCTGACAAAAACAAAATAATAGGTAAGGAGTTTATTGACTCTGTTGTTATTGAGAGTACCTCAAAAGAACGCAGTATAACAGCAGTTGATATTCGACAAAAGTCAGCAATGACCATTGCAGATTTCGGGCCATTTGTAATACCCTCCCAAGGGCTGAAAATTAATCTTAACATTGACAATTTTCAGTTTTATGAACCTATTATCAATAGGTATGAAGGAGACTGTATCCAATTTCATAACAATTCCATTCAGTTAAAGGGGCAAGATGTAAATGATTATACCTTTAAAAATAATTATTATTTTGTCCTAGGTGATAATCGTTATGAATCATCCGATTCTCGTGATTGGGGGCTTATTCCTGAAAGCGTGATAATTGGTCATGTTGCATTTGTCATATTCCCAATTCGATTTGGTTCTTTGGAATAACTCTTTTCGCTATTCTGGATATGCTACAGAAAACAGTAGGGTAAGTTAAGCTACAAAAAAGTGGTAATTTGCCATGATGAGAACACAAAGAACAAAATACGACAAGGAATTCAAGAAGAAATTGGTAGAGCTTTCTTAAACGAGAGGCCCAGAAATACGAGCATAATAGCTTTCCTGGGCAGGGAAAGCCAAAGTTGACGATATAGAGCATGAGAATGCGGAGTTAAAAAAACAGCTTAGAAAGGCGGAAATGGAGCGTGATATCCTAAAAAAGGCGATAAGCATCTTCTCCAGGAGCGATGGCAAATCTACCAATTCATAAGTGATCATAGAACCCGATTTACCGTTGAGAAGATGTGTAAAATGTTCGAAGTCAGTACAAGCAGCTATTTCACATGGATGAAAGCAGGTCCTCCGGAGCGTTGGAAAAAAAACGAATCTCTTTTGGTTACTATCATGGATGTTTTTGAAAATAGCAAGAACAGTTATGGAAGCCCAAGGATTGCGAAAGAGCTCCATGCTATGGGCATAAGCGCATCCAAACCTTTGGTCGCCCGATTAATGAGGGCAGCTGGAATCCAGGCACGAAGGAGGAAAAATTTTGTTGCCACCACGGACTCGAAGCACAAAAATCCGATTGCGCCGAACGTGCTGGACCGGAAATTTTCGGCCACCAGGCACGGTGAAGTCTGGGTTTCGGATATAACGTATGTGCGAACCTATCAGGGCTGGCTCTATTTAACGGTAATCATTGACCTATTTGACCGGAAAGTAGTTGGATGGGCCATGAGCAAAGGGCTGACAGCTGCCGAAACTATCCTTCCTGCCTGGGTTATGGCCGTCACGAACCGTCCTGTTACCCAGGATTTGATTTTTCATTCAGACCGTGGTGTTCAGTATGCTTGTGATGATTTCACCAAAATTCTCCATAGGAATGGCCTGATAACCCGCAGCATGAGCAGAAAGGGAAACTGTTGGGATAATGCTGTCGCAGAAAGCTTTTTTAAATCAATCAAAGTGGAATGGATTTATAAGCAGAGTTATACCGATCAAAAACAAGCAACGCTTTCAATATTTGAATGGATTGAGAGCTGGGATAATAGGAAAAGAAGGCATTCATCCCTGGGATATAAAACGATTGAAGAATATCAAATAATAAATAGTAATTTTAAACATGCAGCTTAGCTTAACTCAATGTCCGGATTTAGGTAGTAATTCCAAATCAGTTGAAAATCTTTTAACAAAGGACGCAGCGCTCGCGACTGAAACATCTACATCTATAAAAGAAAATTTCATGAAAAAACGAACTTACAATTCATTTCCACGAAGGAACAAGCCTTACCTCCAATTGAGAATTGTCCTTATCATATTAATCGGGCTATTGTTATCAAATTGTTTAAATAACCCAAAAACCGGTGAAACGAACCATCAAGTAGATATTCTCGGAGGTTATTCAAATGTTAAAGATTTCACTCTCAGCAATATTGCCACAGATGTTGAATATATAAAACTAGAAAACAATCCGGAGGCACAATTTTCGTTAGGATTACCAATTCTTCATAAAAACTATATCCTTATTAAGGGAGTTAGAGAGCATCGATTGATTTTGTTTGGATCTCAAGGCAACTTCCTTGGTATAATTGGAAACTATGGAAAGGGGCCTGGAGAATTCCTAGGATTTAAAGATGTTTATTTCCATCCGAAAGAACCAAAAATCTTAGTACATGATGATATAACAAAGAAAATACTAATTTATACTCTTGATGGTAAATATATAAAAGAATTCAACTATTCAGATCGATACGAGAGAGCACTTGAAAAAGTATTCTTCAATCAAAATGGAAATATTCAAGTAGTACTTCATAGACCAACCGTAGCTGAAGGTGAAATACCATTAATCAGGATTCTCAATGAGGATTTCGAAGAGATTAAGCTTTTTCATTATGTTAGCATTGATCAATACTCCAAGGATGATCGGACTGGATTCTCAAATTTCTGGATTGACAATGGAATATTCTACATGCAAGAATTTTACTATGACAAAGTCCTTTCCTTACAAAAGGATAAATTGTTCACTCTATTTGATTTAGTTCTTAGGGAAAATCATTCTCCATCCTTTTATGTTCCAAGAAATCCAGGTGTTTGGGCATATAACTCTATACCCTATATTAGAAGTGTAGGTAAGTATTTTCTACTGTATCTTCACCTACCAAAGATCGAAGGTAGACACATATTACAGGTGTTTGATTCTGAATCAAATGAGATATTTAGACCGAATCCTCCATTAACAAGAAATTTTAATGAGGATCTGCCAGGAATAGATAACGATATAGACGGTTTTGGCCAGGTTATTGTGACTGATACATGGAATGGGAAAATTGTTGATATCCTAAATATTTTTGATTTGCGAGAAGCAATAGAAGATAGCTTGCACATAAACATCACACATCCTGAGAAAAGGTCACAATTGATTGATATGGTTAAAGAGATGGATGTTGAAGATAATCCTATTGTAAGAATTTTTACTTTAAAACAGTATTAAATTGCAACAGTGATTTACTAGAGTGGTATCTTTGTTAAATGATTTTCATGTGATCATTATTTTGTTCCTTGATATTTTGATAATCTGGACGTGCCGACCAAACTGATCAGTCTCTGCCGATTCAAACTGGTTCTTCGTCACATTTGGGGGAGCTATCCGGTTTTGGAAAGGATTATTTTTCTGCGCAAAAGTTCAAAACCAGCCCCGGCCATACATACCACGTTTAATACTTTTAATCCGGTTGATATGGCCTTCAACCATTCCGTTGCTCCAGGTCATCGCTATGCCATATTCCACTGCCCGAGGATCCCTTAATAGTCCATTGGCAAACATTTTAATACCTGATAATCTATGTCTTGACCGCTGTACGAAGTCAATCCATCTTTTAATGTTCCCACTACTGGACACGCCGACAGAAAAACCAATCCTCGCCGGGCTATTTGACCGCCTTCCGCCGAACCATTTGATCAGCGACGGCCGAAGTCATCTGACCACCTGGATCATATTAGCTATCAGGCATACAACTGCAAATGGAGGATGGTTTAATCAACTCGGCAGGGATTGGTTAATTCCATTCGGCTGGGACTGGTCAATATGTCCGTTTTTTCCAGATAGGTATGCGAACCATCGACAGGGTTAAGAAACTGTTTGTTGAAGAAGGGTTAGATGCAGCGTTGAAAATGGCACCTACGACGCGAGGATACGATAAGACCATGGATGGTGATATGGAAGCCCATTTGATTGCACTGGCTTGCGGAGAACCGCCCAAGGGATTTGCCCGATGGTCCCTTCGGCTACTGGCAGATAAATTAGTTGAACTAAGAATTGCCGAGAGCATCTCATACGAAACGGTCTGTCGGACGCTAAAAAAAACGAACTTAAGCCTTGGAAAGTAAAGGGTTGGGTGATCCCACCCAAGCAAAGCAGTGAATTTGTAGCGGCTATGGAAAAAGTTCTTGATGTATATAAACGGCCCTATACCCCCAAGCGACCCGTCATTTGCATGGACGAGTCGCCCAAACACCTGATAGGGGAAACCGGCCTACCGATGTCCAAGATTCAAGGTCATGAATGGAAACACGATTATGAGTATGAGCGTCTTGGCGTTTGTAATAACTTTCTTGCCATCAATGAACCCCTTGCTGGATTTGGTACAGTGCAAATAACTCCTCAAGGTGTAAGACTAATTGGGCAGAATTCCTTCGGGATGTTGTTGACAAAACTATCCAAAAGCGGAAGTTGTTACTGTGATCATCGACAACCTCGGTATTCATACTCCTGGCGCATTTTATGAACGGTTTGAACCGGAAGAAACCAGAAGGATTTTGGACAGGATTGAATTAGTAAATACTCCTAAACACGGCAGTTGGCTTAATATAGCTGAAATTGAGCCAAACATGTTGAATAATAAATGTTTAGATAACAGAATCGAAACAATTAAAGAAGTTGCCGGTAAGATTGAAGCTAGGGAACTGGTTCGAAACGGCTTCAATAAGAAAATCAACTGGCAGTTTACAACTGAGTCGGCTCGCATAAAATTAAAAAGATTATATCCGTCAATTCAAAGTTGACATGACACTAGTGATAAATTCCAGAGCTAGAATAATGGATGAAATGAAATCTTCAAAATGGCTAATTGATGCTTAAAAAAATTAATATTATGATAGTTAATATCTGATTTACAGGCAACTATAAATAATCTTAGTACTGTTGTTGATAACATAGATATTAGATTCATTAATCCTGGCAATACAATTTTTGGGGAAGGGTACAAAAAGGGGAAGACTTCACTCACGCTGTCCTTCCTGAACAATCGATAATCGTTCTTATGGTGTAAATGCTTTTCTTTCTTTTGTTATAATGCTTAAAATAATTAGACCTAATTTGATATACAAATTGTATCCAACTATTTTAGGTGCTAAGAAAGTAGACAAGCCCATATGGAGCCCGGCTGAATTAGGATTGGTCCTGGGGAAACAGATTATTCTGAAAGGCTGGGCTTCTTTTTTATTGGTTGTCTTAAGTCGGCATTTACTGGAATGCATAGAATGTGAAGGGCCGGGAATACTAGCTTAGCTACCTGGTGAGCCACAAGCATGACCAGTAATGCATGTTGATTTGTACTCATGGAACGGTGAATATGAACCGCTCGTAGTAAATGTTGGAGAACTAATGGTATTGAAGATCATTGACCGGATTCTGGTGGCTTTGAGGGGTCCCACCATATTGAAAGCCAAGTATACCGGAACCAAGATCCCCTATAAAACTCTCATTAAGGTTCCGATGCTGGTCCTGCTGATCTCTGTATTTTTGCTATATGTCATCCGGGCTACCCTGTTTGAAACCTTTCTGTAGCCGCGGATCTTGCTAGTGGAACTTTCGATCGACATTGCCAGGGCCTTTCTGATACTCTGATTTTTCGGTGAGACTCTGAACATAATGTCGGCCATAGGGACCATTGTCATGTCGGGGATGATTATCAACAATTCGATCCTGAAGATCAACACCATCAACCATACGTGGGTGGCCGGCCACGAGGTACTGGAGGCAGTCCATATGGCCGGGGTGTGCCGGCTCAAACCGATCATCATGACCAGCCTTACCACCGTACTGGTTCTGCTGCTTTTCCTCCTCTTTAAAGGCATGGGCTCTGTTTGCAGAAACCCTTGGCTCTGGCCATCATCGGTGGGATGACCATCGGCATTCTCGTTAGCGTGTACATCGCGCCTATAATTATTGGGCATTACACCGGGAAAGTAATTAATGGTCTATATAAATAACTAAATTGCCACTGAATGCGATTTGGAAACATATTGGCAGGGACTCTTGATCAGCAAAGATTGGCCGGCTCCGTCAATTCTTAGGATGACTTCTTTGGATCCTTTTCGGTTCACCACCTCAGCCGAGTAACCAGTCAGAGGGCCTTCGCAAAATACGACGAGGTCACCAGGATCAAAACCTTCGTTAGTTACTTCAAAGCAAAGGTCCCCAGCAATAACCATTTTAATGGATTCGATTTTCTCATCCGGAACGGGACAGGGCTGGCCGCATATTGTGATGTATCGAACAATGGACTTGTCCTGGAGGGCTTTGTCATATTCCCTCCAACTAACACGCACGAAAATGTAAGAAGGGAACAAGGGCTTCTCAATTAACTTCTTTCGATCGGACCACTGCCGGAATTGCCTTATTTTCGGCAAATATGCCTCAATTCCTACCATTTTAAGATACTCCTCTGCCTTGAATTCATGACATGCTTTAGTGTATAAAACATACCATCGATAGATTTTTGTAACCCACATGGATTCTGGTTTATTTGATTCTACTTTTCATGCAACATTCAGGTTTGACCAGTTCAGGAGGATCATCAACATCTTTTAATAGGTCAATACATTTGATATTTAGGTATTTACACAGTTTAAATAAGGTGTAAAGCTGAATAGAAATCTTCCCTTGTTCGATTCTTCCTATATGGATTCCAGTGTCAATAAGGACCTCAAATTGAGTTTTACCGGCTTTTTGCCGTGCCCACTTAATCTGTTCGGCGACTTCTCTATTAAAAGTATTTTGCATACCCATTTCAACAAAAGAGTTAATCTCTCCTTCATATGGGTTAATATCTTATCTTAGCAAAAAGTTACCGCTCATCCAGAAATATTTTTATATGCCAGAGTTAACGTAACTTTGTTCAGAATGAAAAGGCAAGAGCTTAAAAGACTAACGGACCAGGAACTTCTTCACTTGATTCGCGAAAAGGATAACAAAGCCTGTGGTTTTCTCTTTTTACGTCTAACAAAGTATTTTAGGAGGTATTTGAAACCCTGGACACGAGATGCTAGAGTAGCCAAATCACTTGCCATTGAAGTGATTGCCATCCTTATAGAGATGCCTAAAGAGCCTGTTCTGAGATCAAAGCTTATCAATTTTTCAATTACCATTGGTAGGAATCAATGGTTATTGATCCAGAGAAAGGAAAGTAGATTCGAGAATAGACCCAATTGGTTTTTTGATGAATTTCAGTCAATTGAAAATGTCCTTGAGCAGACCATGATTTCTGAAAAACACAAGTATGTTAACAACTGTCTTCAGCAGGTAAGTGAAAAGTGTAGAAAACTATTGTCACTGTTTTGTCAGGGTTTCAGTCCAGACGAAGTTTGTTCTGAATTCGACTATTCATCAAAGAAGGTTTACCAGGTTAAGAAATCAAAATGCATTGAAAGACTGAGATCAATTGTCATTTCTTCACCTGAATATCACGAGCTATTTGAATCTTGATGGGAGGAATAGATGATGAACGAAGAAAAATTAAATAATGAGTTGATTAAAACTCTGATTGAAAATGAAAATAAAAGGGTGCAAATAAGAGAGACCCTAAGATTTGTTGAGGATGCCTCAAATAAGTATCTCTCGGGACAAAAGAGGCACCCTAAAATTACTTGGTTAGTCACTTCACTAACAATTACTTCAGCTGCCATTCTGATTTTATCACTAACAGTCTTGCCTTCCATTATTCCTATTAATGCAGAGGATCAATTTCAAGCATTTCATAAGAAGTTTGATGGAAACTTTGCTGTTAGAGGAGAAGTCGATATTACTCCGTGGGAGTCAGCTTATAATTTATATCAATCCGGGCAATTAAATGAGGCAAGTCAGTTGGCCGACTCTGTATTATCATCTTACCCTTTTGACCATAAGATGCTTTTCTTATCAGGCCTCATCAGCATTGAGCAAGGGGAATATGTTGCTGCTGCAAAGAGTTTTATAGCTACATCTGGATTAGGAGGATCTTATGAGGTCTATTCTCGATGGTACCTTGCCTTGATTTACCTGAAGCAACATAAGTATTCTGACTGCCGGGAAGAACTAAGAATATTAAAACAAATAGACAACAAAGAGCTCAGAACCAAGGTAGGTAAGCTTTACCGCAAGATCCGTTTTCGTATGGATAAATAACCCAATCCGATCCCAATTCCTAAAAGGCAGAAACCAAATATTACAATCCAATGGCCCTTGGCACTCTCTTTTTGAGTATAGCAAACCACCCCTGCCCAATAAAACGGATGATCCATCCCTGGGGGACAATTTCGGAGGTATTTTCTTTTCGCCTTCATTAATGCTTTCTCCGGTCGGTTGAATCTCAAATACTTATAATAGTACTGGGCAATCATTGAGGCTGATAAATCGGATGCTTCCCAAAGATTCTGAATGATGGTGCGACTCCCGGCTAGGGCAAATGCAAACCCGAGGGAAAGCAAGCCTTCCCCTTGATTTAATGGCCCATTCCCTGATGCGCAGGTGTTCAAATAGACATTGGTTCCCGATAATTGGTACCCAAGAATTTCATCTATGGAAATGCCCTTCAGTCCGGGTAAACAAACCATTTCAGTCTGAAGCGGCTTCTTGAAATTTACAAGAGCATGACCAGCAATATGGATATACTTAGCAGGATCAAGTGAGTTTTCTGAGAGAGCCCCTTGATCTAGGTTAAGAGTCGAAGATTTAATGAATAATTTGGAAATTCTATCCACTTCAGAAAACTGATTTTGTTGTCCTGATCTTGAGTCACAGGATAAGATTAGTAATTGGTTTTTAAGTTTAATCTTCTTGCTTAGTGATAAAAAAGGCATTGTTAAATACCTTACTTCCCTGCATATATTTCTATTTTTCACTTGATTATTGTTTGTTTGATCAACTCCTGAAACTAAAAGAGTCTCAAATGGAACTCCTAGTAAAACACCATCTGGATGAATTACCAATTTATTGATTTTATATGAATCATGTATTAAAAGTTTGAACAAGTCATTCTTTAAAATCTCTAAATATCTTTCTTTGTCATTTGAGTACAAGTTGTTTGGATTGGAAGATATTTCTGTTTTGAAGTATTTGATATTCTCTCTAAGAGCCCTATTTGCAGGAATGAGTTTATAGGTTAATTTTCCTTTTTCAACCTTAAACATTGCGAAGCACGAGTCTAGATCTTGATATCCCAGGTATATTTCTTTCGGTTTTAATTGTTTTTTCAAAAGTTTAAATAAATCAGCTTTATCTGTTTTTCTTTTAAGGTCCTCAAAATGTGTGACAATGATTTCTTCAGCCTGCTCAATTTTTCTTGATTGATTATAAATAGAATCAATTAATCTCAGTTCAACATTATTATTTAATTTTTTATATATTAGGTCAAGTCTTTTTTTATTTTCTTTTTGGTAGGAAATTATTGTGTCTGGTATACCGATTTGATAAAAGAATTCTTCTCTTTCAAAAAGTGAATTTAACGATAAAGATTTAGATTGGAGAGACCAATTAAAAGCTTGGAATAAGAATTTCTCATCTTTGGAATTTTCGTATAACTTCAAAGCAACAAGAATTCCATAATTGTAAGCCCTTTTTGCCTTATCTGAAATAATGAATCTATTCTCATCTGAAGTAATAGAATGAGCAAGAAATTGAATCTCACCGATAATTGAATGAAAAATCTCATAACCATCAATGAGTTTCGATGCTTCAATATATAATATCCCTAAATCGATTAAGCAATCTAGATATACAGTTTTATAAAGTCCACTATCATAAGATGTTAAAATTCTGTCATGATCTACCTCTTCTAATAATTCCTTGCATTCTTTATAGAGCTTAATGGATTGTTCATTGTTTTTTAGCTTCTTTTGGTTTCTTGCTAAAAAGAAGCAAGAAAGGGCTTTTTGATATGGTTCGACCCTACTACTGAAGGAAGTCTCAAGTGCCAGTTTAAAAATATTTGTAGCATCTTCTGGACCAGAGGTAATCTCAAGAGATAATCCTAATAGTCGAAGCTGATCATGCTCAAGATTTCCATTATTAATATAGCCCAGTCGTTCAATAAGTTCCGGAATAGAAGTGGAGTTATGATTCCTGATAGATAAAGCGAGTAAATTGCGCAATGCAGTTTCTATAAATAGTTTATTCTTAAATTTGATTGACTCACTCAGTAATTGGTTAAAGATTAGTTGCGCTGATTCATCATTATTACTGAGTAATTCTAGAACGCCAGATAGATTGACCGAATGTAAATACAAGTCATTGTCTTGGAACCACCTTCCATATTCTCTTGAAATGGTAGAGTAGTATCTTGAAAGTGAATATCTTCCTCGTTTTTGAAACACAAGAGCCTTATAAAGGCATAGATAGCCTGTATATACTGAGTATATGTCAGGGTTGCGTTTCTCAAGGTTTTCATTTATTAGCGATAGAGTTTCGGTCAAGCGTCCCTGACTAAGCCTGTCCCTGATAACACATGTATTATGGTAAAGCGTATTCTCCGAGTAGAATCCTGATAAATGATTCTCTTGACCCATAGAAGAATTGATCAATAATGAAGTTATTAAGTAGCTGGTTATCAAAGGAATTCCAAATATTGTCATGTAATATCTAGTTTAAGCGGTAACAATTATGATCGATAAGATACTATTCATCTGTAAATCCTTAAAATCTAAACTTATGGAAAGTTATCAAGAGATTGACGAAAAAAACTGTTAGGGCTGAGTTTTACTGAAATGGTGATAATCAGAGGAGGCGATGGTGAAGAAACCTTGCCACCCCCTCCTCCACCGCCACCACCTCCAACCCCTGGAACCGGAGGCTAATAAGTTGAAATGAGAAATCCGCCTAAGTAAAGACAGGGCTAGAACCTGTCGATACGAGGGCGGATCTTTTTACATCTAGAATTATGTTTAGAATATTAGCTTGAATGAAGATTAGGTTTGTCAGACAATATGATTCCAGGGATTGCGGACCGGCATGCCTAAAGATGATAGCCGGCTATTTCGGTAAGGAATTCCCACTGCAGTTTCTACGTGAGAGGACCCACATTACAAAGAATGGGGTCAGCTTCCTTGGATTATATGATGCAGCTGAGAGCATCGGACTCAAGCCTGCCGGAGTGAAAGTTACATTCGATCAACTTGTTGCAGAGGTTCCGAAACCGTGTATTGTTCATTGGAAGAAGAGGCATTTTGTTGTTGTTATTAAAGCCAGACAGAATTATGTCAGGGTTGCTGATCCAGCGCTGGGTTTTGTTAGATACACCCCACTAGAGTTTAAAAAGAGTTGGATTTCAACAGTACATGAGGACAAGCCTATGGGGATGGGAATGATTCTTGACCCAACCCATGAGTTTTCTGAAAGGGTTGGGATGAAGACAGACCATAAAAAATCATTCGACTTCATTTTACAGTATTTGAATCCTTACAGAAAGCAACTTCTACAAGGATTGCTGTATTTGATATTTGGATCGGCAACCCTACTGCTAATGCCGTATCTTTCAAAGTCTATTGTTGACAAAGGTTTATCCAATGATAGCCTGTCATTCATTGGCCTTGTTCTTATTGCCCAGTTTCTCTTGGTCATAGGTAAAACAGGCCTTGAGTATGTGCGATCCTGGCTTCTCCTTCATATAAGTTTGCGGGTTAATTTCCGGCTCCTTTCAGATTATCTCACTAAACTCATGAGGCTGCCCTTAGGTTTTTTTGAGACTAGACGCACAGGAGATATCTTACAACGTATCGGTGATCACAGCAGAATAGAAGCCTTTATTACCCAATCCGGATTGGGCTTCTTGTTTTCGGTTTTCAATATTTTGATTCTTGGTACTGCTTTGGGTTTATATAGTCTGCTCATACTTCTGGTTTTTACCGTTAGCGGATGTCTATACATTCTTTGGATCCGGCTTTTTTTGGCGAAAAGATCGGAACTCGACCACAGGAGATTTCAGGAACAATCTGAAAACCAGAACAACCTTATTCAGCTGATTTCAGGAGTGATGGAAATCCAGATTAATGCATGTCAGCGGTCGAAAAGAAGAACATGGGAAGCGATACAAACCCGGATATTAAGAACCCGTTTGGCCAGCCTGGCTCTTGCTCAAAAAATTCAATCCGGATCAATACTGATTAATGAAGCCAGGAACCTGATCATTACCTTTCTGGCTGCCCGGTTTGTTATAAATGGTCAAATTACCCTGGGAGAGATGTTTGCCATTCAATTCATTGTTGGACAATTAATTGGGCCGATAGAGCAGGTTGCATCTTTTACTTATGGTTTACAGGATGCCCAGCTAAGCTTAGTAAGACTCTCAGAGGTTCATAATTATCCTGTTCATTTAACCAAGGATGAACAAAGCATAATCAGTCTGCCTGAGGATAAAACCATTCGGGTCACAAATGTGACATTCCAATATGAAGGTCCACGATCTCCAAAAGTCCTTGACGATGTCACAATGGAAATTCCTGTCAACAAAACTACTGCTATTGTTGGAGCAAGTGGCAGTGGTAAAACAACACTTATAAAACTGTTAATGGGGCTCTATCAACCAGCTGTTGGTGGCATATCGGTTGGAGGCATCCCTATACACTTACTGGATCAGGGTTCGTATAGGGCGGCTTATGGTGCTGTTATGCAAAATGGTTATTTATTTTCAGATACGATAGCAAATAACATTGGTCTGAGTGATCAACCGCTTGATCCGGTTCGTTTGACCAAGGCATGCAAAATCGCAAACGTGGAAGAGTTTCTGATCAATAATCCGATGGGGCACAATGCCGAAATCGGTCCTGAGGGTATGGGCCTAAGTCAAGGACAGAAACAACGGATTTTGATTGCCAGGGCGATATACAAAAATCCTGAGATTCTGTTTTTTGATGAAGCAACAAATTCCCTTGATGCTAAGAATGAGAAAGTTATCCTTGAAAATCTGATTCCTTTTTATAAGGGACGAACGGCAGTAGTTGTTGCTCATCGCCTGAGCACAGTTATGAATGCAGATCAGATATTTGTGATGGACAACGGCAAGATAGTGGAAAGTGGAACCCATGATTCATTGGTCATGGCTAGGGGCGTTTATTATAGCTTAGTTAAGAATCAAATTGAATTGGGACTATAAGATGGCACTAACAGAAACATCTCCTGATCCTGAAATCCAGGAGCCGGACGAATTTGTGGGAGTAATCCCGAGTAAAATAGGTCGATGGGGTATCGGATTGTTGATTAGTATCCTAATCGTATCGATTGTTACACTGATCATTATCCTTTATCCGACTCACATCAGAGGCACCATGACAATCACACACGAGCAATCAGTCATACCGCTGGCAGCACGGTCTGAAGGATTTTTAGCTTTCTGTACTGCGAGCAACGGAGATACGGTGAGAGCCGGACAAATACTTTGTATTCTTGAAAGTTCAAGTGATCCTATCGAAGTTTTACAGATGGATTCACTTCTTGCCATTCTGATGATTGAACAAACCGATCTTGAGACAACCAGCAGGTCAATAGCAGAACATCCATTCACCAACCTGGGGAATCTCAGCAGACCATATGCAAATCTTATAACAGCAGCCGAAGAATACTTATCCTATTTGCAAAACAATTCAAGTTATACGAGAATAGCCAGTTATGCGACCCAAAGGAATGATCTGGAGAAGATACTGGAGGATCAAAACCAGCTAATGGTTCTTTTAAGGCAAGAAGTAGATCTTAAGAAGGTTAGTCTGGAGAGAAATGTTTATTTACGGGATACGGGTGTTTTCACTCAAGTTGATTATGAAAAATCCAAATCCTTACTTATTGCCGCGGAAGGGGATTATCAGAAGGTACTGCTGGCTATCCGGCAAGGCGAAAAGGAGATCAATCAGACCAGCGGCTTGATAGACACTGAAGTCCGGGAATCGAAACTGAGTTTGGCACAAAAAGAAAATGGCCTCAGAGAGGCCATTATTAGCTTGTTTGGTATGGTTGAGGAATGGGAATTCAATTATGCAATCATTGCTCCAACTGAAGGCCAGGTGGCAATTAACCCAGGTATAATAACCAACAGATATATCAAGAAAGATCAAACGGTTATGTCCCTGCTACCATTGACACCTGGCTCTTTAATCGGCACAATGGTTCTACCCATAAAAGGGGCTGCCCGGATTACTGTTGGCCAAAAAGTGCTGATCCGCTTAAACGAATACCCTTATTTACAATTCGGTATTCTGAAGGGGTACATTGAAGAATTATCACCGGTTCCCATCAATGGTAACTACCTGGCCAGGGTAACATTCCCTGATTCCAACAACGCCCTGTTAGGCAAGACCATCCAGTTAAATCGCTTATTAACAGGAGAGGGCAGGGTGGTGGTGCGGTGGTGATTATGAAACTTTGATAAAAATATCTATTGTAATTCCCGACTTATTTTTTTATTGGTTTCTTAATTGTTTCCACCGTTGTAGTTTTAGGATGTTTTTGGGCTTCTTTTACAGGGATAAACTTTCCACTTTCGGAATCTCTCCCAACCTTAACTGTTTTGGTTTTCGTCATGGCTTAATTTTTTTAAAAGGTAAAAAATAATACTTTATGATGATTTTAGTCTTCTACCTAATTATGAATATTAAAACCTATCGTTTCAATCGATAACAAATCTTAAAGTTAGAATATTAATGGTTAAAGATTCAGTTGTTTACTTAAAATGAATTGCTATGGAAAAGTACAAAGAAACCGAAAAAAAAGTTTGAAGCTTTGAGTACCTCTCAAATGTTAAAAATTCGAGGTGGTGCTGGTATTGAGGTTTTTATAATTATCCCATCTCCTCTACCTCCATTACCACCTGGTGGCGGTGGCTGATAATATAATATAGTGTGAAACCCAACCATAACTTGTTTTGTCCTGGGGGAACAGGCAAATAAGCGGTTGGGTTTCCTTTTTTGGGCTAAATGGTCAAGGGTTAAGCCCTTGGACCGTTTGATAGCATAGAAAAAGCGATTATGAACCAGTCTAGCAACACTCTTTTTAGCAATTATTATCGATTGTATCGGGACCCCAAGGTCGCCTTTATAACTACAAGAAAACAAGGGAGTTATCCCAATTGTACTACTAGACTCGCCCCACAGCTGCCCCACAGGGAGTTGACCGTTAACTTCGTCGCAGATATCCTCCGGTTGTTGGATAGAGTAGTCTTGGCCTCAGTCCCCCCTATCTGGAATACATCAAATGGGCATACCGGTCTACGATAGACCGATTTGCTAAATCCGTTTGACCCGGTTGAATCTCAGGATTGGCTTTGACGACCTCATCGAACTTGCAGGAAAACCGCTTTTCAAAGTCCTGGATCAGGGAATCGGTTATTCTTTTACTGTTGAGCTGAGCTAACAGATCCGATTTATCATTTAAGATGGTTTGATTAATCCTGGCCATCAAAATCCAAACATCCAGTTTCGTATAGGTATTCAGTTGGGCTTCCACTCTCTTCTCCTGAAATCTTTGATTTGATAGACGGAACACTGGTGCCGGTCGTTCCAAATCGGGTCTGGCCAGCTTGGGCTTCTGATTGCCTTTAACTGGTGTCAGCTCCATTTTTTTCTGGGATCGGCGGAAGTCCGACCGGCATTTATCGGAATCAAACCGTGATTTTAAACTTTTAGCGATATAGAGTTTTCCACAATAATCGCAGGTTCTGGTGTATCGTTTATCAGACATAAAACCGATTTTATACCGAGCTAAATTACTAAATATTAGCATTTAAGCAAAAAATAAAATCGATTTAACGTGATATTTTTAACTCAATCATTACCCGTAACAGGATTAGTTAAGGGATCCTGTATGAGCAATTTAACCATTGAAGAATGGAGTGATGAAAGAATATGAGAATCCCAGCGAGAAGCAAATTGTGCAGGAGACCTAGTGTGCAAAGGAAGTAACAAGGTGTAAACGATAACGAGGATCTGGGAATCTCGTCACCCGAAATGCTCCTTGAAAAACGGCTGGTAGGCCATCGGCAAGGATAGACCGGTAGCCGATTTATTCAGTAGTATCGATATGAGTAATTCGATGAAGGTGTAGCGCCATTTCGTACTCGCTATAGGCCACGGATTACTTTTTTCACTTTTCTGCTTGAAGCCATTGTTTATTTTAAAAATTGACTCTAATTTCAACTCCCATAAAACTTTACCGGATCCGACCGGCCACTAAATAAGCAGGAAACTAATGAGATCGGTCCTTGTATGTGACTGGGAGGGCGAAGCTGTAGAATGCCGGATGAAGGAAGCCGGGCGAAAATGAGTTAAGAGATTCGAATGAAGAGTATCGAATTTCGATGTAATAGAATCAGGGAATGCCCGGGCCGAATGGATTGATAACCCCAACCGGCCACATTTCTACTTCATCGACAAACAAGCCAGACCAGGTTGAATCTTTTGGAAAATGGCCTGATTCTCCGTTTAGAGACTGAATGTGCATCTATATCAGATAATGCCTTTTACCTACATGTGGCAACCTGTGTCACTCTGGTGGTTAAAAGCCCGATTGATGCACACCCTAAATGAAGCGGTTATGGAAATTCAACGATATCCATTTGACCTGGGGGAACTGCTGATCCAGCATCGGGACTACTTCAAAACCACTTATCGGCTTAGTCCCGGCCAATAGAAAGTGTTTGCAGATCTGACCCGTTGCCGGACTTCAGCGCTGAGCGGACATCAGGATGAATGCGATCAATGTGGACACCAGTAGCATTCCAACAACTCCAGACGGAACCGCGACTGCCCCAAATGTCAGTATGTAAAACAAGTGGAATGGATCGACCGGCTGAAGCACAACTTACCACCAACCCGGTATTTTCATTTGGTGTTTACCATTCCTCAGGAACTTCACCGGAACTTCTATATCAACCAAAAGGTTTGCTATGATCTGCTCTTCCGGTCAGCCACCCTGGCCATCCAGCATGCTGCAAAAGGGCGTTCCGGATTAGGGGCCACCGTTGGCGGAGTATCCGTGCTCCACACCTGGGGCCAGGCACTCACTTATCATCCGCATATTCACCTGATCATTCCGGCAGGAGGTCCATCGGAAGACCGGATGGAATGTGTGGCTTCGCCTAAAAAGTTCTTCCTTCCGGTTAAGGTACTGAGTCGGATTTTCCGTGGTATTTTATCCAAGAATCTGGAAGAAGTCATCCATATGGGGGATGTTTTTCTTCCCGTTTATTTTTTCTGGAAGGAGTTTAAAGACAAGTTATATCAGAAAAACTTGAATGTGTATGCCAAATCGCTTCTCTCCGGACCGGACAGGGTGATTGAATATCTCGGAAGATACACGCACCGGGTAGCCATCTCCAGCAGCTGGATTCTGGGTGTGGAGAATGATCAGATTACCTTCAAAATAAAAGATTATGGTACTGACAATTTCACATCAACCAGGACGCTACCGGTGGTTGAGTTTATCCGCCGGTTTTTTCAGCACGTGCTTGCCTGGCGGATTTTATAAAATCCGGTACTTCGGATTTTTGTCGCTTTCCCAGTCAAAGGAATTTGTCGGCCTGGTATTCGAACTGCTGGAAAAGAGCCCGTTTCTTCAACTGTTTGTTAGTTTAAATGGAATGGAAATCTACTAGGAAATCAGCGGGAAACGGCAGAGGCTTTGTCCGGTTTGCCAGTCCAGCATTATGCATCCGTATCATTACAACTTCTCTTCCGATTGACTAACCTCAGACGACTGAGTTCTTTGCCATATCTGATCATCAAACGGCATTTGGCGTAACGGGAGAGATATATCCCAATCAAATGAATTTCTTGATGTTTATACCCGACATCCAGCACATTTTCATCATACCGACCCCTTCACTGGCCGGATCTGGCCATTGCTAAAGCAAACAGAAAAATACTAAGCCCGTAAGCGTAGGCGGCTCAGTCCAACTCCGTCTTATCCGACATAAAACCCCTTTTCGTACCAAATTGTAGCTACTATCCTTGAGCAAAGCAAAGAAGTGGCTAACTTTATAAGAATATGATGGATAAAACACTATAGGTTAGTGGTAACTTTAAAAAACAGACAACTTATGAATGTTATTGAAATCCAACTTCGGAATTGCTTCGGAATAGGGAAGCTTGACCACAAATTCGATTTTGGTCAATTAAATACTGGTTCTTTTCTAATTTATGCGCCAAACGGGACCATGAAAACCTCATTTGCGAAGACATTAGACCTCATTTCAAAAAATGACGTCAAAGTAATGCCCAGTGACAGAGTTTATGATAACAGACCTACGACATATAGGATTCTTGCAGACGGTATCTCGATTCTCAGTGAGTCGATTTTAGTAGTTAACGCAGAAGATAACACATACGACACTTCAACAAAAATAAGTTCATTTATTGCAAGTAAAGACTTAAAGAAAAAGTATGATGAAATATATTCTGAATTAGACAGCAAAAAAGGCGAATATGTAAAGAAACTAAAGCAATTGTCACAAAGTACAGACTGTGAAACTGAATTTATTAATGTATATAGTCTGTCGCCAAAGGATACCTTTTTCGAACTACTTTTGAGGATTTCAAAGTCTTTATTAACCAAACCAGACTCATATAGCTTCCGCTATAATGATATTTTCGATAAAAAGGGGAATGTGAAAAAGTTCCTAGATAAGAATCAGTCACTTTTAAAACAATACATTAGTAGCTACAATGAACTATTAACTAAGTCAAAGTTCTTCAAGAGTTCAGACAATTCCTTTGGAACTTTCCAAGCAAATGAACTCCTAAAGTCTACTGAGGATAATTCATATTTTGATGCAGGGCATAAATTCACTCTAAGTGACAACTTAGAAATTAAGTCAGCCGAAGAACTACAGCTATTAGTCCAAAAGGAAATAACAACCATTGTTAATGACGAAAAATTAAAAAAGTCTTTTGACCAAGTTGACAAGTCTATTGGATCAAACATCGAACTCAGGTCATTTAAAAGTGCAATTGAAAAAGAAAACCTTTTACTCGTCGAGCTAGAAGAATATGAAGATTTTAGAAAAAAAGTATGGTTAAATTATATTTCTACCTTTGCAAAGGAAACGTTAGAACTCGTTCAATTTTACGAAAGCAAAAAGGCCGAAATAGAGAAGATAATCAAAGAGGCAAAGAAGGAATTTACAATTTGGGAAGAGATCATTAAAACATTCAACGAAAGGTTTTTCGTTCCTTTTGATATTAAACTTGTTAATCAAGAGGACGTTGTTCTAAAAGAAGAGACGGCAAATCTTGAATTTGATTATAGAGATCCCAACCAAGCACCAGTCAGGAAGGACAAAAACTCTCTCCTTTCAATACTGAGCAAAGGGGAACAACGTGCATTTTACATTCTTCAATTATTATTCGATATTGAATCTAGAAACCAACTAAATCAAAGTACTTTATTAATCTTAGATGACATTGCTGATTCTTTTGATTATAAAAACAAATATGCAATTATTGAGTACATAAAAGAACTGCATCACAATCCAACTTTCAAGCTAATAATACTTACCCACAATTTCGATTTTTATAGGACCGTTGCCTCAAGATTATCATTGAATTGGGATGCAGCTTATATGGTAGTTAAAAACGACAATAGAGAAATTACATTATTACAAGGTCGATATAGAAAAGACGTATTTACCAATTTTAAACAACATCTTTCTGATCAAAAAGTGTTTATAAGTATTATCCCATTTGTGAGAAATCTTATTGAATATACTGAGAACAGCGAAAGTGCCAGCTATGAATTACTGACGGCTTGCCTACATTTAAAGGCCAACACAAGTACAATTACCTGTGCAAGCATTCTCAATTTAATACATACAAATTTTTCTACTACAAGTGGTCAAAGCATTGCTTTTGGTGCAAAGCACATAAAAGATTTGATATTCGAAACCGCGGATTCGATTGACCAGGAAAATCCAGTAAATGAAATTTTGCTTGAAAATAAAATAGCATTGTCTATGGCAATTCGTCTTAAGGCAGAAGAATATATGATGGATAAGATTCCCAATTCTGGCACTTTAGTCATAACGTCAAATCAGACTTCGGAATTGTTAAGGCATTTTAAAGCTGTGAATTCTGATAAGTCTACATTGACAATTTTAGAACGGGTTAATTTAATGACTCCTGAGAATATTCATGTAAATGCTTTTATGTACGAGCCATTAATTGATATTTCAGTTTTCCATTTAGTTGACTTGTATAGAAGAGTAAAACAACTAATATAAAGCTACCACTAATAAATAGGACTCTGAGCGGTTTGCAAAACCCAGCGATGAGTCGGTGTTGAACTACACCCGCCGGGCCAAGAGCTATGTACTTTAAGAGGATTTTTAGTAATTATTGGATTTTAACAGAATAGGCGTTCTTTGAAGTATTGCAGGTTTTTGTGCTTTTTGAGTGCGTTTACCAAGATTTATCAGTGAGTGGCGAGAAGGGTTTACCTCGAAAACGGATTCTCGAGCATAGATCTTCCACTTGCGTTAAAGCGCAATACAGAGCGATTAATTGAAAGCTTCTGGATATTGGCCCGTATATGAGCCATCCGGAGCCCTGATACGAGGTAGTTCCCGGATTACCACCATTCGTCCGGTTTTGCACACCGGGCATTGGCAAGGATTAACGCCCGTGAGCCTTTCGAAGCGTTGCAGGGCGGTCTCCAAGGGTTTTTCGCGGTTGATCAAGGTTTCAACATCGGGCTTTTCTTCCGGCATAAACCGCAACTCCAGATGGCGTTTGGTAGTATGATTATAAACGCCATAATACCTGATTTTCACAAACCGGGCGGGCAGAATATGCTGGGTAAACCGGCGCAGGAACTCCATTCCATCGAGGGTTACCGGCTTTTTAACCGCTCCGTCCCGATAATCTTTAGCTATGAAGGTCACCTTTCCGCCAGCTATGTCCAAAATGCGCTGGTTTGTGATCGCTACCCGGTGCGTGTATTGCCCGAGGTATTTTACCACGTGATGGGCACTGGCCAGAGAAGGTTCGCAGTTTACTACCCAACGGGTGTTGTATGCCTGTTGAACCTTGTCGTTGAACAGCGACAGTTCATTTTGCTTTCGTAAAGCTCGCTTCAGGCTGTCGAGGAATCTGCCCTTAAAGGCATCACTCAGTTGATGGACCGGATACAGATACTTGCCCGAATGGCCGATGTTCTTCCATTGTCCATCAAGGGTATATCCGGCAGCCGGAACAATACAGTGGATGTGTGGGTGTAATGAAAGGTTTTGACCCCAGGTGTGCAGCACTGCCACGACCCCGCTTTCAACACCAAAGTGGGAGTATCCGAAGGCTCTCAGCGTATTCCAGACGGCAACAAACAGCAGGTTGTAGAAAACACTTTGGTTGTGCAGGCAAACGGCATTCAAATGGTGGGGAACCGTGAACACAACGTGGTAATGCTTCACGGGCAGGGTTTTCTGCATCAGGTCATCGATCCAGAATGCCTGTTTTGCAGCCTGACATTTGGGGCAGTGCCTGTCGCCACAGCTGTTATAACTGTAGCGCACCGTGCCACAAGAGTCGCACACTTCCTCATGTCCACCAAGAGCTGCGGTACGGCAGATCGCGATCTTTCGCAGAACCTTTATTTGAATGGGCGTTAGTTTGACGTTGGAAAGCAGATTTGTACCGAAAAGGGTTACCGCATCCGCCAGTTCAAACCTTGTTCGCATGCTTGGGATAGTGATAGAGCGTATCCAGCGGGCTGTGAGGTTTAATCAAAGGACACTGGGCTACATGGAGGTAAATCATGGTGGTGGTTATGTCGGCGTGTCCAAGAAGTTCTTTGAGGGTCACAATGTTAAGCCCTTGTTCCAGCAGATGAGTGGCATAAGAATGCCGGAGTGAATGCAGGCTTACTTCCTTTTTGATGGAAGTCTTTTTCAGGTTTTCACGCATGACCCAGGAAAGTCCACGAACGCTGTATCTGCCGTCGGGTTCCTTCCCATTAAATAACCAGATATGCGGGTTCTCGGCTGCCAGGTATTTTTTCAGCCCAACGGCCATACACTCAGCCAGTGGAACCACCCGATCCTTTTTGTATTTGCTTTGCCGGATGTGTATCGTCTTCCTTTCAAAATCGATATCGAAGATCTTCAGATTAATGACCTCCTGGCCGCGAAGCCCCGCCGAGTAAATCAGAGCAAGAACGACTCTCTGTTTCAGTAGAGTCGGGGCTACAAGGAGTTCTTTGAGTTCGCTTTGGTTCAAGATAACCGGCAGTTTGGAGTCCCCTTTTAGCGAAGGCAGGGCGATTGCATTTTTGTTCATTCCCAGCAGCCGGTAATAATAACGAAGTCCGTAAACCATGTGTTTAAAACTACTTCGTGAGGGAGACTTCGGATCCCGGGCCAGGGAAACAAGGTACTCGTTGATTTCTTCCGGATCAATCTGTTCGGGAAGCTTTCCGAAATGGACCACAAACAAGGCAATTCTCCGGATGTAATTTTTCAGTGTACTCACACTCTGTCCGCGTAGCGTAACCTGTTGTTCCAGCTTACGAACGACCTTTTCAAACTCAGGAACTAGCACAATGGCCTGCTCAACAATAGTAAAACCCGATTTCTTTCTCATAATCAGAAATTTAATGGTTAATATTTCCGAAGTTGAGAAAGAATCGGGTACTTTTCTTAAGCTATCCGCGTAGGCGGATTTAGTTCAACATGCCTGTAAATGCAATAAAACCAGCGTCAAATCTTCGATTCAGCTACCGACCTTTGCAGCATTTACAGGTCAAGAGTTAGCGGTAAAGTTGAAAACAAAATAACTAAACTAAGTAATAATGAAACCAGACCAAATTGCCCTTGAAAGAACTCTTGCAGCTGAAAGAAATGGGAGCATGCTTTTGGATTTATATGGCCTTGGAATTAATAGAATTCCAAAAGAAATTGGCAAATGTTATAAATTGAAGATTATTAGAGCCTGGAGTAATAACATAACCACCCTACCTAAAGAAATTGAAAATTTAACTCAACTTGAAACATTATATTTATCTGGTAATGAGATAGAATATTTATCAAAAGAAATAGGTGACTTGACCAATTTGAGAGAATTATATTTAGGAGGAAACCAACTAAAAGCAATTCCTATCGAATTAACTTTGTTGAAAAGACTAAAAAAGCTAATACTATCGGGCAATCAAATAACTGAACTACCAATTGAATTTATAAATCTGAAATTAGAATATTTTGATTTAAGTAAAAACCCATTGATTAAACCACCGATTGAGATTGCCAATAAAAGCATGTCTTCAATTAAAAATTATTTTGTTTCAATTTCAAACGCAGAAGAACTTTACAATTTGCGAGAAGCAAAATTGTTAATTGTTGGTGAGGGAAATGTCGGAAAAACTTGTTTGATGGAAAAACTTATAGACTCGACATTTAAGATTAATGAGAATATGCCTACAACAGAAGGGATTGATATTAAAAGATGGACTTTGCCAATAAATTCAAATTCATCTGTAGACATTAATATATGGGATTTTGGAGGACAAGAAATATATCATTCGACCCATCAATTTTTTTTAACAAAGAGGTCAATATACCTATTTCTATGGACAGCAAGGACAGATGATGATAGCAGTGGAAGGTTTGAATATTGGTTAAATGCAATTAAACTATTAAGTGATGAATCACCACTAATAATTGTGCAAAATAAAATTGATGAAAGAATCAAACTTATTGATGAAAAAACAATAAAAAATCAATATCCTAATGTTGTTGGTTTTGTAAACATAAGTGTGAAAACGGAGGATGGTTTGGATCAACTAATGAATGTCATTAAATTTGAATTATCCAGACTTCCACACTTAGGAGATGTTCTTCCAAAAGCATGGATTGAATTAAGACAAGAGCTTGAACATTTGAATCTGAATTATATTAGCTACAACCAATATTTAGCAATATGTAAAAGGTATTCTTTAACCGAAATACAAGCAGGATTCTTAGCTCGATACTTTCATGATCTTGGCGTATTTTTGCATTTTCATGAAAATTCAATTTTAAAATCTACAGTTTTTCTGAAACCTCAGTGGGCTACAAATGCTGTTTATAAAATCATTGACACCAGGGATGTTCAATTGAATAATGGCAAATTTAGTTTCAGTGAGCTTAGTACTATTTGGTTTGATTATCCTTTCCAAAAGTTTTTTCACTTACTTGAATTAATGAAAAAATTTGAACTTTGCTTTCAGATTGTAAATTCTCAAGAATACATTGTTCCTAATCTATTACCACCAATACAACCCAATTACGATTGGGATAAAAAAATTAACTTAAAACTTGAATATCATTACGAATTTATGCCTGCAGGAATTATTTCAAGATTTATTGTTAGGAACAGCGACTTAATTAAAGAAAATCTTTATTGGAAAAATGGGGTAGTTATTAGATATGAAAATGTTGAAGCTGAAATAGTATCTCACCAATTTGAGAAAAAATTAAAAATTAGTATAAAAGGAATAAACAAAAAAGGCTTGTTAAGTATAATTAGAAGAGAATTGGAAAATATTCATAAAACTCAGAATTATCCGGATGTAACCGAAATGATTCCCTGTAATTGCAATGAATGCAAATCTTCAGATAGTCCATTTTTTCATTCTCATGACAACTTAATTAATGCAAAAAGAAAGAAAAAATTCAAAGTGCAATGTCAGAATAGTTTTGACGATGTTGATATAGACAAATTACTTGATGGTGTTGGATCTCTGCCAAAATCTATTTTGTCAGGAATCGTAAACATTTACGGAAATAATAATGAAATACATTTTGGCAACACCGAAATACAGAATCAAAGAGTTTACCGAGGAAACGAACAACTAGTGGAACTAATTATTAATTCTGTAGATAATAATATTTCAAGTGAAGATAAAGCATTAGTTCAGTTGATTTTAAATAATACAAAAACTGATAACGAGAAGGAATTACTTTTATCTAGCTTAAGTACCATTAAATCCGGTATAGAGCCAAAAAGAAAGAAAAATGAAGCCGCCAGCATATTGAGAAATTTTTTAAATACGACAGTCCTAGAAGCAGGCAAACATATTGTTAAAGAACTGATTTCTAATGGAGCAGACTATCTTCAAACAATATTGTAAAACTCTGCCGCTAATAAACGCAGTACATTTTTCTGAGCGGGGTCGATGGTGCGCTATCCGCGGATTCTCGCATCGCCATTCAGTCCTCGCGGAAATGAACACTCTACATAATCCGCTCCGCAACATACACCTAACGTTAACAGCCATTTTAATGCGACAAAGAGATGATAAACATCTTCATTGAAAATTTACCATATAGACTTAGTGAACAAATAATCATTGAGTATAATAAAAGAATAAGTGACGTGAATTACTTTGTATCGGGTAAGTATGATTACTATTCACACTTAAAGAAGGACATTGAAAGCATACAAATGTTGCTAGCTCTTTCTATTTTTTACAAAAGAGTATTGACAAACTTTGATTCCGCAACGAAATTTAGCTCAAGAGTAGTATTAAATAGTGAAGCAGAATCAATTCAACTCGGGACTTATGAGCTTACCCCAAAAGAGTTATTTAAACTAAATAAGACTGTAATAGCTTTCAGAAAGCTTCTTGACCACTATTCAATTCCCATTGGACTTTTTGAATATTTAGAAACCAAAGAGTTTTTAAGAAAAGTAAAAATTTACAAAGACAGTTTGGAGCGTAATAAAGACAAAAATGGCTAATCCATTTAAAGAGATAAAAGAACTTACAAGAGACGTAGAAACGTATCTACGAAAAAATCGGTCGACGATTTATAACAACTCTAAACGGATAAGTGATTTCTTTGAAATGGCTTGCTATAACAATATTGTTCGATTCTACGAGAATAGCGGATATGATGTATTAATTCAGAATCTAAAAAGGAGCAAGTTTAATTATAAGTGCACTGCAGCGGGAAACCCTGAAAACTATTCATTTTTTGAAGCAAAGAAAAGAATAGGCGGACTTGAATATGTTTATGAAATAAGACATAATATCACTGTTCAATCTTATCATAACAATGACACTTATACTACACCAGACATCTCTGTTTTAAAGCCAAATTCAATTCTTGTAGATGATAACTTTTATGAAAGTAAAATGAAATACTATTATGTAAAAAACAGTTCACTTATTTCATTCTGCGAAGTAAAAAATTTTAATCCGTTTCCTGAGTTACTCTTTAACTTTATTGGCGTAGTAAATGAATTGCGTCCTAACCTATTGAGACAAGTTCGTAGTTCCGGAAAATCTCATATTGCAACAACATTAATGATTTCAGGTAAATCGAATAGTCACGCAGACAGAATAATAAATAACTTGCAAAACAGGTATCACATAAATATTCTTTGCGACTTATTTAATATTGGAGGTGCAACCTTTGGACGATTTTCAATAAACAGACTAAAAACAGTATGATGATAAGAAAAAAGGCTGCTAACACGGGTTTTGCGTCAGGCGGGCTGACCTGCAAACTTGGAGCGTTGTGCTTTTATTCAAGTTCAGTACTGGTTGACAGTTTTGTGCTCAGAAACACGCCCGAGGGCAAAGACCGAAACTGTTAGCTTACACAATTGTAAAACATGAATCCGGCTGAAGAATGTTTAAATTGTTTACAACAACAGAATTGGACTAGACTAAGTAGTATCCTTTCTGACAACAGTATTGCTGGTGTATTAGCGGAATCACCAACTTTTTCAATTTTTGAGAATATTTTTATCGACGAACTTAAAAAATTTGAGAAAGATTCAAACCAAGATTTTCTTATTGTTGCAGTCAGGATTTTTCAAATTCACCAAAACAAAAATTCGGCTTTTAACCTCTCACATAATGCTTTATTGAAAATAGCAAAATATCTTTTCGATAAAAATCCCCAAGAAAATTATGCCAAAATATTTCATGATGACTCTGAAGCTCAACAATTTCTAGAAAATTATAACCATGAGATTCAGTCTAAAATAGAGACAACCCGTATTAGCGCAAATCTTAACATAAAAGTTGGTGAACATGCAGAAATAGTTTTTCAGAAAGAGATTTTTAATTCGCCTCAAGAGATAGAGCTTTTCATAGCAGCAAAAAAGGTTTTACCAATTTCCATTTTACTTCCTAACATTGCTTTAAGTACGATTATCGATTCAAAGGTTTGTGAGTTTCTCGATAAATCAACCACCACATTTTTCTTCAAATCGACTATTGACCTTTGTATTGTTAATCCTTACACATTTACACCGGACTTTTCATTGAACTTGACAGCAGTTGGCATGATAAACCTAGAAACAAAGAGAATGATAAGAAAAAAAATGAGATTTTTAAAGTGGCAGGGTTGAAACTAAATAGGATCAGAAAAAGAGAGAATAAAGAAATGATTGAAATCTTTGAACTATTTATTAAAAATACGCAAGCTAACGTCCGCTAAACCCCATGCTATCCTTCCTGGATCGTAATCGCGATCCGTTTTACTAACGCACGGGTTTTGCACCACATGTTGTGCGTCATGGTTAAGAAGCAGTGTATGAATGCGCCTTACAGGCTAACAAGGTTATACCGGCAGTTTTATCATACACGTCATACGCTTGGTATCCATCACATTGCAAAGCACCTTGGTACGACTCTAACATCTCACCGGATTCCTGGCGGCTCCGGCTTTTACTGTAATCGAACAGAACCAGATGATCTGGTGGAGAATGATATACCCAAAAATACCTTTTATACATAGCCCTGGGTTTATCTTGTGTTTGGACGGGAATCGGTGTCTCATCAACCTGCAGGTACTGACTTTGCTTAATCTGCTTCAAGAGAACCTCGTACAAAGGTTCCAACAGGCGGCATGTGGCCGAAAACCAGTCGTTCAGGGTCGATTCGGCCAGGTGACCCCCCTGGTCCCGGTTGAAAATCTGGGACTGGCGGTACAACGGAAGGTGGTCAATGTACTTGTTTGTCACAATGCTGGCCAGCAAGCTGGGGCCAGCGTTACTCGAAGGGATCGAAAGTTTGGGAAGGTCTGCGATCAGAATCTTCCCTGTCCCGGGATCTACGAACTTCGGACGGATGTACTTAAGAACAAACTGGCGTCCGGGTTCATACTCCATGTGCTCATGCTTCTTAGGCCAATTTCTTTAAGACCTGTGACATCCTCTTCGGGCAACAGGATCTGTTCAATCCGGGGCAAATGGGCCGGAATAGCTTCGCGGACATGACCTTTTTTAGCCGTTTTGTTATGGGTATAGGCGATCTCCTCCTTTTCTGGTTCCAGAGCCTTCGCCTTTTCAAAACCTAGGTTCAATGCCAACTATGAGGGATCTTCGCGCACATGCCGTTCGCTTTTGCTCCCAAAAAGCATCCGCTTCAGGTTGGCCAGTTCCTGGCGAAGAAACTCGTAGTTGGCTTCCAGTTGCAATAAACGGTCATGCTCCGCTTTTGGAATGGTCACCTGATCGTTATGTTCTTCCCGTAAACCCATATCCGAAGGTACAAAAATATTGGCTGAAAGCCCAATAAACATTAATGTTTTAGCTAAAAACTTACCAACACATCAGGCCCGGTTTTGTTCAAGTCGGTCGAATTCTGAATATCGTTTTTTCGTTTGATATGAGTAATGGAAATCCCTTCGTTCATCTTCACCAACTCAGCCCAACTCATCACGAAGGTCATCGAGGACGAGTTAAAAGCAGGAAATTCCAGTGTGACTGTCTCAAGTCTTTTATAATAGAGAATGTATCCTCCCTCTTCCCAACGCAACAATTCTATCCGGTCACGGCTATGATTAATGAAAATGAACACTTCTCCGGAACTTGCATTGCGGCGAAGTTGACGTTCGACCAAACCGCTCAACCCATCAAAATTCTTTCGCATATCGGTAGGCTCACGAAACAAATAATAACAACAGGAGATGGTCAGTGCAAACATGGCTTATTTCCTGCAAATACGTGACTCCGCCATAGAAAGTGAGGACGGACCTGACAAAACAACCTGGATGCCATCAGGGAACCGGATCTCGATCTTTTCATCACCGGCGGCCGGTTGCGGGGCATCAGCCAGATGCACTGGAATAAATGCGGAAACCTGACTTTAAGTAGAATTTAATTTTCTGACGGCTGGGGTGCCAAATTTGCTTTTTAAACCCGACTTATGCGTTAAACTGTAAAGCAACGGGTTCCTAATTTTGTAGAGCTCCATAGCGACATATTTTTGTGCCTGGAAAAGGAGAGTCTAGATTCTTCTTGCACAAGACGCTCATGGCCGATGGCTTACGTTGCGGAAAACCCGCCTAACGGATTAGGTCTATCTTACGGTTCTCTGCTCTTGCTTCATACTCCCGTGATAACAGACTGTGCAGGTATTGCTCAAAAGAGAGGCTCTCATGTGCAACTGAACCGGAAGTGGGTCCACCTGAATCGGCGGGGACGGGACAATATATCCTTTATTCCAGTAAATGATTCCCACTGGATCCTTTAATTATCCTATATTTGTTTTATCGAGTTGGTGAAAAGCCACTTATCGTACCAAATTGTAGCCACTATCCTTGAACAAACCAAAGAAGTGGCTAACTTTATAACAATATGACGGATAAAACACTTTAGGTTATGGGCAAGGCTAGGACGACATACAAACAACAGAATAAGACAATGAAATGGCAATATTAACAAGAGGACAATTTGCATCGATTGCTCAAACCAAAGCCGGGACAAGAGGACTTCGTGGCATCGTGAATGAGAGTAGAATGTTTTCAAAAGCAACTTCAATTACAAGCATTTTTCTTTCTCATTCACATACCGACAAAGACGTAATTGAACAAGCTAAAATTTTCTTTGAAAATTTAGGTATAAGCGTTTATGTCGACTGGGCAGACAAAACAATGTCTGAAAGCACGAACGGAGAAACTGCACAAAAAATAAAAAAGCAAATCATTAACGGCAACGACAAATTTGTTTTGTTGGCGACAAATAATGCTGTTTCATCAAAATGGTGTAATTGGGAAGTTGGAATAGCAGACCCATTTAAACTTGCGAATAAAAAAATCGCATTACTGCCATTAGCAGACAACAGTGGTAATTGGAATGGAAACGAATACTTGCAAATTTATCCACGAATAGAAAGGAGTTCAACAAACTTGAATGAATACTACGTTTGGTATCCTGATGGAACTTTAGAAACTATCTCAACTTGGTTAAACAGAAAATAAATGACTACAAAGTATCAAATTATTAAAATTGGTTCCGACAATCCTTTTTACAAAGAGGTATTGAATACTTTGTTTCATCATATTGAAGAGCTTGGTTTAGCAAAAGAATCAATCCTTGAAATTGATGAGAGCAATTTTCATAATGAATACAAAGGAAATGCTCCAGCATTTTGCCTATACTTTGGAAGCGATTCAGGTTCTTTCAAGAACCTTGATTTACTCGAAATTTTAATTAAGGAAGCCAGCTTAATACTCCCTATTGCCTCTGACTTAGACAAATTTAGTTCTCAAATTCCAAAAGAATTAGCGAATGTAAACGGCTTTGAATTAGCGACTAAAAATGACATTGAAAAACTTGTTTCGTGCATATTGGAAGGACTTAGTTTGTTACGACTTTCTCGAAGGCTATTTATTAGTTACAAAAGAGATGAATCTTCAACAGTCGCAATTCAATTGTTTGAGCAATTGGAAAAAAATGGCTTTGATGTTTTCCTTGACACACATAGTATTCGATCCGGTGAGCCTTTTCAAGAGGAACTTTGGCATAGAATGGCTGACACTGATGTAGTTGTTTTATTAAATACACCGGGATTTTTGAATAGCAATTGGACAACACAAGAGTTGGCTAAAGCCAACTCTATGTCAATTGGTATTTTACAGGTGATTTGGCCTTCACATAAACTTGAAAGAGATGCAGAATTAAGCATTCCGCTTCAATTAAGTGATTCCGATTTTGGGAACAGTATATTTAAGGAACCAACGAGTTATCTAACCCAAAATACAATATCAAATATCATTAGACAAGTTGAATCGTTAAGAGCACGAAGTCTAGCTTCAAGACAAGACAATATAATTACTGAATTTATTGCATCTTCAAATAGAATTGGAAAAAAGGCTGACCTTCAATCTGAAAAATTTATCACAATCAAACGCAGTGATGGAAAAGAATTATTGATTATTCCAACTGTTGGTGTTCCTCAAGCATTTACTTATAACCAATCTGAAGAGTTAGTAGCGAGAATAAAATCCAAAAATGTGGCAGGTGCATACTTACTCTTTGACCATAGAAATATTAGAGAAAAATGGATTAAACATTTGGATTGGTTAGACATTTATCTCCCAGTTAAAACAATTAAAATTGTAAAAGCAGAAGAATGGTTAAAGACAATTTAAATAAAGTGTTTTTATCTGCAAGTATTCCTTATCCCGACAGAGATAAGAAATTCTTTGATACTGCTGATATTGTTTCTATTAGAGATGCAGTGCGAGCATTGGCAACTGTTGTAATCCCGAAAGCATATCTCATTTGGGGTGGACATCCTTCAATAACGCCTTTAATTCGTTTTGTGATGGATAAAATGAATGCAGATGTAAAAAAACACATTACACTTTACCAATCGTTATTTTTTGAAGATGAATTTCTTCCTGACAGCTTTACTTTTGAAAACATTGTGTTGACAAAAAGGAAAAATACCCGTGAGAAAAGTCTAGAATTAATGAGAAGCGAACTAATAAATGACAATGATTTTAATGTGGGAATTTTTATCGGTGGTATGGAAGGTATAAATGACGAATATTTGATGTTTAGGAATAAACATCCTAATGCTCTAATTTTACCGATTGCAAGCACAGGTGCTGCAGCAAAAATGCTTTACGATAACCAACCAAACAAATTTGACCACAGATTACTGAATGATTACGCATATATGGCATTGTTCAGAGATTTACTTAAAAACTATATTTAATAATTACAATAATGGGGAAAAAGATTTTTGTTTCATACAAATATTCTGACTCTCAAGTGCAGGATTTAAACATATATGAGGATGTGAAAAACATTTGGGGCAATGTGTATCGTCAAAAAGTAACAACTACAGCCCGACATTATGTAGATAAAATTGATGAATTATTAGAAGCGGGTGACCATATTTTTAAAGGCGAAGATGATGGAGAGAATATGAGCACTCTCAAAGACGCTACAATCAGTTCAAAATTAGGAAACAAAATATTTGATAGCTCGGTAACTATTGTCTTGATCTCAAAAGGCATGAAGGAAACTTACAATGCTGAAAAAGATCAATGGATTCCTTGGGAGGTTTCATACTCTCTTAAAGAGCAATCAAGAGAAGGGGGAAGAAGTAAGACAAATGCTGTATTGGCAGTTGTGCTACCAGACATATTTGGAAGTTATAGTTATTATATCGAGGAAAACACTTGCCATTACTGTAATTGTAGGACCTTAAAGACGGATTTTCTTTTTCAAATTCTTCGAGATAATATGTTTAATGTGAAGAAGCCCGTTTTCACAGAATGTGAGAATCACATTGGGAGTAAACCCTATAAGGGATATTCGTCCTTTATGCATTCTGTTAAATGGTCGGACTTTATTTCAAATCCAAATTTGAATATCAACATAGCAGTTGAAATATGGCAAAATATTAATGATTATAAGATAACTAAAATTGTAACCCTATAGCCATGGCGATTGTTTTTTTATCATATAACACTTTTGATACAAGCTACTTAAAAATTCTTAAAGAAAAGTTAAGTGAGGCCAATATAGATATATGGGAGGATAATGAAGGCATAAAACCTGGTTCCAATCTAAGGATAGAAATTGAAAAGGGAGTTAGAAAATCTAAGTATTTTCTTTTTTGTATAGGTGAAAATGGCATAGGACGCTGGCAAAAAGAAGAATTTGAAATAGCATATTATCAGAAAGTCAACAATAAGATCGTTATTATTCCAATTGTATTACCAAACGGGGGAAAAGAATTCGACTCAAATAAAACACCGAAGATTCTTAAGGTAATTAACTTTGTCAACTTTAATTCGGGTTTAAATGATAAAAAAGAATGGATTCGTTTTTTAAATCTGTTAAGGATTAAACCTAAACATCAAGTTAAGGAAAATACTAGTGCTGATTTTCTGAGAAAAGCTGCCAGTGTCGCTTTATTTAATAATAATAGAATTCTATTATTGAGAAGAAACGAAAAAAATAAAAATGGAATAGGGCAATGGCAATTGCCAGGTGGTAAAATAGGAAGAGAAAATGAACTTACGGCAATCCAAAGAGAAGTTAAGGAAGAAGTTGGTATCAATATTCCTAAAAACAACTTTAAATATTTGACCGTTGTAAAAGATGTATGGCTTGATAAAAGTTCAGGAATATCGTTACAAATGAGTCTCTATACATGCGAAATTGATTCAGTGGAAATCCTTCTTGAAAACGAGTTTGATGAATTTATTTGGATAGATATCAATGAAATATCTAACCGAAAAGACATAATCCTCTTTGGCATAAACAATCGTTTGGTAAAAATTATAAGAAGATATAAAAACATTACTTTGCCGCTACGAGAAATATCAGAACATCTTGAATCAAATTATATAATCTATCCTGTTTTAATTTCCAGCCTTCCGATTAATTCAAGCTATGTTTTACTGGATATGTTAAGTATGTTCGGAATTATAGATGACAATTCAGGTTTTATAGCTTCATCAAATTTATCAGCCTCTATTTTGAATATTTTTTCAATTTGGGCTTTATCTGAACAGAAAATTTTTGAGAATACGGTGACCGATATTTCTTTTAATAAAAAAAGCAATGAACTCAATCCCAAAATATTTGAAAGTCATCACGCAATAGTAGATTTATTTTCAAAGAGACTAGGTATTCCGATTAGTCAGAGAAGTGTTTGTGATACTTTGCTATTAATAGAAGATGAATTAGTTGGTAAAACATTTTTACTCATGCGGTGGGATTTTAGGGCAAATAAGTTTCAAATCCCAGCAAAAGGATTAGAATTATTGGAAGGCGATAAAAGGGAAATGCCTGCAAAGTTTGTAGTTAGCCAAAGATTTGGACATGAATGTGTTTCAATGTTTAGGTATCAACACCTTGGAAATTTCAGCACCGTTCATCAAAGTGCTGGAAGCCTTATGGATGGAACCCTTATTAGAGATTATCATATAAGTTTGTTTGGATTAATTCTAATAAAACAGCATTTTGAAAAATTTATTAATAAAGTGGAGGGAATAAATTCAGAAGCGGTAAAGGTTCTGAATTCAAAAAAAACATTATCAACTGATAAACATCCTTCAATATACTTTTGGGTTGAGTTAGATATGCTCAAAAAAAATCCAACGGAATTATTCAATCATCAAATTCAAGGCTTCAATGAGATATTAAATAGTTTGGGATTTGATATTTTTAATAGAATTAAGCAATTTAGCGCCATTGATATTTCAAAAACCAGAATACAAATTCTAGATAATATTAGCAGTAAGTTCCTTAAGTCATTAAATAAGAAAGAAAAGCCCAGCCGATAATAAATAAGGCTTCGTATAATACTCCCTGAAATTCATGCCACTGGTTAAGTTTAAAAACAACGATTAAATTTATCCAATGGTGAAAAAGAGTAGAAAGAAACACAGCGCGATTTTTAAAGTACAAGTGGCCATTGAGGCAATCAAGGAAGTCGAGACGCTGAGCGATCTGGCGAAGCGAGTTGAGGTTATTTCCCTCCCCACACTCCGTAATTTTCGGAATGATCTACTTTTTCACCCCGTATAGCTTCAAATTCAAACTGTTGTATGCGATTACCGGTTGCAGGGAGTTGCTAAAATCAGATGATTGGGCAATCATCATGGATGGTGAGTATCCGTCCGGTGTACTGCATCTTGTGAATGAAATCGGATCGTTATAGATTGCCAGGTTTAACCATGGCTTATTTTCCCCATCGGTCCGGAAGCGGGTTTCGGAGTTCGCTTTGTTTGGTGTCCTGGATGCGGGAAAGCAGATCGGCAAACCAGGTTTGCGGATTAACGCCATTCATCTTGCAACTCCCGGTGAACGAATAGATATTGGCCAACCGCTTAGCTCCTTCATGACTCCCGGCAAACAGGTAATTTTCTCTCCCCAATTAATGGAAAGCTTTCCATAAATTGGGCCGAAAGAACTTGTAAAATACTTTAGGCCATTCCAAAAGATTTTTTAAATTTGGTTTTTGATAAACCCAAGTGTTGATTTGCAATATGATAACAGATTTTTTTATATTTCAGGCTCCCGAAAGTTTTCGGATCCATACTTGTTGCGCTTAATGAGTAAACAGACGAACCTTTTAAATAATAGCATATGAAAATTAAAGAGTTATCGATTTCTGATTTGAAGGCGGCGTATGATTTTGTTTTATTGGATTTAGCTGATTTAGAAGAGAATGTTGAAGGAAAGAACGTTTCTACAGATAAAATACCTGCCTATGGCGAAGTAAAAGAAATGGAAAATATTTTGTGGCAAGAACTATTGAATAGAATTCGATTTCTAGAATAGAATTTAAAATATATGGGGTAGCATAGATAGGACTAATGCGCTGAATTCAGAAATGAAAACAGATAGACGGGTTCGATTCTCTTCCCCCACATTTTTTAGTTGTATGACAGAAATAGAAATAAGAAATAGCCATGAGTAAATTAAAATAAAAGTGGTAATTCTAGGACAACTACCAATTAGTTTAAACCAGACAACAATTTCAAATTGGAAATCCGATATCTTTGAAATAGTTAAACCTATTGATCATATTGGTATAACAAAAAATGCTGATGGAAAACGTTGGGAATATTTGGACAATAATATTGAGAGCCAATTACCGAAAACGTTTGAAGGTGATTTTCTAATTGCCATTACACGCGTTCCACTTGAAGACAATTATTACGCAAGAAGATTTAGTAATAATCGTATCTGTATGACCTTTTATGAAATGGCAGACATTCTAAAGTCAAGTAATATTCCTTTTGAAAATTTAATCTATAGGCTTCTCTATTCTTATTGTTTGATCTACAAACGATACGGAAACAGAATCCCCCCAAAAGCAGAAGTAACAAGTTTTACTCATGATGAAACTAGAGGTTGTTTATTTGATATGAATGGAATTAAAAGCGACATTATCTATTCTACTGACAAACCTATAATTTGTAAAAGTTGTGTTGTGAAATTAATTAATGAAAAGGTTCCGGAAAATGAAGTTGAAACTTTACAAAAAGAATTAAAGAGAATAACAAAGGGACTTTATTTCCAAATTCTTGACTTTATTAAAAACAACCCGATATGGACGTTAATTATTTCGTCTTTGACAGCAATCATTTTAGGGACGATTGGATCTGTGATAGCTTCCATTTTATATGAAAAAATTAAGTAACGAGAATCTTAAGACACAAATTGGTGGCTGTTTTCAGGTTTGGCAGTGTCTATTAATATAGCACAAAGGTATTTATCGCATCCTGATATTTGGTTCAGGATTCCTCGCTCGCTGCGCATGGAACCCGAAGGACCCGAAAATAAGCTCACCGCTGAGGCTTAAAAGCAGCGTCCCTAGAGCGGTGACCGGCTAAACCTTCTTTCCAATGGAATTTCTAAGCTTTCCTGACCGGTAACTGGGCTCTGTAGTCATTTTGAAGGACAAGCACTGATCCTCCCGAACCGGCGGTTTCTGAAGACTTCATCACAGTGATCCGAATGTAAAGGGGCACCCCGACAAACTCATAAGGCATTTCCTACAACTTCCCAGTTGCAGCCTTCCTTTCTGTAACGATCCGTGACCTGGTTGAAAATAATACCCGGAATTTTTCTAGACTAGCCGCCCAGGTCTCTATTCGCGATTATTGGTTAGGATGTGGAGATCAGGCTTTCAACTTAAAATCAGAATCATTTTGGTACATTTTCCGGTGAATCAGCTTTTACCGGTATCCTTCTCTCTTTTGTCTAGCAAGCAACCCTTCCGTTTGGTGACCTAGTAATACAATTTTACGAAACATTAACGTTCTCCCTAAGTTTCAGTAAATTTGGCATTAGCATGTTTACTTGCGAATTTTAAAAATGTTGACAAACACTTCAAATTTCATGCTTGAGTAAATCTCAGAAAAACAATCCTTTGATGAAGTTTTAGCTGATATAATAATAAAAACATGGACATATTAAAAGTACAAGAACAACTCGACAAAAATCGCAGAACTGTTTCGTTCGACAGTTACGATATCACTGTTAGACAACTTTATGACATGGTGATTGAAAAAATGATTGACGTTGCTCCCGAGTACCAGAGACATTTCGTGTGGGGCGAAGAAAGACAATCGCAATTGGTTGAGTCCATTTTCCTAGGTATTCCCGTCCCTAGTCTCTTTATGGCTACAAATAAAGATTCAACTTGGGAAGTAATTGACGGTTTACAAAGACTGACCACAATAGTGAACTACATTGGTGATCAAGATACAATTGCCCGCATAAACAAAAACTGCAGTAAATTAAAAATTGAAGGACTTGAAAAACTAGATTCACTTAATGGTCACTACTTCGAAAATTTACCAAGGTCCCTTCAAAATATGTTTCTTACTCGCCCAATAAGAGTGACTGTGTTGAATGATAGAAGTGATTTTAGCTTACGATTTGATCTATTTGAAAGACTAAACACTGGCGGAGTAACACTTCACCCGCAAGAGATTCGAAATTGCATTTACTTAGGTGAGTTTAATGAATTCTTAAAGAAATGTGTAAGTAACCCGAACTTTAAAAACGTAATAAAACTTACAAAAAATGCTGAGAGAACCGGAAATTTAGAGGAGCTTGCTCTCAAATTCTTCGCCTATTACGAAAGTAAAGACACATTTATTCATAGTGTTAAAGATTTTTTAAATTCGTACATGGCAGGTAAAATGTCAAATTTTAAAAATAAAGACAAGCTTAAAGATTTGTTTGATAACACTTTTGAAAAACTCAATGAATTGCTCCCTGATGGAATTGTTCGGGGTAATAGAAAAAACATTACTCCTTTAGTTCTTTATGAAGCAATTGCTGTTGGTGTTGCGGATGTAATCGGTGAAAACAGAGCTATTAATGGACAAATTCTCATCGAATTGTTGAATGACCCAGAATTGAATCGTTTGACCACTGGTGCGACTAACTCTAGATCCAAATTGTATCAAAGAATTGAATACGTTAAAGAGAGGCTTATAGGATGAGTTACGCTATCATCAAAAATAGAGCGAGAGCTAGATTTAGTGAGAATCTCACTTACTTGAACCATTTAACTGCAATAGAACCGAATGACCCTACGATCCCTGCTTCACTTGAACTGAAGATAATGAAAGGACTATTCTATGTTCATTTATATTCATCGTTAGAAAAGACTATCAATGATTTATTAGAAAATACTATTATTTACATTAATTCTGAAAATATTAAAAATAAACATTACAACATTCCGTTTAACACAATTTCCCTACTGGATAAACTTCGTTCGTTTAAAGACTGTGGCTATAAGAATTTCTTCTTAAAAGCAATAGAAATATTCGAAGAGTTAAGTGGTGAAAATATACCAGTATTAAATGAAACAGCATTTTCAAACAGACTCCAAAACGTTTGGACAAAAACGATTATTGAAATGCTTCAAGCTTTTGGAATTAACAATTACACAATCGATCCCAGAACAAGGACCACAATAGATGAAATAGTTGACAAAAGAAATGCTGTTGCACATGGAAGAGAATCAGCGTCGACTATAGGCGAAAGGTTTAGAACAGATGTATTAAGAGTAAAAACGACTGTTGTTACAACTTTTAGTTACGACCTGATTGACACGTTTGAAAGCTATCACACCAGTAAGAAGTATTTAAAGCCGCAAGCAAGAAGATTTTATGTTGCGACACTATAGAATTGCTGAATCCAATACAAGGTTTGTATAAGCGTTGTTGACTAGGACCAAGATAAAAATAGATTTCAAACTGGAACCCGAGTTTTAGTACTATTCAGAATAAACCGTGTTCGGCGAAAGGTCGTCTCATCGGATGTAATCACTGGCAATTATAGATTATCAAGTTCAGGATTGTCACTTGTTATCAGGTTTGGCAGTGTCTATTAATAAAGCACAAAGGTATTGATCGCATCCTGATGTTTGGTTCAGGATTCATCGCAACCTGCGCACGGAACCCGAAGGACCCAAAAAAATGCTCTCCGCCAAGGCTTAAAATAAGAGTCCCAAGAACGGTGACCGGCTAAACCGTCTTTCCGATGGAATTTCTAAACTTTCTTGGCCGGTGACCGGGCACTCCGCAGTCATTTTGGAGTGGCAAGCACGGATCCTCCCGAACCGGCGGTTTCTGAAGACATCATCCCAACGATCCGAATTTAAAGGGGCCACCCCGACAAACTCATAAGGCATATTCTGCAACTTCCCAGTTGCAGCGTTACTTTCTACAACGTTCCTACCGGACTTTCTAAGCCTTACCCTTCGTAGCCCTTCTCATTTTGTCATGACGGTTTTCTATAGCTCAGAAAACATGGCAAAGATAAATCGGCCAATCTAATTTCAATAGTTTTTACGGCATATCCTCCCTCCTTCGTCGGTCCGGTATTCCGCAAACTCTTGTTATTAGCTCAGCTCGATTTAATGAATATTGCCATGTTTCTAAATTATAAAAAACAAAAAACGTCATGACAAAATTTGAGAAGTCCTACATCGAAAAAGGCAAGAAAGTCCAGGGTATGAACATTGTGAAAGTAACGTTGCAACTGGGAAGTTGCAGGAAATTGCTTATGATTACGAAGGAGTGGCTTATGTCACATTCGAAATCGCTGAGATGAAGAAAACCGTCAAGCCAGGACGAACCCATGCTTGCTATCACTCCAAAATGTTGCAGGAGGCACAGGCACCAGCCAAGAAAACCAAGAAATTGAAAAGCATCGGCAAGAAGACCAGTCCGGTCGAGCCCCTGCCTTTCTAGGAACCTTGCTTAAAAAAAGCCTTAGCAATGAGGTTTTTTTTGTGCCCATCGGTTCCCTACGTAGCGGTCACCTATTGTTATTCCGGAATTGCTTCGCACGAATACAGATTCTTATTCAACTATTATCCCGTTGTTATCCAACAATCTGACCTGCGCCATTCACCAAAAATCAGGACTGCTCAAGGTTGTAGCGCAACATTAATCTCAGATTATCAATGGGTATGCTTGCTACTCATACAAGGCCGAAAGGCATCGGTGAACATTTCCATGAAGTACGGATTCAGTAATCTCAACTCCCTGGCAGGTGAACGATTCAGCAGCTGCCAAACTAGTCCAGATTGGCACCAGCGCGTTATCAAACATCGAAATTCAGGCCGTAGCAACTGGAATTTCAGAAGAATGCGCCCGGAAATTATGGGTATTGGCCGGTAACGATTTTCACAATCTGGCAAAAATGTCGCTCAGTATCATGTGCCAGATCGATGGAATCACCACGGCAAGAGCCATTCGTATCGCCGCCATCTTCGAGATCGGCCGAAGAAGAAGATCCACTCCGGCAACCGTCCGGCCCAAGGTACGTTGATCTCAGGATGCCTGGAAGGTATTGGAACCATTGATGTCCGATCTCCAGCATGAAGAATTCTGGGTACTGTTACTCAACTGTTCCATTCAGATCATCGATCAGAAAAAAAATCAGCCAGGGTGGAATATCCAGTACCGTTACGGATGTACGATTGATCTTAAACGCTGCGGTGGAAAGGCATTCACCATGGATTATTCTAGCTTATAACCACCCTTCAGGCAATTTGGCTCCATCGGATGCTGATCTGAAAATCACTAAGAAAATCAAGGAAGGAGCTGCATTTCTAGATCTGTCGGTGCTGGATCACCTCATCTTTTCTGACCAAGGGTACCTCTCGATGGCTGATGACAATTTAATGCCGTAGTCATAATGATTCAAACCCTATTCAGCTTCGGCAACAAAAAGCAGGATACATCAACCGCGATCTTCAACATGACTCCTGAACTCAGTTGCTGTTCGGAAAAACTCGGGCTTTACCAGAATCCGAAAGCCTGCGATGCGAAATGTCCCGAACGTGCTTTCCCCGGTGTCAGGGTCACCGGAACCATCAGGCAAAGTTCTGGGACATGTGCTCTCCGAAACTTTTCATCCATGAACTGAATAAGTTTGAATTTGAAAAGCTCCGGTTCTCTGAAGTCGGTGATTTCCGGAACCAGGGCGATGTCGCGAAAATGAAAACAATTGCCCTACTGCTGGAGAAACCGGTTTGGACATATACGGCCCGTCGGGATCTCGACTTTTCTACTCTTCCAGGTAATCTGACCATTTCCGGATCAGGATTCATGCTGGATAATCAATTCAATGCGGTACCAGGTCTGGATGATCATACCGATGGTGTTGTTTGTCCGCAAAACTGACGGATCTGTGATTATTGCTATCAGAAAACCGGCCGGCAGATCTACTGCAAAATTCATTCGCAAATAACTTTTCTGTTTCATTTCTTCATGGGTTGTACTCATGGAGCCCTCATATAAATTCATTGCTTTTTGCAAACATTAGCTCGTGAGGGGTTCATTAAATCAATCAACCGGGTGCGCTTGATACCCTTACAAGTCCGAAAGGCATCGGCATTTGATTAATGATTTACAAAGACGTTCAGATTAATATCCATGGAAAGCAGATCATCCAGATCAACAAGCGCAAGGCCCGAAAGCATTACGATGCTGGATATGAGGTTTTCCTCCACCCTTGCAAAATGGCCTTTAATTCGCTATGGAAAAGAGCCTTGCGAGATTCCAAAAGAGATACTGACCGATACCGAAACCAAATTCGACAAATGGGTCAATCACTATGAGGCATTAAACTGCGATTCAGAACAGGGCAGGTACTGCCGGTATTTCGTAAGAGCGGAACATTTCGATGAATTTATTGCTAAAATCCTATGAACCTACAAGTTTACCTGTGCACTTCTCAGCACTTTCATCCGGTTAAGTATCCCCATGATCCACTTTGCCTGGTGTGGATCGCACAGGAAGGGAATTACCAAAAGGTAACCTCCGCTCTCACAACTTTGTCGGAATGCTTTATCTGGCCCATAAGATTGCGGATGAAAGGGGGATGAAACTCACGGTGCTTTCTACAAATATTGAAGTCGAGATCATTTATCAGTTGGATCATAGCGGATCAACCATTTATTAAACCGGAAGAGGTGGGGAGACTCACCTCTTTTTTTATAGAAATCTTAATAATCATAATCATGACAAAATCGATTCGTAAACCATGGACGAACATCACCAGGTGTTACGTCGCTATGTTGATCAAACAAAGAGCTACCATCACCGAAGATGTGTTATACGAAAAACTTGCTAGCGAGGCAGCCTTATACGCAGTAGCGTTTTTCGGACACCATAGCAAACCCGGTGATAAAAAGCTCCTCAATTATCTTTGTAAGGTGGCCGGAAAAATAGCCGGTGAAACCACCCGGTCCTTCAACCTGAATACCTCATGGGTACACGGGAAATTCAATTGCGGGGTGATCGATACCCACCTGGGTGCGGTTGAAGTCTTCACCGAGGATTACTTCGCCCAGGGCGATGATGGTGCCAGGGCAATCGATGAAATCCACCAAATCTGGCTGTATCTTGACTTTTCCGTTGAATCCTGCTTTGAAGTCTGGATCAGTCGGAATTTCTATACGGTGGTCTGGTTGTGCTTGATACCCCTTGAAGCCTGAAAGGCATCGGCAATATCGTGCTTTATGTAAGGCTGAATCTCACCCGATTTCACAGAGATCGACTATTGTAATTCTCAGAGCGCGCTATTGGGAACTGTAAAAACTCTTACCTTAGACGGCATGAACGTGTTTCTTAAATTTCAAATTATAAAGTACAATCCGATATATCTATGTGAATTCAGTCAAATTGCTATCATACAACGTGTAACGTGTTTATTTCCCCAGGAGCCTGGATATAGGGTTTGCTAAATGATTGTTAACGATGAATAACGCGACAACAAGCATTGAAGATAAATTAGTAAATTGGACTGGCAGTTTTGTTGGCAGCGAATGCTCATTGCATCAGTTGTCTCCATACATCGGTAAAATGAAATCTGCCATGGCTAAAAAACTGGTGAGTGCTTTTTCGACCAAGGGAGATACCGTCTATGATCCTTTCGCGGGATGTGGAACAATTGCTTTAGAAAGCTGGATATTGAGCCGTCAAGTTATAGCCAACGACTTGAATCTTTATGCATCAGTAGTGACAAAAGGAAAGTTAAATCCACCTCTCTCAGTCAATTCAGCGCTTTCGTCGATTGAACAAGAGGGGATGGCTATAGAAGGGAATAATTTTGATGTAGATCTAGCCTCAATTCCAATTTGGGTCAAAGAATTCTTTCATCCTGATACGCTAAGGGAAATCGTAATCTGGATAAATCAATTGATTCGTAAACAGGAATGGTTTCTACTTTCCTGTCTTTTGGGGATACTACATCATCAAAGGCCAGGATTCCTTTCTTATCCTAGTAGTCACACAGTTCCATACCTTAGGAATAAAAAATTTCCCATCCAAGATTTTCCTGAATTATACAGTTTTAGGGCCTTGAAACCCAGGTTGGAGAACAAAGTAAACCGTGCATTAAGTAGAGTTCCTTATTTAGATCATAACATATTGAAATTAAGCTATCAAGCTGATACAGAAACTTTGATACCCGGAATTAAAGCAGAGTCAATTATCACAAGCCCTCCATATATGAGAAGATTGGATTACGGTAGAGATAACAGACTAAGACTTTACTTTCTTGGGGAAAATGAATGGAAGCAATTAGATGATAAAGTGTCACCATCTGAAGAAAAGTTTTTGAATAGTATGCGTAATTGCTTTATCACGTGGCTTGAGGTCTTAGATGCTGGAGGAAATTGTGTACTTGTACTGGACGACAGTGTAAGCAAAAAGTATAAAATGCCCCTTACTGATGCATTGGTTAAAATTGCAGTTGAGGAAGTTGGGGGATATAAACATATAGCCAGCTTTTCAGACCCGATTCCAAATGATAGAAGAGTTCGGAGGAATCATAACGGGAGCAATACCGAAATAGTAGTCGCATTAAGACGATGTTGAAAATGAAAATATCATCAGCAGACATAAAAGATGACCCAAACATCGGCTTAAACCCATGGAAAGACTATATTCTTCAAGAATTCGTTGGTAAAGGAAAAATTGGAAAAGTATACAAAGCTATAAGTAAAGCTAATCCAAACGATATTTTAGCCTGCAAAGTGATTTTACCCGAAAAGCTAAAAGCTGGATGGGAACGAGAATTAGAAAAACTATCAATGCTTAGAGGCATCTCGACTGTTGTTCCATATTTTAATTCTGGTGTTGCTTCATATGATCTCAACAAGTCATATGTTTTTGTCATGTATCAATTTATTGATGGATGCAATCTGAAAGATTATATAAAACAGCATGGAAATATTGACTTAGCATTAATTGAGCTCTTAGCCCAAACAATTATCAAGGTTTTATTTGCTTGCCAGAAGGTAAATATCCTACATGGGGACCTACATGAAGGTAATATTATGATTAGCAAACCTGATGACCGAATTGTAGGCAGCCCAAAAACTATTTGGGTTACAGACTTCGGATACGGTGGTTCTCATAATCACGTTCGACCAAAAGATGATCTAAAGCAGCTATTCTCAATTCTCTCAGCACTGCTCCATAAGTTAAGCAAAAGCGAATTAAACCCGAGGGACCGAATCGTTTATGATAAAATTCAGGAACTTCTTGATACCAAATTATTAGAACACGACGCTACTCAAAAGAAGTATGCATCCATCGAATCAATAGTATATGATTTCGAAAACATTGGTAGAAATGCTGAAGTTCAAGTAGCCGTGGAAAAGCAAGGAGGGTTAGTTCAAGGTCCGGGTGATTATTTATGGGCTGAAGCGTTAGGCTATAGGGCGAACGAATGGAAGATTTTATTTGTTCCTGAAATCTTAGGATCAAGAGATCTTTTAAGTAAAAACATCACCATACTAACCGGTGCCAGAGGATGTGGAAAAACTATGGCATTTAGACGTCTTACGGCTTACATGGATGCCCTAATAGGTGAGAATTCCGGTGTTCAAGGTGCGGACGAATTTGTTGGTTTTTATGTCAATTGTAGAGATATTGTAGAAGCATTTCCCTGGCTTCCCCTTGAAGGGAATATTGCCATTGCACATCAAATAATCCATTTTTTTCACCTCTTATGGCTTGCTGAGATATGTAAAACATTGGCAATTAAAGATATAACTATAAGTTTCAATTGGTTAGATTCATTCATTAACAAGATATTTAAGAATAGGTACCAGAGTTTGCCTGAAGGCGCAGATGTTTTATCTCACGTAAGGGCATTTGTAGAAAATGAAAAGGAAAAATGTCGACTTACGAGAGTTGGGAAAATTGATGGAATTGAGGAATGGCCATTACTAAGAATAGATTTTTTAGACTTGGTGCAAAAAGAACTCCACCAAAATATTCCTTGGATTGCTAGGCGACCATTATATTTCTTTTTAGATGATTATACAATTCCGACTATTACGCGCTCAACACAACGTGTTTTAAATCCAATTATCTTCAAAAGGAGAAGCGATCTATTTTTTAAAATTTCAACTGAGTCCTCAAATAGTTTTGACAATTTGGGAATTCAAGGAAAACCTCTTGAACTAAATCAGGATTATGAACTAATTGATATGGCAACTGAAAGCTTGCACCAGAATGAAAGGAGCAAGCAAGAATTGTTAAACAAGATTTTCATTCCCAGGATAGATAGACATATAAAATTAAAAAATCAAAACCTTAACCTTTTAGATATCCTCGGCAAAACAACATTTTCGGGTAACGAATTAGCACGGAAAATGCGAGAAGCCTCCCAGAATGGAAATCAGAAAAGAATTGAATATCATGGTATTAGTGCATTTGTAGGTATGTGGTCCAGTGATACACGATCAATGATTCAAATGTTTGTCGATGTGCTTCGTGAAGCCGAGATTGACACTAGTGGACAGCCCTTTTTCCCAGTTAAAGCTGCAATACAGGATCGCGTATATAGGACCGCGGGAGGTGAATTATTAAAATTTATGGAATCAGTTACTGATCCTTCCTCTTGGGAACTTGGTAAGCTTGAAACCTCTACGAAACTTGGTGGGAAATTCGGAAATCACCTGAAAGACATTGTTGAAGCATTCATTAATGTTTCTCGGTACGAGATGACTCAGGGTAACTTGGTCTCAAATCAAGGACGACAAATCCCTAAACAGGCATTTCGAATTGAGATTCTGGATAAGTTTGAACTGCCAGAAGAAATATCGAATAGCTATTATATAGGTTTAACTAGATGGCATATTTTTTTCCAGGATTGGAGAGGGAAGAGCGTGAGAGGAATGCTTACACCACGACTCTTTTTAAACCGGATGTTAATCCCTTATACAAATCTGACATTTTCATCGCATGACAGTTTAGCATTTAATAACGACGAGTTCATTAGGCTCTTGGCAGACCCCAAAGCATTCTATGTTTACTGGAAGAAAAAGCGAAGAGGCCCGATCAATGTCGACACAGGCCCTAATTTATTCAATCAGAAATCTTAGAATTACCAATATGAACCTTTCAGAATTGAATTCTGCTCAAATATTGGAACCTAATGGCAGGAGATTGTTTATTGGCGCCTATGGTTTCGAACATCGAACGTTGGGATGGCTTGAGTATCAAAAATCCCAGAAAGATATTATAAATCATGCTCTTATGTTCAGATATAACCCTTCAAAAGGTCATGAGAACAATCCAAACAAAATTAAGGAAGTAAATAAAGCCCTAACGGCTATCGGGGCGCACCATCAACCTGATGAGATTATCTATAGTTGGCTTATGCCTCAAGGTGTTGAAAATGATATCGAAGATTATTTTGCCTCTCATCTAAAAAATTTTAATGAGGTCATTGTGGATGTGTCTTCCATGACCAAGTTCTTAATACTAATTTGTCTATGTAAACTTATCCATTTCAATGGTGCGGTTAGAATCATCTATTCTGAGGCAGAGAAATATTCGCCTACCTTTAAGGATTATGAAAAGTCAATGGAGGATATGGCTTTTCTAGCAATGTTCCCAAGTCAGGGTGTTCGTGCAATAGCGAGAGCAAGATGTTTGAGTAGTATAAGAATGCAAGGACAGCCGATTACGCTCATTACCTTCACATCATTTAATGAACAACTGGTTCGTCATCTTTTAGGAACAATGAATCCACATCAACTGGTATTTATTAATGGTCACCCCCCCCGTCCTGATTTCGCTTGGAGAGAAAAGGCCACTCAGGAAATTCATAAAAAATTGATTGAAGCATACAAATCTGATAATCCAATAGGAGGTAATGGTCTTTTGGTAAATAGTGTAAGTACGCTTGACTACAAAGAAACCGTAGAAATCATTAACAGAATTTACTTGCAACTTGGAAGTTATGAGCGAATAATTTGTGGAGCAACGGGTAGCAAAATGCAAACAGTTGGCTTGTTTTTTGCTAAGGTTTTGCATCCTGATATTCATATTGAGTACCCAACACCTGATAGTTATTATTTTGAGGGATTAAGTCAAGGGATACGAAAAATTTATGAAATCGAGATTCCGAATTTTTCAAAATTCGTTGAAGATCAAAAGATTCATTCAATTGACAGTTGAAGGAAGATGCGTCCTTAAAAAAACACTTGAGATTTTTTTAGTCTTCTATCCACCAAGAGAAATTATCTGTAATAATGAATTCATTTTTCTCTAAATGGTGTGCTGTCTTCATGGGAATTGTCCGATACTGCAAATGATGCTTGTCCGCGAGAAGTCGTTTTTCTTTTGTGTCGTCATACGTCAACATAAATCTACCCTTGAGTTGTGCTGTCAACTTAAGTAACTTTTCATGATCTATATTGAAGTATGTGTACAGGCCTTTCATGGAAGCCTGTAATAAGGAACTGGTTGATTCAGTAACTATATCCAATACCGAACTTAGTGCCACTATTGACATGCTCTCCTAGGTGGAAGAAACGGATAAAATGACCAGTCCCCGCCATTTTGGGTTGACCAGTTCCTATTGAGTTAATTGACCCAAGATAAACTTCTCGCTATAAGTCTGATGGCGACAACAAATTAGGTAGTCAAATTATTCCGGCCGCCGCTGATCAACGCGTTCGGCGGAAGGTGGTAAAATAGACCGGCAAGGACTGGATTTTTCCCTCGGCGTATCCACTAAGTCAATTGTATGACTATTCACATCACTTAGTCAAATGAGAAACCTATTTTACTATTGCAAGTACTGGATTATCCATTTCAGTCAGACCTTTGAGTTTTTTCAATAAGATTGGATCTATGCTTTGAGAATCAAGCAATCCTTTGTTAGCAGCAAGTCCAAGCTGTTCAGCATCAATTGAAAAGATTAAACCCTCATTTGAGTATCCCACAAAATGAAATAATGGGAAAGAAATTCCGAAAAGGTTGACATCCGAAAGTTTCTTCACTTTAGATTCATCTTTTTTATAATTCACTTTACATATATACCTAAACTGATCATTACTAGCATGACAATACAAGTAATCTCCAACAACACAAAACCATCCACTCTTAAAGGACAATTTATTCTCCCGGAATAATGATCCCATACTTTTTGCCGATTCAATTTCCTTTTTGGAAAGGCTACCTATTCCTTTGGGGGAGAAATCAATTTTTAGAAACGGTGTAATTCCCTGAGGAACTATTGAGTAAATGGTATCTGTCAAGTAATATGAAAACAAAATTGAGTCTCTAAAATTTTGAAAATTCAAGATTTCGCCCATTTCAATTGCACCATCCTTAATTCGGTGCATCAATGGAAATGGTTCTGATTTTTCATTAATTAAACGATAAACCTTGAACGGCATTTTTGAATTGATGTCAGAAACGAAAAGGTCTACATCTTTTGAAATATTCGCGAATTCATTTACCCAAAAAGGAAGTTGAGTTTTTTTAACTAATACACCGTCTTTTGAAAACTGGTGAATGATCATTCCTCCATCTAATATATAGATATCCCCATTTTCGACATTAACCGAAATTTTGTTAGCTGACATAATCTCTCCAGGACCCTTGCCCTTTTTTGACTTCCATATCAGCTCTCCAAAATTGTTGAAAATATACACATTACCCAGTGAACCTTGCCTTTCTTCACGCAAATAAACTCTGTCTTCCAGAATTTGAGCGAACCCAATTTTAGAAATAAATAAAAAGCTATCCCTTTGTTCGGGTGACTTGGCAAATTTTTCTATTCTATTGCTGATGGGTAATATTCTTACTAGCGTAAAATCAAATTGATTGTCTTCTTCAAGGTTTATTTTAACCGTTTGTAAATCAAAAGAATTATTTAAGGTCAGCCTGTTCCTTTGGCAGTTAGTAAAGGTCACCAACAAAAATGTAAGTACTAAATGGCAAAATATTCTCATTTTAATAAATGCTTATAGAATGATAAATATGTTTCTGTTCGAATTGGTAAATATGTTTCTGATTGAAAAAAATACGAAATATTTTTACTATTCTTAGAGTAAATGCAATAAAATGGAGAATCAAACGCGTTGAAGAAATTTTCGTAAAATGAATGATTAACAAACGTAATAGGATAGTCTAAAGCCATGGTATTGGCAAAGATAATTGCCTCTCTTTTTGATTGACCAAAGTAGATGAATTGGCATTCACTTTTCGAAAAATTAAACTTTTTTATTAATTCTATTTCCGAATTAACGCAAGGAGAACAAAAATCACTGGAAACAAAAACGATAAAACTTTTAGCATTTAAATTGTTAGAGTTAACAACGCTATCAATCAAATTTACAACTTCCAGCTTAGATAACGATCCTTCGAGAAGAATCTGACTTTCTCCTTTTATTTTTTGAATAACTACCTCATGGGTATCAATACTATTTCTTAACAAAACTTCTGTCTCAATCGCCTTGCTCAATTTACTTTTCACACTAAAGTATAAAATACAGCCTATTACGATAAATATAATAACTAGAAGATCTCCGATATTCTTTACTATTCTTGACATATTACAGTCTTAAAAAAACGGGCAAGTAAATCTTGCCCGTTTACATTATTACATATTAATCTGGGTAGGGGTCTTCAAACTGTGTACAATTTTTGGTCCAATCACAGAAGAAGCAACATTCGGATTCACAAGACCCAAGATAGTTCACTTCAAACTCACAAACAAAAAGCCAGTTGGCGTTCGTGCAGTTTTCACAGAGGACTTCTGTTTGGTCCCATTCCATAGCAGTTGTAACGCAATTGCAATCCTTACCACCAGGTTTCTCACTCATTGCTGGCATTGGGAAGATAATCACATTTATCAGCAATAAAAAGAATACGATAATAACCGGCGAAATAATTTTTAACTTTTTCATAATCTGGAGTTTTGCTTTATTCATCAGGGATTTCAAAATTCAAGCAGTTTTGTGTCCAATTGCAGAAGTAGCAATGTGTTGATCTACATGTTTGCAAATAATCCTTTTTATATTCACAAACATTAACTTTGAAGGTGGATGAGCATCCGCCACAATCCAGTGACTTAAGTTCATAATCCTTTGCTGTCATAACACAATAATCGCTTCCTTCATCTGCAATTACCTTTTGAGTAAAGGGCGTTTCTATGACAACTAAAACAAACAGGAAACTCAAAACAAGCCAAGGTTTAAATTTTTTCATATACGTGAACAAATTAAAATTATGCCTACTAATTTTACGGGTCTTTCGGCATTGGCCCTGTAGATACCGGGTGATCATTCCTTTCTACTATCCTAATATTGAACATGTTCACAAAAACTATATTACTAAGGAATCAACTAGGGATCCTCGTTTGATTGGAAAAATTGTAACATCATTCAGCCCTTATTAAAATCAATTATAGCGCAATCTTAAAATAAGTGATTCGTATCGATAATTTAATGTGCCAATTTTACAAATCTTACTAATAGAATTCGTATTTTATTCAGTGTAAAATTACTATTGTACTCGGACCGCACAATGACAAGATTGTCATTATTTTAGCAACTCCGAAATGTTCATATTTAAGAATTTACATATTTAACTTAGTGTTTCTATTGTAGGCATCGACTGCATGGCTTCAATCCTTCCAATGTGTATTCCAGTTTCTTCAAAGAATTGAATTTGGCTTAACCCCTTTTGAATGCCTGCATCCTTGATTTTCCGAATCATTTCATGGAAGAAACGGATAAAATGACCAGTCCCCGCTATTTTGGGTTGATCAGTTCCTATTGAGTTAATTGACCCAAGATAAACTTCTCGCTATAAGTCTGATGGCGACAACAAATTAGGTAGTCAAATTATTCCGGCCGCCGCTGATCAACGCGTTCGGCGGAAGGTGGTAAAATAAACCGGCAAGGACTGGTTTTTTCCCTCGGCGTATCCACCTGGCTTTTGTTTTTCCCATTTTAATTGTTTTTTGTATGAGTGATAAATACGAAGATAAAACAAAAGCCCCGACCACCGTTTATAAAGAATAGCCATGGCTCTGCTCTTGTGGAGGTTTTGTTTACCGGAACCTACATAATCTCGCCCTATTTAGGTAGGATTATCCAGGAAGGATGGCGGCAAGGAACCTGTTTTGCCAGGCGTTTCCGGAAGGCATTCATTAGCTCATCCTCTTAACTATAGATCCTCCTGCCCAGGTAGTAAGCCTGGATAAGACCGATTTTGGACCAATGATGCAGAGTAGGCAAGGTAATGTAGAGAGTGTTAATCATTTTCAGGTTCTGACAATCGATTGAAACAAGAAAGTTGATCGAGACCCTTCGTTAGTGTTTCAGGTACTAAAACTAAGTCGTGGTATTCTCTTGCCAACTTTCTACAGTAAATCTACTGGTTGCCAAAGTGTGAAATTGCCAGGTCTGATATTGAGCCATATCGAGTTTTGAAAATGTAAGAAAATCAATAAGATGTGGAGGGGGAGGGGTTAGAAACTATGCAAATAGTATGCAAATAAAAAGAGGTTAGGCTCGCTTGCGTTCCTAACCTCTTGATTTTCAAGTGGGCCCACCTGGGCTTGAACCAGGGACCCTCTGATTATGAGTCAGATGCTCTGACCAGCTGAGCTATGGGCCCGTTCCTCAACCGTAAAACGATCTTGGGTTTGCAAAGATAAGAAATTTTTCAATCGGTGAATTCTATGAGGCTTCTCAATCCCGCAAGAAAGACAGTACATAGCCGGCAAAGGTCTCGGGTACCTGGTACATCATCCCATGCCCGGTATCATTTACTTTTATCAAGGTTGAAGTGGAGATGGATTCAGCCAGAATGGAGGAGTTTATCCAGGGAACAACCTTATCCTGATCGCCACAAATCAATAAAACAGGCATGGTTAACTCATTCAACCGCCCGTAGGATCCACCACCTGGGCTCAGCCACATTTGCACCGCCTCATATTGAATTCCAATGGTTTGGCCGTTATAAGGTTCTTTTACATCGGGCAGAAAAGTCCAGGGCTCCGGATGGGTAGCAAGCCAGTCGTCAGGGAAAAGTGTGCCTAATAATTCCATCGGGGTAGACGATGGGTTCGAGAGAATTTCAATAATCTCCTGAGAGGGATTTACAGCGGTAGTATCTCCGCAATTTGTGGCATACAAAACGAGTTTGTTGATTTTTTCCGGATGGTTGATGGCAAACATCTGAGCAACAAAGCCTCCCATTGACCAGCCCAGAACATGTGTTTTATTGATTTTTAACGCAACAAGCATCTGATTCAAATCCTCTGCCAGCGTGTTGATAGTAAAGGAGTTGGCTGAATTGGTGCTGTAGCCCATTCCGCGGTAATCAAACACTATGACCTTATAATTTTGCTGCAGTCGTTCAATCGCCTCAGTTCCCCAGGAGTCCATGTTGGAGGCATACCCCATACACATCAGCAGCGGTTCACCGGATCCATACGTTTGATAGGCGATTGTCGCATCCTGAAGCTCAACAAACAGTGGGTTGTCTTCGGTTGAATTATCCTTATTGCAGCTAACCAGAAAGGTTGATACAAGGATAAACCCCAGGATTTTTTTAAAGGCATAAACTTGCTGTTTCATAAACCGGTGTTTGGGTCAGTTAATTATTCTAAATGTAGGATTTATAGAATTAATGTGGATGGTGCCCTCTCATATTCCCATTCAACCCCTGTATTCCGTCATTCACATCCGGAGAAAATCTTGACCAAACCAGGTAAAAAGAGCCCTGTTTTTCCCCGTCAGAAGCCTTATATTCACCTCCTATGAAGAGAATTATGTACTTGATAACCAGTGGCGCCCTGCTGGCGACCCTGGTGATTCTTTCAACTGCCTGTACGCAGGGAGTGAAAGTGAAGCAGGACGGCGATGTGGCGGTCCTTAAAAATGAGCTGGTGAGCCTGGATTTTAATCTGGCAACCGGAACATACCGTATCCGGAACCTTAAGGACAATTCAACCCCGATCAGCGATGCGGTCCTCAGGATCAATAACTGGTCATCCGCCGCTGAAAACAACCGGATCATCTCCGAAAAACAAGCGGTTTCTGATGAGCTGGGCAAAGGGATGGCCCTGACCCTTAAAATCGAATCCGCCAATCAGCCGCTCATGATTTTCAGATTTACCCTTTATGAAAACCAGGGATTTTTCACGGTATCGGGTGGAATAGAGAATACCACGGCCGAAACGGTGAAGGTTACGGAGATACATGCCCTGGCCGGAGGAAAGGCCTGGGATGGAACAACTTTCCCTGACAACTTTACCATGATAGACGGCTTCAGTGCCGGAGAACCCCTGGAATATGGCCAGAGGATCTATTCCCCACTAAGCAGGGAATACGCCCTTAAGTCGCGAAATAATATTCTCCTGACTTTCGGTGAGGGCCAGTCGCGGAGAACTCTGGTGATGGGGGGCCTCTCCTATACGGATTATGAGAAATTTGCTTCGCTGGAGCAGAGCCGGCAGGTGGAACTGGAAAAGGGCCCTGATGACAAAAGCAGCCTTCTGTGCTACCTGAACCTGCCGGATGATCAGTCGGACATGGCGGCAGGCGGCGAAAAGCTGACGCTCGTTCAGGGCATGAAAAAACAGACCTGGCAGAACCATGAGTTCAGATGTACCGAAACGGCAACCTCGGCCATGGACCCGGAGAGGATCATCCTGGATTTTAAGAACATCGATAGGATGAAGCCCTATTACCTCGGTTTTTCCTGGTGGAGAGGTTTAAGGCATGGAGATCGCAAAGACCACCGGCAGTCTGTTTATGTGGAGTTCGTTAAAGAGGGCAGGCTGACCAGGATCCCCCTGGTCGAAAACCAGTTGCTTCCACGGTTTGATGGCGTAAAAAAGGAGGATGTCGAACAGCTGGAATTACCAGTTCCCATTGAGGCTATCGAAGCAGGCGAATTTCAAGTAGTGGTGGAGCATGCGGCAGGGGATTATGAGAATAATGCCCGGGATCCCAATGTATACCTGAATGAGGTCTGGCTGCGGGATGGCAGATGCAAACCGCTTCTTAGAGATCAATTTACCCCGATTAACGAATGTGCCAGGCCAAGAAGGGCGCTCAAGGCCAGTCTGTTTGCATTGGATCCGGTGGGTAAAAGAGTGGATGCGGGAACGACATATATACCTGAGGATAAATTTTATTTCGATGTAACGACAGCCGATCCTTTTGAAGCGCTGGAACAGTATGGAAGGCTTGTTAGCCGTGCCCAGCACATCGAACTGAGTATGTATGATTTCCCCTCGGTCTGCCTCTGGTACGCTGAGGTTGGCGGGTATGGGGGTGGAGCGGCAAAAAATAACACCGCCGGCGCGGTCACTGAGATGAAACTTATCTCCGAAAGCGGTTTTCTTAAGTATAGCCGGGCCGCTGTGCGCCTGGTGCCTGATTCCTATATGCCCAACAACCAGCAGGGGTGGTGGGACGACAAACACTGGCAAATGGCGGAAACGGATCTGAATGCCAGTCAGAACGGTCGATACGTTGAGCCTTACGAAACATCTGAAAAATGGGGTAAGGCGGTGACCAATCTAGGCGGAATACCCCTAACCTATTTTCAAACCGGATTCAGGTCGGAAGATTATGCAAAGGCTTTCCCCGGACATATGCTCTTCAACAAAACCTACGCCTGGAGAGGGGAACCGCAGGATACAGCGGGTGAATTGTTTACATCGTGGAGGCAAGCCTGGACAAGGCCCAGAGTCGTGTGGGGGTATGATTATACAGATCCGGAATTTCTTGACCACATGAAGGATGTATATAAAAACCTTGCTTCTGGAGGCATCAAGGGACTGATGTTTGATTACCCGTTCTCGGGATGGGCTTCGGGAGGCGGCCTGGAGGATCAGTATTCAACTACAGCAGCTGCATACAGGAATATCTTCCGCCTGCCATACGAAGGACTTGGACCGGAATCCTATGTGGATGAGCGCAATATGGAGAGGGGTAGTGATGTTTCAATTGGCTATGTGGCTTCCATGCGGACGGAGAATGATACGGATATGATGGATTCTATTACTGTTACCCGATGCGGACTGCGCTGGTATAAAAACCGGGTGCTCTATAACCAGGACACGGATTCAAAAAATATAGCACGCCTGCAGGGAAACCGGGATCATGTCCGCACCGTCCTCACCATGGCTTATGTGACCACGGGCCGGTTCCTGCTGGCCAACAGCTTTTCCCAATTCTCGGATGAAACATACCATGACCTTACCCGCACATTTCCTTATCATGCGGAGAACAGATCGGCCAGGCCGATCGATGCCTTCGCAAGTGGGTATCCGAAGGTGTACGATTTCAGGGTTAATGATGGATGGCACCAGCTGACATTTTTTAATGGCGATGATCAGAATGAAAAAAGCATCGGCATCAATCTGGCCGGCGAAGTCGTGGAGGGCTGCCTGGGACTGGATCCTGAGAAGACCTATTATGTATATGATTTTTGGAATGATCATTTTATCGGCATTTTGAAGGGTTCAGACCGGCTGGAGCAGAGCCTTAGGCCGGGAGAGTCGCGTATGATGTCGGTGAGGGAAGTCTTACCTCATCCCCGGGTGCTCTCTGTAAACCGTCATGTAATGCAGGGTTACCTTGACATGGAGGATGAGAAATGGAGCAATGGAAGGAAAATCCTGTCGGGAACCAGTAAAGTGGTCGGAGGTGATCCCTATCTCATCAGCATTGCCCCCAATGGTTTTGCACCGGAGAAGGCATCCTCTTCGAACCCGGATGCACGGATTTCCTGGTTCAAAGGCGACGATGGATTGGTAAAAATCAAAATCGAATCGCGAGTAAACGCCACTGTTAAATGGCAGCTCGCTTGTAACTAATTCTTCTGTTTACGCGACAGGATTCTTTTCGCAGCCAGCCTGCCCGTAAGAATTGACATGGGCACACCCGCAGGGCTGTAAGTCCACTGTCCGGCCTGAAAGATGGAAGGAATGGGTGTCACAACTGCACTGTTTGCAGCCTGGATCTTATGGATGACCGGAATGGGCTGCTGGAAGGACCATCCGGTGATCGCCCCTTCCGAACTGCCAACCCTGTTCGCATAGCTCAGGGGCGAGAAAGAGAAGCGGCCCATGATCTTGTCCTTCAGCATTGGATAGACCGAACCGGCAAGGACCTTGATGATACGGTCCTCCATTTCAGTGATGAACTCTTTGTACCATCCTGCATCGGCAATCTTTTTAAACAGGTCATATTCAGCCAGTATGCTGATAATCAGTCCAGTCTTGCCTTCAGGCACCAGGTCGGGATCCTTGAGGCCCGGAATGGAAATTTCAAAGGTATTCAGGCTAATGAACCTGTCGAGCCACACCAGGATCTTTTCCCTGTCAGGTTCCCCGGGTGCAGCCAGAATCCCGTTCAGCTCGCTCCAATGTGTTTCTCCCAATCCCTGTTTCGAAGGAGAATAGAAGAAGTGTCCGTTTGCAATAGCCTGAAAATGCTCCAAGGGTTCGTCCACCTGGAGATAAAGGGTGAAAACGGAATCCCCGCCGCGTTTTTCCAGCAGGCGGTTTTTCCTCTTTTCAAATTTCGACCGGATTTTGGCGGAGAGACCTGACGTATCAGTGATCCGATAAAATGTTTTCAGATCAGCCGCCCAAACCAGGTTTTCATAGGCATAGCCGACGTTGTTTTTATCGGTTACAATGCGTTCGCTGGCCGATACCTTTTCAATGATGGTTTCCCGCCTGATTTCGCCCCCCAGCTCAAGGAACTTCTTCTCGACAACACCGGCCAGCCTGCCCACGCCTCCCTTAGGATAGAAATAATCCAGGTAAAGCGAAAAGTAGCTCAGTGCAAAAAAAGCGGGGGTATTCTTGAAGAAATGCTGTGAGATCATGTCTCTCAGGGAGCGGTTTTTTACGATTTTCTCGAGATAGGGTTCCACCGGCATGCTCATCCGGTTAATCCTGATGATGGTCAGGATGAATTTGGGCAGCCATGGAAGGAGGACCTTAAGCAGGTATTCTCGGTCGCCGAACATGTCCTTGAAATTGGGATTTTCCACCCCGTAAAGGACATCCATGTTTTTCATCACTTTCCGGATGATCCGGAGCACCTCATCGATTTCGGCTTCACTTTCCGGATAAAACCGCTTCAGGAGGTTGCCGTATTCCTTCAGGCTGTTAATGTCCTCAACATGCAGGATGTCATTTCCGATCCCCACGGAGACCTTGCTTTTAACCACCTCGAGTTCAACACCCAGTTCCTTCAGCATGGGGAAAATGGTTCCGGCATTTTCCAGAGCCCGGATTCCGGCTTCAAACTGAAAACCGTCGCGCGAAAAAGAATTTACCAGGCCGCCGCATTCATGATTTTTCTCGATCAGGAGAACACTCTTGCCCTCCTTGGCCAGAAAAGCGGCGCTGGTGAGTCCGGCCATTCCTCCGCCGACGACAACCGTGTGGTATCTTTTTTCCGCCATAGCGACTTAAAGTTAGGCGAAAATATCCTGCATTCCGGTCATTTCCAGTGTTTTTGTCCAGAGTTGATGTGCAGCTTCCTTGTCCAGCGCGGGAGGGGCGGGCTCTTCCATCGTGGTAAGATTGAAAAACTTGCCGCTCACTCCTTCCATCTCTTTTGAAACCCCGAGGTAGTAGATCGATTCCGATGATATTTCGGTAGGCCTCAGCATCCGGTCGTAAAAATGCTTCTTTATCCAGCGGTAAAAGGCACCGTTTTCCTGGCCGGTCTCTGACCTGACAGCCCCCGGGTGCATGGCATTGATCGTTACGCCCGAGGAACTGAAGCGATCGGCAAATATCAGCATGGATTGCAGCTGCGCCAGCTTGGCCGATCCATAGCTCTTCAATCCTGTATAGCGGTGTTTTTCCCAGTTCAGATCATCCAGCTGCAATCCCCAGGGGACAAAACGATGACCCTCAGAACTGACCAGGATGATTCTGGCTCTCTCCTGGGATTTCAACTTTTCGCTGAGGAGGTTATTGATCATGAATGAAGAAAGGTAGTGTACCACCAAAGTCTTTTCTATTCCGTCACGGGTCATTTCCCGTTTGGTGAGATAAACGCCCGCATTATGGATCAATACGTCAATCGGTCTTTCAACCTTTAGAAGTTGTGCCGCGGCATTCCGAATATCACTCAGATTGCTCAGGTCGGCAATGATATACCGACAGCTGACCCCCCATTCCCTTTCGATCTCCTCCTTCAGTTTGGCACTCTTCTTCTCGTTCCGGTTAATGCAAAGCAGGTCGGCTCCCCGGGAGGCGAACTTTTTGGCCGTAATATACCCGATTCCTGATGTTGCTCCGCTGATCACAACGAGCCGGCCCTTATAATCATCCGTGCAGATCTTCGGATTCCGGCTGTTGTTCCGGATCATTGCCGAAATATTCGAGACCTTATACTCATTAAAATATTTTGGTAGCATTCTCCTCCTTATCGGTCATCATCCGAATTTCTTGTGCACGAACCTCCTGTAAGCCTTTCCAAACCTGGGAATATTGTCGAAAATATCTCCCCAGAGATCATAATAATCCCGCTGCACCATGATCTTTCCCTCATCATTCAGGGTAACCCGGCTCGAGCCATATACGATGGAACGCGGTCTGTTTTTGAAGACAATCGTCATTTCCCATTCAATGAAGATATCCTTGCCGTTCTGGGCGGTCCTGAGAATTTCCATCGTCAGGTCGTTGGAACGGGCTGTCAGCCTCTCGGTCATGGCCGTAAATTCCTTCTTTCCCCGGATCTCCTGGATTGTGTCCCTGAAATAGACATCGTCAGCGTAATAAGGGAGGATATGGGACCAGTCGGGTTTCCCTTCTGTATTGTAGGTTTTGGACCATAGCTCCTTGATGGTCTCTGCGTTTACTTCCATCATTGTATATCCTGTGCCGGATTACCCGGCTTTTCTGTCATTATGGATTTGGTTATCAGGTAATGAGTTTTACTTAGAAAGGAATTCCGGTTCTTTGGGGAAGATTTTATCCCGTATCTGCATGAGCTCCTCCTGAGTATCAATGGCCGGGTCGATCGGAACCAACAATACCGGGCTCAATCCCATATCCGGATGCTGAATTGAATTGGAGCTCTGTCTTAATATTTTTTTGGAAGCACCGACAACGAACTGTTCCGATTGGTCAATCACATATCCGCTTATGGTGCCGTTATTGTTTAGCGTCAGGAAATTGGTGAATATTTCCCTTCTCGTGATATAGATTTCACCCTTAAAAAAATTCCCCACACTGATTTTTACAGTAACTCCGGGATGACCGTCCTGGTCGGGATCTGTCAGATTGGGGTCGTTGGGATCCTTCGATAGCGGTTGTGAAGGGTCGCCGTTGATGCCGAGGAGTGTTGGGGTTGGGGGCCGGTAAATATGCCATCTTCCGTTTTTCAGAGTTAAGTCAACTTCCTGAACACGGGGCTTGATGGCCTGTACGGCTTCGTCGCTGAATTCCGATTTGGCATTTTTGTTGCTTAATTTTTGTTCAGCGTGCAAAAACCGGTCCCGCTGCATAAGCTTTCCGTTTTCCAGGTAAAAATCAGTAAACCCGTACGAAATGATAAAGGTCCGCATCGTGGTTTTTGTAGTGGTGTCTTCGTAAGCCACCACATCATAGTGGGCATAATGCCCCACGATTTTTTTCCTGGCGCTTTCAAGATCTGCTGGTTGATTGGTATCCGGCTCACCCTGATCGAAATGATACAAGGGGGATTCCGGCCAGTCCAATGGCTTGGAACAAGCGTTAAGCAAGAGTAGAACGGTGAGAAATCCCAAACTTAATTTTCCCTTTTGCAGCATAATTATCCAACTGAACGGAAACGAAATTAGCAAAATAGCAATGTTGTTAACGATTTTGACAAAGTATTGTTCAAGTCCGGCTCTTTAGGAGGTGCAATAAAACTTGTCGGGAATGATTCCAGGCGAAAAGTCCTCTGTTCACCGGCATTTTTGATTGCATTTACCGGTTTTCGAATGCCTGTATTAAGGGCGGCGGATACTTTAGCAGCAAAATCAAGCAAACATGAAAAAGAGAGTAATTGTAATTGGCGGCGGAGTGGCCGGGTTGTCGGCCGGAATCTATTCTGCCATGAACGGTTTTGATTCCGAAATCCTGGAGATGCATTCCGTTGCGGGCGGGCAATGCACGGCATGGGACCGCAAGAAATACCGGTTCGATTATTGCCTTCACTGGCTGGTGGGAACCTCAAAGGGCGCTTTCCATGAAATCTGGAAGGAAACCAACGTTCTAAACAGCGAAACGCAGATTGTCAACCATGAGATTCATTCAAGGATACTCGACCCGCAAGGGAACGAGTTCTATATCTATTCAAACATCGACCGATGGGAAAAATACCTGCTCGAAATCGCCCCTGAAGATAAAATCCCGATCCAAAAGATGTGCAGGGATATGCGCAAGAGTGCCCTGCTGGAGCCCTTCGCACTGGCTCCGGAACTGCGCAATCCGCTGGATTATATCCGGATACTGCCAACCATGCTGCCGGTTGCCAACGTGGTCAGGAAATTCGGCCGGTTAACCTGCAGGGAATATTTTGATCAGCTGAACTTTAAAAACAAAAGAATCAAAACCGTTTTTTACTCCCTGTACGGCGACCGGAACTTCTCGGCCCTGGCCTTTATTTTCATGCTCGGCTGGTTCCATCAGAAAAATGCCGGATATATCATTGGAGGCTCGTATCCGCTGGCACAGCGAATGGTGGAAAAGTTTGAAAGCCTCGGTGGCAAACTGTCCTGTAAGACGAGAGTCGAAAAAATCATGGTTGAGAACGATGTGGCACAGGGAGTTATCCTGACCGACGGAACCCGGATCCCTGCCGATTATGTCATAAGTGCCGCAGATGGATTTTCCACCATCTATAAAATGCTGGATTCGAAATACGTTTCGAAGCAGATTGACTTTGCCTATAAGAACTGGGAACTATTTACCCCGATCGTTCAGGTCTCGTTTGGCATCAATCAGACCATAAAAGCAGAGGAACCGATTTTCATCAACCTGGCAAAGGACCTGATGATCGGCCGGACCCAACTCGAATATGGGTATAACATCATGAATTATTCTCATGATCCAACCATGGCTCCCGTGGGAAAAACCACCATCGTGTTACGCTTTGAGAGTCCGTGGAAGGTATGGAAGAATCTGGAGGGAGAGGAATATAAGCAGGAAAAGGCTCAGATTGAGAAGGATGCGACTGCTTTGCTGGAGAAGGAATTTCCGGGTATTGCACCGTTCATCGAAGTGGTGGATGTAGCGACTCCAAAGACCGATGTGAAATATACGGGAGTAAAGAATGGCGCCTATGAAGGATTCATGCCCTCCAGGGAGAACATGATGAAATCGTTGAAAATGAAGCTGCCGAAACTACGGAATTTCTACATGGCCGGCCAGTGGCTGTTCCCGGGCGGCGGGCTGCCCCCTTCGGCACAGACCGGGAAATGGGCGGTTCAGCTGATCTGCAAACAGGAAAAACGGACGTTTGTGTCTTCCCGGGAATAATATCCGGGATGGGGGTGCATTTTTTTTAACCACACCAGGCACAGTATAACACAATAGATAGAAATGCTAATTTAGCATAGGAGTAGGCGCCCATTTTATTGCCTTCTATTGTGTCCTACTGTGCCTATGTGGTTAAATAATTGAATTCCGAAAAAACATCACGCGGATTAATGCCATGGGAATGGTGAAAAGTAAAGTTCAGGCCAACTGGCTCACTATCGGAACGATAGGTGTATTCTTTTTCATTTTCGGATTTATTACCTGGCTCAATGGCATCCTCATTCCCTATCTGAAAATATCCTGCGAACTCAACCATTTTGAATCCTATCTCGTTGCCTTTTCATTTTATATCGCCTATGTATTGATGGCGATACCCTCCTCGTGGGTGCTGAAAAGGACCGGGTTAAAGGGCGGAATGATGATCGGATTGTTTGTAATGGCTGCCGGGGCGCTGCTGTTTATTCCTGCCGCCTTCACCCGCACGTATCTCTTTTTCCTGTCGGGGCTTTTCATCATGGGCACGGGGCTGGCCATCCTGCAGACGGCAGCCAACCCGTATATCACCATTCTGGGACCCATCGAAAGCGCCGCCCAGCGGATCAGCATCATGGGGATATGCAATAAGTCGGCGGGCATTATTGCCACCTACCTGTTCGGCGTGATGGCCCTGAAGGATGGAGACGCCCTGCTGGCAAAGCTTTCATCGATGGACCTGGTCAGCAAGGCCGCTGCACTGGACGAACTGGCCTCGCGGATCATCATTCCTTATTTCGTGATGGCAGCTATCCTGATTCTGGTAGGCATCCTGGTGAAGATTTCCGGATTGCCCGAGATCGACCCGAACATCCGGAATGCCGGTGACGACAAGGACGGACATGCCACACGAACCAGTATCTTTCAATATCCGTATCTCCTGCTGGGCGTTGTAGCCATTTTCTGCGACGTGGGGCTGGAAATCATCGCGGGCGACACCATTATCAGTTACGGGCTGAGTCAGGGTATTCCGATATCCGTGGCAAAGCATTTCACTTCCCTTACCATGCTGGCTTCGATCCTGGGTTACACGATCGGAGTCATTGCCATTCCGAAATACATATCGCAGGTGAAAGCGCTTAAAATCTGTGCGATCCTCGGTATTGTGCTGACACTGGCGGCAATAGGAGTGCCGAAAATGGCATCTGTTGTTTTCATCGCCTTGCTCGGCATGGCCAATGCATTGATATGGCCATCCGTTTGGCCGCTGGCTTTGGAGGGTCTCGGACGGTTTACCCGCATCGGCTCATCGCTGCTGATCATGGGGAACCTGGGCGGGGCGCTGCTGCCTTTACTTTATGGACGCCTGGCTGATGCGGCGAGCCCGCAGAAGGCCTATTTCATTGTGATACCTTGCTATTTATTCATCCTGTACTATGCAACGCTGGGGCACAAGGTGGGAAAGAGAGGGTAAATGCTTTTTTTTAACCACAGTAGACACAATAGGACACAGTAGGAATTGGTAATTTAGCATAAACTGTGAATACCCTTTTTTATCCATCTATTGTCCTTCTATTGTGTCCTACTGTGCCTATGTGGTTTAAAAAATGAATTATGAAAAAAATCTCAAGGAGAGGATTCATCGAACGGGGGAGCATAGCTGCCCTGTGTTTGAGTGTTTTGCCGATTGATCTGCAGGCTGCCAATCCTGAACAAAAAACGGTGAAAGTCGGGGTCATCGGAACCGGCGCACGAGGGATGAGCCATATCAGCACTCTGCTGGGAATGGAAAGCATTGAAATAACAGCCGTGTGCGATCTCACACGGACCAAGGCTGACGGTGCCGCCGATTATTGCGTGAAAGCCGGAAAACCCCGCCCCAACGTTTACTGCCGCGACCAAAACACCTGGAAGGAGCTGCTCGACAAGGAAAAGCTTGACTGCGTGATCATTGCCACCTATTGGGATTCACATACGGCCATGGCCCTGCATGCCATGAAAAACGGCATATATCCGGGGATAGAGGTGCCGGCAGCCCTTACCGTTGAGGATACCTGGCAGCTGGTGGAAACATCAGAAAAAACCGGCATCCCCTGCATGATGCTGGAAAACTGGAGCTTCAGGCAGGACAACCTGGCCGCCCTTAACATGAAGCGCCAGGGGATGTTCGGAGAAATTGTCCACTGCCACTGCGCCCACTCCCACGATTGCATTGATCACTGGTTTTTCGACAGTGCAACCGGTGCTCAGAAATGGCCCGCCGAATATCTTCTGAAATATAACCGTGATCAGTATCCCACGCATAGTGTCGGGCCAATTCTCAGCTGGATGGATATAAACTGCGGAGATGTGTTTACGGAGATCTATTCAACGGCATCGGCTTCGAAGGGCATAAATGCCTATTTCAAACGGAAGTTCGGCCCGGATCACCCCAACGCTAACCTGAAGTACCGGCAGGGTGATATCGTGACCTCCGTGCTGAAGACAAAAATGGGCAAGACCCTGGTTATCAATTATGATATGCAACTGCCCCGACCCTATTCCAATCGCTGGCTGCTGGAGGGAACCCTGGGCGTTTATGATGAAGAAAAGAGCTCGATCTATCTGGAGGGGAAGAGTCCTCAATACCACACCTGGGAGCCGTGGAAACCCTTTGAAGAAAAGTACAATCATACCTGGTGGAGCAGCGATTTTTCGGCCCAGTCGCACGGCGGAACCGACTATGTGATGCTGAACCAGTTTATTGAGGCCGTCCGTGCAAAAGGCCCCACACCCATCGATGTATATGATTCAGCCGTAATGACTGCCATTGTTGAACTCTCAGGCATTTCGATTGCAAAGAATGCACCGGTCGCTTTCCCGGATTTTACAAAAGGGAAATGGCAGACCAATAAACCTAATTTTGCCATGTTATGATAAAAATCCAGGCCAGTGTATCCAAGGGTTGGCTGAACAAGAACGGAGGATTTGTTTTCCCCGACCTGTATTATCTCGATCCGGTTTTCAGATTTGAACAGGACCAGAAGATTGACCGTTTTGTGAGAGACCGGTTTCCCGGATATGCTATTTACAACATGGAGTCTAATCTGGTTCAGGCCCGATATGTAAATGAAAATCAGATTCTTGTCGGGGCCATCCAGCCAAACATGATCCTGGCTGCCGTACTAGGCGCCCGGTTTTCATTTTTCGAAAAAACCGACTCCGATGTGCTGGGCAAGCCTTTAGAGAACATTTCAAGCAGCAGCGAACTGCCTTCTCCTGAGTCGATTACCGAACACCCCTTTATCCTGGAGCTCGACAGGCAGATCAACGGGATCAGGGAAAACCATCCCGGATTGCGGGTGATCCCACCCTTCTTCTGGGATGAATCGGGACGGGCCACCATCCACGGAGTGATTACAACTTCGCTGAAACTGACCGGGGATAACATAATGACAATCATGATGGCCGATCCGGAACTTGCACATGCCATCCATCAATGGATCGTGGATGCGTATGTGGTTCTGATCAGTCATTTCGCGGCAGCAGGCAAAGTGCCGGTTACTTCCGTCCATGTGGGTGAATGCGCCGGAACCATGATCTCACCGGAGACCTATCAGGAATTCGTAGTCCCCTATATCAGTCAGCTCGGCGACAAATTAGGGCCGGTCCGCCTCCATTCCTGCGGACTCTCGGATCATCTGATCGAACCGGCTTCGCACATCCGCAATCTGAAAATATTTGATACCGGTTCACGAACTTCATTGGCAAAAGTCCGCGATACGATGGGCAACGACCTTGAGATCCATGTTGCACCGCCAACCGAGGTCCTGCTGCAGGGACATCCCCAATCCGAAGTTCTTGCCTGGCTTGATCAAACGATAGCTGAAAACCGGGGCGGCCCCCTGCAGATCGCCTATCACCTTGAGGCTGATTATGATACGCAGAACGGACTGATCATTCATCAGGAACTGGAAAAACGGGGACTGCTCACGGGTTAAAGAAGAGGGGTGGGCAAAATGGGGCTGGGACAGAAAGGCAAAGGGCAGAGGGCAGAAGGCAAAAATGAGTAAAAAGAAAGATGGACTAAGAAAGAAGGGCTCTCGCACTTGCTTGATTATAAATCAACTACAGTATCAACTTCATTCTTTTTTCTTATCCCTTAATGCTAATTTTTGCCTTCTGCCCTCTGCCCTTTGCCTTTTTGTCCCACCCCCTTACTGATGAGTAACCTTCTCCCTTGGTACCAAGATTTCATCAATATTGCAATTGCCTGATATTTAGGACTGTAAGAATTAATGCAGTGACTAGAAAAAAACCTTCGACAGACATCAGTAACCCCGGGCTTCAGCCCGGGGCTTTTTCCTACCTTTAGGATGATCTATTTAAACCCATCCCAAGCAATGTCAACTACACGTCGAACTTTTATCAGAAACCTGGCCCCGCTGGTGGTCGTTCCCTGTATTCTTCCCTCCTGCATCCGGTCAAAAGCGCCCAACAGCCGCCTTACCATGGGCTTTGTGGGAATGGGTATCCAGTCGCGCTACCTGCTGTCGAAATTCGCCCCTGAGGTCCAGGTTCTGGCGGTTTGCGACGTGGACACCACCCGGCGGACCAACGGGCAGCAGTGGGTTGACAAGTATTATACCGACAATCCGGATAAAGGAAGCGCCGGCTGCAAGGCCTATACGGACTACCGGGAATTGATGGAGCGCGATGATATAGATATGGTTTGTATAGCCACCCCGGATCACTGGCACTCAACGGTCATCGAACTGGCGCTGAAAAAAGGCAAGGATGTGTATTGCGAGAAACCGCTGACGCACAATATCCAGGAAGCTATCGACGTGATGGATGCGGTTAAGAAACACCGACGTGTGCTGCAGACCGGTTCGATGCAGCGGTCGGCCAAAGAGTTCCGGGTTGCCTGCGAACTGGTGCGCAACGGCTGCATAGGCAAGATTGATCATGTGGATGCCAATTTCAGCGGGCCTCCGATGCCCTGCGACCTGCCGGAAGAGGAGATGGAACCGGGCCTCGACTGGAACTTCTGGCTCGGCCCGGCCCCCATGCGGCCCTATAATTCCATCCTGAGCCCCCGCGGAGTGCATCGTCATTTTCCGGCCTGGCGCAATTACCGCGAATATGGCACCGGCGGGGTAGGCGACTGGGGTGCACACCATCTGGATATCGCGCAATGGGGGCTGGGTGTGGACGACAGCGGCCCTGTGGAGGTAAAGTTTGTTGACGGCGAGGCCACACTTTTATACGCCGATGGGGTTACTGTCATCCGCAAGGACCAGGGTTTTGGCGTTCACTTTTTCGGCAGCGACGGGGAAGTGATGGTTAACCGGGGAACATTCAAAATGGTGCTGAAAGGCGAGACGATTGCCGCTTATACAGGACAGGCAACCCCCGATACCAACTGTGCTGCCGAGGTTCAGAAAGCTGAAGACAGGTTCCTGAAGGATGCAAAGATCAGGCTGTACGACAGCCCTTCACACTATCTGGACTTCCTCAATGCCGTAAAAAATCGAACCAAACCAATTGCCAATGAGCAGGTTGGCGGCCGTACGGTGATTTCCTGTCACCTGGTCAACCAACTCTATTACCATAATGAAACCCTCAAGTGGGATCCGGCCAAACTCTGTTTTTCCGGTGGAACCGGCAACCCTGCCTGGCTGACGCGGGAAAGCCGCGACTGGAAAACAGCTGCCGTCCAGGTGTCCTGAATTCAACCTATCTGGTTGCGGTTTTAGTTTTTGCCACCAAATTCAAATGTGTATAGGTGGTCCACCAGAAAATCACCCTGGTCAGGGCTGTTTATGGCAATGCCCCCGCCTGCCAGGGCGATTTTAAAAATAAAAAAGTGTAAAAAATACATTTATCGAAAAATATAATCTTAAATTTACTAAGTCAAATTAAACGTAAAATATACACTTATTCGTCCATCCGAATGAAAAACAAACATCTGGCCAATCCTGCTGCATCAGCCAAGAGGTTGGCAGTCAAGTATGTGTTTTTGATGGCGCTGCTTTTGGCTCCATTCAACACATTTGTTTCAGCTGTACTCTATGCCAGCGGCACAGCGGTTGCGCCATGGAGTGTTAAGGTCTCCGGCATTGTTCAGGACAAGAATGGCGAGCCGATCATCGGGGCCACTGTCCTGGAAAAGGGGACCAGCAATGGTACTTCCACCGACCGGAACGGAAAATTTACATTGGAGGTTGCAGGACCGGAATCGGTATTACGCATTTCCTATGTAGGTTATAAACCGATAGAACAACCTGTTGGATTGACAACTTCATTCAGCATTACACTGCTGGAGGAGGAGAAACTGATGGACGAGGTGGTTGTGATCGGGTATGGAACGCAACGCAAGGGAGATGTTACGAGCGCCGTTTCCAGTGTCAAGAAGGAGGATTTTCTGGTTGGGAACATCCAGGATGCCGCCGAGCTGGTCAAGGGCAAAGTGGCCGGCTTAACGGTGACCAAAGGTTCGGGTGACCCCAACGCGGAATCTACGATCCGGTTACGGGGTATCACCAGCCTCATCGGAAGCATCAGCCCGCTGATTCTGATCGACGGGATTGAAGGTTCCCTGAGCACCGTTGCTCCGGAAAACATTGAGTCGTTCGATGTACTGAAGGATGCATCCGCGGCAGCCATCTATGGCACACGGGGTGCGAATGGTGTCATCCTCATAACAACCAATGCCGGCAAACGTCAGGAGGAGACCCAGGTTACCTACTCCGGATATGGCTCACTGTCCCATTTTGCCAAACTGGCTGATTTCATGGATCCCAGCGATGTGCGGAAAGGACTGACTGCCTTTAGTGATAAGGGTTGGGATACCGACTGGGTATCGGCGGTCTCCCGGATCGGCTATACGCAGAACAACAGCCTGAGCATTTCGGGCGGTACCCGGAAAACCAGTTATTCCGGCAACCTGGCATACCGTCAGGAGGAGGGTACCATCAAGCGGTCGAACAATGACGAGTTGAAAATGCAGTTCGACCTGAGCCACTGGATGTTTGATGATAAGGTAAAGCTGAACTTCAATATGGTAAAAGGAATGCACGAAAATGACGTGACCAATGCCAGCAGCGGCGGCATCGCCAACATTTATCGCCAGGCAGTGATCCGCAATCCCACCGCACCTATATATATAGAAGGTGATCCGAACCGGGGTTATTATGAAGACTTTGCCATCTTCCAGTATTTCAATCCGGTAGCGATGATTAATGAGAATGTGGGAGAAACCAAGCGTGAGTGGACCCGCATTACCGGGAGTGTGACCCTGGAGCCCGTCAAGGGCTGGCAGACCAACCTGAAGCTCTCGACCAACCGTTCGAACGGCAACACGGAGTCATACAGCACCAAGGACTATTATACGTCAACCACGGCCGGGTATAACGGATATGCCTACAAGGGCAGCAACTATGCCGAATCCGATCAGCTGGAAATGACCTCGAAATATGAGAACAACTTCAATGGCATGCACCGGTTGTCCGCTTTAGCCGGATACAGTTATCAGTATGATATGTATGAATCCATGTCGGCATCCAACTATAACTTCCCAACCGATGCCTACCTGTACAACAATATCAGCATGGGTGCGGCTTTGAAGGAAGGGAAAGCCGGAATGGGAAGTTATAAGGAGGACAGCAAACTGATCAGTTTCTTCGGACGGGTCAGCTACGGATATCTGAATAAATATAACCTTCTGATGAGTGTTCGTCATGAAGGCTCCTCGAAATTCGGCGTGAACCACAAATGGGGGACATTTCCCGCCATTTCCGCCGGCTGGACCATCAGCAACGAAGAATTCATGCAGGGACAGGAGTGGATCAGCAACCTGAGGCTGCGCATGGGGTATGGTGTAACCGGCGTGATACCAGGGAGCTCCTACATGTCATTTACAACCTATAATTACAACAGCACCTCCTGGGGGTACTACCTGAACAGTGCAGGGGTATGGTCACCGAGCCTGGAAGTTACTTCCAATTCAAACCCCAACCTCAAGTGGGAAAAGTCGGGTGAGTTCAATGTCGGTCTGGAGTTTGCTTTCCTTGATGGCCTGATCGGCGGCTCGCTCGACTATTACAACAAAATCACCAACGACCTGCTCTATTCTTACAATGTGCCCTCACCGCCGAACCTCTTTACTTCAACCTATGCCAACGTAGGCACCCTGCAGAATCAGGGTGTTGAGCTGATGATTAACGCCACTCCCGTTAAAACCGAGAATTTCACGTATATCACCACGCTGACGGCTTCGCACAATACGCATAAACTGCTGAGTCTTTCCAATGATCTGTATGAGACCGATAACTATGTCAATACGGGTTATGCCGGCGACCCCGTCTCCCTGCCGACCCAACGGCTGGAGGTTGGTTCTTCTTTTGGCAGGTACTGGACACTGAAAACAACGGGATTATCCGCCAACGGGCTTTGGATGATAGAGAATCCGGCCACGGGCAAATATGAAGAATGGAATGCGAGTATGTCCAATGATGATTACCGCCAGTGGATGGGTTCAGCCATACCAAAGGTTTACCTCGGATGGAACAATGCTTTCCGCTGGAAGAAGTTCGACCTGAACCTCCAGATGAGTTCGCAGTTAGGCTTCCAGATTGTCAACGAACAGCGGATGTTCTACGAAAACAATTCTATTGCCTACAACCGGCTGGAGACTGCTGCCAACCTGATTCCCATAGTGGATGAGAACGGGCAGCCTACGGGAAAAACCCGCCTCCTGTCGTCTGCTCAGTCACAAACGATCGTGAGCTGGTACTATGAAAACGGAGCTTTCCTCAAGATGGATTACCTCACCCTGGGATACAATTTTGACACTTCAAAAATGAAATACGTCAACAATATACGTCTGTACCTGTCGGGTGAAAACCTGTTTTGCCTGACCAATTATTCAGGGATGGATCCTGAACTGAGTAATGCGGATATCTGGTCTATGGGTATTGACGGAAGAGACAAGTATCCCACGATACGCTCAATTACCATAGGCGCCAATATTAATTTCAAATAGGCATTCACCATGAAAGCAAAGAATATATTATCCATTGCGGCTCTGTCCGTTGGATTGATTTGTTTTTCATCCTGCACCAACCTCGATGAAAACATATACAGTTCCCTGACGGCAGACAACATAACCTATACTCCGGAGGAAATTGAAAGTATGTCGGGACCGGTTTACACGAACCTTCGCTATACCTACTGGGCCTGGGAAGCGCTCTTCGACCAGTGCGAGGAGAGCGGTGACCTGCTGATGACCCCCCTGCGCATCGGAGTAGGCTGGGGAGAGCAGTACATCCTTCTGCACCAGCACACCTTTAACTCCTATATCCCTCATTTTTATCAAACCTGGTACTATCCTTTCGTTGGGATCGGCTATTGTAACATCCTGCTGGATATGGAAGGGATTAAGGCCAACAAGCAGAAGACGGCCGAATTCCGAGCCATGCGGGCGCTCTATTACTATGTCATGTTCGACCTGTACCGCAACATTCCGCTGATCACCACTTCCACCCTGCCTGCCGGGTTCCTGCCGGCTCAGGAGGATCCTCAAAAGGTTTTCGATTTCATCGTTTCGGAACTGGATTCCGCAAAACTTGACCTGCCCAAGACATCGGGTTACGGCCGGATGAATTATTATGTTGCCTGCATGACCCTGGCAAAGGTCTACCTGAACCACAATGCATGGTTCTACGGGGATCCGGATGTAGACTACCGGAGCAATACCTGGTACGAAAAAGCGCTGGCGGAAGTTAACGAGGTGATGAATTCGGCGAATTATTCACTGGCACCGAATTATAAGGATCCCTTTAAGGCCGATGGTGCAAGCTGCAATGAAATCATTTTTGCATTACCGCTGGACATAGACTTTGCATCAGGGAATTATCTGAGTAACAAGTGCTTGCATAGCGCAAGCGCTGCAACCTTCCTGCTTAACTCTGCTCCATGGGATGGAAGCTGTGCCGTTCCTCAGTTTATGGATACCTATGATCCCGATGATCAGCGGAAGTCAGATACCTGGCTGTTCGGGCAGCAGTATTCCTATAAAAAGGACGGTACCCCCATCACGATCTATCAGTATAATGAGTACAAGAAAGCTGGTGATACCGACGGACTGGTGGCCACTGCGATTAAAACCGATGATGGTCCGCTCATTTACACCACCACCGTGCACAGCATCAACAACCCGGGGGCTTATCCCTTTGAAGGCGCCCGCTTCTGGAAACAGGAGATTGTGTCAGGCAGGGATGGCACCTACGGAAACGATGTCTGCTTCTACCGCCTGGCTGATGCCATGTTCATAAAGGCTGAGTGTTTACTGAGGCTGGGCAGGGATCAGCAGATTGCTGCCGACCTGGTGTCTGAAGTGCGCGAGCGCTCTTTCCCTGGCAAAGTAGCAAAGGCCCGCCGTACGGTTGCTGACCTTGAGGGGGGCAGTTCCTACGATTACGGATTGCGTGAGACCAGGGCCGACGGTCAGCAGGTATCTACCTTTGAAGGCGGCGATGACATTGAACTGGGCGGCCTGCTGGATGACCTGGCATGGGAATTTGTCGGTGAACATCACCGCCGCCAGGACCTGATCCGCTTCCGCCTGAGAGACGGATCGCGCAATGTCTTTAACGGGAAATCACGTTTTAGCTATGACGCCAGAAGCGTTCCTCCCTCAGATGATTCGAAGAAAAACCTTTATCCCATCTACCAGAACTTCCTGGATGCCAACATCAACCTGAAACAGAATTCCGGATACGAATAAACCTTAATCAATAGATTATTAACAAGATTACTATTACCTAAATGTCAGAATTATGAAAAAAATCCTTTTTAGAACGTTGGCTCTGGTAGCCATTTTCGGAATGGTTTTCACTTCTTGCAAGAAAGAGAGCGAGAAGCACGAATACACCGATGAAGAACTTGCAGAAATTGCCCGTCAGGATTCACTTAAAAAGATTATTCCTGCGGATTATGTGTTCACCCAGAATGTTTCGATTCCCGTAAATGCTGGGTATGGCGGTGTTACCGTAACCCTTGACTCAACCGGAAAACTTTTGGAATTGTTTGAATACAAGACAGTTCCCGAGCTTGTTGCAGCTCTCGGAACCCTGCAGGACGGAGTCCAGACTGGCCATGACATTACCTTCTATGCCTACAACTACTCCACCAAGTACGAGGTTCCGAATCCATCCACCACCCTTTCATTCGGTCACTGGTTCGATGCGAACGGCGATGTGTGCAGCTGGGGCGACCAGGCTAGTTTGTTCTGTGAAATGCAGGATAGTCTTAGTTTGAAATGCACCATCGGCCTTTTCCCCGACCGTGCGGCTGTGGGAACGGTATTCCATATCGTGGAGGCTATGAAATATGACACCACGAATGTGGCCTTCCTTTTCAATGTGACGATCACGGATGTTTATATCCCTGTAACCACGGTTGTGGGTACCCAGACGATCCCGTTTGAGGCTAAGCTGGATGCTACTTACACGCCTACCACGGTGGATTTTGATGTTCCTGCCATCACTTCAAAAATCGGAACAGCCCCCTCTGCTGCCAAACTATACGGCCTGAATGCCGATGGCTCGATGTTTTTGGGAGGCTTTACGGCCAATAACGGTTGCTGGTTCAATGCTGCAGGCGATGTTTGCAAGTGGGGCGATGAAGGCTGTGCAATCTTTGTTGAGTATGATGCGGCTAATAATAAAATCAATGTTGGTCAGTTCCCGGATGGTACGGTCGTTGGCCAGACTTACACGGGCAGGCTGGGTTTTGTAAACAATTTACTCCAGTACAATGTGGTGCTCAGCATGACTGTTACGGAACCGACCGAGGTTGGTTACCCTGTTACAACCCTGGAAGCTACCATCAATCTGGCATTGACGGTGCCTGCTGCGTTAGCTGATCAGTGGGTTGACAATGTCCTCGACCTGGATTCTGCCGCCATTCAGGCTGCCATTGGTTGCGGGCCGTCTGCCGCCAAGATCTATGGTATTAATTTCGTGACAGACTCACTGCATGTAAAACTTCCGTTACTGACCGCCAACAACGGCTGCTGGTTTAACGGTGCAGGTAACGTTTGCAAATGGGGCGATGCAGGCATCTCGATGTACGTTGAGTACAGGTCGGCCGATCATAAGGTTGGCTTTGGCCAGTTCCCGACCGCTTGTGTTTCCGGTCAGGTATATCGCGGCTCCCTCGCATTCGTTAATAACAACAAAAGGGCTGAAGTCAGAGTAGCCATGACGATACAATAAGGATACAGCATGGTTGAAAAAACTCAGAAACAAGTAACGCATAAGCCAGGATTTCCTGGCTTATGCGTTATTTTTTGGATACTGTTACCGATACTTTCTTTGACCTCGTGTAAGAAAGAAGAGGCGGGGATCTCTCTCTCAAAAACCAGCATATACGTTGACAGTAATGGTGGTGAGGCGACCGTCAGGGTCAAGTCGGATCAGAAATGGACCATTTCCTCAATCGACCAGGATTGGGTTGAAGCAGATCCGATGAAGGGTGTGGCCGGAGAATTGGTTGTGGTCACCCTCACCGTTGACAAGAATACGGTGAATACGGAACGGACGGCTGTTGTCTCTGTCACATCCGGAGCCACCGTAAGGGAAATCACGATCACCCAGAAAAGCGCCATCGGCACGCTTGACCCCTCCACCATCGACGTTAGCAAAATTTACGTGCCGCAGGAAATGAGGGGCATGGACCTGTTCAGCAGTTCGAGTACCTGGTTTTACGGGCGGAGCAAGCAATCGGAACACTTCATTGTTTTCTGGGGCAAACAATATGATGAATATGGAATTGTGACCCCTACAACTTATCCAACACCCGCATATCGCGTAAACATTGATGATTTGCTGGAAAAGGCGGAGCAGTTCTATGAAATGAATGTCGAAACACTGAAATTCCTGACACCCGGGGCTTCCAAAACCGATAAGTACAAAATGATGATTTTCCTTTTGTACCAGACCGACTGGCTGGCAACAGGTGCCGGATATGACAATACTATCGGCGCCCTGTGGGTAAGCCCGGGAACCTGTCAGCCGGTAGGCTCAACGATTGCACACGAGATTGGTCACAGCTTCCAATATCAGGTTTACTGCGATCACGGGGGTAATTCAGGATGGCGCTACGGATTCGGAGGGAATGGTGGTAATGGATTCTGGGAGCAGACGGCTCAATGGCAGTCGTACCAGAATTATCCGGAACAGGTTTTTACAACGTACAACTTTACCGAATACATCAATAATTGTCACCGTTCCACTTTTCATGAGTGGCAGCGGTATGCCAGCTATTTCATCCACTATTACTGGGCCGAGAAGCATGGCATTGATTTCATCGGAAAGCTTTGGCAGCAGGCCGGTTCGCAGGGCCAGGAGGATCCGGCACAGGCGTACATGAGGATCACCGGCATCGGACTGGATGAATACAATGATGAGCAGTTCGACTATGCCCGGAGAATGGTAACCTGGGATCTGGATGCCCTTCGTGAAAACGGCAGGAATTTTATCGGTTCACACCGGTGCGACCTGAATAAAACGGAGGATAAGTATTGGCTGGTTGCTGCGGATAATTGCATCGAGAACCACGGATACAATGTTATTCGCCTGAATGTTCCTGCGGCCGGGACGGCCATCACGGCCAATTTTGCCGGTGTTGCGGGTGCATCGGGTTACAATGCGGTCAACGTACCGAACGCCGGGTGGCGATATGGTTTTGTTGCGCTGCAGACCGACGGTACACGGGTATACAGTGAAATGTACTCGGCCAAATCCGGGAGTGCCGACTTTACCTGTCCGGAGAACTGCAGCAATATTTGGTTTGTTGTGAGCGGGGCTCCTACTGCCTACTGGGTTCATCCGTGGGATGAGGATGCTGCCAATGACGAGCAGTGGCCCTACAAGGTTAAATTCACGGGCACCAATATCTACGGGGTCATTGATTTCACAGATGATGACAAGCCCCATGATGAAACGTTTGTCTACAATCTGTCCTTCCCGGCCAATGCCGGCGCCTATACCGGAACAACGGTATCCGTTGATGTTGTTAAGCTATGCTATGCTTTTGTGCTGAGCAGCACTGAGATTTCGGCAAATACCGGCCTCCCGAACACCACCAAAAAGGTTAAGTTTTACGGGGTCAATAAAGACGGCTCAATGGCCAATGCGGCTACCGCGAATGGCCTGGGCCACTGGTTTGATGAAAACGGAAATGTGTGCAGCTGGAGTTCAGCGACCGGAGGTGCCAACCGGGTCTATTCGGAGTTCACTGAATCGAATTTCACCTTTACCATCGGGCAACATCCGGGCAGATGCATTGCCGGCAATGTTTTCAAGATCAAACAGGCCATGGTTTACTCACCGGCAACGGGCCAGTATTACACGGCCACTTTCGAATTTAACATAACCATAACGCCGTAACTCGTTCCCGTAAGGGCGTCCTGCGGACGCCCGTGTCGACATACCACCGCGTTCCCCACGTATGGGCGTCCTGCGGACGCCCGTGTCGACATACCACCGCGTTCCCCACGTATGGGCGTCCTGCGGACGCCCGTGTCGACATACCACCGCGTTCCCCACTTATGGGCGTCCTGCGGACGCCCGTGCTGGCATACTACCGCGGGTGAAAACGGGCGTCCGCAGGACGCCCCTACGGAACGATGGTGAAATTCACGACGACGGTAACGGTTCGGGTTTCCGTTCCTTTTGTATACTGATACTGCATCCGGACCCGGTGCTGATCACCCGTCTGGCAAAAACCCTGCTCGGCCCTTAATCCGCAGCTCCAAACGGTCCGGTTATCCATAATCTCAATGTATACATGACCTTTCGACCAGAACCCGGGATTGTTGTCGGCCTCGAACCAGCCGCCGAACAGTCCGTTGGTGTTGTTAAGGCCGGCTGAGCCGTCGGTCTTAATGGGCACGATGACCATGTCTGTGCTGTAAAGTTGCTCAGCCGTGATCCCGAGCTTCGAAAGCAGGGTGCTGTCATCCACGTTTACCGTGGCTTCCTGTTGATATCCAGTTTTGTAGGACATGATTACATCACAAGTTATGGTGCCGCAGTCTACCTTTACCGTCTCAACTGTTCCCGCCGGATAATTGTTGATGACTGTTGTCAGGTAGGGAACACGGCTCGACAGCCAGCCTTTCATCCGGCTGATTTCAGTGGTGTAGCTCCTGTCGATCGGCCATCTCTGGAAATCCCGCGCCATGGCATCGCGAAGATTGTACTCATATTCCTCCATAACTTTCCATGCATGATCGAAGATGGAGTCTCTCACCTCGTTCCACCTGTTTTTATATTCCGATACGAACTGATGATTGCGGAACATCTGGGTAAAAAAGTTGGAGATCCTGTACCCGTTCCTGTGGTTGGCCGGATCGGTTCCAAGGACCAGCTCCTGCTGATTGAAGAAATTGTGACCCGTATACATGGATCCCCAGTCGAAATCAAAACCGGCATCGAAATCCCAAACCGGCCCCATGGTATATTTCCCTCCTATGTCTTTGTGAATGAAGGTGCTTCGGGGGGCATCAATTTCGACGTTATAGACGAACTCCTGAATAATCAGATAATTGATGAAGGATGGGATATCCAACAGAGCGGCCACGGAATCGTAATTGTAAGAATTGACCGCGTTTTCCAGTCGGGCAAAATCGCTCCGGATTCCATAAAGTTGATCTGCTGTGAGTTCTATCGGGAATTTCACGCACACCGGCATCTCAAAAACGGCTGACCAGAAATTGTCCCGGGCATCGGGGCTATAGTCAGGTCCATCGTCTACATCGAGGCAGAGCAATAAACCACCGATGTCATCCACGGCAACACGGTTATTGCCCTGTTCAATCTGTTCCGTTAATTGATACAGTCCGATATAATTGCCATTCAGGGTGACTTCCACAAAACGGGTATGGTTGCTGAAGGGCAGCCCCAGCCAGTTGGCCACTTCAAATCCAAATACATTCATCAGGTCGGTCGGATCCCGGTAATTGGCCAGCAGGACCCAATCGCTGTTACCCTTCAACCCAAGTAATTCTTGTTTTTCGTCCAGTTTTATGCGATAAGGCTTCTTGTCGTACCAATGCCAGGAGGAATTTCCCCTGCCGCGGATGCGTCCGGTACCCTGGTAGTCGTCCAGAATTCCCTTACCGCCGACGATGATGCTGCAGCTCAGGTAATCCTCATTTTCCTTGGATATAACGGGCGCATTGCCGTCAACTTTTATGTCGATTTCATAAACCTGGAAGGCCACGGGTGCGGTTGGATCATCTCCCGGATCGTCCGGATCTGTTTCCAAAGGCTCGCATGCAGTCATCAAACTGAAAGCTGCGATGAGGAAAAAGAGGGTTCTGGTTTTAAACAAACCCCTGGCTGTGATTCCCATAGGTGATGGACCTGATTTTATTTTTTGCGCCGACTATAAAGATAGCTTTTCAGATGATTTTATCCTCCTGTCGGGGGCTGTTTTCCGGCAGTATTTTTCGGAAGAATAGTCACTTTTGTTATGATAATAACAGTGGAGGGGATTATATATTTATCTTTATGGAGAACCGTTTTCTCATACCCTGATAGTATCAGTTCATCCGGGCAAAGTATGTTAAACAAACTTGCGATAACTCTTCTGATCACGCTGGCCAGTCTGGGCTGTAAACCGGCCAGTCAGGTTAAACAGGCCACCAATGGTGTGATAGACCTGGCCGGTTACGATCCGGGAACAGGAGAATTAATCAAGTTGGAAGGGGAATGGTGCATGTACTGGGACCAGTTTTATTTACCCGGCGATTCGGCTATCAACCCCATGTTTCTGATCAATGTCCCCCGGCGATGGAATGATTACCTCTGGGCTGGCGGCAAACTGCCGAAGTATGGTAAGGCAACCTATCAGCTGACATTAAAGTTAAACCCGGCCTGGGTTGATCAACCGGGCAAGGCTGCCATGATGGGGCTAAAAATCAGGGATATCCACTCGGCTTATCGTGTTTTCATCAACGGCAGACATTATCTTGACAAGGGAAATCTCAACGAAGGGCCTCAATACAAGTCCGTTCTGGGACATGAGACAATCTATTTTGAGGCCGATACTTCAATGGTTGTCATAACCATTCATGTGGCAAATTACTCCGATCCCCGGCAGGCCGGAATGGACGAAAGCATTATACTGGGCTCCTCCCGGAGCATTAAAAGGAACATGCTGAACAGTAATTTCTTATACACCCTCTCTTTCGGCATCCTGTTCATCCTGTTTTTTTATCACCTGATGCTGTACCTGTTTCGCCAAAAAGACAGGTTCAACCTCGACTTTGCCCTGGTTTGCCTTCTGTTATCCATTCAATCGCTGTTCATGGGCCAGAAAGCAATTTACAACCTGTTCCCCAACCTTGATGCAGATCTGTATATCAGGATGTTAATGTCTTCCTTACTGGTGATTGCTTTTGCCTTCAGGTATTATGGAAAATTGCTTCCCAGGGAGTTTCCTGCCCGCCTGGTTAAAACAGTAACCTGGTTTTACGGGATCATGACCCTCTATTTCCTGTTTCAAACGTTCAATATCAATAGCATTGGCGTTGCTTATCTGTTGATTACCATCTTGATGCTGGTCTATGCTTTTATTGCCCAACTCATTTCAGTAATCAAGAAAAGGCCGTTTGCTACCGTGATTTTTATCGGAACCTCATTTGCAATTCTTGCCGGAATCAATGATTCCCTGCATGCACTCGAAATTATTTACACGGGCTATTACGCCCCGCTGGGATTCATCGCGTATACCTTCAGCCAGTCGCTCCTGATATCCTTCAAATTCTCGCAATCGTTTAAAAGAACCGAGAAATTATCCAAACAGTTGGAATCGCTGAATCAGAATCTGGAAGAAATAGTGGAGAACCGTACCCGCGATCTCGACAATGCAAATCAGGATCTGACCCGGTTGAATGCCACCAAGGATCACTTCTTTTCCATTATAGCACATGACCTGAAAGGGCCCATCGGCGCGGTTACCTCGCTGTTGGAGGTTATTATCAATGATGACGCGGATATTACAGAGGAGCACCGGAAATTGCTTATGAAGCAGATTTATAACTCAACGGAAAATACCTACAATCTCCTCGAAAACCTGTTAACCTGGGCCCGCTCACAGCAGGGAGAAATTGCCTTTGAACCAGCTGCTTACCGAATCAATGAAATTGCGCGGAAGGTTGAAGACCTTCTGACCGAATCCGCACGAAAAAAGGGGATTACGCTGTCCCGTGAAATAGACGCAGACTATCTGATTTATTGCGACCAAAACATGATCGAGACCGTTCTGCGGAACCTTGTCAGCAATTCAATAAAATTTACCGGCTCGGGAGGGAAGGTTACCATAAGAACCTCGCCGGATGATGATGGACAAGTTTTAGTCAGCGTCACGGATACCGGAATCGGCATGTCTGAATCCCTGCTGAATTCACTTTTCAATATCGATAAGAAAGGTCCGGGGATGAAAGGAACTGAAGGTGAAACCGGTACAGGGCTTGGCCTGATAATATCTGATGACTTCCTGGGAAAGCACGGCAGCAAGCTTGTCGTGACCAGCGAGATCAACAAGGGGAGCACGTTTTCTTTCACCCTGGCTCAGATAGCTGAGTAGTCCTGAACTCGATATTGAAGCTCTTTGCTATTTTGTCCAGAATGCTGGGGAGAAGATCACGAGAACCGTGAACAGCTCAAGTCTTCCAAGCATCATCAGGAAGGAGAGGAACCATTTGCCCGCATCAGGTATATGTGAGAAGGTAAAAACAGGTCCCACGGTTCCCAAACCCGGACCGATATTCCCCATGCAGGTGGCAACTGCCCCCATTGAGGTTGCCATGTCGGGCACGTAGATCATCAGGATAATGCTGCTGATAAAGAAAATGCTCACATAGAACATAAAGAAGGCCAGCACATTATTCATAATCTTAGGGTCCACGCAAAGTTTATTAAACCTGACGGGTATTACAGCGTGGGGGTGGATCATTCGGCGCAGCTCATAATAGCTGTTCTTCAGGAGGAGGATGATGCGCATAATTTTTATTCCGCCACCGGTTGAGCCGGTTGAAGCGCCAAAAAAGAAAATGGCAAAGACCAGAATGGTCAATACCGGAGCCCACAGTAAATAATCAGCAGTGACAAAGCCTGTTGTTGTTAAAACCGACACTACGGTGAACAATGAACTCCTTATGGACTGCTCAATAGCGGTATCAGTGGTGAGCAATAATCCGCCAAAGATTAAAGCGGTAAAACCGAGGATAAACAAAAGATAATCCCTGAATTCCTCGTCATGAAAAAGTTTTGATGGTTTTCCAACCAGCGTGAAAAACAGGAGGGTGAAGTTGGAGCCTGCGATGATCATGAAAAGGGTGATCACATATTCAATATAGGGCGACTGGTAAAAGGCGATACTGGCCTGTTTGGTTGAGAAGCCTCCGGTAGCCATGGTTGTAAATGAATGGCAAATACTGTCGAACCAATTCATTCCCCCGAACATCAGGAGAATCATCTCCGAGAGGGTAAAAAACACATATATACTCCAGATTCTCCGGGCAGTTTTATATAAGCGGGGACTAACCTTGTCAACGGACATGCCTGGTGATTCAGCATTGTACAGGTGCAATCCTCCCATACCCACGCCAGGCAGGAATGAGAGAGCAAGAACAATGATTCCCATTCCACCGAGCCATTGGGTCATAGCTCTCCAGAAAAGCAGACCCCTGGGGAAAGATTCAATATTGTCCACGATGCTGGACCCGGTGGTGGTAAAGCCCGACATAGTCTCAAAAAAAGCGTCCGCAAGATTGGGGATGTAACCACTAATAATAAAGGGCAGGGACCCTAACAATGAGATCAGGAGCCATCCGAAAGTAACAGCAAAGAACCCTTCGCGCCGCGACAGGTGGTTTGTGTACTTTGAAGTTGAAAGAAAAGCGGTGATCCCGGGCAAGAGGCAGATGAAGGATGAGATCCCCAGTGCCTGAACATCATCACCACCGCTGATGATTGCAACAACCATGGCCATCAGCATACCCACTCCTTCCGCCAGAAGCAGCAGGCCGACTAATCGGATAATGAGCTTGAAATTCATCCCTTTCGGTTGTTGGCGCCTTTTATTTGAAGAATTTTTCAAGTTTCCTGATGCCGGAAGGAAGAGAGAAAACAACCACTTTATCCCCCTCCTGGACCTGTAAGTTTCCGTCAGCCACCTGGCTGAATTCACCCCGGATAATTCCGCCTATTTTTGCCTCATCAGGAAAATTCAGATTCTTTATGGGTTTTTGTGTAATCTTCGTTCCTGACTTGGCAATGAACTCAAAAACTTCAGCATCTGAGGAGGTCAGGCATTTGACATTCGATATTTCGGCATTCAGCGTAAACCTGAAAATGTAACTGGCGGCAATCAGTTTTTTGTTGATCAGTGCACCGATATTCATCTCCTCGGCGGTACTCATCAGGGCAAAATTTTCAACCTCAGCAACGGTTCTTTTAGTTCCCAGCGTTTTTGCGAGATGGCAGGAGAGTATGTTTACTTCTGAACTGCCGGTTGTGGCAATGAAGGCATCCATTTTGCCAAGACCTTCCTCCTTGAGCAGGTCCAGATCCCGTCCGTTTCCGTTGATAACCAGGGCATGTTCAAATCTATTGGCAAGCAGGCTGCATCGTTCCGGATCCTCCTCGATTATTTTAACATGATATTTATCCCCCAGTTTCTCAATGGTTTTCTGTGCTATACGGCTGCCGCCGAGAAACATGATGTTTTTGATTTCATAGATTTCTTTGCCTGACAGCTCAAAAATCTGCTTTTTAGTCGTTGCGTCGGTGATAAAGTAAACAATGTCACCATTTTTAAACCGGTCATGCCCGCCCGGAATGATGGTGGAGTGGTCGCGGGTTATGGCCACGGCAACGATGTTATGCATTTTGGGAGCAAGCTCCTCGAGGGTATGGTTTACGATGGGGGCATTTTCCCGGATTTTTATACCCATCAGGACCAGCTTCCCGCCGGAAAACTCAAAATATTGCCGGGTTCCTGAAAGCTTAACTGATGAGACGATCTCTTTGGCTGCGAGGCTCTCAGGGTAAATGAGCTCATTGATTCCCAGGTTCCTGAGTTTTGCGCGGTACCGATCCTGCAGATATTCTGAGTTATTGATCCGTGCGATGGTACGGCCGGCTCCCAGGTAATTTGCCATAATGCAGGCGAGCACGTTTCTCTCCTCCGATGTTGTAACCGAGATGAACAGGTCTGCTTTATTCAGGCCGGCAGATTTGAGATCCACAAAGGAGTGCGCAGAACCGGTAATAGTCATGAGATCCACGTCGCGGTTGATTTTATTCAGTCGCTCCGGATCGTCATCCAGCAAAATGATATCGTGGTTCTGGCCGGTCAGCATTGTAGCCAGGTGCGTGCCTACTTCGCCGGCGCCGGCGATAACAATCTTCATGAAAAAACCTCCCGATTAACCGGCCCCAAGTTACCTAAAAAAGAGGATTAATGAGCCCCATGGGTATGAACGTGCCCGTGATCCAGTTCCTGTTGGGTGGCTTCCCTTACTTCAATAACCTCCACCTCGAAATTCAAGGTGGTTCCGGCCAGGGGATGGTTTAAATCAAGGGTAATGACATCCTCCTCCATATGTACAATGGTGGCAATGGCCGGCCCGCTCTCGGTATCCAGCTGAATCTGCATTCCCAGTTCCAGCTCGTCGTCACCTTCAAACTCGCTGACCGGGACTTCGAAAACCTGCTCCTCGTCGTACTCTCCATAACCATCAGCAGGGGCAACCACGGCGGTGAATTTATCACCCGCCTGTTTCCCGAGCAATTGTTTTTCGAGTCCGGGGATCAGGGCGCCAACCCCATGGATATAGGGAAGCGGACTTTTACCGGCTGAACTGTCAAGAATCTCTCCCTGATCATCTTTCAGGGTATAATGTATCTGGACGACACGCTTGTTTTCGATTTTCACGGGGTATGTTTTTGAAATTAAGACGCGAAGAAACGCAAAAATCCCGGATCAATATACCTCAAGTCTTCCAGAATCACGGATCAGCCCCGTAAGCATCCTGTTGAACTCAGTTTTTCCAGGCAGGTCGCCGAGGTTCAGATGCATCCTGTAACGCCAGTAATGATTGGGGTTTCCGGGATTATTGATTCGTTCTGCATGGGGATTGGGGAACCGCAGCGCCGTGTCCATACCCAGAAGGTCCTGGATCGGGAAAATCGCCCACATGCTGGGTGAATAGAGGTGCTGTACGATGATCTGCCTGACAATATCCGGTGTGCACTCATAGGGGGAGGCCCCCTGATTTCCAAGATTTTCATTATAGAAGCGCTGGGACCGGCCGGGATTCTCCTCCCACCATCCCCTGATGGTTGAGGTGTCATGGGAGGAAGGCGTTGCCACGGACATGTACGGGTAACTCGCGGGGTGCCCAAAGGTGACTTTCGGATTTTTCGGCATTCGCTGAACTTCGAGACTCAGGATCCCGAGCTCCTCCATCACAGTGGGTACGCAGGCCGGCACCATTCCCAGATCTTCGCCGCAAAGAAGCATGTTGGTAGCTTTTTTGATGGCCGGGAGTTTCGACATGGCCTTTTCGCGCCAGAACTCCTCGTTGCGCCGGTAGAAATAGTCAATATAGATCTGGTCGATTATCCCTTTGGCATACTCGTCAAGTTCCTGGTAGGAACGGGTAAAATGGAGCGCATTACGCGGGAAAAAGCCATTGCCCCCGGTACCGGGCGCTTCGAGGAAGAGTACCTCGGCTATAAGGGAATTCAATCCACGGATGATCCGCTCAAAGCGGTTCCGGTGCTCAGGACTGGCATCCGGTTCCACCGTCAGCTTTTCTTCCACCTTGCTCTGTGTATCATATTCAGGGCGAAGGGAATAGCATCCGTGGGAGTCTTCATTCAGGTAATTCTGCCTGACAAATTCCGTATGCTCGCCAAAGCGCTCATAGAGGAAATGTTCCCTTATGTAGGGCCGGCAAAACCGCTGTTCGTCAAACCAGAGGCCCCGGTTTTGCAGCTCGTCGCGGTAATAGGGGATACTGGGATTGAAATAACCCATCAGCCCTTCAACCTGTGAAGCGGGAATCTCCCAGATCCTGAAGAATCCGAGTATGTGGTCGATCCGGAAGGCATCGAAATAGCCCGACAGCTGGCGGAGGCGCTGCTGCCACCAGGCATAGTTGTCGAGGGCCATCACCTCCCAGTTGTAGGTTGGGAAGCGCCAGTTCTGACCTTTATCCGAGAAATCATCCGGTGGTGCCCCGGCCTGCCGGTCCATATGGTACAGCTGCGGATTCAGCCAGGCATCCACGCTGTTGCGGTAAATGCCGATCGGGATGTCGCCCTTGAGGACAACTCCCTTGGAACGCGCATACCCTGCCGTTTCCAAAAGCTGCCGGTACGCATGGAACTGTATGAAATAGTGAACGGCGATGTCGTCAAAATGTCCCGATTTTTCGTCCGTGAGCAAGGTGAGCAATTCCGGCGCAGGCTGGCTGTATTCTCCCCAGTGAGAAAAATCGGGGGTATTGAACAGGTCGCGGAGATAGGAGAAAGCTGCATAGGGCCTAAGCCAGTAATCATTTTCTGCAAAGAAGGCCAGGAACTCAGGATCCTTAAGAAAAAGGGATTTCTCCTGATCGAATATCAGTTTGAAAAATCTCGATTTGAGTTTCATAACCGCCTCATAGTCAATTCTATCGAGAGAATTCAGGTATTTTCCCTGGGTTTCCAGGATCTGCTGGTTGATTTCAGAATTAAGCCTTCCGATCTCACTCAGGTTGATATAAACCGGATGCAAGGCATAAACGGAGATTGCGGCGTACGGGTAGGAATCCTGCCAGGTGTGACGGGCAATGGTATCGTTGACGGGAAGGATCTGAATCATCCTGATGCCCACCTCGCCAGCCCAGTCGACCAGCAGACGGAGATCGGTAAACTCTCCTACACCGCAGCCATCCTCGCGGCGGAGGGAAAATACCGGAATTGCCACACCGGTTCCTTTCCAGGGGTACTGAGGAAAATCGAAAGTTTCGTCGCCGATCTGAATCACCTGTGGCACATCGCCATCGGGCAGGCTGATGATGCGGTTGGCGGATTTCTCCCAGAAATGGGCCTTACCCGTTTCATCCAGCATCAGATATTTATAGGTAACCGGGAATTCTGACACGGGCACCCTGACTTCTCCGCACCATATGGGAAATCCGGTATTACCAAGGGCAAGAACCTTTTTCTCCGACCAGTTTCCCATACTTTTTGCATCGCCCGATACGGCTACACGGTGACCTGGCTTAACCCGGATAACATCGGGCATAAACCGGATGACGACTGAAGTGCCGGTTTTATCGGTTTTCGCAATGGGGGCGGGATACAGCTGTCCGGTTTTAAGGATTGCGTTCGTGAAGGCGGAGGTGTGCAGTGTGTAACCGGGATCTGACTGGGGCCTCCAGCGATCCGACAGGAGGAGGGTATCGTATTGTGTTTTTCCGGGACTGTAAGTGCGGTCGGGCCCCCACTCTTCGAGGCAGGTGCGGAAGTTGTCGTCTTTCACACAATACCGGTAGGAGAATCCGGTGGTTGAATCCAACTCGACCTCCAGACTCCAGAGTCCTGACTGAGCATCTTTCAGATTCATTCCAATTGCCTGCCCTGCCTGTCCGTTTCCAAGAGCAGGATCAGAGCCCAGAATCATCAGCCGCTGACCCGGGTGCGTATTGTAGTAAATCTGAAATTCAAGTTTCATTGGAAAGTGGTTTAACACAAAAATAAAAAATTTAACGGGCTTACTGTTCTCTTCCGCCCTGCTCATCTTTCATCCTTCTTCTTTCGCCTTTCTTTCTTCTTTCGCCTTTCTTCTTTCGCCTTTCGCCTTTATCCGCTATCTTTGTATGAATACAGATTTAATCAGGACAATTATGAAAAATCACAGGTTATTGAAAATCAGCCTGATTACCCTTTCCGCCCTGATCCCCCTATTGATGACCTCCTGTAAGAAGGAGCCCAACACTGCCCCGGTGGCCAAATTTACGATCTCCCCGTCGTATGGCACCACAGCAACCATGTTTACTTTCGATGCCTCCACAGTAAGCGACATTGAGGACCCGGTTGAGCTGCTGAGCGTACGGTGGGACTGGGAGTCTGACTCCGTTTTTGACACGGAATTCAGCACAACCAAGACCATCGACCATCAGTTTGCCAAAGGTGGAACCTATTTCATTTCCTTAGAGGTGAAGGATTCCGAGGGGAAAACAAGCCGTTTTACCGATTTTGTAAAGGTTAACTGGAGCAACAGGCCGCCGAAGGCTGCACTGAATATCACTCCGCCGCGGGGATTCCTTCAGGATACCTTCCGCATGGATGCCTCTGCAGTCAGTGACGCTGAGGACAAGGCCACCGATCTGATGGTGCGCTTTGATTATGACGGTGACGGCACCTTCGACACCGAATACTCGAAAACAAAGGTTGTTACGCATCAATACACGGTATCAGGAGCCTATTCCGTCAAGCTCGAGGTTAAGGACAGTGGCGGATCCCTGGATGAAAAGGTTGTATCGCTTATTGTTGGAGGCTTGAACCAGGCCTCCGAACCTCCCAAGAATCCCGCACCCGCCGATCAGGCCGGCGCTGTGACCACCCGTGCAATTCTTTCCTGGACCTGCATCGACCCCGATTTGGACTCCATGAAATATGACATTTACCTGGGCCGCGATCCCAACCCGGGTCTCATCGCTTCCAATGTTAGCGGAGCCGAATATGCCACCCTGCCGCTTGAGTTCGGGAAAACATATTTCTGGAAAGTAGTGGCAAAAGATCCCTATGAGCATGTAGTGGCAGGTCCGGTATGGTCATTTCAAACGCATACCCCGAAATATGAGATGGGATCCTTTTCTGATGCGCGCGATGGCAAGGTCTATAAAACCGTCAAGATCAACGACAAGATCTGGATGGCACAGAACCTGAATATCGGAACCATGATCCATGCCAGCACCGGCGGCAAATACGGCGACGGATATCAAAGGGATTCAACCCGGGCTGAAAAATACTGCTACAGGAACGAGGCGATATACTGTGATTTGTACGGCGGTCTCTATCAGTGGGATAAAGCCATGAACTTCACAACTAACGAGGGCACCACAGGAATCTGCCCGGTTGGCTGGCATCTTCCGACTGATGCCGAATGGCTTGAACTTATTGTATTCCTGCAGCCCGATGAAGGAGAGAAACTGGCCGGCGATGATCTGGTTTGGGGGAGTAAATCAGGATTTGAAGCCCTCTTTTCCGGCTACCTGATCTTTGCCGAACGTAAATATTATGATGCCGACCAGGCAGGGTATTTCTGGAGTTCAACACTCAATCCCCAGATCAACCACCTGGCCCTGGGCCGCTCCGTGTTCCGCAACAAATCGGCCTTCCAGCAGGATACGTTCCAGAGGGTGAGCGGATTGCCGGTGCGGTGCCTGAAAGATTATTAAGAGGTTTAGAAGGTTTAGAAGGTTGAGAAGGTTGAGCAGGTTTTTTGGGTTGAAATGGTTGAATTGGTTGAATTGGTTGAAAAGCCAGAGGGGAACAATTTCATTGATGAAATGAGTGTGTTACTTCGCCATACCCCAACCTTCTCAACCTTCTCAACCTTCTAAACCACTTCAACCAGTTCAACCAGTTCAACCAATTCAACCAATTTAACATAACCTACGAACAACATGCGTCTAATCATCGGCATAACCGGCGCCAGCGGCTCCCTCTACGCACACCTGATGCTCAGGAAGCTGGCGGAGCTGCGGGATCAGGTTGAGGAGGTGGCGGTGGTGGTTTCAAAAACCGGAGAAAAAGTCTGGAAGTATGAACTGCCTGATGTGCCGCTGGATACTTTCGGTTTCAGGCGGTATGACCCGGACTCATTTTTTGCCCCGATGGCCAGCGGTTCATCGGGCTATGATTCCATGATCATCATTCCCTGCTCGGTCGGCACCCTCGGCCGGATTGCCGCCGGCACGGCTGATGATCTCATGACCCGTGCCGCCGATGTGATGCTCAAGGAACGCAGAAAGCTTATCCTGGTTGTCAGGGAGACTCCTTACAGCCTGATTCATTTAAGAAATATGGCAACGGTTACTGAGGCTGGCGGAGTTGTCCTCCCGGCGAGCCCTACTTATTATCACCGGCCAAATTCAGTGGAAGAGCTGACCTTTACGGTTGTCAGCCGGGCTCTTGTTCTCGCCGGGTTGGACATAGAGGATTTACGATTTACGATTTACGATTGACGATTGGAAGAAGATTTACGATTTACGATTTACGATTTACGATTGAGGTTTGGTCATGGTGATTCGTGTGCTGGTGAATATTTTTAACAATTGGGTTCCTTCGTCCAATAAATAACTATGCTCCTGATGATTGATGTTTTGATAGAGCTCAGCTATCAATTCTAACCAATACAATGATTCATCGCATTCTTCAATCGCAATGCCAAGTTTTGCGATGAAAACATTCCTGCTTTGGCCCCGGCAGGCAGATCGGTAATTTGCCCCAACCGATGTAGAACACCTGATTAACTGCGACTTCATAGGGTTCTCGTCACGTGGAATGTTGATGGTCCTGCAAAATCGTATTACTCTAATACCATACTGCTTAGCCCTTTCCTGTAATTCCCTGCTATTCATAGTGATTAAATCTTAAATCTTAAATCGTCAATCGTCAATCGTCAATCGTAAATCGTAAATCCTCACTCCTTCGCCCACGCCACCGCGGCAACACTTACCCTCACTCCCGGAACGGCCAGCAGCACTTCAGCACAGGCTTCGAGCGTGGCGCCTGTGGTGACCACATCGTCAACGAGAAGGATATGAAGGTCGCGGATACTATCGGAATCCCGGAGCCCGAATTTGCCGGAGACATTGAGCCAGCGTTCGAACCGGGATTTGCGGGTTTGAGTGGCTGTTTTGCCTGACCGGTATAATGTTTTGATATCCACTGGAATATCCAGGGCAATAGAAATGCCCCTGGCGATCTTTTCACTCTGGTTGTATCCCCTTTTACGGAGTTTCCGGCGGTGGAGCGGAACCGGAATCACTACGTCGGGCTTCATAAAAATTGAACTGTGCTTAAGTTCATACCCGAGCTGCTTACCGAGATATACTCCGATATCGGGACGATGGTTGTATTTGAAATTGTGCAGGACATCCTGGTAGGCCGATCCTTTGCGAAAATAGAACCAGGCAACAGCCTGCTCCAGCTTTACCCTGCCCCAGAAAACTTCTGCGAGGGGATTATCAGGGTTCTCATGAAACCTCGTCAGAGGCAACCCGGCCAGACAAGTGAGGCACAGACACTCTTCCCAGTCTTTCAGCGGTTTCCCGCAGGCGGCGCAGGTGCGGGGGAGGACGACTGACAGTAGATCCTGGAAAAGGCGAAAGGCGAAAGAAAAAAGGCGAAAGAAAGATGAAAGAGAAAAGAAGGAAGACATAAGAGGGTTTTTAAAGATATAGACGCGGTTTGGCAGGGGAAATGGAGAAAAGGGCTAAACCAGTTACCGGTTACCGGTTGCCGGTTGCCGGTTAAGGCCAGAACTTACATTCTAGGGTCTCTCAGTCTCTCGGTCTCTTGGTCTCTGAATCTCTTGGTCTTATAGTCTTACAGTCTCATGGTCTAACAGTCTTTCCCTATCTTTACCTCATGCCAACAAAAGTAAGCCTCACAACATCCCCCGGCCAGAGCCTCCTGGATGCCCTGCGTCTGCAGAACTTATACATTCCTTCACCCTGCGGAGGGAAGGGAATCTGTGGAAAGTGCGTTGTGGAAGTAGAGGGGTTAGGAAGGGTGCGTGCGTGCGGGTTTTTCCCGGAAGCGGAGGTTTCCGTTTTGGTTCCCGATGTTTCGCCGATGCGGATTCTTTCGGAAAGTTTCTGGCCCGATCCGGAGCCCCGGTTTGACCCCCTGCCGTCCGGAAGTGCTGCCAGCCTCGGTCTGGCGGTTGATGTAGGAACCACAACGGTGGTGGTGTTCCTGGAGGATCTGGAATCGCACAGGAACCTGGCTGTCAGGAGTTTCCCGAACCCGCAGCAGGCATACGGCGCCGAT
>CAZEKJ010000003.1:0-18057 GCA_964512915.1 uncultured Porphyromonadaceae bacterium
GGAGAGGGTGGAGGAGACGATTCGGAGACTGTAAGACTGTAAGACTGTAAGACTGAGAGACTGAGAGACTTAGAGACTTAGAGACTAAGAGACTGAGAGACTGGAGTCTGGAGTCTGGAGTCGGGAGTTAAGCCCCCCAAGCCCCTGTGCCCTTGTGCCCCTGTGCCCCTGTGCCCCTGTGCCCTTGTGCCCCTGTGCCCCTACCCCCCCTCTATTATCCTCCTGAGGTTTTCGTGAAACTCCCCCACAAGCTGTTCGTGGAACCGGGGATAGAGTGCCTGGTCGCGGAAGCGGGAATCGCTGTGATAATGGGTATCATGTGTAACGAGGGTGGTGCCATCGGGTTCGGAGCTAAACCGGATTTCCTGAGAGCCTTTTGAGATGCCGTCCTTCAGGTAACAAAACCGGATAATCTTCTTTTCAGGGTCCATTCCGGTTACTTCAAAAGCAACCCCCAGGTTCTTTATCCCCTTCAGCAATTTCAGGTCTACATATATTATACTGCCAACAGTCATCGGTGAAGCGGCTTCTTCCGGATAGACAAAGGCATCCTGAAACCGGTTAAACAGAAACCCGAATTTAACCCGCTTGCCCGTCCAGGCATCGCGCGGACTGACGGAACTGTACTTTTTCCAGACCTCCTCCAGGCTTGCACGAATCCGGTAGGATTTCACGTGTTGGCGGAACTTCAGGGAATCCTCTTCCTGGTAACAAGAAGTATTTAAACATTGAAAATCCCGGGTTGTCTTTACTTTTTCCTTGATAACCAGGCCTCTGACCGATTTTTGAGAAATCCGCGACAGGTCTATGGTATCCGCAGGTTTCTGGGCGACAACTGCAGTAAAAAGGGCAGCCAGGAACAGGGTAATGGTGAGGTTTTTTAACATAAGAGCTGGAAAGACGGCGGCAAAAGTAGTTACCTGAAACCGAAAAGCAGGGCTTTATTTGGAAAAGGTGTAAAAATGAGTTCCAAATCTTCAAGCATAACCCATTTAATCAGGATTTTACACCAGAGGTTAGTTTAGAGCGCATTTGTTATTAAGAACGATTCTAAATAACAAAGTATATCTAGTTTAGCGCCATTAATTTTAAAATCGTAATAACTATGAAATCTAAGCTTTACCTTCTGCTCCTCGTTTTTGGAGTATTCGCATTATCAACCCCTACTGTCAGTGCACAGAAGGGTAACGGAAAGGGAAACGGAACCGTTGAACCCTATTCAATCACTGCCCAGGCACTGCGTGGCCAGACCGACACTGAAGTAACCGTTACGCTGGCAACTTCAAAACCTGCTACTTCTCCGATTCCGGCTGTTCTCAAAAAGCTTCAGCTGAAAATCCGCAATGCTGCCGGTGATGTGGTATACATCAAGAATTTCCAGAACCTGCCGGTTACCGGGAGCAAGGTTGTTGTAAATGTTACTGAACCAGCACAGCACAACACCCTTGAGGTTTTAGCACAGGTAAAAACCACTGCAACCGTTGATGCTGAAATGCTGAAGACCTCCGCAGTCGTTTTACTCAGACCCAATCTCATCGTTGAATCGATAAACGGTCCGGCCGAACAGCTGATCAACACCCCGTTCAACCTTGAAGCAGTCGTTAAGGAAACCAACCTGCAGGTTGGAGCAACCGCTACGGTTAATCTTTCTCTGCTTGGAAATCCGGTTGGTCAGATACCGGGAGTAACCGTACCCGCAGGTGGATCCGTGAGTGTTGTTTTTGTGGGTCTTACCTCAGCGACAGCCGGTCCGGCTGAATATACCGTTACCATTAGCAACGCCTCGCCAGCGGAGTTTAACGTGGCTGACAATTCAAAAAATTTCTCAACCGTTTTCATCAACCCGCTGCCTGCCGTTACGGAAGCCTATTATTCCCTGCAATATTACTCGACCCGGAATTATAACTACAACTATCAGATTAATCGGGTAAGCAATGGCGAGTTGCTTTATCAACAATATCATGATGGTAATTGGGAAGGTTTGTATTACGACACCTATACTTATCAACAGAATCTGAATGTGGGTCAGACCATGTCGGCCGATTATAAAATTGAAACCTCCAGCGGACAGGTTCTCTCAGGATCATTCGAAAACCTTTCCTCGAATTATTATTACTATTATTATTATCAATACTTTAACGGTTTTGACCCGGTAAACCAGGTTTATTTCTATGGTTATGTGGATCCTAACAGCGGATATATTCATGGTCAGATCCAGCGCTATCGGAATAATGCTGTTTATTTCTACTACTACTATAACAGCTCAACCGATTATTCCCAAACCAACGATCCGCTGGCATCATTTCTCAATGAGGACACGGAGCTGAAAGTTTCATTGGTTACCACGTACGATGGATTCTCATTCGGTGGAGGCGCCGTTCTTGGACTTTCCCCGCTGCAGCATTATTCCTACTCAGAATCTGGGTATACGTACTGGAATAATTACTATTACTACGACTACTATTATGATGATTATGCCACCTATATATATCATCAAAGCTATGACCATACCTATGGGTATGCAGGGGGTACAACCGATCCCACCATGCTTCCAAAAGCAGGAGTCCTTCAGAATCCGGGTCTCTCCGAGGTAGCTTTCGGACTTGACAAGGTATACCAGAATGGCACCAATGCCACGGTCCAGTTCAGTCTGAGCCAGGAGGCACCCTATGTGCTGAATGTTACGGATATGCAGGGTCGCACAGCACTTCGCGTGGTTGAAGGCAAGCAGCCTGCCGGAATGCAACTGAAGCAGCTTGACGTTTCAAAACTGAATCCGGGCATCTATGTGTTCACGCTGAAGTCGGGCAGTCAGACCGAAACCAAAAAGGTTATATTGAATTAATTATCAGTCTTCTCTTCATTAAAACCCCGCCCCGAAAGAGGCGGGGTTTTTTATTACATTTGAGTGGATTCTAAACGGATGACCATGAAACAGCTACTGGCCGAATACAGTCATGATCCACAGGCTCAGAAAGTGATCAGGACCCTGTTTACCACAACCGATTCTGTTTTCCTCACCGGATGCGCCGGAACCGGTAAGAGCCGGCTTCTCAGCCGGGTGATGGAAACAATAAAAAAGCCGTTTATTATATTGGCGCCCAATGCATTCTCGGCCATCAATTCCGGCGGCCAGACCATCCATTCTTTCTTCCGCCTTCCCCAGCGCACCTTTATGCCGGAGGATGAAGAGATCCCGATGGACCCGGAGTTGGTTCTTATCCTCGGGCAGACCGAACTGGTCATTATCGATGATATTTCGCTGGTGCGGGCCGACCTTATGAATGCCATTGATCTTTCGCTGAAGAAGCATCTTGACAGCAATGAACCTTTTGCAGGCAAGCAACTTCTGCTGGTTGGCGATCTGTTTCAGGCTCCTCCTTCCGAAGACCCTACCGGCCTGTATCCGACAAAATACTTTTTTGGCGCCCCGGGTTTTAAAAACGTAAGACTTTGGGTTATCGAGCTTGGTCATTCCTACCGGTACCACGATTCTGCCTTTTTTGAAATCCTGCAAAAGATTCGCACCGGCCGGCCGGATGATGCTGTTATTCGTAAGCTGAATTCAAGGATTCAACCAGGATTGCTGCAAAATGATGAGTCGGCAGGGATGCTGCTTGCTTTGTCCAATTTATCAGTTGACCGGATAAACGCAGAAAAGTATGCCGAGCTGCCTGGTGAGGAGCAGCTCCTGCCCGCGCTGGAGACCGGTATTTTCGACGACTATTTGCAGGATTCCGGTTCCCCTGTTGAAAGGCTGCTTAAACTGAAACCTGATACCCAGGTGGTTTTTATAAAGGATGACCCCAACGGGAGATGGCAGAGCGGAACGGTAGGCAAAGTTCTGGGATTTAACGAGGACACTCTTGAAATTGTCACCGGACCCGAGGACAATCACCTCGTGGTTGAACGGGAATCATGGTCCATTTGGGAATACGGATGGGATACTGATAATAACTGCATCTCTAAGCGTGTGGGCGCTACAATCACTCAATTTCCGGTAAAGCCGGCATGGGCGGTTCATCCGAAGGGGGCAACCACTATGGTCTTCGAAAAAATGGCCCTGGACATCGGATCCGGGGCTTTCCTGCACGGACAGGCTTATCTTGCCATAAGCCGCTGCACCGGTCTCGACCAGCTGACGGTACGAACCCTCATCCATCCGGAGGATTTCATCACAGATCCGGCTGTAATCACTTTTATGGTCAGCGAAACAAGCGCCGGCAAGGAAGGAGAACTCTGGTGTTCACTCCTCGACCATGCGGGTAACGAACAGGCACAGATCGTTTCTGCCCTGCACGTGCAGAACGGTAAACTCCAGGATACTAATTCAGGCCTGACCGTGACACTTGAAGCTGCCAGAAGGGAGCTTGTTGCAGGGAAGGAAAAGCAACGCGCTACCGATGAGAATCTGAAACGCTTACAGGAGCGGATATCGGCGTATGAGAAGGAAAAGGCAGCACGGTCGGATGACCTGCAGATGTTAGAGAAAAAGATCCGGAAGAAAGACCGTTGGATAAATTTCCTGCTTATTATTCAACTGGTGTTTTTTCTCGCGGCTTTGGGACTTGTTTTGTTTAAGGTATTATGACCGCTGATGGCAGACCGCAGGTATCGGAAATAGGCAAGTGGTTGATGAAGAGTCCCTTGCCCGAGCAAGAAGGGCTGGATGCCTTCGGTGTGCCGCAAGAGCTTTTTTTACTGCACGAATCAACCGAAATGGAACAGCAGACCGATCGGTTTATTCGCAGTCTTGCTGCTGAGGACCAAAAATTACTCTTTTATATCAGCCGTGATCTGGCTCCGGAATTGATCCGGGAGGTTCTTCCTTTTGATTCGCCCGAGCACTACTGGATCAGGAAAGAGAAGCTAATCCGTGGACTACAGATGTGTTTTGGCAGGGAGGAATCTGCAGAACCCGGTAACGATCTGATCACCGCTGTAATCAATGTTTTCAGGATCCGGGCGGAGATGGCAGAAATGATTCTTCAGGAATCGGAAATCATTGAAAAAAGGGCTGAAAAAGAAAAAAACAAAAGGCGCGGCAGGATTTACCTCATTTCATCACCTTTTGTGATTTTGCTTGCATTCATATTCGTCTTTCCGCAGCTCAAAAAGCCCGATTTGCTTTCCCTTTTTGATCAGTATAAAATCACCTTCCAGACTGATACCACAGCGATTGATACCACTCAATATTCCGGCAACCGGTTCTATCAGGCCATGGAATTCTTTCTTTCTGATGAACTGCCTCAGGCCCGTGTGCTGCTGGAGGAACTGATCTCTGAAGGAACCGAATACCAGGTGACCTCACGCTGGTACCTGGCCCTGATCCATCTTCACGAGGGGAACACAGACGCCTGCCGCGAGCAGCTGAAGATGCTCAGGGAGGAAGACCCTGTTTTTTTTAGGGAGTACGGTAGAAAGCTGGTGAGAAGACTTTAAGACCAAGAGACTAAGAGACCAAGAGACTAAGAGACCAAGAGACTAAGAGACCGAGAGACGGGAGTCGGGAGTCGGGAGTTTAAACGATGGCAGGCTTGTGCCCTTGTGCCCTTGTGCCCCTGTGCCCCTGTGCCCCTGTGCCCTTGTGCCCTTGTGCCCCTGTGCCCCTGTGCCCCCATGCCCTTATGCCCTTATGCCCCCTCTTCTACGAATTAAAGTGATAAAGAAACACTATGTACCCCTCGTACGCCGGCTTGGGATTATCCTTGATTTCCATTACAACTTTCATCCGGGTACGAATGATTCCGCGCAGGTTGGTAAGAGAATCAAGCCAGACCCTGATCCGAACGGAACTGTTTACCCTGACAGCCTCCTTGAAACGAAAATCCTCAATTCCATAATTCACCATCATTTTTACATTCCGCACATCTGCGATCTGCCCCCAATGATAGGGTAACAGGGATACGGTGAGGTAGCCGTGCGCAATGGTGCCGCCGAAAGGGGTCTCAGCCCTGGCTCGTTCTGAATCCAGGTGGATCCACTGATGGTCCAGAGTTGAATCAGCAAATTGGCCGATTTGCTCCTGCGTAATTACTTGATATTCAGATACACCAATCTCCTGTCCGACTAATTGCTCAAATTCTGCCAATCCGTTGATTATTCTTGGGCCCATAGGTTATAGTTTTTCGAAGGCGGAAAAGTACATTTTTTTTAGAATTTTGGTTTATTTGATTCCTGATGGACAAAACAAACAAGTACCGGATTTGGTTTTTTGCCGGCGGGGACTATGGGAAAGGGTCGCCCAATCTTTTTACCGGATCCTTTATCCGGTTACTGCATGAAGCGTACAACCCAAACTTTCGGGTAGTTGAGGGGATCTATAACCGATACCCGTTTTTGAATGTTTTCTGGGCACTGGGCCATGCGCAGCGGCAGGATCCAAAGCCGGATCAGATCCGCCTCCTCCGGGAAGCTTACCAGCAGATTGTTTCAGTTCCGTATAGCAGAAATACTGAACTGTTCCTCGTCTCGTCGAGCTATGGCAGCGTGGTTGCGGCGCAAACCGCCTGCTACCTGGCCCGGGAAATGAAGAATGGCCACATATTCAATCTGCCTTTTCATGTTGCACTCGGGGCCAGCATGATCAGCAAAAAATCAGAATTATACAGGCAACTACTAAAATATCAGGATGATGGGATCATCGGCAAAATTATTTTTGACGAACTTCAGGACGAGGGTGACAACTCCATTGGCCTCGGAGGAACCAGCCGGTTAAAAGCGTACCTGCATGCGCTGGGTATTTGTTTTCCTTTCTTAACCTGGAAATACAGTGGTCCCTCGTTTCTCAACACCAACCCCAAAACCGGCCATCTTCACCGCCGCCGGTCGCAGACGGTGGAGAAGGCGGAGGACTTTATGCGGGAGGTGGGGAAGATGGTTGCCAGTTGCCGGTTGCCGGTTACCGGTTAGGCCAGAACTGCCATTCCGGAAAGCTGGAATCCCCTTATGCCCTTATGCCCCCATGCCCTTATGCCCTTGTGCCCTTGTGCCCTTGTGCCCTTGTGCCCTTGTGCCCCTATTCCTTCACGCACCTCACCGAATACCCCCCTGTCTTCAGGTAGCTCCAGCGATAGACTCCCGTTGAATGGTAGATCATGGCCCGGCCAATTGCGTGGGCTTCATCGGTATAGGTTGATGACCAGAAAGTAGTTATATCACCGATGTAGTAATATTGTCCGTTGGGTTCCCTGAAGCCCGAAGGCAATGCGGTAAAACGGGAGGTGTTTTCGCCGGTTCCGCCCGAATTCCAGTCCCACACAGCCTTCAGCTGTATTCCCACATCGCCGGTTTCACGCCAGTCGGTGCTGTCAGCTTCTATCGGATCCATGCCCAGAAAGATTTCGAGTTCCTTCCAATCCCCGTCTTCCGGAAGCCGCCAGCCATAGGGGCATGCCTTAAGGGCTGCATCCCAGGTATACAGGCGGCCATAGGAATCACAGTTCTTAGCCAGCCCTTTATAACACCAGGACCCGGTGCTGTCCTTATCGGTATAATTCATGTTCTCGATCAGCCAGCTTTGAGTTCCGATATTGACATACGCATAGGTTTTACCATCCCTGGAATCGGTTATCATCCCATCAGCTTCAACCTCAACCTCTTTTGGAAGGCAGCCGGCCATGATCACAACTAATGCAAGAACAATTCCGCTTTGTTTGTACATTTTTTTTGATCTTTGGGAAACCAAATCACTTTACAGATGTTAATAATACAAAAACTAGCACTATGAAAACAAGAAATTTGCTGATCCTTTTACCCGTTGTTGCCCTCACACTGGGCAGTTGTGCAAAAATCAAGGAAGCCATGGTAGTTAAACAGGATGTATCCTTCACCATCAGCTTGCCGGTAACGGTGAACGAGCCGTTGAAATCAACCGCTGCCGTAATTAATGAATCAAAGGTATTTGATCCGATGGAAGATGCTACCGTAGCCTCCCTGGCACAAAAAATCCAGAGCTTTGCTATGAACAGCCTGACCATCAGCGTTACGGCAATCTCTGATGCCCCGGTTACCCTGAACAACGCCAATCTGGCCATCACTGCCTCTGTTGATGGCGAGAATCTGGTCGTAAATATCACCATGGATGGGACTTACAATGATGGTGATTCCAAAACAATCGGTGAAGATGACTTTGCTATTCTTGAAAGTATGCTGTCGGCCCTGGTTCCTGTCACAGTAACCCTGACCGGCAATACCGACAAGTCACCGGTCAGTTTCACTCTGGAAACCATACTTGACACTAAAGTAACCGTAGGAATTTTCGGCGAAGAATAATCAGAACGAATTCGTATATCGGCTCCAGAGCTCTTCGGCCAGCTTCCAGTAACGATCGACGGCACTATTTGCCAGGTCGTTGCAGTAGCGGGTGAGGAGCTCTTGAGTTTTAACCGGGTCGCTTTTAAAAGATTTGATCATTTCCTCTTCGAAAGCCGTTTGATTGGCGAAGGCTTTATCCTCGATCTCCTTCCACACTTTTTCCACATCCTTGCTCATCGGCTGGTAGCGCAGCATGCACAGCTGGCTCACCTGCCTGAAGGACCACCAGGCGCAGTCACGGCTGAATTTTTCACGACCGTCAACCTGATAGGATTCGGGCATTTGGGATATTCCGCAGTAAAAGGGAGTGTGAGGAGTTAGTAGCGGATTGTCATAACCAAGCCAAACCACTCCACCGACCGGATCCGGCAGCCATTCCCTCGACTGGGTTATCTGCAGGTAGGTGGCCCGGGCACAGCAGATGGTTCTTTCCCCGGGCACTTTCAGCAGGTTCCGTAGATCGCCGGTCATGAAAGGATTTGCCACCGGACTTTTAACTGCTTTGCCTTCCCGGTCGATTACCGTCAGGCTGTTGGTCATGTCATAGGCTGTATTCTGATAATAGTCCCTGAACATCACCAGCAGGTCCTGAACAGAGAGCTTTTTCTCGGGCTTTACAGAAAGCGGGTAGTTCTCGCCATTCGGATCGAGTTTCAATGACGGGGCAACCAGGCTCAGAACCCTCCATTCACGCCTGCGGCAAGCCATGCTGCGCCGGTCGGCATAGGCGTAGCAAAATTCAAACGCCTGTCCGCTTTTCGGATCCCACCAGCCCAGTTCCTGGGCCAGGCTATGTACATTTTCCGATGCCATAAAGTGATCCGGATCCTTGAGGTTCAGGGTTCGGATCCGGCTTGCGTTGGCTGAAACGCCTACCTCATCATCCGGAATTCTTACGGCAGCCCAAACAGCGCCAATCTTGTCCTTTCCGGGTCCAAGGATCTCAAAATGCCAGGTTTCCTTCGGATCAGCAAACGTAAAGCATTCACCCACATCGTTATACCCATATTTTTTCGTCAGGTCATCAATCACCCTAATGGCTTCCCGGGCGGTTTTGGCACGTTCCAGAGCCAGTCGGTATAGCTCGGGGCAGTCGATCAGGCCCTTTTCGGAATGCAGTTCACGCTTGCCTCCAAAGGTGGTTTCCCCAATGGCCAGCTGAAATTCGTTCATCACCGGATAGGCCGTATTAATATAGGCGTAGGTGAGAGCGACCTGCGGGATAGTTCCTGCCTCAATGGCATCCGGATCTATCGGACCCTTGGTTCCCTTGGGATCCAGAATGATGGGACAGGTTGCCCCTTTTTCATGATTTTTCCGGGGAACTACATTGATCCATGTGCGGTCGGAACCGCTGTCGCAGGAATGCGAAGTCATTGTCGATCCATCCACAGAAGCTTTCTTTCCAACGATGATGCTGGTGCAGTTTTCATACTCCTGGTCCTGGGGAAAGGCGGCAAGATTTATCCCCAAAAACAATATCAGGAGTGATAGACCGAATACCTGTTTTTGAATTTTCATGATGGTTACTGGTTGCTGGTTACTGGTTGCTGGTTACTGGTTGCTGGTTACTGGTTACTGGTTAGGGCCGGCACAAAGGCCGGCTCGTACTAAAGGGCTATCATTCCGGCGAAAGGGTTGTCATTCCGGCGAAAGCCGGAATCTCCCGCCAGTTGCTCCGAGGCTGGGGATCCCGGCCTTCGCCGGGATGACACAGCCGAAGAGCCCTATTCCCAATACCTGAAACCTGATACCCGATACCCAAAATCGTAAATCGTAAATCGTAAATCCTAAAATCCTCTCGCGAACATGGTGAAGAACAGGTCGCCCATCTCCCACCATTTGTCCATGGTGGCGCGGGCAAAATCGTTGGTGTACTGGGTCAGAAGAAGGCGATAGGCTTCTGGTTTCGGATTGCCGCGGGCATCGAGCTCAGGGGCTTTCCCTTTATTGGCATTTAACAGGTCAACCGCCATTTTGTCGATCATCGGGATCTCCCTGAGGGCTTTTTCTTCATACTCCTTAATTCCATTCTCGATATAGGACCGGGTTCTTCCCCACTTGATTTCAGAGAGCCGGTTGGTGCGGCGATACTGCCAGCAGCCGGAGTCGGTCCGGTACTCTTTCTGCCCGCAAACGGCCCAGCTGTCGGGAAGGCTCAGTGTACCCGAATAGACAGGAACACGTGGGCTCTGAGCCGGATTATCGAAGGAGAACCATGCGATACCACCGATTTCATCGGGCAGCCAGTCGCGGCACTGGCATATCTGGCTATAGGAGCATCCGCTGATGGCGATGGTCCGCTGGCTTTCAACCGTCCCTGGTTTCAGGGTGTTGATCAGGGTTCTCAGGTCGCCGCCCATCCAGGGATTAACAGCCGGACTCGTGACCAGTTCGGGTGCGCCGGGCGCGGCTTCCTGACCCCGGCCGCGAAACTGCTGGGGTGGTACCTTGAGGTTTTTCAGGGCATCAAGATCGGTGCCTTCATAGGTATTCCGGTAATACTTGAAAACATCGGTAATATCTACTTTTTTATCAGGCTTAACCGAGAAGGGCAGCTCATCCATATCCGGAGTGAGTTTGAGTGAGGGTGCCATGGTGCTCAGAATGTAATATTCGCGGGTGGAGTAGGGTTTCCGTCCGCTGTAGGCTTTCCAGAATTTAAATTCTTCCTTGCCGTCCCAGAATTCCAGCTCCTTGGCAAGGGTATAGACATTTTCCGATGCCATATAATAATCGGGCTTAGTCAGATCTAATGTGCTGATTCTCGGTATGTTGGCCGAAACCCCAACGTGGTCGTCGGGAATTCTGACAGCCGCCCAGACGGCTCCAACCTCGAAAACACCGCCGCCAAAAATCTCGAAATGCCACACTTCCTTTTTGTCAGCGACCGTAAGGCATTCGCCGGCATCGCCATAACCGTATTTGGTTGCGAGTTCACCCATCAGCTTGATGGCTTCCCGAGCCGTGGTGCAGCGTTCCAGTGCAATGGACTGCAGCTCTTCAATCTGGAACAAGCCATCGTCATTCATCAGCTCCCTTTTGCCGTTGATGGTAGTTTCGCCCATAGCCAGCTGTTTCTCATTCATGGCCGGATAGCAGACATTGAAGTAGGAATAGGTTTCAGCTACCTGTGGGATCTCGCCTTTTTCGATAAGATTTCGCTTGTCGGTAGGGGTTTCCGTGAACATGTTCCCCCAGGTTACCTTGCGCATGGCGCCTGCGGGCCAGGTTTTGTGGGGCACAATGTTCAGCCAGGTGCGGTAATTCCCGTCGCAGCTGTGACTGGTGATAACCGATCCGTCGGTGGTGGCTTTCTTGCCAACCATGATACTGGTGCATGAAGCTTCCGCTTCGCTGATCGGAATGAACTGGGCAACGCTCAACTGCGCTAGCAGTAGGGTAGCGAGGAGCAGAATGGAGATTTTTGTTTTCATGGGAAATGAGGATGGGTATGGAATTATTCATACTTCACTTTCGCCGGGTCAACCCCGGCGGGGTTTTTCAGGTAGAATCCGGTGGTATTTTTCACGATATCGGCATACCGCGGTACGCCGGTGCAGACTACTTCTTTACCGGGATTGCTTTCGTTCCAGCTTTCGAAGGTTTGCAGGATGGTTGAGACATGACGGCCAACGCGCACATCAATGGGCCAGCCGTTTTCGTCGATGGGTGCGTAGAGAAGTCCGTGTTTTCCGGCCTTCACCACGAATTCGTCCTTGCCTTCGAGGAGCTGCTTGCGGCCCGTGATTCCGCGGGTTGCATCCAGGAAAGGTTCGGGAGCCTCAAACAGGAGGGAGATGGCATCCGAATGGTCGCCGATCTCTCGATGTGAAAGGCCGTGAAGATTTTTTGGCGAAAACTCGGTGCCGATGCTGAACCCTTCAAAATCGGTCAGCGTCATTGAGATCATGGTGGCAAGATCGAGTCCCTTTTCATGAGCCACAATGGTATTGATAACCGGATACTGTAGTTCTGCTTCATGAAGATCGATTACTACATCAACCTTTTCATTCCGGATAAGTTCCATGAAAGCAAAGGTGGTTTTTTCGGTGAGGGTGCCGTTCGAACGGCCCGGCCATGCTCTGTTAAGATTTCGGACATCTACATAGGCCAGGTTCTGGCGGCTAGGATAGTGTATATACACCTCAGGGTCAGGCCATTGATCCAGCGGGCTCGACCAGCGGTCGCCCATCCGGAATTTCCGGCCACCCCACGGGGTGGTGATGGTATAATCAGGGGGATATGCTCCACCCGGACGGGTTACCAGGGTGCCGCTGCGATTGGCCGAAAGGACGAGGATCAGCCTGCCTTTGCTTAAGATGCCGTTCTCGGCCATCAGCCAGGCAGCCAGCCGTCCGGCCGGTTCCTCGGGATGCGAAGCGGCCAGAACCAGCATGGTCCCCCCGGGCTCAGCACCTTCGAGAAAATATAGATTGCAGTCGTTGACAGAGCCCTTGATGCCCTCGAAATAGTCGCCCAGTTTTTTAACCTGGGTAACGCCGTCGCTGATGACGACCGGTTCCTTCAGATGCCGGTGCTGGTAAAAGCTGATTCCGGAGAACACTAAAATGATCCCTCCGGCCAGCCCGATCAGGCTTTTTCTTACTATATCGGATTTATTCATCGGGCTTTATTTTAGCAGGAACAAGCGCAGGAGGAAGGGTAGCAATATCACGATATAGATGATCTCCTTTTTCCATTCTTTGGCCTTGATCATATTGTAAATGATCAGCACCACAATGAAGGCGATCAGGGCGTAGTAGAGAACCGATATGATGGTTGTCAGTGTGTCCATGTCATTCCCTTTCTATAAACCGGTTAGAAAACCGAGATCCTTGCTGTAAATCACCATAAGTGTTCCGATGATGCAAATAAAAATGGCGGGAACAATGCACATTTTCAGAAACTTGCCATAGCTGTCCTGTGCGCCCGCCACATCCACCGTGAGCCGGCCGATAATGGCGGTTGGCGGAAGGGCATCCCCGAGCGGCCAGATCACCGACATACCGGCGAGTGCAACGATCGGATTCATCCCGATGGAGTTGAACAGCAGGATGAGGGGTACCCCGAAAACGGCGGCGGCTCCGTACATCAGAACCGATTCCGTAATCGGGAGGAAGAAAAAGAGACTGCCGATCACCAGAAAGACGGGCAGGGTGATAAAGGTAATTGCCAACAGCCCGCGCACTCCGGTAAGGGTCATGATCTGCACCAGGATGCCGGCGCAGGTCAGGGTACCGATCAGGGGCAGAAGCTGTTTAATGGTTTCTGCCGATATCTTAAAGAGGTTCAGTTTTACCGGTGAGAGCAGCCAGGCAGCCAGGGCGGCAACCAGGAACATCAGGGGCATGCCGACAACCGGCGTGTCATGCGGCCATTTGCGGCCCATGAAAATAAATCCGAAGAAGACGAGGAAGGGGATAATGATCCTCAGCCAGCTCATTTTCTTCGGAGGCTCGGGAAGCTCGGCAAACGCCTTTTCCACATCAATCCGGTTGCCTTTCCAGCCCAGGTAAAAAATGGTAAAGAGGGCGCCAAGTACGCACGGGATCAGCAGCGGCATGAAAAATCCCACGTAGGGCATGTTCACTCCGGCAGCCGTCATCATGGCCCAGAGGCTCACGGGCGGGGCCGCTGCACTCAGTCCCGCTATCAGGAAAATGATAGCTGCGGTTCGGATCTTAGTAACACCCATATAGGTGAGAACCACCGACACCATGCCGCCCATAATCAGAACCGTAACGCTGCCGGCACCGGTGAGGGCTCCGGGAATCAGCAGGAGGAACGCAATCAGGATCAAGAGGATGACCCTGCTTTTATAGAATGTTTTTATGATGGACCGTACGGCAAATGCCACGCCTCCCGATTCTTTCAGGATGTTCATGAAGAGGGTGGCGCAAATGAATATCAGGTTTATATCCAGATAGGTTATTGAGCCCTCGGCAACCTGACGAGCAGGAAACCAGTGACCGGCCGAGAGTGCCCCGGCCACCGCGGCGAGCAGCATGGCGAGCTCAGTGGATAGCTTGAACCGCAGGGCTGCAATATATACCACAACCATTACGCCCAGGATGATGGCTGCTGAAGTGTACATGTTCACCGTACCCGCCTCCTATTTGCTGAATACCTTTTTCAGGATCTCGAGCATGTCGTTGTTCAGCTCAAAAAGAAGCAGCGGAACATTTTTCGCCTTTGAGAGCGTGGTGAACCGCTGATCGCTGTCGCCCTCCTTTTTTACGATCATGAAATCGGAAACCGGACAAACGGCATCGATCGACATCTCATCGGAGTTGTCGCCTGCAGAGGCGCCTTGCGAACGGCGCGACATACCCTCGATATGTGCACCGATGATTTTGATCCCCTGTTTTTTGGCCTCGGCGATCAGCGCCTTGGTACGGTTTATCTCCTCATCGATGGATACGCCGGCGGCACCCATGCCCTTGAGGCTGGCGCCGGTGACGATCATCAGGGTTTTATAGGGCTTGCCCTCTTTCTTTTTTGCTGCCAGGTCCTCAGCCTTGGCCAGGGCGTTATACTCAAATACAATCCCGAGCTTCTGCAGAAAAACCTTTGCCCGCACAGGTCCGGGGCTTTGGCCGCAAGAGGTGAGGAGAACCGGCTCCGAAGCGGTCTGTCCGACGGCATCGGGGCGGCTGAAGATAAATAATGAGCTGATAATCAGGGTGATGCCAAAAGGTAAGAATGGTTTCATAGCGATCTGTGTTTCTGTGTTTTTCAAAGGTAAAAAAGATATCATTCCATTAACCAGTTACTCCCTGTTGTGGAGCAGACGGAAGCGGAGGAGGATGAAGATGAAATAGAGCAGGAAGAAAGGCGAAAGATAAAAGGCGAAAGGCGAAAGAAAGGCGAAAGGCGAAAGGCGAGAGAAAGAAGAAAGATCAAAGACTTCGGAGTGGGGCCGAAGGGTGGCGGGATCCCAGGGGAGGTTGTACTGTTGGGCGAGGCCCTTGATGTACAGTAAGTGGATTACGGGGATTCCCTTGCCGAGCATGGAATGGATCATGCCCTGCTGTTCCGGTTTGGGCATTTTGGTTTTGTTAACCAGCCCGGGTTTTACCTTCAGAATTTCTGCGCTGGTGCCCAGGCTTGAATAGCTTCCGCCGGTGCTGATAAAAGCCTTGACGGATCCCTGGTTTCCATTGAAATAGACGGAATTTCTTATCCCGATATTTTCGGTGAGCACGGGGTTGTTTATCAGGGTTACGCCCGATTTTGTGATTTGAGCCGAGAGCCTGGCGGCGATATCGCCTGCAAATCCGGATCCGGTGTCGTACTCTCCGCCAAGCGAAACTGCATCGGGATTATTCTGCAGGATTCCCTTATCTCGCAGCACCTGCCAGATATGCCAGATGGTGAAATCCGGATTGGAGGCGCCCCAGGAGGAGGATCCGAGCGAGAGGATGACCCGGGGATGCAGGTTCATGGCTTCGGCGGCGGCCAGAGATGCGAGCATCAGGGCAGGGAAGGAGCCTGAACAGCCGATCGCAATGGTATCGCCCGGCCTGGCTCCGGCTTCGGTGAGCAGCCTGACCACCAACGCACCAAAATCGGGATTAATGGTGGTCCGTTTGGCCTCCAAATCTCCCGTTGTGGTTGTTATTTCTGAAAGCTCCGGCCCGATAAGTCCCGTGTTCCGGGGATCCGAAACCGTATCGGAATTGATCCGGTTCGCGCTGCAATACCCGGAGATGATTTTAAGCGAACTGTCCATGATTTCAGCGGCGCGGATCATCTCCCTGCTATTCCCGCTGGAATTTCCGGTAAGAAGGAGCGTGGCAGCAAGCACGATAAGGCTGATCAGTCCGTGCGTCAGCAGGAAGCGGCTGGAGGGTTTGATCGCTGGCGGCTTTCCTGGCATATCGGGCTAAAAGATCAGGAACCAGAGTTTTCCGAGGAAGAAGAGTGCTGCCACTGCTATGGAAGTTGCCGCTGCGGTAATGAGGACCCCCTGCCGTTCGCAATGTCCGGCAATCAAACCGGGGATCACCCAGCCGATCACGGTAAACTCCACTGCCTCCGGTGAAATGGAGGGAAGGAGCAGGGCGGAGAGCATGGAGAAAAGGGCGCCGGTGAGGATCAGGAAGACAAAGCGGCGTTGGCCGAAAAGGATCAGCCACCGGCTGGCCAATCGATAGATCAGCAGGGTAAGAAGCGCGGCTGCCAGGGTTCCGGTGATGCGCAGGGGTTGATTAACAAAGAGAACCAGATAGCCGGGTACGATAATGCCGCCCGGATAAAAGCCGGTGGCAGCAACAAAGGCCAGGGTGAGAACCAGTCCGAGAAAAAACAGTTCCAGTTCCATCAGCGTGCTTCCTCCATCATTATTTCAGTGCCTGCCATGCTCCAGTAATCAACGAATTCCCGGCCCTGGCCGACGATATTCGCAAGACCAAAGATAATGGTGTTGGGCGGGGATTGGTGGATGATATGTGACACGTGACGCGTGACGCGTGATGATTGAAAAAGTGACCAGTGACCAGTGACCAGTGACCAGTAGGGGCGGACCCATGGTCCGCCCTCAGACTGGCAACCGGCAACCGGCAACTGGTAGCCGGCAATCGCCTGACAATCAGGTAGTACTCTTGCGAATAGCCGCGCATGAGTCCCAAGTGTGTAAATTTGGCTAAAGGCCCCTTTCCCCTCGCCGGCAAGCCAGTCGAGCCATTGCCGGCTGCGCTCGCCGCGGTCGGAGCGGAGGCAGATAAGGCCCGAAACAACCGGGTTTTCAAGGTTCAGGAGAGATAAAACTCTTTCCATCAACTGCAGCGTTGAAAAGGGATCGTTTGCGGCAAATGAATTGACAAACCACACCGGGCCGTTTGGACCGTCAAAGCAAAAAATCCGCGGGCGGCCTATATCGAGGTGCGTATTTTGTATTCCACGCCTGATCACTTCTTGCGGGATTGCAAATAATCTTGCCGCATGGGCCACCATGCAAAGGTTTTCCGTGATCTGGCAGTTAAGGTCTGGTAAATCTGCTTCCCCACTGTCATCCCGGCGAAGGCCGGGATCTCCTGCCTTTGCCAGGATCAGCTCCGCCGTAGCATTTTCCACCTCTTCCCGGATGAAATCGTTGATCTCCTCCTCAGGGATCAATACCCGGGAACCCGGATAAATGTCGTTTGCGTGGAGGTCGGAAATTTCTTTCAGGCTGTCTCTCACCACATCCAGATGATCCGCCCGGAAGTTTGTCAGGATGGTAAGATGCGGTTTCAGGAGCCGTTGGGTTTCAATCCGGTGGTTTTCAGGACGGATGCTCATAATTTCCGTTATCAGGCAATTGGCATTAACCCGGGCAGCCTTGCGCACCAGATTTTTTTGCTCCATAATGGTGATTCGTCCTCGCCGTTTCACAGGTTCCTCCGATCCGTCGGGCAAAATGATCATTGCTTCAGAGCCGGTGGTTTTGGCCACCACCGTATATCCGGCTGCCCGCATAACTGACGCCAGCGTACGCACAACCGAGGATTTGCCCCGCGTACCGGAGACTGTTATCCTGAGCGGGATCCGGCGGAGGTTGCGGTTGTGCAGGATCGCCTCCCTCGTCAGGTAAGCGGCGAAGAGCAGCAGAAGAAGTAACGGAAGGAACATTTAGTTTGTCTGTAAATATTGTGTTTCAGGCCGGGAGATTCCGGCTTCCGCCGGAATGACACCCCTCATGCCCTCATGCCCTCATGCCCCTGTGCCCTTGTGCCCTTGTGCCCCCATGCCCTTGTG
>CAZEKJ010000003.1:18067-18543 GCA_964512915.1 uncultured Porphyromonadaceae bacterium
CCTACAGTGCTTTAAACAGCCCCTCTTCGTTGGCCCCCAGAAACACCGCATCCATCAGGAGTTTGTCGGCTTTTTGCAAATGGGCCAGGACTCCGGGACCGGCAACAGGATAGTGGCGCACCGTGTAAAGATAGTCACCGATGTATTCAAGATCATCGGAGGAGGTAGCCCAGTTTTTTTTATTGAAGCGGTTCAGGTTTACGGTACGGGAGTAGGAGCGGAGTGATTTTTCACCGAGTGTGTTGAAGTAAAAATCGAAATAAGACATGATCAGTTCGCGCAGGGTTCGGTAGGCCGGCTCGCGAAAACGGAGAGCCGAGGTATTCGATTTGGCTATGGCTCCCCAGAGGTTATCGGTGCGGAAGACAGCGATTACATGATCATCATCATTCTCGGCTGCCATGTCGACGATCAGGGGCGGGTGTCCCAACTCCCGGAGCATCGCTGCAGCAAAAAGCGCCCCTTCAAAGCAGTGG
>CAZEKJ010000003.1:18553-54846 GCA_964512915.1 uncultured Porphyromonadaceae bacterium
GTTCAGCGAGAACAAGGCGGGGCGACCGGCACTCCCCGACCGGGTTATAAGGAATGGAATCGAGAAATTGCTGAATGTCATAGGGGGTCCGGAAACGACCGATCAGCTGCCTCTCAACAGGACTCCACATCAGATTTGATTTTATTGAATAATGATACGCTGATTGGTGAGCTTGCCCTGAGGATCCTGAATCCGGATAAAATAGATGCCTTCGGGATAGGTGTCCACCGGAACCACGCACTGGCCGCTGAAAGTGCCGGTTTTAACCAGTTGTCCCTGAGATGAATAGAGGGCAAACTGCCAACCTTTGTGCAAATCGCCGGCCTGAATGGTTATTTGCGAGGTTGCAGGATTTGGATAGACCATTACGGGGATTGACTGGGCCTCAGTGATGTCGGACGCACCGGCTTTTGTGTGATTGATGACTTCCGGGGCAGTAAGGGGTTTATATCCGTAAATGGCTATTTCATTTATCATTACCTTAATATTGGTGGTTATGGATAGCCGGATATACCTCGTCTTTACCTGGGCGGAATGCTTTAACCAGGTGTTCTTGACTTTGGCAGGATCGGAGAATAGCTGAGTCCACTGGGTTGGAGTACCGGTGGAAACCACGATTGGCCCGGCTGCGGCCATGTTGTGCAGGCAGATCCGGTCGATGAAGTATTCGCTTCCGAGATCAAAATAAATATGGTAAGGCGCCTTTTTCAGACTGCTTGAAGGTTTCCAGCTGGTGCTTACGGGGTGCTGGTTTAGATCGGGGTTCCTGGATTGTTCATCGCACAGGTATTTGGGCGAAACCAGGCTGCCGCCCGCAACGAGGTCGGTAATCATTGCCGAAAAAACGGGAATCCGCTCAACGGGCGGGGGCGGGTATACAAATGAATGCGACAGTCCGGGAATGGGGCCGAGGCTGCTGTAAGAAGCAGGATTTCCTTCGCTGGCGATGAAAACGCCGTTAGTCAGGGTGTAAAGGAACTGCGGTACACCAGTTTGAACATTCCCCGAAACTTCCAGTACAGGGGGCACACCGCCGGTGTTGGTCAGAAAAACATCCGGGGAATCATATTGATTATTGGTGAAATACATCAGGTTAACCTGATTCATGTTATTCACTACCCGGGTGCCGGTAATCGTGCGGAAGAAATTGTCCCTCAATTTTATCGGGCTGTTCGGTATTGGGGTATAGCGGTCGTCGATGAAATTCCCGAGGTTTGAGGCAGAATAATTGTGATGGATATCGATATTTCCCATTCCCATCACAATAAACCCGTAAGCCGGTGCACCGGAAACTACATTGTTGTAGCAATCCACTATGCTGTTACCGCCAATCTGAACGTGATTATCCTGATACAAAAGCCCTTCCATACCGGCATTCAGGAGGACGTTATTATAAATAGCGATATCCTCAACGGCGTTTGCGATCTGGATGGATTCGCGCAACGTGTTCGAGATAACGTTGTTATAAATTCTTACATGGCGGAATTCCATTCCTGGCGATACGGTTTCACCCATATAGATCCCTTCTGAAACATCGTGGATGTAGCAATCCCTGATCACCAGGCGTTCAAACTGAGGATAAGGGACTGGAGGATTTCCGCCATAGTCTTTCTTGACAAGAATTCCGAAAAAGGTGGTACCTGTCCCCGCAATCTCAACTCTTTCGGCAAAACAGTCGGTACTCAGTTCTGAAAAAGCAAGCCCACAATCTTTTCCGGTGAGCTTGAACCCATAACGGATTCCTGCAACCCCGCTTCCGGTTACCCGGATGTGGCTGCAATTCTCAAAGGTCATCGGGCCCCAGCCGGTGGTGGTCAGAACAACCTGTCCGCCATCATTGATAATCGTAATAGGTTTATCCTGAGTGCCTTGAATATTCTGAAACTTGATGGCTGCCGTGCGTGTGGATGAAATCTTGATGATATCCCCGGGGGCAAGGGTGGGTGTAAATGTGGCAGCGGTTATGTAATATATTGAATTACTGCTAATTACGTGAACATTTTGGCCTTGTGCATTCGTGTTTATTGACAAGAATGCCGTCGACAAGGCCAGGATCAGGAACGTATGCTTCATATTCATGGGAAAACTTTGAGTCAGGATCGTGTTGCAAATATACAAATTGTTAAGGTTTAAAGGTTATTTCCTACTTTGGCCGCAGCTCAATACTATCTAAATATGAAAAAGTTACTTGCTTTCAGCGGAAGTCCGAGGTTGAATGGCAATAGTGTTGCAATGCTGGATCATTTTTTGGCCGGTGCCGGAAAGGAAGGATCCGAAGTGGATGTGGTTCGTGCGCAGGACCTCAATCTGGAGTACTGTTCCGGATGTTTACGCTGCAATATTCTGAAGCGTTGCTCCATGCGGAATGATGATTGGGAAAGTACCCGCAGCAGGATTCTTGAATCCGATGTATTGGTTTTTGCCACCCCTGTCTATTTCCATCATCTGACTGCCTCCCTGAAGAAAATGCTCGACCGGTTCCGTTCCTTCACGCATGTGCAGATCACGGAATCCGGACTGATACATACTCCCCACCACACGTGGAACAAGGATTTTGTTCTGCTGCTGGCCATGGGATCGCCGGATTCTGCCGAAGCGCAGCCGGTCATCGATTTGTTTCGTTTCATGACAGAAATGCTCGGTGAAGGGAATCGTCTGCATGTGATTTGTGGCACGCGGCTGGCCGTATCCCGCCAGGTGATCAGGACTGAGCAGGAACTTTTAGAACTCTATCCGAAACTGGGGCTTCCGGCAAGTCTGGCAAAACAGGATTACCTTACGAACCTGGCTGTTTTATCGGAATGCGAGGCTTTAGGAGAGAGGTTAGCAGGGGGGTAACTGGCTACTTTCTTCCAATGCAATAGAGCCACTTCGCCCCTCTCAGGAAAATCTCATCTCCTATGATAACTGGAGATGCTTCAAATGTATCTTCCAAAGTGTTGGAGGATAGAACCTTGAACGATCCTCCGGCCTCCAGTACAGTAACAATCTTGTCTCCTGCTATAAATATCAACCCCGGTGCACCTGTGGGTGACGAGTAGGTGTTGGTGATTCCTTCGAGCTTTTGTTTGCTGTAAAGAACCGCACCGGTTTTGGCGTCGAGGCAGGTGATCTCGCCATTATTGGCTCTGAGGAAATAGAGTTTTCCGTCCATCAGAACGGGTGAGGGGGTATAAGGGGTATCCTGATTATAGCTCCAGAGAATGACATCCGTTCCGGTAATATCCCCTTTTGCCCTTTTCAGGTCGATAGCCATCAGCGCATTTCCTCGGTATCCGCTCATTACATACAGTATCCCGTCGCCATAAACCGGATTTGGGATTACATTCCGTGTGAGGCCGGTGCATTCCCAGATGATGGCTCCGCTTTCAAGATCGTAACTGCGGACTTTCTTGGTTGCAGCCGTGATAATCTGGGCCTTGCCCTCAACATCAAGAATCAGGGGCGAGGCCCATGAGGTTCCCTCGTCGCGGTCCATCTTCCACAGCTCTTTTCCCGTTTTCTTATCCAGTACGGTAATAAAAGATCCGGCTTCATGATCCCAGATCACAACCAACTTGTCTTTATATAGGGAGGGTGAACTGCCTTCGCCAAAGCTCATAACCGTCTGCATCTGGCCGAAATCTTTCTCCCATTTTATATTTCCTTTGAAATCAAGGCAGTACAATCCCCTGGAGCCAAAATAGGCATAAATGTTTTCGCCATCCGTGACCGGGCTGTTGGATGCCCAGCTGCCTAAAGTATGCGTGCTTTCAATCGGCACCTCCTCTTTTACGGTTTTTTCCCACAGGATAGAGCCGTTTTTCTTATCGACCACGACCACTTTAAACTGATGTATTAATTCCGTTTTGGTGGGAGACATGGCAGCAATCCTGGTGCCTTCTGCATCCGGCACCTTGCCGTCAGGTTTTTTATCTGTAGCCACAGCAGTCAGGACAATAATCTTGTCTTCCCAAACGATCGGGGTAGCGTGCCCTTTGCCGGGGATCTCCGTTTTCCAGCGGATATTCTCGTTTTCCCCGAACTTTGACGGCGGATTTCCGTATAAGGCTGCTCCTGTTTCACTAGGGCCGCGCCACTGGGGCCAGTTTTTATTTTGAGGACCCGACTGGGCAAGGGCAGGAGCGGAAAGGATTGCTATCAAGCCGAGGGAAAGGAGGAGGTGTTTCATAGAGAAAAATTTTTGGGCAAGATAGTAAAAAGGGGCACAAGGGCACAAGGGCACAAGGGCACAAGGGCATGGGGGCATGGAGGCATGGGTCCCCGCTTTCGCGGGGATGACAAGTGCTCCGAGGAAGGGGATCCTGACTTTCGTCAGGATGACAGTTCTGGCCTAACCGGCAACTGGTAACCGGCAACCGGCAACTAGTTTCACCAAAGGCTTTTGTACACGATATTTTTCGGCTGGTTGGTTCCCCAGGCGATTCCGACATCACGCCAGGCCTTTATCCGGTCGCGTTCAAGGTCGATCTCTTTTTTAAGCTTGAAATCCCATTCGCGGCCATCGATCGCCAGGATTCTCTTTGCAATCTCACCGGTGAGGCCGACTGCTTCCTCAAAACAGGCTGCTTCGGGATCGATGGTCAGCAGGATTCTGGCCGCTTCATCAGCAGCGCGGCGGTTGAGGCCGGCGCTCCACACATTTCGTGCGGCATTGACCTTAGCCTTGCATTCCCAGTCGATTTTTTCCTTGAATATCGGACCAATGGCATCCATAGCCTTGTTATAACAATCCAGGCAAACATCAGGAATGCACATCAGGACATAAATGGCTTCATCAAAGCGATTCTGACTTTGCAGCATCTGAGCCTCCTTTATGATAATGTCGCACCGGGAATTATAGTAGGCAATGATTTTGCGTTTCCCCTCCTCCATGAATTGCTGGATCCTTTTATTGCCCGGATCCAGGCTCCTGAGAGCGGCTGTATAGGCCTTGGTTTCGTTCTCACCGACTCCCTTCCCGGAGACAGAGGTGCTGGAAAAGATTTTTCCCTCGATACCATCTCCTATATAGAGCGTGAAATCAACCGTCATGGCAGTCATTGGCGGAGCTGTTGGTGTGATGTCCTTCGACTGTACCACCACATTGGCTGTGATGATAAACCTCGGCATCAGCTCGCTGGCTCCCATGCCGTACCGGGTTGAAATCTGATTCAGCTTATTCTCAAGGTTGCTCTTTGACGCAGCCGGCATGTACTCAATCTGATCCGGAATCCAGGTATTCAGGGCAATCCGCCCCAAATCATCCAGTTTACCGATCGTATTTTGACCCTGGGACAAGGTGGCCGTAAGAACCAACATTCCCACAACTAAGAGAGTTCTGTATGCTTTCATAATTATCACATTATCAAATTATCACATTGGCACATTGGCAAATTGGCACATTGGCAAATTGGCACATTGGCACATTATCATTTCTCCCCAATCACCACCGTAACTCCTCCCAGTCCCTTCGTCATCACCTTGCTTTCAATGGAGTATTTGGCTTTCAGGAACTTGCGAAGCTCCTGTCCCCAGGCCCGGGCGTCCATCGCCGTATTGTTGGCATTATAAAGGGGAATCCTTACCTGTTCGAAGAGCATCATGCTTTCGGTTGCATCGGTGGTACTGAACCGGTGCTCAACGGTATTGTCGCTGACCCATTTCTCGATGATTTCTCCGAGCTCGAACCCATCAAATTCGGATTCCAGGTCGCCATCATAACTGTCCCAGACCTTAATCCTCAGAATAATCTCCCGTCCATTTGTGAACAGGTCATCGAAATGCTTCTGCAGCTGTGCGTTAAAATTATCCAGATGGCTAAGAACGGCCTCCTCAAGCAGAACAGGCAGTTCCACGGCGAAAGATTGCGGGCCTGTGCCCGAGGCTCCGGCCACCTGCTTGTCGGTATAGGCATCAAGCCCCTGCATGTTAAAGGTCACCGATTTCTTGGGCCCCACCGTATTGATCGCCCAGGTTAACTGTATCCAGATATCCGCCTTTGCAGTTTTCCGGAGCTGGTCGATCGGGGTTTCAATGGCGTCGGCCCCGCTCTTACTGGTCATCATGGCATCCTCGGCCGATTCACTGGCAACGGTTCTCAGCGCTGACTCCAGATTTTTAAGCGGAAAATCCCGTTCAGCCATCAGTTCGTTGATTTTGCTGATTACCAGAAGCAGATCGGTGCTTTCCTGGAAGGCCATCTTGTAATCCGGGAGCTTCAAGCGCGATCCCTGGTTGTCAAAGGTCATCATGTATCCGCCCTTATTGCACCAGGCGTCGCTCGGCACCACCATAATAGTTGGTTTTTTAGCCTGGCCGAAGGCTGCAGTGGCAGTGAGGACCAGCATCAGCGTGGCCGCCAGGTATCCGCGTTGTTTTATCAGGTTTTCCATTCTATTCCGATTTTTATTATTTCAAAATGCCATCTTTCTTCATATGGTCAATCAGGCCCTGACGATCGACCCGGGCGATCACACTGCGGGTGGTCCGGTCTTTGGCCTTCATCCTTTCACGAAGGAACCGCCTTCCGATACGCTCATCCCTCAGCGAGATGAACTTTCGGAAATCGCCACCGTCGGCGAAGAACTTATTGAAATAGGCCTCGTTCTTCTCCCGCACGTTAACTTCCGGCAGCACCGGTTTTGTCTGGCATTCGGCCTTGCCTGCCCGTATGCCGTTGAAGAGAACGTCGCGAACCGCCGTTTTTTTGGCCTGCTCCACGGCATCGCCCCGGTTCCGGCCGGTTCCCCAGGCCTTAACGGTCTGACTGCCATCCATTTCAATGCCGATACATTCGGTCGGATAGGTGTTGTAGGCAGCGATTTTCCGCTGCGGATCGCAGGAGCTGGTCAGCAGGATCAGGCTGAGAACTCCTGTCAGGATAAATAGTGATTTTGCTTTCATGGTCATTTTTTTTAAAAGCCCGCACCCAGTTTCTTGGCAATCCCGGCTGACTCAAGTTCCTGACGCAGTGCAGAATGCATGACTGAAACATTGATTGCCACTTTATAGGTTTTGCGGTCGACCTTAATGCGGTCCTGGACGCCCTCACCGCTGAGGGAGACGAAATTCAGGTATTTGCCTGCCGGGGCAAAGAAGGTTTCAAAATAGGTGGCATGAGACTGCTCGGCGCCCGGATCGGTAAGGATCGGTCTTTTCATGCAGCCCTGACCGGCAGTTATGCCTTTGAAAATGACCGCATGGACGGCATTCCGCTTGGCCTGGATAACGGCATCCTCAGGATTCTTGCCGTATCCCCACACTTTCATCAGCTGGCTGCCCTGGGTACCTGTACCCAGGCATTCAACCTCATAGTTTGCATCGATGTACCCGGCAATCTTTTTCTCCTTCCGGGTTTGCGCGTCAAGGCTCAGGAAGGAGAAGGCCAGAAAGACCATCAGGATAAATACTGTATTCTTTTTCATTATAATAGAATTTTTATTCCTCCGAAAATGCTTAATCCGCTTCTGTTCGTGAAAACGGTCGACCATCGCAGGCCCAACAGCGCCGGCTCGGCGGATCCGGCTGTCATCCACAGGTTACCCACCGGAACGTAGTAATTGAATCCTCCGACGATCTGAAAATTATGAAGGAGATTCATCCCGGCTGATCCACCGGCCAGAATGTGATCGCCCATGGCCGTCAATCCGTTTGGAAAATTGGGGTCCTCTCCCTTGTCATACAAGGTGGTATATTCCACTCCGTACCCGATTCGTGGTGAAATGTGAAAATTTTTCAGGAAATAGAAATCCTTGCTTACTCCGGCGCTGCCGCGGAGAAAGAGGTAATTTCCGATGTCCTCGCTGAGGTAATAACCGGGAATACTGACATTCACATACCTGGCCGATTCCAGGCCCAGATCCAGAAAGAAATTTACCCCGGTTGGTATCGTCTTGATCTTCATTGTTTTGCTTAGCGACCGCGAGAGGTTGTAGGCAATCGTCAGGTTGGGTCCGGCGATTTCTCCCGACAGCAGCGAGCCGGTAAGCGCTATCCCTTTATCGTTTTTCTGTTCCATGAACATCCCGAAATGATCGACCTTTCCTCCGGCAACCTGGTAAAAGGTGGATGGCGCTGTATTCCCTTCGGTCACCTTCTCATTGTCGATAACCCGTTTGGCCCGGATCACAGCCCTTCTTTTCTTGGCCACTTCGTTGTTTTTCTTCTGGACATTCTCAAACACAAAAAAGCGTTGGTCAACGTACAGTCCCTCCTTGGTTCCGATAGTTGCCCCGATGGGTTTGCTCGATATCAGGGTCTGTCTTACCTGGAACTCCGGGACCCGGTTGTCCAGCTCAATCATCAGGTTTTCATAAAGGGAGGTGTATAAGGCTGATCTTTTGTCAGCATCGCTCTTGTTGTCTCCGGTCAGGGTCAACAGCGGCTGGGCCAGGGTGGTATTCACGTTCCTGACATGGATTATCGGAAAGAGGGTGTTATCGAATTTCTGTTTTTTCGCGTTCCTCACCGATTCATTGTCCCCTTCGTTGATCCAGAGGTTTTCATAAAAATTGGCGCTGATGGAGTCATTCCATACCAATTTATACAGATATCCCCGGGCCATTCCGGAATAGGTTCCCGTTCCGGCCGTTTTTCCCTCCTTGTACTGGATATCGGAATAATTGACAAACAGGATATAACTGAGCTTCAGTAGCTTTTCGCCCTGGTCCTTCAGTCCGGCCGATTGCCGCTGCGAGGCGGCGGCCGTAATGTAATCGTTGTCGTTGGCGTTGTAGAGTCCGCGCTGTCCGATGAGATCCATGCTGAAAGTGCCATCCGGCTTGCGGCCAAACCATTTGGCCATGATCTGTCTTGAGATATCGGACTGATTGATAAAACTCAGGATCTGGCCGGCCTCTTTGGGATTCCCGATCATCGTCCGGTTTTCGGCGGTGAAGTTGTCCAGGTCAATGCTGACATCCCGCGTAGAAATCGTATGGTCATTGTATTTCGGCCCCACGAGTTTAGCCTGATTGAAAAAAGCCTGGACCGACTGGCTGGTGGTGCCGTTGTAATTGGGATCCGGCGCCGGGTCATTGATGTGGATTACGGTGAGAGAGACCCGTTCGTATTTTTTTCGGCTGGCATCTGTTTGCCCTGATAAAAACGCCGTACCGGAAATCACCATTGCACCCAGGATGAGCAGCAGTTTTTTCATAAGAGTGGGTTTTAGACAATCCTACTCAAATGTAAAAAAAATGTGCTAATGTGCTAATGTGCCAATGTGCTAATGTGCCAGTGTGAGTTCTGGCCTAACCGGCAACTGGAAACCGGCAACCGGCAACCGGCTTTCACCACCTCACGAACCCCAGATCCCGGGTATCTTTTCCGCTTATGAGAGTATCCAGGGAAGCGGTGGTCAGGGTAAAGCCTTTAAGCTCGAGACGGCTGTAGGCGGTGAAGAGGCCCTGTCCGTTAATAATATTGGAAAAAGTGCTCTCGGAATAGTCCGTTGGATATTGTGTGTAGAGATAATTATCATAAGCGCCTGCAGCGATGGTAAAAAAGAGAAAATCAATCGAAACAAACTTGCGGGCCGAAACGGAGGGATCCTTTTTGATCCTCCCTCCGACCATCGGGTAGAACCATTCCCCATTAAGGGATAATTCTTCACGGCTGGTATATTGGTTTTTTTCAAGATGCGGGTAGGTCTTCTTGTGTTTGATGCTTTTTGGGATCCACTCGTAATTGATCTCTTCCAGGTAATTGAACACCGTAACCATTTCGATATTGTAAGATTGAGATTGCTGCCAGACAAACCGGATGGTTTGCTCAACCAGCATATCCATTACGAACGGATCCATGCGTGCGGGTGAAGCCAATCTAAGGACCGGTGGAATCCAGGTTTCGGCAATAATCGATTTATCGATTTCAGGAAAATAGGCGGTCAGGGTGTATTTTTCAAATGTGCCAAGAGTCAAAGGATTAACAGGTTGTGTGGGCCGGGCTGCATACAGAATGTTAGGTTCGGAAGCAAAGAAGCCCTCGTCCCGGGGACCGAATGTCTCGGGTAGAAAGTTGTATCGTTCCAGAACTGATCCTTCGTCCGACCGGACTTCCATATTTACCTGAACGGTACCGAACAGGACACTGTCGGGTTGTTTTGCGTAATATTCCACACTGTCGCCGCAGATAAAACTCCTGCGTATTAAGATCCGATGAACGCTGTCCTGCGGGCACAAGACGCCGAAAACCACCGGTACCGGATCGGCATAATAGGCCAGGTCGAGGTCGTTGTTGCAGCTGCCGAACGCCAGCGCCAACAATAATGCAACTATCGGGGCGGCTTTATTCATCTTTAACGCATCTCACCGGGATGGCCGTTTTTTTGTAGGTAAAGAATCCCCAGTCGTTGTTCCATCCGATCCATTCAGGAACATAAAAATCGGCATCATAAAAGATCTTCGGGAGGTCGTTGAATGAGAAATGCAGCCAGGAAACGAAGCCTTTCATCCGGCCCGGTATCGTCATCCAGTATTCAGAATAAGATCCGGTTCTGTGCCAGGTTTCGGAGGGAACATGGTACATTCCTGATCTTTCCAGATTGATATGAAACAATCCTCCGATGCCTAAATACTTTTTTGTAAAATACCCCAGCTCGCAGAAGTCTTCCAGTCCGGCATGATCTTCCACACGCGGCAGGTGCCATCCTTCGGGGCAGATCCCCCGGGATGTGTCGCGTTCGTAATTAGTAGCTTCGGACCAGGTGTAGTAACCGCCAAACGGACTGAGGGTTCCTGCCGGATTGAGGTAATATTCAGGGATCTCATTGTCTTTCGAAGTGGCAGTGGAATCAATCGCCTGTCCGTAACGGAGGCTTTCGGCCATCCACCAACGGTTAAACAGGAATACGGTCCGGTAGGTTTTTCCGTCGCGGCTGTCAGTCAGAATGGAGTCCCGGATCGGGTTCTGTACCCTGACCGGCAGGGTCAGTGCTGAGCGGCATCCTCTTGAGTCTGTACATTCACAGGTGATCCTGTAGGTGCCTTCCTGTTTGTATTTCCAGGCGTTCTCCTTGACATGCGAGAAGTCTGTTTCCCAGATTCCATCGGAATTAAAATCCCAGCGCACCTGCAGCTGCCAGTCGGCGGTGCGGTTATCCGAAACATCCCTTGCATCAAGATAAAACACCGTTGCCGTATCTCCCACCTCAGGCTGGATCCGGAAGGAAACGGTGGGCGGGGAGTTCTCAAAAAGTTGGCAGCCCCCCGAAAAGAGGATAAGACTGATGCAGAAAACCAAGCATTGACCAAGATGCTTCATTATCGGACAGCAATTTTAAGACAGGGGGATGAGTAAAGATAGAGTAATAAGGCGAAAGAAAAAAGGCGAAAGGCGAAAGAAAGAAGAAAGAGAAAAGAAGAAAGATTAAAGAGGAGCGGGTTGGAGGGGGGGCTGGGACAAAAGGCAAAGGGCAGAGGGCAGAAGGCAGAAATTAGGAAGAAGAAAAAAGTGAGGAAAGAAAGAAGTTACAGAAGCATCGGGTTCGACCTTGCTCCTTCTTTCTTAATCCCTGTTACTAATTTTTGCCTTCTGCCCTCTGCCCTTTGCCTTTTGTCCCAGCCCCCAACATATCGGCGTCACGGTTCACGGTTCACGATAAACCGTCCTTCGCCGTACACCAATCCCCCATCTGCCGCATACCCGTACACGATAATACGGAATTTTCCCGGCAAATCATTGGTTTTAAAGCTGATGGTGACCGGAAGTTTTTTGATGCCGGTTTGCCACAGGAGGGTTGTGTTTATCAGGGGAGTGGAGGCCGGAACGGAATCCGGATCCGGCAGGAAAGGGGGCCGGGCAACCTCCGGCAGTTCAATGGTGCCCAACACCGATGTCTCAGGAAGTTTGAGGCCGGCGAAGTCGCCGTTGCGGGAGATGAAATTGACGATGGAGGAGAAGATGCTGTTTCCGTGGATGTATACCTTGTTCTTGACTTCAATGGCCCTGATGCGGTTCGGCGGGAGCTCAAGCAGCTCATTGTGTCTGGTGATCGGGATGCCATCGAGAAGGACGAGTGTAGGATACCCCTCAGCAAAGGGTTGGCTGTTGTACACACTGATGTACAGGTTCTCACCTTTTTCCCTGACGGTTACGTCCGGCACTACTTCATAAATCAGCTCCCTCACATTTGCCAGCTCGATATAATTGTCGGTCAGGATGGTACGGTCCGGCGGATCGAAGAATGTCTTTCGCGGTACAACCGAATCCTTTATCGGGCCAGTTTCTTTTGATACAGGAGGAAACACTTTAAGGATCTGGCTGTTGCGGGTTAATATTTGCAGGTATTCAAGCTCCCGGTCACTCAGCCTGAATTCCCTTTCCACCGGTTTCCAGGGACGGTCGTCGAATGCCGGAAGGAGTGTAATCGTCCAGTCCGCTTCGGGTTCTGAAATGAAATTGGCAATGAAGTCACATGAATGATGAAGGCCGGGCAGGGCTACTGAAAAATAACCATCAGCGTCTGTTTCTGCCGCTTCAAACTGATTGTTAACCAAAAGAGTGATGCCAATCGGAACCTTTGCGATCCCGGCTCCGGTGGTCTTGCCTGACACGCGGCCTGTGAGGAGTCCCGACCGGGTTTCGGGGGGATAAAGGACAGGCACGGTGCTGGTATCCGGGTTTGATACGGCGACTGGCAGCGCATGAAAGGCGGCCGGTTCTTCCAGAGCTATCAGGATTGAAAAACCAGCCGGCGGGATTGCCCGTAATCCTTCAGGAGCCTGGATTTTAACCTGATATTGGGTCCGGAACGCGAGGTCGCCTGACGGAGTTTCCAGGATTACCGGGTAGCGTATTCCGGGTGCCGGGGAGTCGAGGGTATCGGTCTCAGCGGGAACCGGCCGGGTATCCCGGGGATTCACAACTTTTACCGGCATCACGGCATATTCCGATCCATCGAAGTTCCGCATCCAGCTGGTGTAGGCCCGAAGGTAGTACCAGCCGGTCGAAAGGTCGGGTCCGAGCCGGATCGCGGAGTAGAGGCTGCCGGCATCTGTCGCGAGGTTCTGGCGGATGAGGCGGTTGCCGGCGGCATCGGTGAGCTCTACCCTAATGTTCCGGCTGAGGAGTGACGGCTGAAGGGTCAGGTGGTCAAGTACCTGAGACTTGAACCAGATTTTCTCGCCCGACAGGTAAATATGCCGGTCGGACTGCAGCCACACGGTTTCACGGAAAGAGCTGGCGGGGAGCCCGGCCGGTTCCTGTCCCGGAAGAGGCGGAAAAGACACCGCAATGAATATCAGAAATATGAGAAGATGATATTTTGTTTTCAGGGTCATGGCTTCAGCTTAAAAATCTTCCCAGAAGGGTGGTTTGGTCAGGGTTCCGCCCCGCTGGCGGCAATCGTAGCAGGCCGGTGAAGCGGTAAAGAACTTGCCGGTTTGGGTATCCTGGGTGACATACGAGTTCACCGGCAGCCGGAACCAGGGGAAATCCTGTGTGCCCACTTCACTGAGAATGCACTCGAGCGGCACAACGGTAAACTCCTGCGGCCGGTCAACGAAAGCCCGGGCCAAAGAAACCCCGGCTACCTCAAAAACACCGGCAACGGGGAGGTTCGGATCTGTGGTGCAGCGAATGTTCCCTTCGATCCGGAAGGGCTGTGTTTCGTACAAGCCGCCTGCCTGGTTCACGAGATCATCCACGATCTCCCAGAAAGCATAGGCCGATGGATTTATCGAATACTGTTTCACGGACAGGCAGTAGCGGACCGTCAGTTCATCCCCGTATTGGGATTCAAAATTGAGCGGAGCATCAATGACCTGGTTTTGTGATAATCCTTCTGTGGTTCCTATAAATAATCCATTGATCGTTTTGGTTTTCCAGCAGATCCTGAACTCGCGGTTGGTTTCCGGTTTCTGTTCACGGCCATCCCAGATGTGCGTGGCCGTGTAGGGTGATTTATATTCCCAGGTGGCCTCCATATCCCAGCGATACCATGTGGGTTCAGTGCCTGAGTCGCGGCTGGTGACGTAAAACCGGTATCCGTCAACCACCTCGCCATCCTCTTCTATCCGGTTTACGATATGACCTGCCCTGATGTTTTCGATAGGACTGCCCGGTCGCAACCTCTCAAAATCGGATTCAAACTGGTTTCCACCATACATTATTATGAGTTTATAGTCCATCCCGGCAATAAAACCCCCCTGATCGGTAATCAGGTAGGTGCCGGGAGCGGCTTCCGTAAACGGATAAACGATGCCGTCGCGCGACAGGATATGGGCCGTTGCACCGCTCACTTTTTTGGGCTGGATGGTCAGTCTGTCGCCCTCCCCGGTTACGATGGGGGCGGCGGTGGAAATCATGAGCCGGGCAGGCGCCGTATAGTCATCCGATATCCGGCATTCGATCGCCAGAATATTCTCGTATTTGGCCGTATCGGGCACAAAGGGCTCGACACAGGAACCGAGGAACAGCGTTGCTGCGAGTACTATCAGGTTAATCCGTCGCATAGTTCCCCAGTTTGAAATTATAGCTGATGGTGTATACGGGAACGCCGTAAATCGATAGCTTATAGCCTCTTATGCGATCCACCTCATTCACGAAGTATACCGAGTATGCATTGTTCCTGCCGGTAAGGTTGTACACAGAGAAGCTCCAGGTACCGTGTGCGATTTTTTTCCTGAGCAGGTTGCCTTCCAGGTTGATGGCCATATCGATCCTGAAATAGTCGGGGATCCGGTACTCATTTCTGAGCGAATAGTTTACCACTGCCATCCCGTTCACGTAAAAGTACCCGGTGGGGTAGGTGGCGGGCCGGCCGGATGAATAGACCAGGTTGGAGGAGAGGCTGATGCGGCGCGACAACCTGAAGTTTCCCACCAGGTTGAGCGAGTGCGGCTTGTCGTAATTGGCAGGATAGGGCTGGCCGAGATTGATCTGGTCGGCCGGCAGGATGCCGTTGATCGTGATAAAGGATCTTGACCAGGTATAGCTGATCCAGCCGGTGAGCCGGCCGGCGTTCTTTTTCAGCAGGAACTCGGCTCCATAGGAACGCTGGCTGCCTTGAAGCAGGAGCGACGGAATATCGGGATCAAAGGTCAGGTCTGCGCCATCGCGGTAATCGATGCTGTTTTTCCCGATTTTATAGTATACCTCAGCGGATGTTTCGAGTGATGATTTCGGGAAGTTCTTGTAGAGGCCCAAACTGAGCTGGTCGGAAACCGGAGGCAGGATGGAGGGATCGGCCAGCTTCCAGCGGTCGGTGGGAGAGATGGAAGCCGTATTGGAGAGCATGAAGAGGTACTGCCGCATTTTGTTGTAGCTCATCTTTACCGACAGGTTATCAGAAGCCATGAAATTGAGGGAGACGCGGTACTCCGGGCCGGAGTAACTGCGGTTGGCTGTATCGGGCCCTGCCAGATAGGTGAAGTGACTGTATCTCAGGCCGGTGTACAGGGTAAGCCGGTCGGTGATTGAAAATTCATCGAAAACAAACAGGGCCGATTCGAGTCCGCTCTCCCGGCCAAAATCAGTTGGCAGGAGGAGTGATGCGGTGCCCAGGGGATTCAGAATGCCGTGATCCAGGGTGTGGAGGATGGTGCTTCCCCCGAATCCGACCCGGTGGCGGGCGGCGGGATAGCCGGTAACCGAGGCCTTGAGCTCCTGCGACTGCACGGAGAAGGGGTGTTCGAAGGCCCTCGAAGCCTGAACGCTATTGGCCTGGTAGTTGCTGTAGCGGCTGAATACGGCGGCTGCTTTCAGCGACCATTTGTCCTTTAGCCTTTTGTTGAATATCGCAGAGGCGCCTGTATTCTGATATTTGTATTCATTGGTGGTTGAGAGCGAGAAGCGGTCGCTGCTGTAGTACCCGAAAAGCTGCCAGCTCGAGCTGTTTTTTCCGATGATATGCACGCCGGTCATCAGGTCGTAAAATGCTCCGTGACGGTTGTAAACCCGTGCATCTTCGAGCCGGTTGAGGATCCAGTCGGAATAGGTGGACCGGGCGCTCACCATCACAGAGACCTTCTCTTTTACCACAGGAGCTTCGAGGAGAATGGAGCCGGTTATGGGGCTGATGCTTCCGCGGGCGCCAAAGGCTTTTTTGTTGCCCTTGCGGGTGTTGATATCGAAAACCGATGCGAGCCGGCCGCCAAACTCAACGGGGAAATTGCTCTTGTAAAGATTGAAGCCGCTGATAATATCGGGATTGAAAGCCGAGAAAAACCCGAACAGGTGTCCGGTGTTCAGTACCGGTATGTCGTTGATCAGGAACAGGTTCTGGTCGGAAGATGAACCCCTGACGTTGAAACCGGCTGATCCTTCGCCCACGGTCTGCACGCCCGGCATAAGGGTGGCTACCTTGAGGATGTCGCGCTCGCCCATCACCATCGGAATGGTTTTGATTTCCTGGATGCCGACACTTTGAAAGCCCATCTGCATCCCGCGGATATTGTTGAACTGGTCCGACCGGACCACTACTTCTTTCACATCGATCAGGCGGCTATCCATCTCGATGTTCAGGATCCCGGAGCTCTGCATCTCTACCAGGAAAAGCTGATCGTCCATGCCGAGGCACGAAACCGTCAGGTTAAAGGTTGTTCCGGCCTTCGCGGGCAGTGCAAAGGAACCGTTCCCATCGGTAATGACCCCCTGGCCCGACTCTTTAACATACAGCGCTGCCCCGATGACGGGTTCGCCGTTCGCCTTGTTGGTGATCCTTCCGGTGAGGTAGCACTGGCGATTGTTCTGGCCGGCATTTTTGTTGCCGGCTACCACTTTCTGAACCGTTTTTTCATAGTTCATGGCGCCGAACCTTGACTGAGAGCGTGCCGGGCTACCGGCATTCATCCCTCCGGAAACACCGGCCTCGCCGGGCTTATCCATTGCACTGCTGATCAGGAGTCCCGGACTATTTTTCAGACTGTCTGCATAGTGCCGGTAAGAAAAAGGCGGATGAGCCGGGACTGCTTTCTGTTGCACGGAAGGGGTGTCGGCTTGTAAAGGTTTCTTTGGCAGGAGGCTGTTGCAAAAGGTCACCAGGCGGGCGCGATTGCTGTCGGACTCTCTCCTTCCGGATCCGCGGGATGACCGGAGGAACTCCTTCAGGGCTCCTTTAAGCTCTGGATGAAGGCGGAACAAGGTTCTTGCTCCGAGGTAGGGTATCAGGGAATCATTCACGAGCAGCGACCATTTCGATGTGGTTTCGTACACATAACCTGTGCTGCCGCTGACGGGAAGCATCAGGCGCTTGCTCTTCATGACCACCAATTCCATAGGGCCTGTGGTGAGAACCTCGCAGAACCGGGTATCGGTGCCGGTCCGTCCGTCGGGGTAGGGTCTGAAATTCCGGCCGCCCATCGAGAAACCCCGGACCCGGTCCATTCGCAGGGCTACCTGCAGGAATGAGCTTGTGTGTTCTGATGTATTCAGCACCAACAGGTTGGAATAGATATCATAGCGGATAAGCAGGTTGTCGAACCGGGTTTCCCCGATTACCACATACCCGCGTTTCCAATCGGGATTATCAAGGAAGGGATGCTCAGTGGCAGACCTCACAGAGGGGACTTGGTAAAAATCTCCGCTGATCAGGCGGGAATCAGACTTGAATTTCTGGTCGAAAAAATTCTTCAGGGAATCCGATGACAGCACCTGGCCGGTCGCGTTCATAGGAATCACGATCGAAGAAAACAGGAAAAGCAAACAAATAGAAAACCTGAGCAATATTGTGGAAATTGATGGGACGAAGATAGGAGAAAAAGGGCATGGTCTCGGGTCACGTGTCCGGATTTTCGCGTCACGGATCACGCGTTACGCGTCACGATTTGTACGTAGGCAACACGGGCGCCTGCAGGGCGCCCTTACGGGCATTCGTTTTGTACCACGTTGGTAACGAAGTATTTCGTGTTTCCCCGCCAGAAAAACACGTTGAACCGCTTGATATATTGAAGGCTTACGCGTTCACCCTTGAGGGAGGCTTCCTCGAGTTTCCGGATGACTTCCTTGTTTTTCCGTTCCACTGAGAAATCAAAGGTTTCGGCGATGGGGCTGACGCCCTTGAGTGCGCCAAAGGTTTCGAGGTTGAGTTTCCCTTCCCAGGTTTTGAAAATAAAACCTTTCTCACTGATTCTGAATATCTTGCCCGACATGGTACCGCGTTCATATACGCCCCAGTAGGAGATTGAAAAGAGGCCGATCAGGATGACCGCAATAACTAGGGTTATCCACCGCGCGATACGGCGGAAGCCCGATTTTGCTTTATTGACAGATGTTTCCATTAAATGCTATTTAAGAATTGATCCACAAAGGTTCACAAATTGCACACAAATTTTCACCAAAACTGTCCACAGATGACTCAGATTAACACAGATGGCAAGAGCGTGTGTAAGGGCCTGGACCAAGCTCCCCGCAGAAACAAATCGCGTCACGCGTCACACGTCACGTTTTTCGCGAACTCGACTGAAACATAATTCTCGTAACTCAGACAGACCTCGGTGGCAAAATCGACTGCCGTTGAGATGAGCGGAGCCCATGCAGCCGAATCAAGATTTATCAGGGATTCTTTCCTGATGTCCTGGAGGCAGATGGCGGCGATCAGGCCGGCGTTAAAGTTGTCACCTGCCCCAATGGTGCTTACCGGGGTAATTTTTCGGGCAGGGAAGCGGGCGGAGACCGAAGGGGTGATTACCTTAACGCCTCTGGAGTTTTCGGTATAGACCAGGCATTGGCAATACCCGGATATCGCCTGATAGGCTTCTTCGGGCGAGGCGGTGCCGAAAATGACTGAAAAATCCTCATCGGAGCCTTTCACCAGATCGGCCATCTGCATGTTCTCGATGATATAGGGCCTGAGTTCCTCCAGTTCAGCGAGATGCGCCTTGCGGAAGTTCGGGTCATAAATGATCAGCGCTCTTTTTTCCCTGGCTGCCAGCACCAGGCCCCGCAGGGTTTCCCTGATTTCGGGCGTTATGGCGTAAAAGGATCCAAAGAGCAGGATGTCATCGGAGTTAAAATCGGGAGCCCCCATCGTGAGCCTTTCGGGAGGGAACTCGCGGTAAAAGGTATATCGGGCATCATTATTCTGATTAAGAAAAGCCAGGGCCAGTGCGGTTTTCCCATTTTGGAACCGGCAGACCGACGAGGTATCGACTCCGTTGGATGCAAGGAAGTCATCGATGAGCTGCCCGACATCATCCCGGCCGTAGTCGCTGATGAAGCCTGCAGGCAATCCCGCGCGTCCGAGTGAAACCAATGCATTAAGCATGGATCCTCCCGGCTTGGCCGCCTGGGGCTGACCGTCCTTGAAGATGATGTCGTAAACTGTTTCTCCTATTCCGTAGATCTTTCGCATGAAAAATGGTTGCTGGTTGCTGGTTAAAGCTGGTTGCCGGTTGCCGGTTACCGGTTACCGGTTATTTCGCTCTTGCCGGACTCTCGTCTCTCAGTCTCTTGGTCTCTCAGTCTCTTGGTCTCACAGTCTCAAAGTCTTAAAGTCTCTCAGTCTCCTCCTCCGGCTTCACCCAAACCAACTTCCACTCGGTACCATGGAGCGTATAGGTGGTCCAGTAGGTCAGCTTGGTTACGGTCTCCTGGGTTCCGGCCTTGAAAAAGGAGTAGGTGGTGGTTCCGCTCTCTTCGTCATCCATTTTATGACCGGCGGTGATCAGTTCAGGAAATCCTGCGTAGAGCGGGTCTGTGAAAAGGTTTAGACCGATTTCGAAATCGTCCTGATCATAAATGATCCTGCCCCCTTTTTCCATTACCCAAAGTTCAAATTCCTGGCCTTCAAAGATCGGTTTCAGGATGTTCTCGAGGAGGTTTTCAGGATAAAAGAGGGCCGAGAGACCACCATACAGGACTGAATTAGTTACCAGCGGGTGGATCAGGACAGCGGAGCTGAAGCCTTCGACTGACATGAAAACCTTACTAAGGACCGGCTGCCGGGTATTGAATGTTTTAATGATATGATCCTGCGTGCTGATGTTCACCCCTTGCGAGCCATAGTAAAGCGAAGGTTCGATCAGTTGAAGGATCCCGCCGGGGGTGACCCATCCAAAATCGGTGACTTCGGGAGAAACAACCGTCAGATCGGCCATTTTTGCGCGGATCAGCGAGGTGTCGGCATTGATGGATCCAATGTAAAGAACAGCCGAGGCCATTTTCTGATCGAGGGCGCTCATATCGGCTGTCAGGTCAATCTTGGCCTGCACCAGGCCCGTAGGAAGTTCGAACTCATCCTTTTTGCACCCGGTCAGGAAAACAGCGAGGCAGAAGGACAGCAGGAACAGTTTCGTTTTCATGGCTTGTACAAATTATGATACTAAAGATACTAATCTCTTTGAGCTTTCTGTAACGGGTTTTGTATATTGGTCGAATAACCTGACCCTATGAAAAAGATTCTTACCCTGACGGTTGTAATTCTGGCTGGCTTGTTTTCATTCTCGGTGAAAGCCCAGGAATCGGAGCAAAAGCTCTACCGTATTTATGTTAAAGATTTCAATCGGATAAAAACCATTGAGAGTAAAGGAATTACAGTCTGCGACCTGAATCCGGCCGGCTGGATCGACGTGCTGGCCCGTCCGGATCAGATCCGTAATGCCGGCATCGAGGGTGCTGAAGTGGAGTTCCTGGGCAACAGTTTTAAAGAGTTGTACGAGAATCAACCGAACTTAAAGACATCACCTCCTTTCCATGATTTCGCAAGCACAAATGCGGAACTGGTTTCAATCGCAACCCGCTATCCTGCAATTACGAAACTGGATACGATAGGTTTTTCGGTCCTGGGCCGTGCCATCCTCTGTTTGAAGATATCGGATAATCCCCTTTCGGATGAGGATGAGCCCCCGCTCCTTTTTATCGGGGCACATCATGGAAATGAGGTTCACAGCATTGAGATTACCCTGCATCAGATCAACTACCTGACGGAGAATTACGGGGTTGTTCCGGAAGTAACCCAATGGGTAGAAAGTATGGAGATATGGTATGTTCCCCTGATGAATCCCGATGGTCGCGAAGCCATGCGGCGAACCAACCAGAACCAGGTCGACCTGAACCGGAATTACTCCTTTGGGTTCACGGCAGGCGGCAATCACGGCCCCGAACCGTTCTCCGAACCTGAAAACCGTGCCATCCGGGATCTGGCTGCACAGTATCCTCCGATCATGAGTCTTTCCTATCATACATCGGGAGAGTATCTTCTCTATTCCTGGACGCATAATGACGCAGGGGCTCCCGATTCAGCCGCGATGATTTATCATGGTTCCATCATATCGGAGGCGATCTCCTATCTGGTCAACGGGCGGGAGCAGCACTATACCCTCCGGCAGGGCGGCCGATGGTATTTTACGGAAGGTGAATATTGCGACTACATGTATACCACGCACAATACCCTTGCATACACCGTGGAAATGGGCATCAGCCAGGCGCCCGATTATACGGTGGTTCCCAAGATGATGGAAATCAACCTCAACGGCCTTAAAACCATGCTGCGCCAGGTGAGCAGGGCCGGTGTAACCGGACTGATCACCAATGCGGTAACCGGTTTGCCGGTTCCCGCCATCGTGGACATTCCCTTGATTGAGAAGCAGGGAAAGTTACCGCAGCGGACAGCGGACCGGAAATATGGCCGGTATTACCGGTACCTCGAACCCGGGGTATATTCTTTTCAGATATCCGCTCCCGGGTACCGGACAATTGTAACAGATGTTACAATTTCTGCCGACAGCCTGACGAATTGGGATATCAAACTGGAGCCGGCTGCCATGCTTGAGCTGGATAATCTGAAAATTTCCGATGGGAAATGGGGCCAGACAACCGGCAACCAGGACGGGTTCATTAATCCCAACGAGACGATCGGGTTGTCGTTTGAACTCAACAATGTTCAGAATATCGATGCCAGCGGAGCCTATGCCAAAATCAGCAGCGCGAGTCCCTGGATCAGGGTGGTGGCCGACAGCCTCTTTTTCGGAACGGTTAAAGGGTTCACCACACAGGTTTCGGCCGATACCGCCAGCTTCAGGATTGATCCGGGTTGCCCTGACGGTGTAACCCCGGAGCTTGCCATCTACATCAGCGATACCGAGGGATTCGGATGGATTGAGCGGATCAGCTTTGAAATATTTGCGCCTACCCTGGAGATCACGGGGGTAAGGATTGATGATTCTGAAGGTAATTCGAACGGGGCTTTTGATAATGGCGAAACGGTTACGGTTGAGGTTGCGGTCGCAAATAACGGGCGAATGGGCATTCAGGATGCTTCGGCAACTTTAAAAACGGACGACACCTGGTTTTCTGTCACCCATGCCGAGGATGAAACGGACTTTCTGAACGCCGGAACAGAGCATACCTACAAGTTCCGGGCTACCCTGCCATCCCATGCGCCCAAAGCCTTTTTTGCGGAATTTAACCTGATGATTCTCTCGTGGGAAGGCTATACCGATACCCTGACCTTTACCCTTAACAACATATACGGCAGGTTCGATGATTTTGAGTCGGGTGAAAACGGCTGGGTTCATCAATCCTACGGAACGACCACAAATAATCACGATGACTGGCAGATCGGGACCCCGATGGGCAAGGGCGGAGATCCGGATCATGCCTGGTCGGGGAAAAGTTCATGGGGTACCGACATGGGCTGGGATGCCTGGCAGGGAACGAGCTGGGACGGGAATTACCAGGCCAGTGTGCATAATTACCTCCGGAGTCCGGCAATCAATTGTTCAGACATGAAGGATGTCGGGTTGAGATTCATGCGGAGGCTGAATACCAAAGTCAATGACTTTGCCCGGATCCGCATCAACGACCTGCTGGTGTGGGAGAGCTCCCGCGGGGGGCATGCTGATTCGGACTGGAGGGAGATTACACTGAATATTTCCGATATAGCCGATGGTAATCCTTCGGTTGTGGTTGTGTTTGAACTTGAGTCCAATGCCACCAATAATGCCGGCGGCTGGAATATCGACGACTTTATCCTGGCCGATGGCCTTGTGGCAGAATTGTCTTCTGCAGAATCAATCTTGAATCCTGCCGGATCCGTTCTGTCCGATGCCTGGCCCAACCCATTTGACCTATCGACTACCATCGGTTACCGGAATGATACCCCCGGGCCGGTTGAACTCACCATTCTGGATCTTTCAGGACGGAAGATCAGGACGCTGGTCTCTGCGGTTCAGCCATCCGGATCCCATTCGGTTACCTGGGACGGCAGGAACAGCGGCGGGCAACGGGTGAATCCGGGTATACACCTGTATCAGTTTAAGGCAAGCCGGCACACCGAAACGAAAAGATTAGTATTCCTTCAATCCCGATAAGTATCTGATGATATGAATGCTAAGTGTTTTCAAATTTGCCTTGCAGTTAGTCTGATTACCGGTCTTTTTGCTGGCACCCCGAACCTGCAGTCACAGGAGGTTAACCTGAAGCCGCTGTTTGATCAGTATGGAGTAACCGTCAGGGACCAGGGCGGCCGCGGCACCTGTTCGGTTTTTGCCATTGTCGGCCTGATGGAATTCGAGTATGCGCACCGTTACGGCCAGAAGGTGAACCTTTCTGTGGAGTTCCTGAACTGGGCGTCGAACCAGGTGACCGGTGAAACGGAGGACGGCTCTTTCTTTTCGGATGCGCTGACCGGCCTGCTGAAATACGGTATTTGTGAAGATTCTCTCTTTCCCTACTATTCAAGGAATTACACAAAAAGGGTAGCACCCTCCGGAGCGGCTCTGAAGGATGCAAGGCAGCGGAGGCGCGCGCAGATTGTCTGGATCAAGGAGTGGGATCCGAACATCGGGATGAGCTGGGACCAGATCGGCCAGGTGAAGGCGGAGATCCGTGCGCAGCATCCAGTGGCCATCGGGTTTCAGTGGCCGAAAAATGAGGAGCAGTATCGCAGGCTGGTTAACGGCCTGATGACGATACCGCCGCGAGAGGGGGTTTTCGACGGTCACAGCATCATCATGGCCGGGTATCAGGATGATCCAAAAGCTCCCGGCGGGGGTTGGTTCCTTTTCAGGAATTCGCATGGTGCCGGGTACGGCGAGGGCGGATACGGCAAAATGCCGTATGAATATCTCAGCAAATATGCCAACGACGGCGTCTCGGTGCGGGTGGGCCGGGATGCAGGCGGCACAGGAAAAATATCGCTGGCCAGCCTGGACACCACCCTTCGTGAGCGGGGCCAGGGTGCACAGCGCGATGTGCTGAGCAAATGGCTCATTACGCTTGACGGGAATGCGGCACTGTTTACGGCGGCTCCTGTGATCCCTCTTTCGATCCAACCGGAGGCCAGAATTGAATTCCTGATTCTCGGTGATCAGAAAGTATTATGGAGCAGCGGCATCCTAAAGGCCGGGGTGAGGCCCGCAGAGGTTACAGTCAAGCTGAAAGGCATCCGGAAGCTCGGGCTGCTGGTGATGAACCGTGGCGACAAAGTGCCGGAGAATATTCCCGGCTGGGGAGATGGATCCATATCGTATACCGCCGGAGTTCCCTTCGCTTCGGAGAACAGGGTGGTGAGGGGTCCGGAAGAGATTCTCACTCCGGTGCCGGCGCCAAATCCCCGGATCAACGCACCCAAAGTATACGGTGTTCATCCGGGCAGCCCGTTTCTGTACCGGATTCCCGTGACGGGCGAGAGGCCGATGAAATTCTGGGTTGAGAATCTGCCCGCAGGCCTGACGGTTGATGCATCAACAGGCATCATAACAGGAGAGATAAAAACTCCCGGTAGTTTTAAAACCCGGTTGATTGCGGCTAACAGCCTGGGAACCTCAGAAAAGGAGTTTACCATAATAGCAGGACCCACCCTGGCGCTGACCCCTCCCATGGGATGGAACAGCTGGTATATCTACTACTCCCGGGTGAGTGATTCGATCATGCGAAGGGCTGCGGACAAGATGATCGAGTCGGGGATGGCCGATTTTGGCTATCAATATGTGAACGTGGATGATTGCTGGGCGATCCGCCTCAATTCCAGCGACCCTGAGATCGGCGGAGATCTAAGGGATCCGGATGGGAACCTTCGTTCCAACAGACGGTTTCCGGATATGAAATCGATGACCGACTACATCCATGACAAAGGGCTGAAGGCCGGGATCTATGGAACTCCCGGGGAGAAGACCTGCGCGGGTTATACCGGGAGCTACCGGCATGAAGCGCAGGATCTCCGCACTTTTGCAGACTGGGGTTTCGATTTTCTGAAATATGACTGGTGCTCCTACGGGCGGCTGATCCCGGAGCGCACCCTGGAAGCCTGCATGAAACCCTATCAGGTTATATGGGATGAATCCCTGAAAATCAGGCGCGATATCGTGCTCAACCTTTGCCAGTATGGCATGGCCGATGTATGGAAGTGGGGAGGTTCCGTGGGGAATTGCTGGCGGACGACCGGCGACCTTGGGATACTGGAGGGCTCCTCGATGCCGCCCTATTATTATATCGGGCTAAGCAATGCGGAACACTGGGAGTATGCCCGGCCCGGCGCCTGGAACGATCCGGATTATATCCTGATCGGCTGGTTCCGGAATGCGCTGAAGGAGGAGGAGTTTGAAAAGACGGAATTAACTCCGAATGAACAGTATGCATACATGACGATGTGGTCCATGATGGCAGCCCCGCTGATATACAGCGGCGAGATGAGCTTGCTGGATCCCTTCACACTGAATGTTCTTTGCAACCATGAAGTGATAGCCGTGAATCAGGATGTCCTTGGCAAGCAGGCACGGATCATCCGGAAAACGGATCACGAACTGGTGATGGTCAAGGATCTGGAGGATGGCTCCAAAGCGGTTGCCCTGTTCCAGGTGAGCGGGGATGCAAACCGTGTCAATCCCGACCTGGTTGACGAGGAGGCCAGCGGAATGTCGGATGTTATGAAAGGCCCGGACGATCCGGCCGACCTGTTTATCTGGGACAATCAGCCTGCACCCTCAAAGATCAGGGTTACCGCTGCAGAGCTTGGACTCAGTACTGATTTAACAGTCAGGGATATCTGGCGGCAGAAAGAGATCGGAGAGTTTTCCGGGGAGTTTTCTGCTGATGTGCCGTTCCACGGTGTTGTGATGATTCGGGTAAAGAACAAATAGATCCATGATAATCAGTAGGTTAACCCAAATCCAACCGGATAATCCGCGCTCACCTCAAGAGGGAGCTTTCCGGTGGGGATCAGTTCTCCTTTTAAAAGCCTGATAAACGAATCGAAATAGACCGGCTGGTTTCCATACCATCCGGTCTCGCCGTAGCCAACCAGGAAGGCCGGGATTGTACCGGTTTTTCTGATTATATGCGGATTGCCGAATGACATGGCGATGACACGGTCCGGTTTGGCTGCCACGATTTTCCGTATCAGCTCCTGGTCCTCCATGCGCAGGGGGGCAGGATCGCCGCTCCGGTCGCGCTGGACTAAAATGGAGAGGATCACCAGGTCGGCTTCCCGGGCCGCTTTCTCAACGGACTGATAATAGCTTTCTGCCAGGCCGGGTTTCAGGCTGAATGTAATCAGCCCTGCAAAGGCCGTGGACATTTTCAAGGCCAGGTCCTTAACGGCTGGCTGGTCATCGGTTTTCTGAATCGTGATGTGGACGGTTTTTTTTGGATCGAAGCTTTTCAAGGGCAGCACCCCGTCATTCCTGAGCAGCGTCACCGACCGGTCGGCGACCTCCTGCACCACCTTAAAGTGATCCAGGGTTCCCACAACTTCATCAACTTCATCCAACTCAATAAACTTATTCAACTGCAATCCCAATTGCGCTTTCTTCACCAAGAGCTTCCTCACCGAACCGTCGATCTGTTCTTCCGGTATCCGGCCGGCTTTCACGGCTTCCACGATTGCTGCAATCGCAGCAACCGGGTCTTTGGGTTTCAGCACGATATCGTGCCCGGCTTCGAGGGCTTTGACTGCGACATCTTCCTTTCCGAATCGGGCCGTGACATGGTCGTACCACAGGTCGTCGGAAGTAATAATTCCCTGGAACCCGAGCTTGTCGCGGATGATTCCTTTAATCAGTTTCTTCTCCACGCTGGCGGGTAGACTGGAACCGCCGGTCACCGATGGCACTGCCACGTGCTCGGTCATGATAAAATCGACTCCGGCATCCACGGCATATTGAAAGGCCCTGAACTCATGCTGTTCTATTTCGGCAGCACTTTTATCCAGATAATTGAACCCGGGGAAATCCGGAAAGGCTTTCATGTCGCCGCGGCCCGGAAAATGCTTGGCCGTGGTGAGCATGCCGATCTCCTTGTACCCCCTGACATACGCCTTCAGAAACTTGCCGTTCAGGTCGATGTCGCCGCCGAATGACCGGACGCTTTCCTGCGGGTTATCCGGAGAAAGGGAAACATCGGTAACGGGGGTATAGGTCAGGCGGATTCCCATGGCCCGGCCCTCCTCAGCCATGATCCGGGCGGCACGATACATCAGGTCCTCGTCGCGTGTAGCCGCGAAGGCCATGTTTCCGGGAAACTCAGAGGCGCCGGTAACCTGCTGTCCGGGGCCGCCCTCAAAATCGGCCGAGATCAGCAGGGGAATTTCAGCTTCTTTCTGGAGCCGGTTGATGAGGAGGGCTGCCTCATGCGGCGTTCCTCCATACAGCACAAATCCTCCAACACCGTATTCACCGGCCAGCTTAAGCCAGGAGGTGAACCGGGGATCATCCCCGGGAAGATAATTTCCCGAAATATCGGTACAGATCAGCTGTGCAACTTTTTTCTCCAGGGAGAGGCCAGCCAGGGTCCTCTCGGCCCAGCGTTCCGCATCTCCGGCAGGAGTTGCCTTCTGATCGGTACATCCGGCCGCAGTTCCCATGAGAACAGGGATCAGGAGCCAGGCGAGGGGCTTATTCATAGAGTTTGGGATTAGTTTTCCAGTCGTTATCCTTATCGAAGGCATAGCCGGCAACGCGCGGCCTTCTTTCGCGCAGTCGGACAGACTCAATTCCGAGTGCCTTTCCGGTTGAGAACTGGTCCTTACCCACCAGCCTGAGTTCCAGGTTGTACTCGCCGGGTTCCGGCCAGAAATCCAGGAGGTGATGCTCCCATTCATGGACCTCCTTGTCGTAGAGGTTCACCGGCGCACTCACCCGGATGCCGTTCAGGTAGGCCTGCCAGATGCCATAATCCGGAGCCTTTGTGACTGCGAGCAGGAGCCTCAGAGGCTTCTTTTCGGTCACGCTGAAGGGAATGCTGACGGATGCCTGGTCATTTATCGGGCTAAATAATAATTGTCCGTTCATATAATGGTCCAGGTTATCCTGATTTTGGGCATTGCCATTGCGATAGCTTTTCTGCGCGACAACGGTTGTCGCCATGAATACCTGGTCGAGGTTCGGCAGCACCCGTTCCTCAGCCGGGGGGACCGGCTCAGCGGCGGTGGGTATGCCGGTCTGGTACCAGAAGGCCACGGAGGAGAAATCATCCTCCCTTTCGTTCCAGCTGTGCGCCCGGCGCTCGGTGTTCTCATCCGGAGAGATCCAGCCATAGTGTTCGATGGTTACCCTGATCTTTTTGCTGAACACCACCGGGTCGGCGATGTGCCACCGGAAAGCCGAGGTATGGCCGCCCACGATTCCCCACTGGTCGAAGTAGACGGTTCCGAAGTAGGGGGTGTTGACTCCCGACTGGAGGCCCCAGGCGGAGAGAAAATAGTCCTCGGTGCCTGTGCCCCAGATGGAGGCTTCCTCTTCCCCGTCGATGTAGATCTTTTCATCGCCCTCGCCGAACCAGGCGGGGCTTCGTGTTCGCACGGCCATGACGGTGCCGACGAATTGACCTTTACCCTCAGTCTCCAGGATCACATAGTCCTTGCCGGGCAGGTTGGGATATTCCTGGCGGTAGCGGGCATAGAAGTAGGGTGTGCCGGCAGGAATCCGGTCCTTTTTGATCCAGTCGATATTGTAATAGAGCAGGTTTACGTTTTTCTCCTTGCTCTGGTTGACCACCTCAATCTTGACAGACTTGCGGAACGGCATGGGCCAGAAGCAGTTGTATGAATCGGCATCCTCCACAACCACAGGCAGGCTGATCACCTCCGACCGCTTACCGAAGGAGTTGGCAAAAAAATCGCCGAACGGAACCTCGATATCGGGTTTTTCACGGCCGTCATACGTAATCCTGATCAGCATTTCCTGGTGGGTGGCCGATCCGTTGGTGGCCCAGGGGTGGCGGCCCGGTCCGAGAAAAGTGAACCACATGTGCGTGATCACCCCGGGTCCGGTGGCTTCCAGCACTACCTTGGACTGGCCCGGCATTACGCGCGAATTGTCGGCATTGTGGGCGATCGGTTTTCCGTCCTCACCGGTTTTAGTGGAGGTTGACCGCATGCTCCGGCCTTCGATCGGCCGGGCGAGATCTGAAAGGATGGCGCCGCCAACACTATCGGAATCCTTAGTCCGGCAGGAGTGGAAAAGGAAAACCAGCGGCAACAGCGCAGCTAAAAGAATCAGTTTCTTCATTTGGGATACAGGTTTATGCAGTGGGTTTAATTTTTAACGCAGCGCACCGAGATGCCGAAGTATTTCCGGTCCTCCTCGCGGCAGGATCCGTCGTTGTCGCCGCAGAATCCGCGCCTCCAGCCGTTATCAGTGCCGGATGGGGTGGCTGTCCAGAAGTAGCCGCAGAAGCCCAGGCTTTCGTAACCGGAATAGCCGCGACAGCCGGCGGGGAGGGCATTAAACCCGGATTCGCCGGTTGCGCTGCCCATTTTCCAGCCTTCGGCCGACCGGATTTTCTTCCCAACCGCCCCGGATCCAATCCAGCTGCGGCTGAAGGGTTCGTACTCCATTCCGAGGTGCTTCTCCATTTCGCGCCATTCGGCATCGGTTGGCAGGTGCCAGCCATCGGGACAACTGATGGTGGCGGCTTTCCAGTTATAGAGGGTGCCGTATATCAGATAGGATTCCCTTGCAGCGGCTTCAGCAATATTCCTGCCGTTGTAGCCATACACATAATAGCAGGCATCTTCAAATCCGGCCTCTCCGACGAAGTTAACGGCGGGAAGAAAGGCGAGGTTTTCCGCCATCCAAACCTGTTTGCCCAGGGTTACCGTCTTGTAGGTGCGGCCGTCGCGGGCATCGGTGAAAGTTCCGGAGCCGGGATTTGCAGGAGTCTGACCCGGCAACAGCATGGTCCCGGAGAGAAAAATCGTTAGCAGGAATTGATGTTTCATTCTGATTATCATATGAGTACGTCCATTTTTTTAAAGCGGATGATCCCGATGGACAAGCAGAGGGCGGAAAGGCCGATTGCGATCATGCAGTAGGTGAAGGAGAGTCCGCCGGAATTCACAATTTCGGATCCTTTGAACCAGTCGAAGGGAGAGATGTATTTAAGAAAACTCAGATCCTTATTCATGCTGACCGCCACCTGGAGGAGGTAGAAGACCAGGACGAGACCCACTGAAGCTGAAGTGATGGTGCGGGTTCGGGTAACGAAAGAGGAGAGCAGGAAGCCCAGGGAGCCGAAATAGAGGCTGCCGATGAGCCAGGCCAGGGCCATCAGGTAAACCGGCTGCATGGCAGTATCCTGTTTGATAAAGGATTCAAAAGAGATCAGGGAAACCACCGTGATCACGCAAACTGTGAGAACGGCATAGATAAAGGCCACAAAGAGTTTGATCAGGATGATATTCAGGCGCCTGATCGGGAGAGAAAAAAGATATTCAGCTGTTTTTTCGCTGAACTCCTTGGAAACGATGGTTGCGAACAGCCCGGCCAGGTAAATGCTGATAAAAAGGTAGATGTAGGAAAACATCAGGCCAAAGAACCCCATCGGGCTGTTAAAGTCCAGGCCGGTCATGCCGAATGCCATCTGCAGGCCCGGGGGCAACTTGAGGTCCAGGATCTGCTGGATATCCACACCCATTTTATCCGACATGGCGATCACGTACATCGACATGGCCCCGCAGATGACGGAGGCAATAAGGAAGGATTTCAGGTTTCTTTTCAGTTCTCTTCTAAGTAGCATGGCTAACCTCCTTTCCTTATTCAAAATAGTGCATGAATACATTTTCCAGCTCGGGTTCCTCGATATGAACCGAAGTGACGCTTACACCGCTCAGCATCCTGATGAGGTCGTCGGGTGTGCCGGAATAGATAAACCTGATGCCTGGTCCCTGCCGCTCCAGACCGGCCACCCCTGCCAGGGAGGAAAAATCGATGGGATCTTCCGTCTCCAGCCTGACCTGCATATACCCTACTTTGGTGAAATTCTCCACCGACGACTCTTTAATCAGTTTTCCGTCCTTCAGCAGGCCTATGCGGGTGCAGAATTTCTGTACCTCGCCCAGCACATGGGAGGAGAAGAAGATGGCAGCCCCGTTTCGCTGCTCCTCCTTCAGCAGTTCATAGAGGTTTGACCGGATCACCGGGTCGAGTCCGTTTGAGGGCTCATCGAGAATAATCAGCTTTGGGGAGTGAATCAGGGCGCAGGCGATAGAGACCTTTTTGCGATTGCCAAAGGAGAGCTGCTCGAACTTTTTGCCCGTATCAATATCGAGGATATCCACCAGCCTTTTGATTCTTTCGGGGGCTTTCACCTGGTGATAGCTTTGGGTAAACCGGAAGAGATCGGCCGGGGTCATATCGGAATACATGAAAGTATCCGACGAAACATATCCGGTTAACTTCTTGATTTCCACTTCATCTTTCGCCGGGGAGAAGCCCAGGACCGAGATTTCGCCGCTGTCAGCTTTCAGGAAATTCAACAGGAGGCGGATGGTGGTTGACTTGCCTGCACCATTAGGGCCGATAAATCCGTAAATCTCGCCTTCATTAACGGTAAGGCTGAGGTTGTCCACGGCCCGGTTTTTTCCGTAGGACTTGGTGAGGTTGGAGAGGAGGATGGGGGGCATGGTGGTTGCTGGTTGCTGGTTGCTGGTTACGAGTTGCTGGTTACCGGTTGCCGGTTGCCGGTTGCCGGTTTTTAGCTCTGAGGTTACCTCGGAGCTTAGCCCATCTCTGGTGGAGGGAGGGGTTGGGGTAGGTATGGGTCACTGGTCACTGGTTACTGGTCACTTTTTCGCGTCCCGTGTCCCGATAAAATTAGTAAATTGAAGACCAATTCTGATATATGAATACTAAATCTGAGGGGCTAATCTTTGTTATTTTCGGTGCATCGGGCGACCTTACCCGGAGGATGCTGGTGCCGGCACTTTATTCCCTGTTTGTGCAGGGCTTGCTGCCCGAAAAGTTTGCGCTGCTGGGCGTCTCGCGTTCGCTGTTCAGCGATACGGAATTCAGGGATCAGATGATGAAGGCTATCCGGGAGTTTGAGAAAACGGACGAGGCGGAGAAAGCCCTGGAATTTGCGCGGAAAATTTTCTATACGCCGATACAGTTTGATGAATTCTCCACCTATCAGGACTTGCGTAAGCGCATCGAAAGCCTGAGGCTGGAAATGGGTATCGGTGGAAACACCCTGTATTACCTGTCGACCCCCCCGGAATTATACGGAGTGATTCCGAAAGGTCTGGCTGCGGCCGGACTGAACCAGGAAGCCGACGGCTGGAAAAGGCTCATTATCGAAAAGCCGTTCGGTTTCGACCTGGAATCGGCTATGGATCTTAAAAACCGGCTGCTTTCCGACTGGATGGAGAACCAGCTGTTCAGGATTGATCATTATCTGGGTAAGGAAACCGTCCAGAACCTGCTGGTAACACGCTTCTCAAACGGGATCTTCGAGCCCCTGTGGAACCGGAACTATGTGCACCATGTGGAGATCACTTCGGCCGAAAGCCTCGGGGTGGAGAAACGGGGCGGCTATTACGAGAGTTCGGGAGCCCTGCGCGACATGGTGCAGAACCACCTGCTCCAGGTGGCTGCCATAACTGCCATGGAGTCTCCGTCCTCCATTGAACCGGCTGCTATAAGAAATGAAATTCTAAAGGTTTTCCAGTCTTTCCGGCCCATCCGGAAGGAAGAGGTTAAAACGCAGACCATCCGCGGGCAATATCTGGCTTCGACCATTAAAAAAGAAAAAATACCCGGCTATCGCGAGGAGGCTGGCGTAGACCCCGAATCCATGACCGAAACCTTTGCTGCACTGAAATTTTATATTGATAACTGGCGCTGGGGCGGAGTGCCCTTTTACATCCGGACCGGCAAGCGGCTACCAACGCGGGTTACCGAAGTGGTGATACATTTCAGGCCTACCCCTCATTTCCTGTTTGCCCAGGGATCCGGTGAGAACTCCTGCAATCAGCTGGTGATCCGGATTCAGCCTGATGAAGGCATCCTGTTGAAATTCGGCATGAAAATGCCCGGTGCGGGGTTTGAGGTTAAAACCGTGAACATGGATTTTCACTATTCCGATCTCTCCCTTGAGCGAATTCCATCAGCCTATGAGCGGCTGATCTGTGATGCCATCAGCGGTGATTCCACCCTGTTTGCCCGCACCGAGGAGGTGATCGAGGCCTGGAAATTCCTGGCTCCTGTGATTGAAAGCTGGAAAAACGACAAGGAGATACCGCTGCACGGCTACCCGGCTGGCACCTGGGGCCCTGAGATGGCGGATGAACTGATTGAAGGAAGCGACATGACCTGGCGCTATCCCTGTAAAAACCTGGCCGACGACGGCATCTATTGTGAGCTATAGAATGGAGCCTGATATCAGGATATTTGAACAGTCTGATGAGCTTCTGAGGTTCTTCTCGGATATGCTTGCAGAGAAAGTCCGGGAAAAGCCGGAAGGACGTTATTTTACGATTGCCTTATCGGGCGGCCGCACCCCTCAGGTTCTGTTCGACTATCTTTCAACGCAGTACAAGGATCGTATCGAATGGCCGAGGCTCCTGGTCTTCTGGGGAGATGAGCGGTGCGTGCCTCCTGAATCGGCCGAAAGCAATTACCGGATGGCCCGGGAGTACCTGCTTGACCGGGTGCCGATCCCTCCGAACCAGGTTTTCCGGATTCAAGGCGAAGCCGCACCCCCTGAGGAAGCCATTCGGTATGAATCCGTTGTAAAAGAATTGGTTACGGACCGGGGAAACGGAATACCGGTGATGGACCTGATCCTGCTCGGCCTGGGCGAAGATGGCCATACGGCATCCATTTTTCCGGATCAGATCGGAATATTTGACAGTGAAAAACTTTTTGACACGGCTGTGAATCCATACAGCGGGCAAATCCGGATAACCGCCACCGGAAAACTCCTCAATCATGCCCGTGTGGTGGTGTTTTTAGCCATTGGGAAAAGCAAGGCGGAGATGGTTTCCCGCATCCTCCATCCCAAAGCGGACAGCGACGGACTGCCCGCCTCCAGGGTTCGGCCGGTAAACGGCGAACTGATCTGGCTGCTTGACACGGATGCTGCACAAAAAAAGCAGTCCGGGTCAATGTGTGAATAATGTAAATTTTTTACGGAATCCTGTAACTATTTTCCTTTCAACGGAATCGATCTTTGTTTTATAATTCATGTAAAACAACGATGCTATGAAAAAACTTGCAATGTTTATTTTTATGGGTCTGGCAATGCTGATCGTGATGCCATCGAACCTGAATGCAGCTGCAGTGTCAAAAAAAGTGACACAGACGTCAGTAAGCGCTTATGAAGGGATTAACACTACCATACTGATCAACCGGCTGGAGGAAATCAAGGCCATGAACAGGTCGGATATGACGACTATTGAAAAGAGACAACTCCGCCAGGAAGTTCGCGCTATTCGAAGCAACCTGACAGGCGGCGGTGTCATTTATATCTCTGCCGGAACCCTTCTGCTTATCATCCTTCTTCTGCTGATTTTGCTATAATCTCCAGATTATGAAAAGGTTCATTGTACTGGCCATCATCGTGGCAGCTTCACTTTCAGTTTACCCCCAGGCTACCAGGACGGAAAGGAGTGTAAAAACCGGGAAAGTCACAGTTAAGGAGGAAACCGTCGGGAAAACGACCGAAAGCACTCAAAAGAAAACGGGTCTCACCCGGGGTGCGTCTTCACAGAATGCCGCCCGGACAAAAACTCAAGCCACAGGACAGGTCGGGAATACGGCAACCCGGACAACCAGAACCGTTAATCCGGTTGATGCGAGGCCAAAATCTTCGCAGGCTGCCCGGGTTTACCGTGATAACCAGAAAGGCAATGTGACCCGTGTTGAAGGAAGAGTAGCTCCCCACCAGAATGATGAAGTTTTCACGAAGAACCGATATAAGGTTGATTATGAGAATACTGATGATCTTCGTCGGTCGGCGGATTTCAAGCGCGATTATAATGAGTACAATGCATGGCGCACAGTCCGGGTGGTTCGTCACAGAAACGACAATACGTACTACCGGCCGATCCCTCTTGAGATCCGCAGGGAACGGTATGTCTACCGTCAGCCCAACCATTACGAACTGGTTTGGACGCCTTACCTCTTCAACCGGTTCATGTATTACTATCCGGTACATGATAGGTGGAACATAGAATTGGGCCGGGAAATAGGCACCATATCCGCCTATGATGTAATGGGCTATGTTGGAAGTGTGCAGCGGGTGTACGGGAAAGTTGAAGAAGTCTATTATTCACGGGAAGATGGCAACTATATACTTTACATCGGGGCTCCGTTCCCCTACCAGGACATGAGTGTGGTTATTCCGCGCAATGTTTGCCGGGAGATTACCATGTCACCGGAATGGTATTTTGAGAACCAGCATATCTGGTTCATCGGTTTAATTGATCTTTGGGAGGAGAAGCCGGAAGTCGTAATTCGCGACGAAGAGCAGATCCGAAGATACTAGGGTTTCATATATATATCTCCCAAAAAGAGGGGGTATCCGGTAAAACGGGTATCTCCTCTTTCCAATTTTAGGGATTTCTACCGCCATATTGCAATTTTCCGGGTTATCACGCGTCCGTCTTCGAGAAAGATCCTGATTAAATGGATTCCCGGGGCTGCATTTGGGAGCGCTATCACCAGTCTGGATTTTTCTGTTCCGATTTGATATTCAGATATTTTTCTTCCTGTGGAAGTATAAACGGCGATGCTTCCAACAGCCGTAACTCCTGTAAATTCAATGGTTATTTCCCCAGGTGCGGCGGGGTTGGGAAAGACTCGCGCAACCGGATCACCCAGGCTGTCCGGCTCAGGGGAAGACCATTGTGCATTTAGCAATTCAACCTGTTTTCCCGGGATTGCAACATCCCAAAGTTTCACTTCATCCACGCTTCCCCGCCAGGCGTACTGGGTTTCAACATCGTCCATGCGGCCGATGGTAAAAGGCTTGTCGGAGGGGAGAATGGCTCCGGAAAAAAACCGGAAGGTATCCAGCTCCCCGTCCAGATAGAGTTCCATGGAATAGCCGGTATAGATCACACAGACATGATAATACCGGTTTAGCCCGATAGGCGATGATGCGTCAAGGTCCGCGGTTCCCTGGCCGGTTTTAACGGTCCACCGCAGGAGACC
>CAZEKJ010000003.1:54856-60811 GCA_964512915.1 uncultured Porphyromonadaceae bacterium
GTAACGGAAAGTTTATACCGCTGCTGCCAGGAGCCGTGTGAGAGGATAAAACGTTCCGAGCCAAACTGCTCGCAGCGGACCCAGCAACTCAGGCAGACCGCATCGGTGAAGTTCAGCTCTGCCCTGTTTTCCGTATAGATGATGTCCTGTCCGGCAGCGAACCTGCGGGCTTGGGAGGGGAGCCCGCGGGAGTCTTCAGTTGGGGTCACCCCTGAAGCTGTTGCATGAAACCGGTCGGCCGCTTCATTTCGTTCGTCGGAATCGAAGGGATACCATATCAGGGGAGACTGAAAGGGAAGGCTGGTATCTTTTACCAGCACCCCGGTGGATACCGTTGTGAAAAGTTTATCCTGATTGGTGACCGTTACGCTGACGGTGGCCGGGACAGGCGATACCGGTGCCTGCCAGGTAACCGAATTCCCGGTCCGCTGATACAAAGAACCTGCCGTGGCGCTCCAGGCAAAGTCAAGGATCTCGCCTTCCGCAGGAAACGCCAGGGCGGTAAAGGTTTCGAATCCGCCGGCTGGCGTGAATCTGGCGCCGGATTGTATGCCTTTAACGACGGGCGGAATGGGCAGGTGTTCAACAACCGAGAGATGGAGGGTGTCTTCAGCCGTTTGTCCGTTGACACTGACCCTGCACCTGAGAACATATTGTGACGGAGTTGCCGGTGCCACAAGCTGCACTGCGGATTGATCCCTGCCTTCAAGGAGGTTATCATCAAGGAACCATTCAAACTGCACCGGATCCCCCGGTTGAACATTTCCAGGTTCGCAGTAAGCCAGAAAAGATTTATTGATGGCGACCGGGTTGTGATCGGTTGAAAGCGCTTTTACCGAAAGCCTGATCGAATAATCATACTGATAATGGTAGTCGAGAATATTGCTGCCGGCATACAGCCGCCCGTCGCGGGCAACAGGTTCCTGATCTGGCGGATAGAGCCGGAGAAGCCTGACCTCCGAAGCCGGGATATCGAGCAGAAAAGAATCGGCAGCAGCGGCCAGGAGTATGGTTTCCGTGATGGCCTCATAGACGCCGGAAATGCCGGGAGGCAGCGGTACCCATATCTGCCTGGAGTCCTTTAGAGGATTGAAGAAAAGATAGGATGCCAGGGAATTATCTCCGTAAAAATCAGTTTTGTTGAGATCGATCCTAAGAATTTCCGGAACCTGAGTCATGGTAACTACTCCGGCAAGATATCCAACACTCGACCCGCTGTAGAGTGACAGGTTCGTTGCGGCCCAGCCCCCGCCGATTGCATCACCGGTGGCATACGGAGCCTTGCCCCCGCTTTTTTCCTTCATGGACTCATGGGGGATGCACGCATCGGGATCGTAAAGGGTGGACCATTCATAGGAATCCTGGTTTGCGGGTGGCAGGGAATTCGTGTAAAACAGGCGGCTTGCATTGGTCAGGTTGAGTATCCATTTGGCAATGGCCCGGGAATAGCGCTTGTCGTACTTCGGAACAGGGGCCAGGGCTGCCGCCTGCTGGAAGCCGTTCATGATAAAAGCATAATCGTTACCGCCATCATTGGCTTCGCCGATCAGGCCGGATACGTCATATCCTCCCCAGGTTCCGACGATCGATCCCCATCCCCTCAGGTCACCCCGGTTGAAACACCAGTCGAGCAGTTTCTGCAGGGGGTAGCTTGTTCCCTCCACCGCGTTCATCCGGGCTGCGGCCAGCGTTCCGTATGGCAGCTGAAGCTCATAGGAGGGATTGGCCTGCCGGCTGGCCAGGAATTCCATGGCCAGCTGAGCCCCCTGGAAATAGTCTTTGTTCCCGGTTTCGAGCCAGGCAGTATAGAGCAGCCATGCGATACTCCCTGCGGATTCGGGTTCCGGAACGCCGGTGACCAGCGGCAATCCGGTTGAAAGGTTGAAAGCCCGGTAATTCATTTCAGGCACGGTCCAGGGTGCTGTTGACCCGCCAAGTTTGGTTACACAGCCGTTCCATCGGTCGGCAATGGCTGTGAACTGGGAATCAAACTCAGGAGCAGCATCGGGATAAAGGGAGCGAAGCTGATAGAAGTATACATTGGGCATCACATCGTACCACCAGTCGCTGCCGGAAGTAGCGGAATAACCGTTCAGGTAGACATTCTGGCCGTTCTTCAGATTGAAAAAGTCTTTAGACATGGAAACCCAGTTCATTCCGTTCTGATTGCTTTTATCCATGCCGGCGAGAGAAGCGCCTACGATAGCCGGCAGGATATTTATGCCTTCAGCCTGATTGAGGTGGTCATCCGCTCCGACATAGGAATCGAGGAACAGGGGGGTGTTATCGGCATAATTAAATTGACCTTTCGTTCCTAAGCGCGACAATGGCAGGTATTGTCCGGTGAGGTTCCGGTTGAAAACCAGGTTATCATAGTTTCGGGCAACCGTTTTCCAGTCGCGGATCATTAGGGGCTTTGGCAAATCGGGCATCTGATCGATCCGCGAAATGGCCAGCTGACCCGTCTGGGGAAACAGTTGAAGGGTGCAGAGGAAAAAGAGGATCAGGGAGAGGGTGCGGGGTATGAGGTTTAGGGTGTGGGGTATGGGGTATGGGGTGTGGGGTATGAGGTATAGGGTACGGGGTATGAGGGGGATGGGGGAGAAATCCCCGGGCTGAAGGGCTGTGTGGCAGAAATCCCCGGGCTGAAGGGCCGTGTGGTATAAGTCCCCGGGCTGAAGCCCGGGGTTACTGATGTCTGTCGAGGATAATTTTCTAGCCATTCTGCAAATTCTTAAAATGCACAATATCAGCAATATGAAATATTCAATAGCTCTGCGCACAAAGGTAGAAGGTTACTCATCAGTAACCCCGGCCTTCAGACCGGGGGTTTTGTCCCACCCCGGTTTTGTCTCAGTCCCTCACCCTATTTTTTCAAGGAAAAAAGGAAAGGCCCAACTCCCTGATAAGAATTACCAGGTACCATTGAGCCTAACCCATTAACAAAACTAACCTAAACCAAACCTACTATCAACAATTATTTTTCGTCGTTGTAAAGTTTCATGATCTGGCCTTCAACCAGTGCGATGTTGTAGATCTTCAGCTCATCAATGGCACCTTTGAAATAACCGAAATTGTCGGCCGTGGTCCATTCCATAAAGTTGGCTGCAAGTTCAGCATCGGTGGCAACACAGCCAATGATAAACGGCTGCGGGCTCGGGCTGGCAAGAACCTGGGTGAGCGGACCAATTCCTTTGCTGGATTCGGTCCAGGTTTTGGTGAGGGTACCGTTTACATAGAATTTAAGTTCCTTACTGGTTCCGTCAACGGTAATCACCACGTGATTCCACTGATTTACCTTGATGGAGTTGTCGGTTTCATTATCGGCATCAACAATGCCGCCGTCAACCTTCTTATAGGTAAAGAATGGTTTTCCGCCACCCTGGGTCTGCAGTTTATAACCGTTCCAATAGTTCTGGGAAACGATATAGTTGTTCTCATACAATTCCGTCGGCTTGATCCAGACCGCAATGGTCAGGTTGGCAGGGAGGAAGCTGGTGGTGTAAGGAACTTCAAGGTGAGCGCCCATATTCAGGTAAATGGCTTTTCCGCCTTTGATACCATCAACCCAGCTGGGTGACATGGCGCCCGCGCCCATGATAGTCGTATTCCCCTTGTAAAAGGTAGCAATGTGCTTAACGGCTGAATAGGCGGTGGCGGTTGTACCGGTTCCTTCATCAAAATGCCAGCCGGCATTCAGATAGAGGGCTTCGTCGATGAATCCGTAAGCCTGTGACATAAAGGTATTCATGGCCTCGGTGAGCTGGGTGCGCAGGTTATTGATCTCTACCTGGGTGATCACAGTGGCATTGCTGGTTTTTACAGCAGCCAGGGTCGCCTTGAAATTATCAATAGCCGTTTGTGGATAGAGCGAGGTGGTGGCCGCATCAGCCAGGGCTTGGGCTTCTGCAATAGTTGCATTCAGGGCGGTATGGTCCCCGTCAATAACTACCGGGTCCTTTTTGCATGACCCCAGGGTCATGACCGTGGTGGCGAGCACCAGCATCATCAATGTGCGAATTCTAAAGAGATTTTTCATTTTACTAATTTTTAAGTGACAGATATTGATTTAAGTGTTTTCATTCGTACTATCATTTTATGATCCCCTGGTTGGAGTCGAGCTCTGCCTGCGGGACCGGGAAGTAGCGGCGGGTCTCATAGTTGAATTCTGCCCCAAGGGCTGACTCAGCGATTGTTTTTCCCCAACGCATGAGGTCGAAATAGCGGTGAAACTCCTGGGCCAGTTCAACCCTGCGTTCGTGCTGAATAGCCGATCGGAGTAAAGTCTGATCCGATACCGTGACATCAGCCAGCAGATCGGCGGGAGGCGTTCCGGCAAAGCCGGCCCGGGCCCGTTGGCGCACACGGTTCAGGTTTGCCTTTGCGGAATCCGGACTGTTCATTTCATTAAATGCCTCGGCTTTCATAAGAAGAAGATCCGCAAAGCGCAAATAGATATAGTTGAGTCCGCCGTCGCCCTTGAGCGAGGAGGAGACCTCCGAGAGCGGCTGCTGGTGTTTTTTGGTAAGGTATCCGGTGGGCGACCATCCGGCGTTGAACAGATCCCCGTTCAGCCAGGGCTGGCCCTCGCGGCCAATGGAGGCATCCAGTCGCGGATCCACATCACCTGCCGTGTTTTTCTCAAAAGCATCCACCAACCCTTGTGTGGGAGCATTAAAGTAGTACCCTCCCTCATGCGCCGGTGCAAACCACTGGTTTAAAGCACTGCCCGTTGCGGGGTTCTGGTCGGCAAGATGCTGGATTTCAAAGATGGACTCCAGGCTGTTCTCATTGGCCAGGGTAAACAGATCGACATATCGGGGTAACAACCCGTAGATTCCTAGGGCTTCAACCTGGTGGAAAAAACCGATCGCAGCTGACCATTTCTGCTGGTACAGGTTGACTTTTCCGAGCATCGCCAGGGCGGCGCCGCGGGTAACCCTGCCGGCATCGGCGGTTGAATAGGTTGGCGGAAGAACTGCCGCCGCTTCGGTAAGATCTTGCTCGATCTGCAGGTATATGTCGGCGACTTCGCTCAGCCCGATGTGAATGGTCTCAAAGGAAAGCTGCGGAAGCAGTTTCAGCGGGACCTTTCCGTAAACATTGACGAGATTGAAGTAACAGTAAGCCCGGATGAATCTGGCTTCACCGATGATGCGGTTTTTCGGGCCTTCGTCCATGGGCACGGCAGGAACATTGGCAATCACATTGTTGGCGCGGGCCACGGCCTCATACAGGAAGCTCCAGTAATTTCCCACGAACCCGTTGTTGGCATCGGCCGTGAACTCATCGATATAGGTGATCTCCGACTGGTCGCCCGGATTGCCGCCTTTTACCGCATCATCCGATGCCACATCGCCGAATATCCAGATGGCATTGTTGGGGTCTCTGAAAGCCAGGGCCTGATAGGCTCCGTTGAGGGCTTGTACCGCCTGCTTGTCATTCTGATAAAAGGTCGCTGAGGAGAAAGTACCCTTGAGGTCCTCGGTGAGAAAATTATCGCAGGAAGTCAACGGCAAAATCGTTAAACCCAGAAGGAGGATAACCTTGATATTGTGTGAGTTGTTTTTCATGGCCGTTGAGTTAAAAAGTGATGTCAATTCCAAACATGAGGGTCATGGCAGAGGGATAGGTTCCCCAGTCGATGCCGGCGGCGCGGTCGCCTTCGCCTTTGGAGTTGTCGCTGACCGTCATCTCCGGATCAAGTCCCGGATAGCGTGTGAGGGTCAGCAGGTTGCTGCCGGAAGCATAAAGCCTGACCTGTTTAAGCCCGATGTTTTTGAGTGCTTTGGCCGGCAGGGTGTAGCCGATCTGAAGGTTCTTCAGCCTCAGGTAGGATCCATCCTCGAGGAAACGGGAGGAAGGCCGGGCGTTGTTTGACTTGGAGGTCCAGGATGCCCTGGGCTGGGTATCCGAGGTGCCCTCGCCGGTCCAGCGCTCGTCGAAATAGCGCTG
>CAZEKJ010000003.1:60821-122310 GCA_964512915.1 uncultured Porphyromonadaceae bacterium
GCTGCGTCACGGTAAATCCGCGGTAAAAGCCTTCAATGTCCTGGTTTACCTGCACATAAATCTTGTTGCCCCAGGCGCCCTGGAAGAAGAGGCTCAGGTCGAAATTCTTGTAGTTGGCCGTCATGTTGACTCCGCCCAGCAATTTCGGAATGGCGCTTCCAAGGAATACGCGGTCTTCATTGTCGATGCGGCCGTCAAGGTTCTGATCCTTGAATTTCACATCACCCGGCTGGATGTTGTTACCCTGGAAGGCCGAGAGCAAAATATCGGTCTGACTCTGGAATATTCCTTCCATCTCGAGCAGGTAGAACGAGCCGATCGGCTGCCCCACCTCGGTGCGGGTGGCATAGATGCCCGAATCAACCCTGCCGCCCGAAAGAGGCGCGTCGAGCTTGAGCACCTCGTTATGCAGGAAGGTAAGGTTGCCGCCGATGGTATAGCCCCAGTCGCTCTTTACCTGGCGGTAGAGGACTTCCATCTCCACGCCCGTGTTAAGGACGGATCCGCTGTTGATCCATGCGGCATCGGCATATCCGGTGGAAGGCGGATTTGGCGCCTTTACCAGCATGTTTTCCGTCACCTTGTAGAAATAGTCAAGCGAGGCGGCAAAAGCGCCGGTCCAGAGCTCGGCATCCACACCGGCATTGTACTGGTAACTGGTCTCCCATTTCAGGTCGGCATTGCCCAGAGCAGTCTGTGCATACCCGCTGTTTGAAGTGCCCCCGAAAGGATAATCGAAATAGGGCGAGATCCGGTCGCTGGCGGCATACAGCCCAATCTCCTGGTTCCCGATGGCGCCATAGCCTGCGCGGAGTTTGAGGTTCGACAGCCAGTCGACATCCTGCAGGAATTTTTCCTGCTTCAGGATCCATCCGCCGGAAAGCGAATAGAAGGTTCCCCATTTGTTCGCGCCCGTGAACCTTGAAGAGCCGTCGCGGCGCAGGGTTCCGGAGACATAATATTTTCCTTTGAAGTCATAGCTGGCGCGGCCGAAGAATGAAGCCAGAGAGGAAGCGTATTCACTCTGACTGCTCATCTTGATCCCTAGTCCGTTGCCGATATAGATCAGCTCCGGCTGCTCAACCGGAAAGTCCATGTCGCTGGCATACAGGGCTCTCCCGCTGTTTTTGATCGCCTCGAATCCGACCATGGCCGAAAAAGTGTGCGATTTGCCGAAGGTGGTTTCGTAATTCAGCAGATTGTTGACGGTCCAGTTGGCAATGCGTTCACTGCCGATGCTCAGGCCGTTCTTCGCATTGATCCGGTCGAGCGTGCCCCAGGTGGGGCTGAACCGGCGGCTGTAGGAATTCCGGTAATCCATCCCCAGGTTGGTGGTGAACTTCAGTTTGTCCGTCAGGCTGGCCGTGAAATAAGCTTTGCCCAAAAAGCTGTCGTCCTTGCGGTTGTTGTCGTTTAATTCGCTCATTCCGATGGGGTTATAGCCGTCGCCAAGAAAGGAGTCAAACATCTGGCTTCCAAAGTATTCAGCTGGGCGGTCAACAAAGGTTCCGTCATCAAACCGTACGGGAATGGCAGGGTTCCTGAAGAAGGCATAGCGGATCACGCTGCCGCCGTTCCCCCCGTAACCGTCGCCTGAGCTTCCGATCATGTCATTGCCGGAGAGGCCTGAGAGCATGCTCATCCCGGCTGTAAGCCAGCTGTTGACTTCCGTATTCACGGCCAGCCTCACGGTTCCCCGTGTGTAGCCGGTTCCCTTGATAATACCCTTTTGGTCGAATAATGATGTGGATACCAGGTAATTGGTTGATTCGTTTCCACCGGAAAAGGAGAGCTCGTGTGAATTTACCGGGGCGGTGCGAAGAAGTTCTTTTACATAGTTCACGTTATCGAACCTTGCCGCATCTTCGGTACTGATCAGGCTTCTTCTCAGGCCTTCCGGCAGAAGGGCATTGTCATTGGTGGCGGCCTCATTATATATTGTGACATAATCATCGGTATTCACCATTTTCGTCAGCCGAATGGCCTTCTGGAAGCCGGTCTGGCCGTGGTAGGTGACCCGGGTTGCCCCCTTTGTTCCTTTTTTCGTGGTGATTAGCACCACCCCGTTGTTGGCGCGGGAACCATAAATGGCTGCTGCAGAGGCATCTTTAAGAACGGTAATGTTTTCAATGTCGCCGGGTGAGAGAATCCTCAGCGCATCCACGGTGGGAATGCCGTCGACGATATAGAGCGGGTCATTGCTCGAGTTGATGGATCCTGCCCCGCGGATGCGTACCGAAACACCTTCACCAGGCGCTCCCGTATTCTGGGTTACCTGCACTCCTGCCGCCCTTCCCTGCAGGGCCTGCGCAACATCGGCTACCGGCAGGCGGGTAAGGTCCTTGTTGCTGACACTGGTAACGGCGCCCAGCACATTGCGTTTTTTAACGGTTCCATACCCGATGACCACTAGTTCGTCGATGGCAAACGGCTTCGAAACCAGCTGGATATCCAGTACCGTGCGGTTTCCGGCGGTCTGTTCCTGCGGGGTATACCCCACATAGGAAAAAATGAGCACGGAGGTGTCGGTCAGCTGGTCCGATATCAGGATATATTTGCCCATAAGATCGGTAGACGCACCGGACAGGGTGCCTTTTAGCTGAACGGAAACGCCGATCAGGGTTTCGCCGGATTTTGAATCCGTGATGGTCCCTACCAGGGTGCGCTGGGCAAACACCGGTAAGGTGAGGGTAAGGATCAGCGCCAGCACTATCTGTCTTTTCATTCTCTGGGGATTAGCTGTTTATTTATAGGCTATGGTTACCGTTCCGGCTTTGATTTTTGTTCCCTCAACATTCAGGTGCGTGCCCGCCGGAAGTACAACTACCAGGGCGGCTTCGCCTGCCGCCAGCGTAAGGTTTATTTTTCCGTGGCTCTCTTTGGCCAGGTAGGTTTTCGAGACGAGATCAAAAAAGTCTGATTTGCAGTCCGATGTATAGGAAATGACTTTGTCCTCTTCGTAAGGATTATAGTATAGATAAACCGGATAGGGATTATCGGCATATAAATCCGTGACATTGCAGTTCAGGGAGAGGATCCCTTCCACCTCGGTGGTGCTGACCATAGCACCGAACACACCCGCAATGGAGGTGCTGTAGAGACTGAACATGGATTCCGCAGGCTGCCCTGCAACCCACTTGGGTCCGTCCCCGATGGCCACCGGTGAGGCGCCCTGAAGAGCCGGGTTGTTCAGATCGTCGGTTTTCCGGAGACCTTCATACCCGATAATGCCGCTGGTCAGGTTCTTGATTCCGGGAAGCCACTGATTCGAATCCCCGATCTGATCGGGATAAAAAAGCCGTGAGGCGTTTACCGCGTTGAGCATATATTTGCCGATAGCCCGCGCAAATTGAGGCTCATATTTTACCATAGGTACCAGCGGCCAGGCCATGGCCACGGAGTTCATGAAGAAGGCATAGCCGCCGCCGTCGGTGATGCTGCCCTGCAGTCCGTAAACATCGTAATCGCCCCATTTCTCGGCAATAACGCCCCAGCCGTAGCGGCCATCCTTCGACTGGCAGCCATCAAAAATCTGGTTGAGCAACAGGCCGACATCATACCGCGTTCCCTCTTCGGCATTGAGCCGCGCAGCGGTATAGGCACCAAAGGGGAGCAAAATCTCATAAAAGCGGCTCTCTTTCTGATTCACCAGAGCTTCCGTCGCACTTTTGGCACCCTTCAGGTAGCGCGGATCCCCGAACTGATGATAGGCCGACAGCAAAACCCATGCATGTCCGCCGGCCGCATCCTGCTGCCAGGGAATATGGTTTCGCATGCCCTTCATTTGGGCATAATCGAAATAGGAATAGTCATAATTGCCGTTCAGCACGGAATCGGCTTTAAAGAACTGCTCAGCCACCGTGCGCCGGATAAATTCCGTATTCTCCACCTCGGGGAACAGCGCAGCCACCCCATAATAGAGCACGTTTGGATAAACATCGTACCACCAGTCGCGGCCATAGCCGCCCCCTGCCATCGCCACATCCGGGTTGGTGTTGTTCATCACGATATTCCACTTCGTGTCGCTGTTGAAATAGTTCTGTGCCATTTTCACGAAATTGAAACCCTTCTGGCTGGTCTTGTCGATTCCGAGCAGGCCTGCGCTGATCAGGGAATTAAGGGAGGTGAGGGCCTCGTGAAATTCACCGTTGTTTTTCCCGGGACCCTGGCGAACATCGCCTATCACGGTAAAGAGTCCGTAGGTCACCTGGTCGAGGTTCCGACGGGAGCTGTCGAGCCAGATCAGCGGTCCGTAGGATGCCTGGCTGTTGAAATCATACACCAGGCTGTCGAACAGGCTCGCTTTTTTCTTCCAGTCGATGATTTTCAGCGGCTGCGGCAAGGCCGGCATCTGGTCTATCCGCGGCAGTGACGCCTGGATGACCGGTTCGCTGATCTGCGGAGCACAGGAGCCAAGCAGCACCAACAGGAACAGGGAGGATACGGTGTACCAGTGATTCTTCATGGTTTATCGGAATAAGAGTCTTTCATGATGTTGCTTGCGAGCGGAATGGATAATAACTGTATAGCGGCGACAATAATCAGGGAATAGCGCAGGGCAAAGGTTTCCGAAACCACCAGCGCCAGAAGGATGAACAGGCCCAGCCCGATAACACGACCGGCATAGAGGCCGAACTCGTGATTCAATATGTATGCGTACTGATTGCGGTTTTCCCGTTTCGAAACCACGTCAATCACCTTCATCATGATGGGGAAGTACGCCAGGTCGTGCAGCGGCTGGAAGAACACCTTGCAAAGCACAAAGACCATCACACCGGCCATCGACAGCTCAATGCCGTTAACGATGGTGCCGATGAGGAACAGGGTAATGCCAAAGCCAAAAATGATAATCCGGTGTTCGGGCTTTGCAAACCGGCCCAGCAGGTAGATGAGAATGGCGGTGAGTCCTCCGCTGACGGCCTGAATCAGACTAAGAGATCCTTCCTTGCCCACATATTTCATGATGAGCATGGCAGGTGCGGTAACCAGGAATCCCTGCACGAGTCCTTTCAGGATCGCCAGTACTATTTGCTTGTTCCAGAGCCGGTCGAACCGGAAATAGAGAAAATCTTTCTGAATGGGGTTGGTGAATTTTCCCCGGGCCAGCGAGAAGCAGGCCAGGATTGTTATGGCGAAAACAATCAGGGTCACAATCCGGTAGCCCGAGTAGATGCTGAAATCGATTCCGAACAGGCGGGTGCCGTCAATCGACACCAGCAGGGCACCTATCATAAGAGGCACTCCGATATTTGAAATGGTAAAAAAGAAAGATTCGAGGCCGAAGAAATAGTTGCGGTTTTCGTCGCTGGTTGAGTTCAGCGCCATGAGATAGCGGTTGGTCCAGAAAAATCCGGATGCGGCGCCGATCAGTGTTCCTGAAATGATCAGGCCAACCAGGGTGATGTCCTTGATAAACATCATCCCGGCCATCGACAGGCCGCTTAGCAGGATTCCGAAGCTGTAGAGGTGCGCAACCTTGAATCTTTTCAGCAGGAAACCGTTGGTGAGGGAGGTGATGATGATGCCGGTATACATGGCAACCTGGAAAATGGCCACGTAACTGGTATCCGCAAAATAGCGCATGATGTAGGCGGCCATAAAGATCTCGACCACCGGCAATACCAGCGCATACAGCATGTTAGTGATCAGCAGCACCCGCATGTTATGGGGCATGGAGAGAAAGAAGCGGTATTCGGTGGTCAGTTTGTTGGGCATCGGGATTTGGCCTTCCTATATCAGTGTTGAGAGAATTTCAGAAATTGACAACCGGGCTCCGCAGATCACCTCATCACTTGCACCGTAATACATAACAATCTCATCGCCATTTACATAGTGGCCATTGGTGAATACCACATTCCCGAAAAAGCCTGTTTTCTCATAGGGTTGAGTTGGCTCCATGATGGGTTCGTTGCTGCGTGCGAGAACTTTTGACGGATCGTGGATATCCAGCAGCAGTGCGCCCAGGCAATAGCGGTGGTCGGCATTGGCGCCATGATAAATTTCGAGCCAGCCTTTGTCTGTGCGGATGGGAGATCCCCCCGCTCCCACGCGTGCCGAGTCCCACATCCCGGGACGCGAGGTGGCGATGCACTGATGTCCGCCCCAATGGATCAGGTCGGGCGATGAAGCCAGCCAGATATAGTTGCCGCCGAGCTCAGGACTGCTCGGGCGATGCAGGGCGTAATACTTACCGTTGATCTTCTCATCGAAGATGGCGCAGTCCTTGTTGTGAGGCGGGAAAATCATGCCTTCCCGGCTGAATTTTTTCCAGTCTTTAGTCCGGATCAGCCCTACGCCGACCCCAAATTCGGAAACTTCGGTAAACGAAAGGCTAAAGCCGTCGTCCATGGTAGCTACCCGGCAATCCTCAATTCCAAAGCCCTCGAGCTTTCCTTTGCCGAAAATCGGCGGATACCCGGGAGCTTCGGTAAAATGCACGCCATCTTCGCTGCAAACCAGCCGCAGGTAGGAGAGGGTGGTGAGGTAGTCTTTTTTCTTGTAGTTGATAATCCGCGGATCCGATGCATCCAGGTCGGGGTCGTTCGTATCGAAATTCAGAATTTCAATGTCACCCTTTATATTGTATACCGGGAAACTGATCTTCCCTTCGATCTGCCGGGGTCTTTCCGCTACCCGGAGCAGCAGCCAGATCTTTCCTTCAAACTTAAAAACGCCGGGATTCAGGAGGCAGACAATCTCCATTCCGTCGATACCGGGCTTCAGATCGGCCGGGCGGAGCAGGGGGTTCTCGGGGAATCGTTTTGCAAGATCCATCGGAGGCGGTTAGGTGAGTAACAAACCTACCACGGAATGCAAAAACAGCCGTCCCGCCGGTTCCTGTTCTTGTCCGGTCGGGTGCAAAGTTATGCATCTCACCTTCCAACCCCTATAGCCGTCACCCCAAGGGCAATAATCAACGAAAAAGAGGGCAAGAGGGCAAGAGGGCAGAAGGGCAAAAAGTAATATCTTAAAGTCTAAAGAAGAAAGTTTTAAGAGGCCCTCATCGCCCGTAAGGCTGTGCTGTGCATCCTTGCGTCTTTTCAATTTGGAACTTATTCCTTTACTTCCTGCCTTTTTGCCCTTCTGCCCTCTTGCCCTGTGTCGGTTTGGAAGTAGAATAACTCTTAAGTTGACGACTATCGGTCGCTACCCTGTACGCTTGCTCCGGTAGTCCGACGGAGAGCAGCCGTAGGTTTTGTTGAACAGCTCGTAAAAGTGCGTCCTGCTGGCAAAACCGGTTTGGTCGATCACCTCGCTCACCGTCATCAGGGTTGAGTTAAGGAGGATAGCCGCCTTGCTCAGGCGTCGCTGGTATATCAGGCTGTGCGGCGTGGTTCCGAGAACGGACCGGGTCTTGTTGTAGAGGGCCGACTTGCTGATGCCGAGCTTGTCGCAAAGCTTTTCGGATGAGAGGGTTTCATCGTCAATGTTTTCGTCGATGAAATTGAGGAGTCTCTGGAAGAAGGGGTCTGGGATCTCCTTGATCAGGGATGGATTATACGTTTTCTTGCCAAAATGGCTCATGATACTCGCCCGTAACTGAAGAAGCCGGGTGATGCGTACTTTCAGATGTTCGGGATTGAAGGGTTTGGGTATATAGGAATCGGCTCCGGCTTTCAGTCCGGCAATACGGTCCTCTATTTCGGCTTTAGCGGCCAGCAGGATGATCGGCAGGTGACTGGTGTCGAAGTTTTCGCGCACCTTGGTGCACAGCTCAATGCCGTCCATCTCCGGCATCATCACATCGGAAACAATCAGGTCGGGCTTTTCGGTTATTACCTTATGATAGGCATCCCGCCCGTTTTCGGCAAAAATGATGTTGTAATCCTCCTGAAGGAAGTCTCTCAGCAGGACCAGAATTTCGGGATCATCATCAATCAGCAGGATCACCGGTTTTCCGTTTGACATGGAAGAGTCATCTATAGCCTGATCTGGAACGGGTTCATCCGGAAAGTCTTTTTCTTTGGGATGATCAGCCGGTTCACACGGCAGGCTTACTAAACTGATCTCATGAACATCCGGGAAAACACAGGTGAACCGGGTGCCTTCACCGGGAATGCTTTCAAAACGGATAGTCCCCTTCATCAGTTCGACCAGCCCCTTGGTGACAGCCAGACCCAGCCCCGTGGAATAATACCCCGGAAAAGTGCCCTTCTTCCGGGCCGAGGAGAGACCGAAGGGTTCAAAGACCTTCTGATGGACTTCCGGTTTGATGCCCACACCGTTGTCCTGAATCTCAACTACAAGATCATGGCTCTCTGATTGAACGGTTACCCTGACCGTCCCCCCCTCCCGGTTGTATTTTATGGCATTCGAGATCAGGTTTGTGAGGATACGCTGGAATTTATCCGCATCGGTCCGGAAGCCCAGCTTCGGATCGGCAGCGATCACCTCACACCGGATATCCTTCTGACGGGCAAACAGTTCCAGGTCCGATACCACCTCGTTGATCAGCTCAACCGGCCGGGTCTCCTGAATGTTCAGGGGTTCTTTTCCTTTCTCAAGCTTGCGGAACTGCATGATTTCCAGAACCAGTTTCTGAAGCTTGATGCTGTTGTTGAACACTTTCAGCAGCCTGGGATTCTCGGCCGAATTCCGCTTGTCCTCCAGCAAGGCGTGGATGTGTGAGGAGATGAGAGTCAGAGGGGTGCGGAATTCATGGGCCACATTGGTAAAGAACTCAATCTTATAGCTCTGCAGTTCCTCTTCTTTTCTCTTCTGAAATTCCTTTAGTACCGCCTCTTTTTTGCGGGCTTCACGTCTTCGGTAGGTGGTGAAGATCAGGACCTGAATTCCGAAAAAGAGAATGATGTAGCCCGATATGGCCCAGGCGGTGAGCCAGGGAGGAGCACCCACAAGGATTTCCATCTTTCTCATGGCTGCCGACCAGTTGCCGTTCTCGTCACTCACCCGGATCTGCAGGGTGTATTTGCCCGGTTTCAGGTTTGAAAAGCTGATCGGCTGGTTTTGCAGTTTAATGATCCATTCCTCATCGAAATTAATCAGCCGGTAAGAGATCCGGTGACGTTCCAGCCCCCAGAATACCAGCGGGGAGACGGTAAAGGAGATGAAGTTTTCATTGTATTTCAGGTTCAGGCTCTCCTGGTGATTGATGCGGCCCGATAAAATTCCGCCGGCTCCGGGCTCCACCGCTACGTTCCTCACGAAAAACCTGTTGATGGCAATGGGCGGGAAATAGGAGGAGAACTCTACCTGGTCGGTTTGGATGATATCAACGCCCATCGTGCCGCCTACATAGAGCCTGCCGGTCCGCCGGTCGAAAAACGAAGCGCCGTCACTGTATTCAAAATTGATCAGTCCATCGTTGGTGTTGAAATCCCTCACATTGCCCGTTTCATGGTTTATGAGGGAGAGCCCGAGGTTGGTGGTCACCCATAGGTTCCCGGGGATGTCGATCTGAATCGCATGTATGCTGGCGGAAGAGAGATCGGGTTGGTTTGCCAGGGCCGCCATCTGGACGGAGTCGGCGGATACCGCATCGAGGCTGAAAAGACCGTTGCTGCTCCCCACCCAGATCGAATGGTCACCTGCCGTAAAGAGGGAAAGGATATCGTCATTCAGGGTCTTTCCGGGGAGAGTGGAGGTGCTGTACTGTGCAATCACCCTCTTGTTGATCGTATTGTACCGGTACACACCCATACCGCGGGTGCCGATCCATATGATCCCCGGCTTTTCTTCGGCCAGCGCATACACAATCTGCTTCTGGTGGACGACCGAATCCGCATTCCGGTCAAGAATCAGCTGCTCGCAATGAACAGGCAGGGGATGATCGTTCTTGTCGAGTTCAACCATAATGACCCCATATCCGCTGGTGCCCAGGTAAATCCGCTGGTCGCTGTCGGCCAGAATGCGATAGACGGAGCCAAAGGACAAAGGAGCTATCGGGTTAAAATCCCGGGGAAAATTCCGGATCACCGAATAGTCGGGCGAAAGGATGTCGACCCCTTTTCCATCGGTACCCACCCAAATCGAGCCATCCGGGCGCTCCAGAAAGGAGAGGACGGAATTATTGCTCAATCCTTTTTTGTCGGATATTCTCCGGAGCAGCTCGCCCTGGCTGTTGAAAATATCGATTCCTCCGCCCTTGGTACCGATCAGGACATCTCCCTTCCGGGTCACCAGGATGCACCGTACTATCGGGTAGGAGAGCTGGTCGGAAGCAATGCGCCGGTTCGGGAATTCCGTCAGCTTAAGTGAGTATACCCCATTACCGTCGGTTCCGATCCAGAGAATATCCGGTTCTGATTCATGGATACTCAGAATCCGTGTGGCAATCGGGTTGTTTGTGATCAATTCCGATAACCGGTCCAGCTGCTCAAAATTCCGGGTTTCCAGGTTGAACCTGTAGAGCCGGCCTTTGTCGGTTCCCGCCCAGAGCATACCTTCCTCAAGGGACAGAGCGAAGGAGGTAATGAGGTCATCAGGGATACGCAGCTGTTCAACCTGCCTGGCTTCCAGGTCAACCATCAGGGCAGAACCGCTGCGCCGGGTGATCAGGATAAACGGTCGCTGACGGATGGTTGCCGTAACGGAGGAGGTTACCGCCCCTGATCCGGGCAATTGAAGAATCTCGCTGAGATTGTTGCCCGAGAGCAGCAAAAGCTGACCGCTGCTGGTAATACAATAGGATTGGGTGCCAACCATGTGGATCCGGCTGATCCTGAGGGAGGCCGAAAGCGAAACCTCATCGGGGATAATTTTTTTAAATTGTCCGGAGAGGCTGTCATAGGAGAAAATGCCCCTACCGAGAACGGAAACCAGCGCACCGGCGCCATCGGAATACCCGAGGGCGATATCATTTTCATAGTTCAGTTGTTCCGATTCCTGGGTGAAGAAGGAGGAAAACCGGTCATGGATGTTGTCGTACCGTGCAACCCCCTTGTTGGTTAACATCCAGATGGGGCCTGCTGTGGTGGGATACAGCTCCCGGATAACATGGTTGTGGATGGAGCTGGGATTGCTGGCGGGGAGGTAGGTCTGAATAGCGGTGCCATCGTATCGGTTGAGGCCGTTCCAGGTGCCAAACCAGATATATCCTTCGGCATCCTTAACAATCGTATTCACTGCCCCGTTTGACAGCCCCTCCCGACGGGAGATCGAATGAATAGTAGTCTGGGATTCCACGTCCGGAGAAAGTGCCGGCAGAAAGAGAAGTATCAGGATAAAGAACTTATTGAACATGCGAAAACAAAATCAGATATCACTCAATGAATTACTAAAGGTACGGCATATAAACCAGTATAATTTCAGTTTCTTTACCCAAATCATGGCGCTATATTTCGCATCCCTCAATTCAGGCAGCAATGGCAACTGCTACTATATCGGCAACAGCCGCGAAGCTGTCCTGATCGATGCCGGAATCTCCTGCCGGGAAACGGAACGGCGGATGGACCGGCTCCGGCTGCCCGTCACGGATGTCAGGGCCATCTTCATTTCCCATGAGCATACGGATCATACCTCAGGGGCGGAAGTCCTGTCGAGGCGCTACCATATTCCCGTGTTCATTTCAGAGCCGACCTATGGAAGCAGCAAGCTGAATATCCATGATTCCCTCCGGAAGCCGCTGCAGGCACATTCTACGGTCCGGATCGGTGACCTTATCGTGAAAGCCTTTCCGAAGAGGCATGACGCCAGCGATCCGCTGAGCTTCACCGTCACCGGCGACGGGAAAACGGTCGGAGTTTTTACCGACATCGGATCACAGTGTGAGAACCTTATTGAGCATTTCAGTCAGTGCCACGTGGCCTTTCTGGAAACCAATTATGATGAGAAGATGCTGCTCGAAGGCAGCTATCCCTGGTTCCTGAAAAACCGCATCCGGGGCGACCACGGTCACCTGGCCAACCATCAGGCCCTGGAGCTCTTTACCACGCACAGGTCACCTTCCCTGAGCCACCTGTTCCTTTCACACCTTTCCAGGGACAACAATGATCCGCAGCAGGTTCATGAGCTGTTTTTACAGCATGCCGGCCCGACCTCCATTGTTGTGGCATCCCGGTATGAGGAATCCGCCGTATATTGCATTTAAAAAGCAACGCCTTGGCTCAACCGGTCCTTCTTATCACACCCCCGTTCACCCAGCTGAATACCCCGTATCCCGCAACGGCTTATCTGAAGGGGTTTCTGAATACCCGTAATATCAGCGCTCATCAGGCCGACCTGGGCATTGAGGTTATCCTTGCACTCTTTTCTTCCGATGGGTTTTCGGCGCTGTTCCGGGAGGTTGAGAAGGGGAAGAAGAAACTGTCGAAGAATGCACGGAAAATTATCAGCCTGCGCGAGAAGTATATTCACACAATTGATCCGGTAATCAGCTTTCTCCAGGGCAAAAACACATCGCTGGCATACCGCATTTGTCAGGGGGATTTCCTGCCCGAAGGTTCGCGTTTCAGCCGGATCGAGGATCTGGAATGGGCCTTCGGAACGATGGGCATCCAGGATCAGGCAAAGCACCTGGCAACCCTTTACCTGGAAGATATATCGGACCTGATTGTGGAGGGCCTGGATCCGCATTTTGGTTTCAGCCGCTATGCCGAACGGCTGGGCCGGTCGGCAACCCGCTTTGATGAGCTGGAAAAGGAGCTGGAAAGAGGGAATGGTTTTATTGACACTATTTTAATCAGTCTCCTGGAAGAGAAGATCAATCAATACCAGCCCGGGCTGGTGGGCCTGGCCGTACCCTTTCCGGGAAATCTTTACTGCGCCCTGAAGTGCGGACAATGGATCCGCAAGAACCATCCCGCAATCCGGACGGTTCTGGGCGGCGGTTTTGCCAGCACCGAGCTTCGTTCGCTTACCGATCCGCGGGTTTTCAATTATGTTGATTTTATCACGCTGGACGACGGGGAGGCTCCGCTGGAGCAGCTGATCCGGCATCTCGGCGGGGAGATTGACAACACAGGACTCAAGAGGACTTTCATCCGGGAAAACGGGGTTGTGAAGTATCTGGATGGATCCCTTGCAAGGGATATTTCCCAATCCGAGGTAGGAACGCCGGATTACTCTGATCTTTATCTGGATAAATATATATCAGTGATTGAGGTTGTTAACCCGATGCACCGGCTCTGGAGCGACGGACGCTGGAACAAGCTCACGCTGGCGCATGGCTGTTACTGGGCGCATTGCACCTTTTGCGACACCTCCCTGGATTATATCCGGCGGTATGAGCCCAACACCGCTTCCCTGATCTGTGACCGGATAGAAGCGATCATCCGGCAAACCGGGGAACGGGGCTTTCATTTCGTGGATGAGGCAGCAGCGCCTGCCTTACTCAGGGCTCTGGCAGAAGAGATCATCCGGCGCCGTCTGACGGTGGCCTGGTGGACCAATATCCGGTTTGAAAAGAGCTTTACCTCCGGGCTTTGTGCGTTGCTGAAAGAGTCGGGGTGCATTGCCGTTTCCGGGGGGCTGGAGGTGGCATCAGACCGGCTTCTGAAGCTCATCAACAAAGGGGTAACCGTGGATCAGGTGGCCCGCGTGGCGGCCAATTTCACCGGCTGTGGGATCATGGTCCACGCCTACCTGATGTATGGATTTCCAACCCAAACCGCCCAGGAAACCATTGATTCACTTGAAGTTGTGAGGCAGATGTTCGAACTGGGACTGGTCCAGTCGGGCTTCTGGCACCACTTTGCCCTCACGGCTCACAGTCCGGCCGGCCTCCATCCGGAGAAGTTCAGTATCCTCCGCGATACCCCGGAGCCCGGCCCCTTCGCCAACAACGACCTCACCTATTCCGATCCCACTGGCTGCGACCACGAGGCTTTCAGCGAAGGGCTCCGAACCTCCCTCTACAACTACATGCACGGAACCGGGTTCGATCTGCCGCTCAGCGAATGGTTTGATTTTGAGGTGCCGGAGACCACGGTGGACGGAGATTATATCGAAAAGGTAATCAGCGGCAACTGACAGTTAATAAAAGACGCGGGCATTGCCACCAGCCTCAGTTTTTTCCCCGATATCAAGGCCATGGCGAAGGCGCTTGATATCGTGGTGGAAGAAATAATCCGCAAGCCGGATTATCAACGGTTAACCAATATGAGTCCGGAAGGATTCTGGATCACATATTGATAGCCTGCGGGACATCCAACATGATAGTTGACCGTATTCCCCGATCGCTCCCATTCCAGGGTGATTTTTGCATCACCCGTTGGAACCTCGCCTTTGCAGGATGCCAGTTCGAGATAAGAGAATTGAATGGTGATCTCCTTCTTCCGGATATCGATCGCTGCAATTCCCAGCACATCCCGGTTCAGCATATGCAGCACATGCGAGGCAAAACCATGGTCACAGCTTGCGTACGCCGAAATATTCTCCCATAAGGTACCGGTCTGCAGGGCCATGTAGTCGAAAAAGTCGATAGACTCAGTGAGTAACTGGTTGCGCAGGTTATATCGGGATAAAAGTTCCAGGCGGAGGTAGTTGCCCACAAAAGAGTTGGCAAAATGCACCTCCGGATAGGGGTTCTTGTCTTTTCGGCCCGGACCGAACTCCGTGGCGAGCTTTTTCCAGAGATCGGGATAGAGCTCCGGAGTGGCGCCGCCGAAATAGAAGGCATAATACTGGCAGACTTCAGAGGTGTTCTCCGTGACCTCCAGCGATCCATCAGGCTTCCGGATGGCATTGTCAACGAAGAAGGCGCCATTATAGGATTGTTCCCGGATCTTTTCCCGCAGGGCTGCGGCCTGTTTTTTCAGGCTGTCGAGGCCATAGAGTTCGCCTGCTGCATCCAGCGTGGCGGCATAGAGCATGTTGGTGGGGTAGTTCACATCCTGAACAAAGGTGTTGGCAGCCGACCACTCCACAAAGATCCAGCTTTGGAGTTTTTCCAGCAGGCCATCGGAGTTTTTGAAGGGCTCAAAATACCGGATCAGGTCCATGACCTTCGGTTTCAGGTCGGCAACCAACTGAGCGTCGTTGCTCCGGTGGCGGTACTCTTTCAGCTCCATCACAAACCACATGGCCCAGTTGGGGATGAAAACGCTGTCGTTATGGTCCGACGGGTAGCACATCGGGAGCATGCCGGCGGGCAGGAAAGCAAAGGAATCAGGAAGAGCAAAATTTTCAAGGAAGTTCCGTTCTATCAGCGTGTTGCCGGAAACATCATTCGCTACCCGGGCGGTGAAATAGCTGTCGCACAGCCATCCGGCCCGCTCCCGGTGGGGACAATCCATGAAGATGTCCACTGCATTCTGGCGGAAAGTCTCGACGGCGGCCGTGTAGATGCGGTTGAGCCGCGGGTCGCTGCTTTCAAACGAAGCCTTGATATCGGGATTGGCATATTCGCGCAGCGTAACCCGGCTGATGCTGCCTTCGCCGTCGACAAGGATAGCCTTGAGGAAGCGCATGGTGTAGGGCTCAAATGATTCCAGCGTGTAATCCCCGCGATCGAGATCGTAGGTCACCGCACTGATGCAGCCCAGCCGCATGAAATTCACGTCACCGGCCGTAAGGATCTCATCAAACGTGAGGTAAAGCCGACCGGGTTTGGTGATATGGATGGTGGTTCCGATAAACCCGGTAAGGTTGGTTCCGAAATCGAATATCCGGAACTGATCCGCTGCCATCAACAGATCGGCGCCCGGGACAAAAACTGCCGAATCCTTCTGAAATTCAAAGTTTTCCATCTCCTGCAGGTTGATCGCCGGGTTGATCGCCAGCTCACTCTCCACAAATCCGCCCAGCTTTTCCCCGATATTCAGCACGGCCCGGTCCTTCCAGTACTTCTCCCGCATCACGCCTGTCTTCACCTTCCCACTCCCCAACACCTTCACCGGCTCCCTCACCACAAACTCCGGATACCTCACCCCCCTTGCAATCAACTTCTTACTTTCCACCTTCTCCACTTCCACCTTCCCTTGTGCCCCTGTGCCCGAGTGCCCTTGTGCCCTCATGCCCTCTTGCCCCATTTTGTAAACTTCCACAAAAGGCCTCTGAAACGAATACCTCGGCACCTTCTGCACCCTGTCCGTCACGATCGAAGCGGTAAAATCCTCCGTCTGATCCGAAGTGGCTGCGAGCACCTTGCCGTCTGAGACCACCTCAGCCTGTACAAACGAAGGCTGATCGAGCAGGTAATAGCTGTTCACGTTGTAGCCGGCCACCTCAACGGTCAGGACATTCTTTCCATTCGCCAGCTGAGTCGCCAGATTCCACTCATCCACGCGATAATACCCATGCCCGGCGCGGGCCGGACCGTGCCCGGCGAATTGGCCGTTCAGCAGGATCCGGTAGAGCGTGGAGCCGGTGATTCTCAGGATAGCCTGACCATCCGCCGGTTTCTCAAACTCCGTCCGGAAAAGCACCGTCAGGTTCTTTTCCTTTTCCATCCCCGCCGGCCAAACCGGCTGAGCCTTTTGGAAGAAACCGGCTTCAGGTCCCGTAACGCATTGGGTCCCTGTCATCAGGAGGCTTAACATCACGGCCACCTGTAAATATTGGCTTATCGTTGCTCTCATAATTCAAAGTTAGCCGAATTTGCATCGGGTGATTTTTCTATTTATCGGTTTATAAGGGTTTTGAATTGAATTCCGCCTTAACTTTGAATAGTTGCAGGTGTGGTTCTTTCATAAATGACCTATGTACTGCGCCTTACCGGGATTGATTATTTTATCGGAACGGGCCTGTACATCCAATTGGGTAGCGCGGGCAGGGGTTAATTTCGCTTAACAAGCTCCGCAACCGGAACGGTGATGATCCTCCCGTATAGTTTTCCATACCGGTAGGTTACTACCCTGAAGGTGTCGGCATCCTTCGGGATGCTGAGTTTTTCACCGGGCTTGTATAGGGTGCTGTAGTTATCGGGATAGGTATTGTCGAAGGTATAGAAGAGCTGTAACCCTTCAACCTCGGTGCTGAGGCTGATGAGGAGGTTACCGGCCTCATCTTTTGATGTTTTGATGATGGCATCGCGGTAACTCACGGCATAATTGATGTCGGCCTGACCGAGTCTTGCCAGGTGCACTTCGGTGCGATCCAGAAATGAATTCCAGTCACGACTTTCCCTCGTCGACCATAACACCTCGGCCAGCGCGAGTGAGCGCGGCCAGAGCATATATTCGGCATGCCGGAAGGTGGGTACGCTTTCCGACCAGAGGTTGCCCTGTCCGCCCAGGATCAGTGAAGGATCAATTCCCGCGGGAACCGGCTCAAATTCATATACTTTTTTCAGCCTGAGCATGCCGTAGGTATGCGGTTCAAGTGCCGGATCCCCCTGATAAAGATCGATATAGGCGTAGTCATTCGGACTCATCACCACCTTATGCCCGGCTTTGGCCGCGGTGATTCCGCCCTCCATCCCGCGCCAGCTCATGACGGCGGCATTCGGGGCCAGTCCGCCCTCGAGTATCTCGTCCCAGCCCATCAGCTTTTTGCCCTTGGCCTCCAGGATTTTCTCCACCCGCTTGATGAAATAGCTCTGAAGTTCATCCAGATTTTTCAGGTTGTTATCCTTCATCCGTTTCTGGCAGTCGGGGCATTTTTCCCAGAAGCCCTTATAACATTCATCACCCCCGATATGGATGTATTCAAACGGGAACAGCTGTGCCATTTCGGTAAATACCTTGTCCAGAAATTCGAACGTGGTTTCGCGGCCCGGACAGAGGGAGTTGTCCTCGATGGTGTAAAATTTTGATCCCGGATTCACCCTGTAGGGCAGCTTTGTGGAGGAGAGCCAGGGATAGGAGGCGATGGCGGCCAGGCTGTGACCGGGCACATCGATCTCCGGCAGGATGTCGACGTGCCGTTCTTTTGCGTAGGCTACCAGGTCGCGGATCTGGTCCTGGGTGTAGAAGCCGCCGTATGTAGCCTTTTCGCCATCCTTTGGTGGTTCGCGGTCCCACCAGAGGCCGGTGCGCGGCACCCGCCATGCGCCGGTCCCGGTAAGCTCCGGCAGACTTTTTATTTCAACGCGCCAGCCCTGGTCGTCCGATAGATGGAGGTGGAGCAGGTTGAACTTGTACATCACCATCTCGTCGATCATCCGCTTCACCTCATCGATCGTAAAAAAGTGCCGGCTCACGTCGAGCAGCAGCCCGCGCCAGCCAAAGCGGGGTTCGTCCCTGATTTCCACGGTGGTAATCCGGCGATGGTCCCCATCGGGAAACAGCTGAAACATCGTCTGAACCCCGTAAAACAGTCCCTGGGTGGTTTTCGCAACGATCATGAATCCGGCCGGCGTGGCGGAGATCGTATAGCTCTGATCGCCCGGCTGGCCCCCGTCCTCCAACACTAAGCCGATGGAGGGTGTTTTACTACCTTTCCCCGGGTTTCCGGCGAGCGTTAACTGGACGCCGGTTAAGGACCGGATTCCGTCAATCATATATTCCGATAGGGATTTCAGCTCCTCCTTATTGTAGAACACCGGCATGGAATCCTTCAAATCAAAATATCCGCCATACTGATCCAGAAATTTCGGCTGCGGAATGATGCTGATCGGATATTGTGTGAGAGATACAACTGACCCAGCCACTTTCATCACCGACCGGCCAGGCATTTTTTCGACGTCTTCGGCGGTTATCGGGTAGGTTGCCACCGTGTTTTCTTTGTTGATGAGCGGTATTTTGTATGCGATGACCTGAGGGGTCCCCTTGGCTAGTTCCTGCAGCTTAATCTCAAGGTTTTTCTCCATGGATGTACCCTTTTTTATGGTAAAATCCTTTATGGAGATGCCTTCATATCCAACACTGTGAGTTGTCAGCATATAGGTGCCGTCTGGAATATTCACAACTTCAAATTTGCCATCCTTGTCCGAAGCTGCATCGGGACCTTGTTTCCCGTTTTTTTCAAGAACGATTTTAACCCCCGGAATCGGTTCGCCGGTGATTTTATCAATGACCTTGCCGGTTATGGTTCCTGTTTGTGCAGATAAACCAACCGGGCAGAGCACGGTTATCATAATAAGAACAAATTTTCGGATCATGGTGGTTGGGTTGAATGATTCTGAAAAGTTAGACATTATTTTCCTTTTCTCATCCACCTCACCCCCCGGCCCCCTCTCCCGCGCTCCCGCTGGTCGCGGGAGAGGGGGAGTCAGCTCCTGCCAAAGTTTGTGATCAGGGAAGGATATGGATGGGTAATGAAACCTGATTTTGTACCTTTCAGAAAGCAACTCTTTCAGCGAAGTTTCGCAGGGGGGTGAGGTGGATCTTCGGGACAACGAAAGCTAACGCTTGGCAGGCTTCCTTAGACTGACTGCTATCACCCCCAATCCCCCAACCGCTCCCATAATCAACCCGATAATCATTACATAATGAGGAATATTCGTGGGTATCTCCAGATGTGTGGTGATGCCCAGAATTCTGGAGAGCCCACCGGGAAGCATCAGCAGTTCGTCATTCAGGACGGTAAGAACCTTCTCAAAGCCCAGCAGGTCGACCAGTCCGCCGCAGGCTGCAAAAAGGATTCCCTGAAAAAGAATCATGATTGCGGCAGCGGGTAATTTGCCGAGCTGAAGGGCCTGGCTCAGGGTGACTGCCCAGGTGTAATAGGCCCGCATCACGAAGAGGACAAATATCATGAAGAAAGCCACCCGGAACCCGCCCGAGGTCCAGAAGAAGTGCCAGAAAGCCATCGGTCCGCGCCAGGCGGTGAAGAGCATCAGCAGACCGGTGAAAGCTACCGCCGGGGCGAGGAGCGAGATCACTTTGGACGTTTTGTCGCACACGTCGAGGCTCGTTTTGAGGGGAGCGTTCAGCCCGACATACAGCGCCGAGCAGATCATCAGGGACATCACGAAAACCGGTGCGGCGAAGGAGGTGAAGGCCGACAGGGCAAGGGCGAGGTAGGCAAAGGTGAAAAGGATGAGCGGCGCCGTATCGGCCCGGGCGCAGCTGGTTTCGCCGCTGCCCGAGGGGTTGACCACCCCGAACCAGAGCATCGCCAGGGAACGGCGGCCCCGGAAATCACCCAGTCCGCGCTGCACCCGCGGATTGCCGAAAATAAATGCAGCGAGGAATATCAGGCCTAAAAATCTTGCCAGCCAGACCATACCATCGGTGCGGCCTGCAATTTTAGTGGCCACGTTCGCTTCGCGGAAATTGTAAGCCGGAAAATCGAGGTTGCCGGTATAGATTTGGGTGTGTGCCTGTTCCGCTGTGACATATTCTCTCCGGGCAGCCTGCCAGATCTCTTTCTGCGCAGAGCCGCCCTGATCGAGCCAGGTGTAATAGCCCAGCATATAGTTCCGGAAATGCCCCAGCGTCAAAAACAGGTTCTGCTCATAGGCCACCGAAGCCAGCAGCTGGCTGAACAGCGCCGGGTTTTGGCTGGCCCGGCCGGCCACCGACTGCAGCTTCTCCAGCATGGCCCCGGCCTCAGCCGCAGCCTCATTTCCTTCCCGGATCGCCTCATCGATATGACCTTTTGAAACCTGATAGATATTGCTGAAAACCGACGGCGAACCGCCGACAATTTCCCATTCAAAAATCCAGAGCATCGGCGGCGGCTCGAGTCCGAGCGCCCGCACGTCGTATTTTGCAAAAGGTCCGATATAGAGCCCTTTCTGGACGGTGGCGTGCGACTGCATCATCACTTCGGTAACCGTTTGATTAAGAACCGAATCGGATCCGAAATTGAGCGCCACCCAATCCGAAGTCACCTTCCGGATGTCGGCCTTCGGGTTGTTCACCAGCTGCCCCATGGCATACACGTTCAGGTCGGTGATCAGGTTAAACCCATGGAGCGGATAGATCGAGAGCGGGCCGGCACGCAGCGGTCCGCCCTCTTGTGTCCAGAGCCATACCCCGTCGAAATGTTCATTTTTCCGGGTGAAATCCAGGAGTGCCTTCTGATACAGCGGCCCCATGTAATTGGGAAATGCGTTGAACCCCTCAAATTCCCGCCGGAGCTGGAACTCGGCGATGCGCCGGTGGCTCCCCTGCAGCAGCGTTTCGTTGAACGGCAGCCACGAATAAAAATCGCCGCGAGAATACTTGGTCGAAACTATCAGGTTAGGAGAGTGAATGTTCCCCAGCACTTTGGCATAAGTTTCGGGGTTGGTGTGCATGTCACCGATCTCCCCGATGCCCACCGACCAGCTGCGAAAAATGATCTGTTTGTTGTATTTCTCAGCCACTTCGAGGAATGCCGTGAGCATCCGGTTCAGCGCCTTCTCACTGCGCACATCGAGCTGACTGTAATAATCCCATCCGGGCTTGTTGTAGATCGATCCGGCCTCGCCGATCCTGAGCATGATGCCGCTCACTTCGGGCATCCGGGTGAAAACCTCCTCCAGACCCTCCTTGTAAATATCCCAGAACCCAACCTTTTCCCCGTCGGGCGTGCCGTAATGGCTGGTTAGCCAGGCCTCCAGCGGCGGCGTCAGCGCCACCATATCGGTATACAGGAATACCTCTATTCCTTTATTCCTGATTTCCTTGATCCACTTCCCGTACCCCTCCTGCAGCGCCCGGTGCCGTTTCTGATATCCGTCTGATTCCTGATATACGGCATCCTTGCCCTTGCGGCCCTCAAAAGTGACCAGCTCCAGAAACGCCGGAAACACAATTCCGTTGATATTGAACTGCTTAAGTTTATCCAGATATTGATTCAATTCCGATCCGATCCGTGCATACGCCGCCGGGTTCAGGTAGGGCGGCTCCGACTGGATCAGGTCCTCGAACCGGTGTACATTGTGCTCATACCCGATTCCCCAGTTGGCCGTATCCGGGAGAATACCCACCCCGCCGAGATCCGCCAGCCGCTGGTTCAGCGGCCGCACCCCTACGGTATCCCCTGACCTGAGCACCGGAACAGCCGCTTCCACTCCGGGCTTATCCTTAAAACTTATACCCAGGAACCCGTTCACCGGTCCCGAAACAAGATAGCCCAGGAAGAGGGCCGTGAAGGTGAACAGGACAGAGACAATAGTTTTCTTCATGGACAAAGTGTGTATTGGCTCCAAATTACTAAAAGAATTGTATTAGTTAGATACCAAATCAGGATAGCATTTGCAACAGATTGATACCAATTTATTGTCTTTGGAACATCAGAATGGGTGGTTTTTGGGTGTCTTTTCTATTGTTTAACCACAGTAGGCACATAGGGCACAATAGAATGGATATCGTTATAACTTGAATGGTTTTATTCATTCGATGGAGTTTTTCGCAACTCCTGGGGCGTTTGTTACGTAAAAGGGGTATTTTTAGTGGTATGAATCTCATTGGCCTCCAGAACCTCAACCTATAGAATCCTTAAACGCCAGGTGATGAAAAGGGAAATCATACAGGAATTATTTAATCAATTCGAAGAAGCGGCTTGGTCTTTTGAAGGGATTGAATGCTGGAGCGCACGCGAATTGCAGGCAATTTTCCATTACACTGATTGGCGTAATTTTCTTAATGTTATAGACAAGGCGCAAAAAGCGTGTGCCAATGCCGGGGAGCCTGTTTCCGATCATTTCGTTGATACCAACAAATTGATCAAGCTCGCTAAGGGAGCGGAAAGGGTTATCGATGATATTGCTTTAACCCGATACGCTTGCTACCTGGTTGCACAAAACGGCGACCCGGCAAAAACTGAGGTTGCGTTTGCCCAAACCTACTTTGCCGTCCAGACTCGTAAACAGGAGCTTATAGAACTCCGTCTGTTGGATGTGGCCAGGGTATCAGCCCGTCAAAAACTTTCAAGCACGGAAAGAAAACTGTCAGGCCTGATCTATGAGCGCGGCGTAAGCGAGAAAAGCTTTGCTATCATCCGGTCCAAAGGTGATGAAGCCCTGTTTGGTGGTAAAACCACTCAGTTTATGAAGAATACACTGAAAGTGCCTGAGGGCAGACCATTGGCTGATTTTTTGCCAACCTTAACCATAAAGGCAAAAGACTTTGCCTCTGAACTGACCGGTCATAACGTAGTTGAAAAAGATTTGTTCGGAGAAAAATCCATTACAAGGGAACACATTGACAATAACCTTGCCGTCAGAAAAATACTGAGGGAGAGAGGAGTAAAACCTGAAGAACTCCCGCCGGCCGAGGATGTGAAAAAAGTAGAAAGAAGGTTGGCTGGAGATGAAAGAAAAGTACTAAAGGATGTCAAAAGAATCAACAAAAAGACGTAACCTGACCTGATCGCTTGATTTCTCTCACCACCTCACAAACTTAAGACTTTTCGTTTCCGGGCTTAAAGCCAAAGAATCGATTGACCTGGCATCAAGGGAAAACCCTTCAAATTTGATCCGGTTGTATGCAATAAATAGCCCCATTCCGTTCACAATGTTCGATATTACATTGGTATAATAATCGGACTGAAACTCCAGTGCAGCAAGGTAGTCTGTCATTGGCTTATCGGCATTCTGGAGAATAAAATTGATCTCCCCTATTTTTCTATACGATACATCATCTTTATCGGTTTTTGCCTTCATTATTTTAAAGAATAGGTTTTTCGTCAGGAGGAATTCATGAATCGGACCAATACTATCGATCTGCCATTGAGCGAAATGGCCTATTGGATGTCTGTAACTTAAAACCCGGGGATCAGGTACGTCTAAAGAGTCGAAATTTGTATAATTGACTTCGATGATAAATTCATAATAAAACAGGGTGTCTCTCCACCATTGAGCATAGAAGGGTCTTGCTCCGTAAAGATTCATTGAAGTTCCGGGAAGATTTGGATTGGGCTCAATTACTTTGGGTTTATAGGGGACGGTGGTTCGGGCAAATACCGATTGATTTAAAGAGGGAATGGTCATGTTAAAGACCAGGTACAGGATATCGTTTTCGTAGAAACTACTGGGAATCTTCAGGGTGGAATTCTGGTACAAATAGTTCGGTGATTCAGGGAATATCCCGGGAGTACGCGGGCTGTACTCTATGGGTAAAAACTCACCCCGGGAGTGGCAAAAGCCATCGCCCGACCGTAATTCAACAAATACTTTTGCATCCGTGAAATACAATGAATCCGGGTTCCTGACCATTTCGTCAAAACTCTTTTCCCCGATGAAGGATCGCGTTATGCGAATGTTATGCACAGGCTCATCCGGGGTTAAAATTCCATAAACAATTGGAACCGGATCCGCGTAAGAAATCGTATCGAACTCGTTGTTGCAGCCCGATGTGAGAAGGCAAAAACCACCCAGAAACAGTACTATTGTTTTTTTACACATCGTACAGGTAAGGCTAGTTTATCATAATTTATAACTCCCCATTCCGGCTTCCACCAATAATATAAAGACAGGTCGTTGCGATTTCCCGTATAGTTTATTTTGATCCGGTAATCCAAATTGACCTTGGCTGTAAAGTACTCTGGCAAAATCCGATCCTTATAAGCCGGATTGATCCACCATTCAGCCCAACTACCTCGCCCGGTCCAGGAGTTTCGCGTAAATACATAGGCACCGGTCATTTTTATGTTGGTTCCCCAAAGGCCGTCCGGACCGAGAAATTGTTTAATATCAGAGGACAACCATTTGTGATTAATGAGCCAGCGGAAATCATTGATATTGGGCAGTCTCCATCCGGGCGGACAAATGCCGTTAATTGAATCCCGACCATAATCGGTCAGTTCATTCCAGGTGTAATACCCTATGTAATTATTAGTGCCAGAATCATTGCCTGTTTGAGAATAGTATTCAGGTATGTCGTTGTCTGTTGGCAGCGAGGATGGTTCCAACCGATTCCCAATTCTTAATTCCTCTGACATCCACCAGAAATTGTAAATGTAAGCCACTTTGTACCGGTTCCCATCCCGCTCATCCGTTATCAAAGAGTCTTTTATAATATCCCGCACAATCACTGAACAAGTTGCCGTATCCCTCAAGCCTTCAATGGATTCGATTTCAAGGGTAACTTTATAGATACCATTCCCGGGATAATGTCTGGCATACCGTGGGTCAAATGAAAAAGGGGTTTCCCAGATACCGTCAGATTCAGTGTCCCACCTGTAGCGCAATGTCAGTCCATGTTTCCTGAAATCCTCCATGTTAAACCCATCCATTTGAAAAACCGTTAATGAATCGCCTTCAGCCGGGAAAACGCTCACACGGGCCACCGGTTGAACAGGTGGTTCGGGTGAACAACCGGGCAGAATGGCACAGAGGATCAATAAAGAGCACAGCGTATGGAAACTGCATTTGATTGATGATAGTCTTGATTTCATTTTACGGATCTTCAGTGCTGAGCATACATCAAATCCAAATTGAGTAAACCTTTTTGAGCCTCATATCCGCTGAGTGACAAAGTCAACAGAAAAATCGCGATTCCTATCCTGGTTTGTGCAGTTCTCATGATAAAACACAATTGATTGGAAATAAGGAGCACAGGGGGATGACCAAAGGTATAAAAATTCTGGTAGAGACGGATAATTATCCGTCTCTACACCGCCTTTGCCAGGAATGAGGGCATGGGGCTGGGACATCAAGGCAAAGGGCAGAGGGCAGAAGGCAAAAATTAGGAAAAAGGTAAAAAAAGAAAAAAGGTATAGCGACTATATTATCAATTAATTACGGAATCAACTTCATTCTTATTTCCTATCCCTTCGTACTAATTTCTGCCTTCTGCCCTCTGCCCTTTGCCTTTTTGTCCCACCCCCTTACTATCAATATTAGTAAAACAGATACCGGGCTAACCCACCATTGCGTTTCGCGTCGAATTCCACCACCTGAAAAACAATCCCTTCATACGCCGATTTAACCCCTGCCTCAAAAAAGCAGGACAGCTTCCCGTTTGTCAATTCCACCAGGTTTGAGTAGGCCGATGGACCCGCATAAACCACCTGGCTCTGTTTCCAGGTTTTCCCCTGATCATAGGAGAGACGAACGGTCATGTTCGTTCGGCTCTTTGCGCTGGCCGGATTGGAAAAGGCTAGCACCGGTTTTCGCATCGGGCGGTGAATAGCGATCAGGCTGGCCTGGCACACCGGCTCGATCAGGGTGGTATCGGGCTTCAGTTCCGACCAGGTCTGCCCGCCGTCGCGACTCCCGGAGGTCTGGCGCACCCGCACCGAAGTGTAATTCCGCATGTTCAGCAGCAGCCTGCCACGGCTCAGTTCGGCCACGGTGCACTCATTCACCTGGTCGGATGGGGTGGTGCCGCCCAGCTCCCAGGTCTTACCGCCATCATCGGAATGAATCGTATGGGAAAAGTATTTTTTTGTTCCGGCCTCGATATGGTCGCAGGGAATAATCAGGCGGCCCCTGAATTTTCCGGAGCGCACCTGGATGCCGTTCACCGGCCCGGTTGCGTACCAGGTCCAGCCCGGTTTTTTCACCTCCGGCGTGATCTCCTTTGCGGCCGACCAGCTTCTGCCATCGTCTGCCGAGGATAAAACGAAAATCCTCCGGGTATCCTTGCTGTTGCCGTCGATGATCTGCGATTCATGATCGGTTCCCAGGTTCCAGGTGCTCAGCAGGAGTATCTTCCCGGTTTTCCGGTCCACCACGGGAGCCGGGTTGCCGCAGGTATTCGCGGCATCATCCCACACCACACTCAGCCCCGACCAGCTTTTCCCGCCATCTTCCGATCGCTTGACTACCAGGTCGATGTCGCCCGAATCGCCGCAGTTGTTTTTCCTGCCTTCGGCAAAAGCCAGCAGGGTGCCGGCCGGCGTTGCCACGATCGCCGGAATCCGGAAGCACTTGTAGCCCTCTTCGCCGCTTTTGTACAGGTAATACAGGGGGGTCTGGGCGGGAGCCAGGAGGGGCAGCAGAAGGAGCAGGGCAATCAGGTGTTTCATGGGGTGAGGATCTGGTGTATAGCTCATAAAGTTAGCAAAATGGACCGGTCATCAGAATAGGTGTTTTTGGGTGTCTTTTCTATTGTTTAACCACAATAGGCACATAGGGCACAATAGGGCAGAAGGGCAAGAGGGCAGGAAGGCAGGAAGGAAAGTAATAAACACTAAGTAATTTATTTGTTAAATTTATCTTTTGGTACGACAGGAAGTGACGAAGAACCCTTTGAAATCATTCATGATGACCAGCCGGTTAACAGCTGGTAAACGATTGAACCGGATCAGGCGGCTGCCATTCTGGATCAGTGCGGCCGCCATTCTGGCTATCGTCTTTGACTTTGGCTTCGATCAGTCATCAGGGATGGAGTCGGCCCTGTTTTACCTATATCACCTGTCGCTTGCTGCCGGATTCATTTCCATACCGATCCGGTATTTATTCCCGGGAACAAAGCCACGGCGCAGAGCCATCCCGTTCGATGCTGGGCTTTTCTTCCTGCTTGCCGCTTTGATTGCCGTGTTTTTCGGGTGGGCCAACCTGCCGTTTCTGTCCTACAGATTGTGGATCTACCTGGCGGTTGGAGCGGTATTTCTGCGGGAGCTTTCAGCGCTCCGGCTGGATATCAGGAAGCAGCGGTTAAATCCGGCCCAACTGTTCATTGCCGGTTTCCTGGGTCTGATCCTGACGGGAACAGTTCTTCTCTTGCTGCCCAACGCATCCCATGAACAGATTGGGTTTCTGGATGCCCTGTTTACTTCAACCAGCGCGGTATGTGTAACCGGATTGGTGGTGGTGGATACGGGGACCTATTTTACCCTCTACGGGCAATCGGTTATTCTGATGCTCATGCAGCTTGGCGGGATTGGCATTATGACCTTCACAAGCTATTTCAGCTATTTTTTCCGAGGCGACAGTACCTATGAAAACAATCTGATTCTCAGCGATCTAACCCGGACAGAACGACTGGCAGATGTGTACGCTACTCTTCTGAAAATATTGGCAGTCACTTTTATCCTGGAAGTGATTGGTGCGCTGGTTATATACAGTACCCTGGATCCCACATTAATCACTTCAGTGCCGCAAAGGGTATTCTTTTCAGTGTTTCATTCCGTTTCCGGTTTTTGCAATGCCGGATTCTCAACCCTGTCCAACGGACTGTTTGATCAGGGATTCCGGTTCAATTATCCCTTCCAGATGAGCCTTGCGGTATTGTTCATCCTCGGGGGACTCGGATTTCCTATCGTTTTTAATTTCGTAAAGTACCTGAGGCATCTGATCGTCAACCGGCTTCATCTGTTTCGCCTGAAAAGGCAGGCTTTTTATTCTGCCTGGGTAATCAATATGAACACCCGTATCGTGCTTATTACCACCGGGATTCTGCTCATCGGAGGGACCTTGCTGTTTTTTCTGATGGAATTCAACAATACGCTGGCTGAGCATCATGGCATCGGAAAGGTGATTACCGCCTTTTTTGGAGCGGCCACACCCCGGACGGCAGGGTTTAATACAGTGGACACCTCGGCGCTGAATTCCTCCACCTTTTTATTGATCCTGTTCCTGATGTGGGTGGGAGCTTCGCCGGGCTCAACCGGGGGGGGTATCAAGACCAGTACCCTGGCCGTCACCATACTGAATGTTTTTAGCCTGGCCCGTGGAAAGGACCGGACCGAGCTTTTCAAAAGGGAGATATCAGTGCTTTCGATCCGGCGAGCCTCAGCCCTGGTGCTGTTATCCATGCTGGTTGTTGGCTTTTCAGTTTTTCTGGTGAATGCTTTTGATCCGTACAATCAGCTGAAGGATACACTGTTCGAATGTCTGTCTGCTTTCAGTACAGTCGGGTTAAGCCAGGGAATCACAGCCGGGCTCACGGATGCCAGCAAGAGTGTCCTGATCCTTACCATGCTGATCGGCCGGGTGGGGACACTAACCATGCTGACTGCTATATTGCATAAAGTCAAGTATTTGAATTACCGTTATCCTGCTGAAGAGATTTTAATAAATTAAACGGATACCCCCATGAAATTCATAGTAATAGGACTCGGTTTGTTCGGTTCGGCCCTGGCCGCAAAGCTTACCCGGTATGGCAACGAAGTTATTGGCGTGGATAGCCAGATGTCAAAGGTTGAAGCCCTGAAAGATGTTTTAACACACGTGGTGTGTCTCGATAGCACAGATCCGCAGGCGGCTACAAACCTGCCGGTTATGGATACCGATGTTGTGATCATAAGCATCGGCGAGGATGAGGGAGCCAATATCAAAACCACTGCCCTGATGAAGCAAATGAAGGCAAAGCGGATCATCAGCCGGGCGATTTCCCCCCTGCATGAGATGATCCTGGAAGCCATGGGTGTTGATGAAATCCTGCGGCCGGAGGAAAAGATGGCTGAGCGGTGGGCTCTTAAACTCAATACCCGTGGTGTGGTCGACTCTTTTGAATTGAAAGGGGACTATACCATCATTGAAGCGGTTATCCCTAAACATTTATTTGGGAAAAAGCTTCAGGATGCAGGACTCCGGCAAACCTACAAGGTTGTGGTCCTCTCAACCATTGAACAGGTGAATAGCCGGTCACTGTTTGGCAGGGCAAAACAGCAGTCAATCATTCAGGAACCGGCTTCCGGCGAAACCGTTCTCAATGATGGGGATAAATTTATTCTCTATGGAAAAAAGGAGGATATTCATCGGTTGCTCGAAGAAAACGCATAGTCTCGTATTATTCAACGGCCACTTTCAATGTCTTCAGCTCTTTTCCGTTGTTTACCCTGATATAGTAAAAACCCCTGGCAAACCGGCTGATATCAATTTCATCCTGGTAATCAATGACTCCGGCAACGCGTTTGTGATAAAGCACCTGTCCGGTGAGGGTGATCAGTTCGATCGTGAGATCGGCCGGGGTGCCGGTGTTGACCGACACATTCAGCCGGTCGCTGGCCGGGTTGGGCCAGACGGCCATCCGGCTACCCAACTCCTCGTTTTCAATGCCCGATATGCTTTCGAAACTCAGGTTCAGCAGATAGTCCATGTAATTGGGCGGCGGCCAGTTTGAGACGAGCACATAATAGGTTCCCGCCTGGATCTTCTTGCGGAAACTCCCGCCCTGCATTCCGCCGGTAAAAGCCTTGCAGTGATCCTTGACGAGCTCTTCCTTCGGGCAGACATCCAGCACATGGATCGAACCCCAGGCGCCAATGATGCTCGCGGTGAGATACCCTTCGGTCTCCAGTGTCAGGGTATAGACCATGTCGTTGCCATCCAGGTAGGGATATAACGGAGAGCAGGGGGATGCAACATAGTCATCGTAAAGCCCGCGCGTATTCCCGAAAAGGTTCACCACCGGCAGGGTGAGGGGAATGGCATTCTCGCAGACATCGCCGTCGGCGGGATAGGTGGCTATGATGTTGAAGAAGAACCCTTTCTTTGCATCCGGATGATCCGGGAATGCCAGAGGCCAGAACAGGTAAACTGTTTCACCTTTGGACAGCACTGTGGTTCCTTGAGCAGCATAGCGGTCATTGGGACAAAAAACGGTTTCAAATTCCGGTCGATGAAATCTTTGAGTGCCCGTACAATCACTGTACGCAATTAAAAAATATCTGTAGGTATTGCCCGGATTTGGCTGATTGGGATGGCATGTATTGATCTCGTAAATGCCAAATTTTTCAGATGTGAATTTGAACCAGCTATTCTGCTTCGGGGCCCAGTTTTCGCCAATGTGCGCCTCGGTGGCAGCATAGCAACTGAGTCCTTCGCCGGTAAGCGGGATTTCACGGGTTTCATCGCTGTACAGACCGTAGGTTATGGTGACCTTTCCGGTTCTTAACCCGATATCGGCGGGACTGAAACTGACCGAGAACTTCAGGACTTTCCCGCTGTTGCCCACCGGAAAGGCGGTGCTGCTGTCGGCAAGCACCTCGAACGGATACGTGTTGGTGTCTGTCAGGGTAAAATAATCTCCTGCTATTTCGATCTTCTTAATCCTGATAACGGAAACGCCTGTGTTCTTAAGGGTAAACTGAATGGTACCGGTTTGGCCCACCTGGACTCCATAGAAGTCCCCTTTCTGCGGGGTCACCGATAGGATCGGGGTAACGGTGAGGGATTCAGAATCTGCCGGGTTGAGGGCTGCGGCAGGGGCGGGAACCAGGAGGGTCAGCAGGCCGAGCAGGACAAGGAAGCGTTTCATGATGGTAAGGTCTGGTGTTCAGGTTAATAAAGATAATAAATTGGAATGAAGCGCAGATTTTTTCGGGATTTCTTTTTTTTAACCACAATAGGCACATAGGACACAATAGAATGAATATCGTAGGGACGGATATATCCGTCCCTACTGTGTTCTATTGTGCCTATTGTGGTGGTAAAAATGGAATTTGGCTTGTTGAACCCCGATAAATATCAGACCACATCACACAATTGACCTGGCAGCAGGTTAATTCCTGATAATCCTCCTGATCTCCGTCTGGTTTCCGCTGGTTATCCTCAGGAAGTAGATGCCCTGGGAGAGGTCCGCTGTTCCTATCACCCCATGGTCTTTGATATTCCCCCCGATCACTGTCTGGCCGCGCGAATTGAGAAGGCTGAACTCCGAGGTTTCCGGGTTGCCGAGAATGTCGATATTGAGCGATTCGCTGAAGGGGTTCGGATAGACCCGGATGACAATCCCGGCATCGGTAATGGTAAGGGCATCAGATGGATCCGACATACAGATTCCCCGGCTGACCACCACATAATAGCCGCCGTTATAGGCTGGAGTATACTCCTGTGCGGTTGCTCCGTCAATGATCCCGTACTGATTATACCACTGGTTCCCATCGACGGCATCTGAGCGGAGGGTTTGGCTGCTGAGCGTGACAATCGGTTTGGGAACAAATGGAGGCTCGTCTACGGTAAACGAATCAGAAGCAGTTGATATACATCCGTTTGCCGACATGACCGTTAAGGTCCAGGTGCCGGCAGGCAATTCCTCCAGGGTATAGGAATCTCCCGTTCCGTTGACCGATTGATTGCCCGGCATCCGGGTCAGGGTCCAGGCGCCTTCACCCGGAAGGCCCGTCAGCCCGATGGATCCGGTGGGAAGAGTGCAGGTGGGCTGCAGGAGGGAAAGAAGGACCGGGGCCCGGGGTTTGAGGGGCTGGGTACCGATGACTACGGGGTTGGAAATTGCTGAGGTACAGCCATTTTCAGACGTAACGGTAAAAGTATAGGATCCGGTCAGCAAGGTGTTGACAGTCAGCTGACTGCCGGTGCCATTCACGGTCTCGCTCCCCGGTATGCGGGTTACTGTCCAGCTGCCTTCGCCGGGCAATCCTTCAAGAACCACACTCCCCGTGGACAGATCGCAGGTCGGCTGGGTGAGGGTTCCGATGACCGGAGGCACGGGGGTTACCGGCTGGGGCCGGATCAGGATAGATTCCGATGGAGCGGAAACACAACCATAACTGTTGGTAACTGTGTATGCATAGGTTCCCGGAGGAAGTTCAGAAAGACTGATATCAGTTCCGGTGCCGGCAACCGGATTTCCCCCGGCCACGGGGTTCAGAACCCAGGACCCGCGGGCAGGCAAGCCGGTCAGGGTAATGGTTCCTGTCGTGGTGCCGCAGGTGGGATGGATCACAGACAGCAGCGCGGGCGGCGCCGATTTTTCAGGGGGATTGTTGATGGTTGCCGCAGCCGACAGGTCCGACAGGCATCCGGTGAGATCCGATACGCGAAAAGTATAGGTTCCTGCAGTGAGACCGGAAAGGCTCAGCTGGCGTCCGGTTCCCTGGCGGCTGATGTCGCCCGGCAGCATCGTAAGGACCCATGTCCCCGACCCCGGAAGCCCATTCAGGTTGATCGTGCCGGTCTCCTCGGTACAGGAAGGCTGGATGATGGATTCAATCACCGGCGCATCTGGGCGATCGGAAGGAGGGAACAGGGTGACCGGAGTGCTCTCTTCCGATGTGCATCCGTTCTCGTCGGTGACATTGAACGTATAGGATCCCGGGTTCAGGCTGGTCAGGATCGTAGTGGAACCACTGCCGGTAATGACAACCCCGCCGGGTGTCCGTACCAGCTGCCAGGTTCCTGAAGCGGGCAGGCCGCCCAGGGTTATGCTGCCGGTTGGCTGGCTGCAGGTGGGCTGGATAACCGACCGGATGTCGGGCGGAGTCATGGATCCGCACCGTGTGGCAAACTGGCCGGTCAGCGCAGGCGTCAGGTAACAGAGTCCTTCGCTGTTATATTCAAACAGGGCAAAATGGTACAGGGTCTGCTCAAAGAGACCGGTAAGATCGACAGAACTGCCCTTGCCATTGTAAATCACATAATTGCCGGGGGAGATCTGCCGGCCCTTGCGGAATTCAGGGTCGGCGGAATAACCAAGCCCGCACACCGGCGCCGCGCTTACCGCACCCCTGGCACGGGCAATCACCAGCACCCCTTCGGTGCCGCTGCCGCGCGTCCAGCTGAGCGTCATGGATTGTGTGGTGATATTGGAAGCTGTCAGTGCGGAGGCCTGCACCTCAGGCATCGTGCAGCACCCTGAACGATAGGCGGCAACCGCCGACTTGGTGAGGCGGAGGGTCAGGGCATTATTCGCATCAACCGCATCGCCAGTTGGAAGACCCTGGTAATCGATATCGGGATCAGAAAAATATCCGACCCGTGTGTGGGTGAGGCCATCTGAAAAATTGGAACCGGCTTCATAGGTCATCACGGTGCAGAGACGGGTATTACCGGCGGTAACCCATCGCCATCCGGCAGAATAGGTAAAGATACCTGGACCGGGCTGGGTATTCTGCAGTTTGTGGTGGTGAGCCCCCATGTTATGTCCGATCTCATGGATGGTGGTATAGGTCCAGCTGGCCTGCTGCACGCGGGTGAGCGAAAACCCATTATCCGGCCGACCGGCCACAGAGGTAAGCAGAAATCCCTGACCACCCGTATAGCTGATGTTTTCCAGCAAAACGACCAGATCGGCACAATGATTCATCCGCATCGAATATATATCGGTCATATAGGCATCGTTCGTATAGGCAAGGTTGTACAGGTCGTTCACCGAGTTTTGTTCGGTGTACTGAACCTGCTGAGAATGAACCAGCTGGAGTGTCATCAGGGTTTTGCTGTTGCTGAGCGCCAGCCGGGCCTTGGCCATCAGCTGGGCGATGGTGTTCTCGATGCCCCCTTCGGACCCGGCCGCCCAACTTGCCGCGGCTGGCGTATACACGATCATCAGGGTAACGACATCCTGTGTGGTCTCGTCCTGGGTAATCGGCATCACGGGATTCCCGGGACTCATACCCGGTTTCTCAGGGGGCCGGCGACCCGCAGAATCGGGTTCAATGGCCGGCGCTCCTTCCAGGGCAACCTGTTTCGTCTTGTCGATCTGGGTAAGAAAGTATCTTCCTGTCTGCGGGTTATATCGGGATTGATACAGCTCATTTTTTTCAGGCACATCTATGGTGACCAGGCTCTTACCCGAGTTTGTGGTGATCACGCAGTACCCGAACGGCTGGTTTTCCAGTTTTGCGGTGACTGTCAGGGTCTGATTGATATCCAGATCAACCTCCGAAACCGTTGCCCGATATAGCCTGTCGCTGAAAAGTTCCAGGAGCAACGTGTCGTTCACCTCAATCCGGCCGGCCTCCCGGATCGCCGGATTAAGGGCCAGTTCGCGTACCCGGAGGGTGCTGTCGGATACCCCGGCTGCCATTCGTCCGGCAGCCGGCATCTCCCTGAACATGTTTACGGTTGGATTATTGAGGTTCCAAACCTGATGCTGAGCCTGGCCCAACAGGACAATCTGTAACAATATCAGAAGGAAGATAGATTTTCTCATAAATAACCTTGATTTGGACCTATTCCGATATACAACACTTTTTTGAAGTTTACCACAAATTTGCACAAATGACAGAGACATCAGCATTGTTGCAGGTTTTCTTTTCTTTAACCACAATAGGCACATAGGACACAATAGAATGGATATAGTAGGGACGGATATATCCGTCCCTACTGTGTTCTATTGTGCCTATTGTGGTAGTGAAATTGTATTTTTGAGAAAAGTACAATATGAAAATTAAAGCTCTGATCACCTTTGTCCTGTTGCTGAATGTTGCCTTTGCAAGCAGCCAGACCCACACCGTATCCGATGCGCAGCAAAAACTGATTTCAGAAAGTCTTAATGGCTACCCGGTTGGGACTCAGGTTTCGTTTGCCTTTATCGAGAATGGGGAGGTTTCTTTTTACGGGTTAAAACAGGAAAAAGATGCAATGGAAGTGGTTGAGAACTTTCAAAAGAATTTTGAGATCGGTTCCATAACCAAGGTTTTCACTTCCACCCTGCTGGCCAATTTTGTGCTGGAAGGAAAGGTTAATCTGGATGATCCGATTAGCAAGTACATCGGGATACCCCTGAAGGATAGCCTGCCGATTACCTTTAAGCAGCTGGCCAACCACACTTCGGGGTTGCCGCGGATGCCCTCAAATTTCGCGGTGATCGCAATGCTGAGTCCCAATAATCCCTTTAAAAATTACGATGAGGGGAAGCTCAAAAAATACCTGACCGATGAAATTAAGTTAGATAACGAGCCGGGCAAGAATAGTGTCTATTCGAACCTGGGTGCGGGACTGCTCGGGTATGTGCTCTGCGAAATATCGGGCCAGGATTATCAAACCCTTCTCCAGCGCTACATTTTTACAAAATACCAAATGACGCGGTCAACAACCTTGCGCGAAACTATTGCAGCCCAATTGGTTAAGGGCCTGAACGCCAAAGGGGACGAGACTCCGAACTGGGACCTGGCGGTGCTGGTTGCCGCGGGCGGGATTTTATCCACCGTTGAGGACCTTTCGAAATTTGCGCTGGCACAATTCGATCCTTCAAACAAGGAGCTGGAACTGACCCGCGTTAAGACCTGGATGAATCCGGCAGGGCTTGATATCGGACTGGGGTGGCATTTTGTGAAATCAAAAATCGGTGCTGAATGGCCGTGGCACAACGGGGGCACCGGCGGCTACACCTCTTCAATGGCGCTGGATATCAACCGGCAAAACGCCATTATCCTGCTAACAAATGTTTCTGCCTATCATCCCAATGCAAAAAGGATTGATGAACTCTGTTTTGCCCTGATGAAGACACTGAAACAGTAAACACGGAGGGTGTTTTCTCTTTTTGTCCCACCTCCTACTCAGTCGTAATGATACCTGCAACTATAGATCACCAGGTTCGAATCCTCCACTTTGTAAACCAAGCGGTGCTCCCGGTCAATCCTCCGTGACCATAATCCGGCCAGATCAAAACGGAGCGATTCGGGTTTTCCCAGACCTTCATAAGGATGGGCCTGTATGTCACGGATCAGGGAATTGATTTTCTTCAGCATTTTTCTGTCGTCATTCTGCCACGACAAATAATCATTCCAACCATTCGGTGTAAATGTAATCTGCATCATTCGACGATCAGATCCTGGTACTCGGTTTGACCATTCTTCGCCTGATCCATGGATTCGAAAAGCCACTCGGCATTCTTCCTGGAGCTCAGGAGGTGCAGGGTCTCCATGATTGAGTTATATTCCTCAAGGGAGATCAGAACGGCTCCCTTTCCGGAACCTCGTTTGATGATCAGGGTTTCGTTATTCTCTTCAACGGTGTCGAGATAATCCTTGAGCTCTTTTCTGAATTCCGTGTAATTTGCTGCTAACATAATTTTATATACCAGTACTTATTTGAGTACAAATATACGTACTTTACGGGAAAAAATGAAAATTTATAAAAAGGATTATCCATCCATTGCATATAACCCAGCACCCATGTAGCGTATCATTTGCCAAATTGAAGTTCTCCATTATGTACCACTTTTGCTAAATTGTGTGCAATTTGAATTCCTCCATTGTAAAAACTGATTCATGAAGTATGGCAGGGAAGAGTACCTCGAGCTGATGACCTTCGGCCGGTTTGAGAGGCAGATGTTTTCGGAGCTTTTCGGGCCGCTGATCGGACTGCCCGATGAATGGCGGGCTCAGGGAGCCACGGAGGATGAGATCGGCATGACCGCTTTTGACTGGGATTTTGTCCCGGTCGTTCAGTGCGGAGGCCAGACCGGAATCTTCGGCGGGCTGGAGGAGCGGATCCTGGAGGATACCGATGAGTATAGTATAAAGTCCGATGATCTCGGGCGTACCATGAAACTGCGGAAAGGCTATTCCACCATCCCGCTGCCGCTCGACTGGCCGGTTAAGGATATGGATTCCTGGCTGAAGGTGAAGCCCCTGCTGGAGTTCCGTGAGGAGCGGATCAATTGGAACGAGGTGGATCATGCCCGGAGAATGCAGCAGGCCGGACATCTTGTAGTGGCCTACATCCCCGGGGGATTCGATATTCCCCGGCAGCTGATGGGCGAAGAGAACGGCTGCCTGAGCTACCTGATCCAGCCGGAACTGATGCAGGACATCATGCAGACGATGACCGATACGTCGTTTAAAGTGCTTGAACGGGTGAGCGACAAGTTGGTGATCGACCAGCTATCGGTGCATGAGGACCTGGCCGGCAAAACCGGTCCGCTGGTGGGGCCCCGTGAAGTTGAACAATTTATCAAGCCCTATTTCAGAAAAATATGGGAAATGCTTTCAGCCCGCGGAACCCGGCTGTTCGACATGGATTCCGATGGAAATGTTAATCCGATATTGCAGGAACTCATCGATTGCGGGATCAACTCAATGCACCCCTTTGAACCGGCTGCCGGAATGGATATCGTGGAGGTGAGGAAGAAATTCGGGAAGCAGATGGTCATGCGTGGTGGGATCGACAAGCATGTGCTGCGGAAAGACAAAAAAGCGATCCGCGAAGAGCTGGAATACAAAATGCAGCCGCTGATGAAGCAGGGCGGCTGTGTATTCGGACTTGACCACCGGATCCCGAACGGCACCCCGCTGGAGAATTACCGGTACTACGTGGAGACGGGGAGGGAGATTCTGGGGCTGCCCGTGCGGAAGGCGAAGGGTTGGGGGAGGATGGCGTTCTAGGAGGAAGACTTAGAGACTGGAAGACTTAGAGACTGGAAGACCGAGAGACTGGAAGACCGAGAGACTGGAAGACTGGAGTCGGGAGTCGGGAGTTGTATAGACGCATGCATGCGTCTGGTTTCCGGATTAGAAGGTGGATTCAGCAGTAATCAGGTTCGCAATAATTCCGATTGCTGCCTTGGCCTCGGGAAGGAAGGAGATGAGCGGAAAGTCGTGGATCATCTTTGGGAACTCGTAGAAATTCATCCCGATATTTTTTTCCTGCAACAGGTTTTTCAGCAGCACACAATCGGGGTAAAGTATGTCATGCGTGCCGGTCAGAAGGCTGATGAAAGGCAGGCCTTCCAGTGGTCCGTTTAGGGGACTGAGCTGGTAGTGGCTGCCGTCGGTGTTCCCCGCATAGCTCCGGGTGGCCAGAAGAAGGCCTTTCATTTCAAGGATCAGATCGCTGCTTTCCACTGCAGGTATCTCCGGGTTCTTTAAGGTAAAATCGAGCCAGGGGGAGATCAGGATCAGCTGGCCGGGCAGGGCAGCCTGCTCCATTTTCATTTTCTGCGCCAGGGCCAGGGCAAATCCGCCGCCGGCCGAATCACCCATGAATATTACATTCTTCGGATCGCAGCTGCCGTGGAGCCGCATTACATGCGGCTCCACAACCCTGAACGCCTCGGCATACGTAAAACCCGGCGCCATCGGATAATCCGGCACCACGAACGTGCAGCCGGTCTGCCGGATCAGCTGCCCCACCAGCCCCCAGTGCAGCTTCGAGATATTCTGAACATAGGCCCCGCCATGAAGAAACAGGACTATTTTTTCCGATGCTGATCCGGGCTTTCTGATGGTGAAAACCTTTCTTCCTCTGGCCTCAGCGGCTTCCACAGAGAGGTCTTTGGTGATCATCCGGGGCGGCTCGGGACAGTCGGAATCGGAAAAATCACCTTTTCTTGCCTGTCTCTCCAGACGCTTCTTCAGGTTCGTGATACGCAGGATCAGATTGACAATGGATGATTCCAGACTCCGGGGGTTGGGGTGGAGGTAATGCATCGGTTGGATTTTGGTTTAAAGTTAGGAGAATTGCTGAAGGCTCCACCCTTGGATTCTGTCCCAAAACCAAAAAGATTGATAAGGCTTCTGCTACCATCAGGGTCAGTTACATCTTCACTGTTTTTGGTGTAACAATTATGCTGCAAAACAGTCTAGATTAGATAAACCGAAACGAAAACCCATGAAAACCAGACAAGAAAAAAGGGCGCTTCTGATGTTGAGCGTCCTCGCCATTTTTGCAGCACACCTCAGTACGGCCGTTTCTCAAAGCAGCCAGGATTCCCGATTTATTCTGAAATACACCGAGGCCGTTAGTACCAAACCGATATCCGGCAGAGCGCTGCTGCTGCTTTCACCGGATACACTTGTCGATCCGGATCTGCCCAGCCCGATGAACCCCTGCATCACGATCGGCTGTGATTTCAAAAATTGGAAGCCGGGCGAGGAGCTGGCAGTCAGAAGTGAAAACAGCGACGGATTTATGTCAACCGTTGCGGATCTTGACGGATTCTATTCCCTCAGAGTGATACTGGATCTTGACACAACCAGCACCAACCTCCAGCAGGCGGGAATCTGTTACGGCGACAAAGCGGTTATCCGGGTTGAGAAAGGTAAATCCAGCCAGATTCCGGCATGGGTCAACCAGGTATATCCGGCTAAAATGTTCAAGGAGAGTCCGGGCGTCAAACTTCTGAAGGTCCCGAGCAAGTTGCTGTCAGATTTTAATGGATTTCCCGCCTTTATCGAAGCGGCGGTGGTACTGCCGCCTTCATATAGCACCGATCCTGAAAAAAAGTACCCAACGGTATATGTTTTTCCCGGATGGGGAACCACCCATGTGCAGGTCTCGCTCAATACTTTCCAGCAGAAACGGTACGGCATGACCGGTTACGGTGAAGATAAAATCTATGTGGTAATGAACCAGGACTGCCGCCTGGGGTATCATGTCTTTGCCAATTCTGATAATAACGGTCCACGGGCAACCTCTTTTATCGAAGAGTTCATCCCTGCCTATGAGTCCGCTTACCGGGCCCTTTCTGAACCCACTGCGCGGTTCATGGTCGGGCAATCCTCGGGAGCCTGGGCTTCCCTCTGGCTGCTGGTTAACTATCCCGGTCATTTTGCCATGGCATGGGCCGGCTCTCCGGATCCGGTTGATTTCAGGGACTTTATCGGACACAATCTGTATGCACGGGATGCCAATATTTTCTACGATGGGTCGGGAAAACTCACACCGGCGTTGCGTTCGGATAAAAATTCTTTCACCAATAAGGAGTGGTCGGACCTTGAGACTGCCATGGGTGAAGGCGGGCAGTATGGATCTTTTGAGGCTGTGTTTGGAAAACGGGGCAAGGATGGGAACCCCGAGCAGCTGTTCGACCGCAAAACGGGAAGGGTATCCGCCAAAGCCCTGCAAAACTGGAAGAAATATGACATCAACCGATTCATCATCCAAAACCGTAAAAGCCTGTCCGAAAAGCTTGATGGGAAGGTCAATATTGTGGTCGCCTCGGATGACAGCTTTTATCTCAACGGAGCGGTTGAGTTATTGGGGAAAACCCTGGCCGAAAATGGCATTAAGGCTAACATCAGGATCCTCCCCAGCGGGGGACACAACACCTGGAGCGAGGAGATCAAGAAGGAGTTACACGCAATCATGGACCAACGGCTGAAAGCGGGCCAATAATGCCATTAATCCTGTTTCGGAATTGCTACTTTTAAGAGTAATTTTCGACAGATTATGAAGCATTTCTTGTTTTTTAGGGCAAAGCAGTTCGTAATATACTTGATATTCAGTTGGTTAGTTGATGTCGCTGTGGCTCAGGTCATAGTCAGGCATCCGGTGCGGTTCGGTGAGTCGCAGCCGCTCAGTCCGGCTCTTTTTGGTGAGCGGGCTTCGGGAGAAGCACCCTATATCGGGTTATACAAAACCACACCCCGGCAGGCACCGGGTGAAAAGCCTGAAAACATTGAACAGACCGTTATGGGTAACCGGCAGGAGCCGGAGCTGGTGGCGGCGTTCGACGGACTGGGATACGGGTTTACCGGTCCGGAGGGTACCGCACGGATGCGAAATCCCTCCGACAATACCCTGGCGGTGGGACCCGATCATATTGTGCAGATCGTGAATTCGCGCATGGCGATTTTTACCAAAAAAGGCAGCCGGTTCGGTGAGTCGGGCCAGGTACTTTACGGACCGGCCGAAACCCGCAATGTTTTCAGGGGCTTTGGCGGGGCCTGCGAGAAATATAATAACGGAGATGCAGTAGCCCGATATGATCAGCTGGCCGACCGCTGGCTGATCGTGATGCCGATATTCCGCAAGAGCGAGGAGGGCACGTATTCAATGTGCTATGCCGTAAGTAAAACCCCGGATCCCTTCGGACCTTACTACCGGTATGAATACCTCCGCGAGCTTTTCCCCGATTATCCCCGGCCGGCCGTCTGGCCCGACGGATATTATGTGACCACGAGCACCGGCGATAATGTCATCCAGAAACATGCGGCGGTGGTGGATCGCACGCGAATGCTGAAAGGGGAGGAGGCTACGGAACAGATGTTCGTTCTGGACAGCGTTAATTTCCTGATCAATGCCGATCTCGAGGGGAAACAGCTGCCTGATGAAGGTGCTCCAAATGTGATGATGGCTGCCGGGGGCACGCAGCTGAACAAGATTCTCGGCGACGACGGAATCTATTACTGGAAATTCCATGTCGACTGGAAGGATCCCAACCGGACAACCCTTATCGGGCCGGTTAAAATTCCGGTAGCGCCCTATCAATATCTCGGCGGCGGGCAGCTGACCAAGGCAGTCCCGCAGCCCGGAACCGACCAGCGGCTGGATGCACAGGGCGACAAGCTCATGGCCCGGATGCTTTACCGCAGGATCGGAAAGCAGGAATCGCTGGTTGCCGTGCATTCGGTTGCCACCGCTGCCGGCGGAGGCGGGGTGCGCTGGTATGAATTCCGGCTAAACCGCAAAGGCGATGTGAACCTGTTCCAGCAGGGTACCTATGCCCCCGAAGGAAACTATCGCTGGATGGCCAGCCCGGCTATCGATGCACAGGGCAATATCGGGATAGGGTATTCTTACGGCGGTGAAAAGGATTTCCCCGGACAACGGTTCGCGGGGAGGCTGGCCGGTGACCCGCTGGGAGTATTGTCGCTGAAAGAGACTGTCCTGGTTGAGGGAGAAGCCGCGCAGACGGGAAACCTGCGGTGGGAGGATTACACGCAGACAGCCATCGATCCGACCGACGATATGACCATTTGGTACGTGGGGGATTATCTGAAAAAAGATGCAAAAGACTACTCCACCCGGATCGGGGCGTTCCGCCTGGGCCAGACGCCGGCAGTCAAATCCGAACAATATATCGGAAAATATATTGAGGGAGAGGGAGATGAACGGTACCTCCGGCTGATTGACGAGTCCTTTGCCTTCTTTCATCCGAACGCGGCCGTTCCCAATGTCTCGATGCTGTATCAGCCCGACTGGGATACGTTCCTGGAGAGCGGCGGCTGGAATGCCTGGTGGATCCAGAACAGCTACGGGTTTGCCTATTCGGCAACCCCATTCCTGCAGGAGCCCTGGTTTTCGGTCCTGCAGCGGTCGCTCGACCTGCTCTGGAACAACCAGGGCGACGGAAAACGGCAGGGCAGCATGGACAAGCCGGGAAAGCCTGCCGATCCCAATCCCCTCTACAGGCTGGTAGCGCCGGAAGGCAGCCTGGGCGACTGCGCCGGTCCGGATGATATCATCTATAAGCAGGGCGACGGAAACGTGGCGATCCACGACTGGTTTTATGAAGCCACCGCGGCGGGCCTGGTGATGCAGGCTGAATTTCTGCTGGCCGGCCGGAATCCGGATGCGATCGCTAAGTACCTGCCGAAAATGGAGCGGGCCTGTGATTTTATCGAAAAGGCGCGGGATCCGGCCAATAACCTTTTCCTGGTGGGCCCGGCGTGCAACCTGCTGGCTCCCAGCTACGGAGGGGTCAGACTGCCCGATGGCACCTTTGGCAAGGGATACCTGGCCGGCGTTACGGTCACCTACCTGGCCGCGATCGACCGGATGCTGGAGCTTTACCGCATGACCGGCAACCGCGAGATGATCACCCTGTTCGAACACCGGCAGGCGATCACCCGAAAATCGCTGCCGCTGCTGATGACCCCGGGCGGATATTTTGCAAAATCGGTAGAACCCGGAGGTATCATGCACGGAGTGCTGGGGCAGGCTCAGTACGGATACCTCGAGGGGGTTGTGAATGCCGATGCGGTGGCCATGCGGGTAACCGATGATCAGGCTTCACAAAAAATATATAATCAGTTACGTGACTTCCCGGAGATCCGGCCATTTGATTTTCTTCTGACCAATGCACCCGGACTGGACGACACCTACTGGAACTGGGGAAACCGGACCGGACCCGGCATGGACGGGATCAATGAGTTTGGCTGCTGGGTGAACGGCGGAGCCTGGACCACCGTTGAGGGCCGGGCCATCCTGATGTATTACCGGCTCGGAAAATTTGACGACATCTACCGGTCGGCCGTTCGGGCCCTCCGGTGGGCGAAAGACTTCCGCATGGACCAGCCCCTTACCCAGCGCGGCGAGAACACGCAGAATAACTGGTATGACGCCGGGCAGTGGCTGCACCGCGACGGTGTGGCGGTGATGGCCGACAATTTCGCGGTTCCGGCAGCTACCATCCGGGGCCTTTTCGATTATGAATACCGCAGCGACCGGCTGATCCTGCGCCCGCGCATCCCGGGGTCCATTACCAAATATACCCAGAAAGAGCCCATCCGGTTCGGGGAGAAAAACATCAGGATAACCTGTTACAATCAAGGAAAGGTGATTGAAAGAGTAAAGATTAATGATAAAAGAGTAAAGATCGGAAAGGGGGATCAGGTGGAATTGCTGTATGATGATTTGCCGATGGATGCGGAGGTGGAAATTACCACGACAGGCGGATGGGGAGCGGATGATTTTTCAGCTGACTATCCTGTCACACCGGCGCTGGTCGATGGCAAGCCCCTTCGGGAATTCCAGGCAGCTGCACTGCCGGATTCGATGCAGGAACCCTATAAAGAGCTGTTAAAATGGGAGGAAAAGCTGACGGCAAATCCCAAAGCCTTGTCAGTCCTGGCAATGGTCAGGGAAACCCTGGAGTCTTTCCGCGTGCTGCCGGAACGCATCGCCCTGGATCCCGGCCCCGGCTACTACCGTGCCATCGATGGTCAGAGAAAGGAAAACATGATTCGGCTCTATGCGCGTTCGGCCATGGGAATGTACCGGGGCGTTTCGAATAAAATGAACAAAACGGGAGCTGCACATGATTAAAGGAGTATTGTTCGACATGGACGGGGTGCTGCTGGATTCGGAAGCGTTCATGTGTGAGTCGGCGATCCGGATGTTTGCCGAAAAAGGTCTGGCGGTTCGTAAGGAAGATTTTGAGCCATTTGTGGGGATGGGCGAGAACCGGTACCTGGGCGGTGTGGCAGAAAAGTACGGCTGCTGGTTCGATCTGGAAACCGACAAGGCCCGGGCCTATGCAATCTACGCGGAGATCACGGCTGGAAAGCTGGTGCCGCTGCCCGGTGTCCATGCCTTTATCGACCGCTGCCAGTCCAGAAAATTAAAGCTGGCCGTGGCCACCAGTGCCGACCGCATAAAAATGGAGATCAACCTCAGGGCGCTCGGCTTGCCGTCGGGGACGTTCATCCTTACTGTTAACGGTCTGGAAGTGGAGCGAAAAAAGCCTTATCCCGATATTTATTTGGAGGCTGCCCGGCGGCTCGGTCTTAAACCCGGTGAGTGCCTGGTGGTGGAGGATGCAGTGAGCGGAATCGAGGCCGGGAAAGCTGCCGGCTGCCGCTGCCTGGCCCTCATGACCAGCTTCCCGGCCGAGAAGCTGCATCGGGCCGACTGGATATGCAATACTCTTGCGGATGCGCCGGAGGAGGCAATACTCTGGTGAAAATTTATTACCCAGCCGGTTTCGGCAGGTTCGGAAATCATTCCTAACTTGTAAGAAATTAATCCGATAGAGAACAATGAAATCATTTTTTCTGATGATTGCGATTATTCTCGCATTATCAGCCACCGCTCAGCAACCTTGCAAGGTATTGCTGCCTGACCTGGACTCAGTTTATATCGGAAAATGCAAAAACGGACTCGCAAACGGAAAGGGAGAAGCATGGGGGCGTTATCATTATTCTGGAAAATTTGTTGATGGATATCCGCAGGGATCGGGCAGGGCGGATTATCGGGATGGAACCGTCTATATCGGGCTATGGGAAAAAGGTAAGCGGCAGGGGAAGGGTGTGGTGCGGAAAATGGTGAACGGGATGATGGAGGAAAAAACATTCCTGTGGGCCGCGGATACCATTCAGCAGGAAGTTGCGCCGCCTCCCTACAAGGTGATCACACAGCGTAACGTCAGCCGTCTCAGAGTGTACAAGCAGGGCGAGGGAAACTACGTCTGGTTTTATCCGAATTCAACAGGTGGCGTTGCCACGAATGAAACGGATTTTCAGCTGACCGGCAGCAGTGGCAGCGAAATAAACTACAATCCGAAGTTCGGCTATCAGGATGTGAAATTTCCATTCAAAGGCTCGATCCGATACAAAGCCTGGAACAAAATGAGGACCACGCAATTTGAAATTCTACTGGAGATCATGATTTCTGAACCGGGCAACTGGATCGTTGAGATACAGAACTGAACCAAAAAACAGACACTATGAAGAAACTGAAGACTGCATTAACCATGCTGGTGGCTGCTGCAGGATTGCTGTCAGCCCGGGCGCAGACCGGCACCGATGCCATGAAGCTCTACCGCGAGCTGGACTCTCATGCTGCCCTCAACGAACTGGCCCGATCGGAAAAGAAAAACGGGTGGCAACTCCTGTTCGACGGCAAAACAACCGGCGGCTGGCATGGGTACAACATGAAAACTTTTCCGGGCTGCTGGAAGATTGAGGACATGGCTTTCACCATGACCAGCCAGGGCGGCGGGGAAGACCAGGATATCATTACGAACCGGAAATACAGGAATTTCGCGCTCAGCATGGAATACAAGCTGACGCGCGCGGCCAACAGCGGCATTATTTTCCAGGTTGCCGAAGACCCCAAATACAAGTTCCCGTATGAAACCGGACCGGAGTTCCAGGTGATCGACCATGAGAACTGGCCTGATAAGCTGGAGGACTGGCAGATCAACGGGGCCAATTATGCGATGTATCCGCCGGCTGCACGGCCCTACAAGCCGCTTGGAGAATGGAATCATGCCCTGCTGGTGGTGCGCGGGAATGAGGTAACCCAGGTTTTGAACGGGGTTGTCGTCGTTCATTACATCAAGAATTCGGAGGAGTGGACAAAACTGCGGAACAGCGGCAAATGGACCGCCTTTCCCGACTGGGGGACATTCGATGAGGGCTTCATCTCGCTCCAGAACCACGGGACCAAGGTGTGGTACCGGAACATCAAGATTAAGGAATTATAACCCGATAAACCTTATATCATGAGCCATAGTAACTATTCCCGCCGGAGGTTTCTGAAAAATTCCGCCGTGGTCGCGGCCGGAATCTCGGTCGTACCGGGTCAGGCAGTTAGCGGACTGGGTCACAAGGCCCCCAGCGACAAGCTAAACATAGTGGGGATCGGCATCGGGGGTAAGGGCCATCCGAACCTGGTGGGTATGTCGGGCGAGAATATCATCGGATTGTGCGATGTCGACTGGAAATATGCGGAGCCCTGTTTCAGGGATTTTCCGGGGGCTAAAAAATATTGGGACTGGCGAAAGATGTTCGACGAGATGGGCAGCTCCATTGATGCCGTCATGGTTGCCACGGCCGACCATACCCACGCGGCCATTGCCGCGGCCGCTCTGGACATGGGTAAACATGTCTATTGTCAGAAGCCGCTCACGCATTCGGTTTATGAATCCAGACTGCTCACCAAACTGGCCGCCAGGCACAAAGTGGCCACCCAGATGGGGAACCAGGGCAATTCCGGGCACGGGGTTCGGCAGTTGTGTGAATGGATCTGGAACGGGGAGATCGGGGAGGTGCGGGAGGTGCATGCCTGGACCGACCGCCCGATCTGGCCGCAGGGATTGCAGCGGCCGGCGGAGGTTATGACAGTGCCGAAAACACTCGAGTGGGACCTGTTCATCGGTCCGGCCAAACCGCGCCCGTACCATGAGGCTTATACCCCGTGGAACTGGCGCGGCTGGTGGGATTTTGGAACGGGGGCCTTCGGCGACATGGCCTGCCACGTGCTGGACCCTGTTTTTCAGTCGCTTAAACTGAGTTTTCCGGAACTGGTTCAGGGAAGCTCAACCCTGATCAATACCGAATCGGCACCGCAGGCCGAAACCGTTAAATTCTCATTCCCGGCACGCGACAACCTGAATAAAGTGGGGATGCCGGCGATGGACCTATACTGGTACGATGGCGGGCTGCTTCCCAGCGTGAAGGAGTTGCTGCCGGAAGGGGAGAACCTGATGGCCGATGGGTTGGGCGGGTGCCTCTTTATCGGAACAAAAGATACCCTGATATGCGGATGCGGGGGATTTAACGGCCGCCTGCTGTCGGGCCGCGTGCCCTCCGTGAGTCCCTACCTGCAAAGGATTGAGGGGGCCACCGGGTACGTCGACGGGCCGCATGAGAAGGATTGGATCCGGGCCTGCAAGGAATCGCCTGAAAACCGGCGCGAGGCCACCTCATATTTTGGATTCTCCGGGCCGTTCAACGAGGCAGTGCTGCTGGGAGTGCTGGCCGTGAGGCTGCAGTCGCTGAACAAAGCTCTCAAGTGGGATGCGGAATATATGACGTTCACAAATATCTCGCCTGCCGAACAACTGAAAATAGTTACACAGGAGGAATTCAAGGTGATCGACGGACACCCCAATTTCAATTCCAAGGTTGCCACCTTCAATGCACAGGAGTGTGCCGCCGAGTATATCCGGCATACGTATCGCGAGGGCTGGGGTCTGCCTCCGATGCCCTGATTTGTGACTTATCACCATTAAATCTGACTGTTATGAAAATAATTCTATTTTCTTTTCTGCTTTCGGTCAGTTCCCTGATGTTCGCAGTTGCCCAGCCGGAGGGATTTGTCAACAGGTATGACCAGGTGCATGCGGCCTTCTCGGCAACCTATCCTTTTGGCCAGTGGAAGGCCGTTAACTGGAATGCGATCAACGCGCGGATCCGGCCTGAAATTGAGGCTGCCGAATCTGCCAATGACACGGTTGCCTTCCTGATAGCCATGCGCGAATATGCTTATTCGGTGCCTGACGGGCATATCTCGATCCGGCACGGGATGGAAGATCATAAGGAGATTGCCCGGTACCGGCAGATTGGCGGCAGCTATGGGTTTGCGCTTATCCGGCTGGATGATGGCCGGTATGTGGCCCGGCTGGTTGATCCGGGCTCACCGGCAGCCGTGGCCGGCATAAAATTCGGTGCGGAAATCCTGGAAGTCAATGGACATCCTATTTCCCAGGTGCTTGATACGGTTTCGGTAATCTGGAGCGAAGTGATTCCTGCCACCCTGGAGGCACTGGGCTTGAATCAGTGCCGGTTCATTGGCCGGGCACCCGTGGGTCATACAATGGAGGTACGGTACCTCAATCGCGGCGCATCGGAACCGGCGGTCTGCCAGTTGGCTGCCGTGGATGACCAGTACTCCACCTACGACAAGACTTCTCTCACACCCTTGGAACCGGGTCCGGTAGTGTCCCATAAAACCGTGGGAACCAATGGCTACGGATATATTAAACTCACAACCGAAGGAGCGGTGGATGATGCAGGAGTCCTGAAGATTTATTCCGATTTCAAGGATGCACTCATCGCACTGAATGCGTTTAATGTTCCCGGACTGGTACTCGACATACGGGCCAACACCGGAGGTATGGACGATCTTTCGGCTGCCATCTCCGGGTTTTTTTATTCCGATACGGTGCTCTATGAATATCAGACTTTCTTCAACCTGAACACCGGCACCATCGATCTCATGCCCGACAGGATCCGGTATATTGATCCGGCCACTGTCAGCTATAAGGTAAATCCCGACTATCCACCCGGAGCCCTTTTCATTGAGCCGCAGGGAGTGCGATTCACGAAACCCGTGATGGTGATGACCGGCCCCCGGGCGATCAGCTCCGGGGAAGGCATCCCGATGGCGATCCAAAACCTGCCGCAGGGCAAGGTGGTCAGCTTCTACGGGAGCAACGCCTCCTTCGGCATGGTTTCGTTCAGCCTTAACGTGATGGAGGACCTTGTTTTTAGTTATCCCTATGGCCAGTCGCTCGACAAGGATTTCCGTATCCAGCTCGACAGCGATTCCACGATGACGGGAGGAGTTATGCCTGATGTCAGGGTTCCGCTGAATGACCAGGTCATCGATCAGCTTTTCATCGACAGTGTGGATGTGGAACTGAACTATGCCATGCTGCAGCTCGACCAGATCCTGACAAACGGAGGAGCAGTTCCGTTAAGGTCCGGCCTGAGCCTTTCGGCCAATTATCCGAACCCCTTCCGCGGTACCACCACCTTTTCTTATGAGCTGCCTGCTGATGGCCCGGTTACCTTAACCATCAGTGACCTTACGGGTCGGATGGTACGGATACTGGTCGACAGCCACCAGAAGGCGGGACGCCATCAGGTCACCTGGGATGCCGGTGATGTTGAACCGGGAATTTATGTGTACCGGCTGATTTCAGGCCGTGAAAGCCGTGAGGGAAAGTGTATGGCTATTCTTTGATGACTTTACAGGTAGACACCTTTCTTCCATCGTTGATCGTGATCAGGTATATGCCGGAACTCCAGTTGGAAGTATCGATTGCAAGGGCCGCTTGTTGATCCGAATTCTGGATTCGGAAGACCTCCTGTCCCATGATCGTGCAGACCCGGATTTGCCAGTTTAAGGCAGTTTCACTGGCTTGGATAGTCAGAACCGCTGAAAAGGGATTCGGATAAACCCGGATCTTCTCAGCCTCCGAAGGTATTTTCGGGACCGTACTGAGGGCGCCGAGGCTGTATTTGGAAAGGAATTTCCAGATTACGGCGCAGGCATTGAAGTCCTTGTTGGTGTTCCCGTAGGGTTCAAGTACGGAGCTTCCCGGCCATGTGTGGCCGCCGTTGACAACCTTGTAAAGCTCTACGGTGCTTCCCGCCCTGCCGCCGGTGTAGGTAAAGTGCTGCGCCCAGCAATTATCAGTGGTATTGATATTCGGAACGGAATCATACTCCGGCACCGGGGAGCATCCGTTGAACCTGACCCAGTGATTGATCAGGGTATCCATGTTTACCGCCTTGGTCACCGGACCTTCTCCGTTCCAGTTCCTGACCGGGTCCGCTGTACCGTGGATCTCCATAACCGGCATGGGATGTGCCGGCAAGCAGCTGTTTACAAACGATTGGAACATGAAGCCATTGACCGGGGCGATGGCGGCTATCCTGTCACCCATGGAGCAGGCAAGCTCGTAGCTCATAATGGCGCCCGAGCTGTGCCCGGTGAAATAGACCCTGCCGCCATCAATGGAATATTTTGCGCTGATCGTATCGATCAAGGCTCTCAGAAATCCCGGATCATCAACCCCGGAACTGGTTGGGAACATATTCCACCCTACGAACCCAAACATCACAGAGTTCGGCTGGCCGTTGGGCATGGCAATGATAAAATTGGCCGTATCGGCAATGGGCTTAAAATTGGCGAGCGAATTCTGGTAATCGGCGGATTCGGTAAAACCATGCAGACTGATCAGCAACGGGACCGGATGACCCTGAACGTAGGAAGCCGGAATGTACAGGATATAGGTGCGGTTAACTCCATGGACGAATGCACCGGTAATCTGTGTGCCGGACTGGGCGTGAAGGCTGACGGCCATGATCAGTCCGGCCAGCAGGGTGAGAAGGTTCTTCATGACTTGATGGTTTTGGTTAAGGATGAACTCATGGATCACTCCCCCCTAATTTACAAAAAAACCAGAATCAAATCTATACCTTTACCCGTCAAAGGTTTACATAATTCCTTCAAAATGAAGATTGTCTCGTGGAACGTCAACGGCATCAGAGCCATATCAAAAAAGAACTTCTTTGAGGACCTTAAGTCCCTCAATCCTGATATACTATGCCTCCAGGAGACCAAGGCGCAGGAAGACCAGGTCGCAGAGACCCTCGCAAACCTTACAGAATATCACCTTGTCTCCCATTCAGCGGTAAGGAAAGGGTATTCCGGTACCGCGATCCTGAGCCGGTTGGAACCGAACAAGACTGCTTATGGGATTGGTATTCAGGACCATGACCAGGAGGGGCGCGTGATCGCTCTCGAATACGGTGATTTTTTCCTGGTGAATGTGTATGTCCCGAATTCGGGGTCCGAACTTAAACGGCTGGGGTACCGGCAGAACTGGGACCTGGCCTTTTTCAAGTATCTGAAGGAGCTTGAGAAATCTAAGCCAGTCATTGTTTGCGGCGATTTGAATGTGGCGCACAAGGATATCGACCTGGCCCGGCCGAAGGATAATTACAATAAAAATGCCGGCTATATGCAGGAAGAGATCAACGGGATGGACCGACTGACATCCGGAGGACTGGTGGATACCTTCCGGCATTTTTATCCGGATACAAAAGGGATTTACAGCTGGTGGAGCTACCAGCTAGGAGCGCGCGAAAGGAACGTGGGCTGGAGAATTGATTATTTTCTGGCCAGCAGATCCATCCTTCCCGGCATCAAGAACGCCTGGATCCGACCCGATATTATGGGCTCGGATCACTGCCCGGTTGGGATTGAACTGTAAACGATATACTATTCGACATTAAAAATTAAAATATTTAAGGTTAGACTGGTAAGTTGGCCTTAACATGCGATTACTTTAAAAGCATAAACATTAAAAACATAAAAATTTAATGCCTACCCTATGCCCCCATGCCCCTATGCCCCTATGCCCCAAAATTCAATTAAATATTCTAAGTTTGTTCTGGAAACCAGCCCGATGAAAGCACTGTATCACAAGTATCCCTATTTCTGCAATCTTTTCATCGTACTGATATTACTTGAGATAACCCGCACCCTGGATTGGCTGGCCTGGTACCCCCCTTCCCCGAAAAATACCAGGATTTTATTGCTCGAGCAGCTGTTTGAGTTTCTGTCTTTGTTTCCATTTGTACTCCTGATGATCGTTTCCTATAAGTGGGCGATCAAAAGAAAACGGATGTACCTGATTGCAGCGCTGGTTTTAGTGTTTACCGTGTTTGGGCCAACACTGCTGATCTATTTTTCATCAGCACTTGAAACTATTTTCTGGCTCCGGGAAAACCGTCCCCCGGTAACCATGGATGTGCTGAAAAAATACTCGCCTGCGCTCATGTCAGCCATTCTTTTTCTCAGTGCGGCCTTTTATCTCACCCGCATTCAGCTTAAATATGCCCAGCAAACGGAAAAAATGCATAAGGCTGAAAGCCTGGCCAAGGAAGTTCAGTTGAAAATGCTTCACTACCAGATCAATCCGCACTTCCTTTTTAACGTTTTGAACTCCATACATGCCCTGATCGACGAAGATGCTGCCAAAGCCAAAAAGCTCGTGGTGGAGATGTCGGATTACTACCGGTATACACTGAACAAACAGGAGCAAGCGATACCCATCGATAAAGAGGTGGAAGCGGTGATAAAATATCTGGAAATACAGAAAACACGATTTGAGGACAATTTTGAGTATGAGATTGCGGTTGATGAAGACGCGAAAGAGATCTTGATTCCATCATTTGTGATCCACCTGCTGATTGAAAACGCCGTAAAATACGGGATCAGATCGAACGGACAGAAACTGATCATCAGGCTTTCAGCACAATTCATCAGCAAAAAACTGATGATTAAGGTTCTCAACACCGGCTGTTTAAATCCTGATAAACCGGGCATGAATGGTACCGGCAGCGGCATTGAGAACATCAAAAACCGTCTGGCCTTATTTTGTGACGGTAAGTACACTTTTTCACTGACGGAAAAAAGCGGGTGGGTGATTGCGGCTATAGAAATCGAATGTAACAAGTCATAGGATGAATAACCTGACTGCCATTATTGTCGATGATGAACGGCTGGCTCGTGTTAACCTGAGAAAACTGCTGGAATCGCACCCGGAGGTGGTAATCGTGGGCGAAGCCGCCTCCTGCGAGTCGGCGGTTGAATTGATTCAGAAATACAATCCCGGATTGGTTTTTCTTGATATTCAGCTCAATGGGGAGACCGGATTCGATCTGCTGGAGAAGGTGAAAAGCTCTTTGAAAATCATATTTGTAACGGCGTATGACGAGTTCGCCGTTCGGGCCTTTGAGGTCAATGCTGCCGATTACCTCCTGAAACCGGTAAGCCCTGAGCGTCTGAAAGCTTCACTTGGCCGTATTCTCACCGCAATACCCGAACCAGGCAGCGAGGTAAAGGTTTATGAGTATTCCGACAGCATCTATGTGCGGTTAACGAATTCCACCTCCTCCTTTATTAAAATCAGTTCCATAATCTGCATTTCCCCCGTGGGGAATTATTCCAGGCTGGTGACTCTTGAAGGCAAGCACTGCCTGGTATTAAAGACACTGAAACAGTGGGAGGAAGAGCTTCCAGCCAACCACTTCATCAGGATTCACCGGTCGTGCATTATCAACATCGGTCACATCGACCGTATTGAAAAGAAGCAGAAATCCCAGCACCTGGTATACCTGAAAGGCCTGCCGCAGCCGCTTGAGATCAGCCGCAGGTTCGCCGGTAAACTGAAGAACCTGAATTAGACAGTACCGCTTATCCTTCTGTTTGACCGCTCATCACTTTCTCCTTTGCGGGCAGGAGGGGGGCCGTTTCCTTTGTGGCAAAATTCATGTTACCAATACTATCAGAAAAATGAAAAACAGGATTCTGCGCAGGTTCACCCTCGTGAAAGTCCCGATTCTTTCCACCTTCCTGACCCTCTTTTCCTTCGCCGGCTTTGCCCAAACCATTCCAACAGCCAGCATGTACCGGGGACAGCAAGTCCCCGGAATTGTTCCCACGGTTTTTCAGCTGCAGGTCACCCCCGGACTGGCGGCTGCCGAACGGATTGCTATCTCCGCCGATAATAAGGAAATTTATTACGGCGAGCTCAACACCTGGCCCGCAACGGATCAGCGCATCAAGTATTATAAATATTCCGGCACCGCCTGGCAGGGACCCTTTGTTGCTTTCGAGGGCTATATCGGGCCCTGTTTATCGGCGAATGACAGCATCATGTACATGCAGAAAAATCTGAATAACAACACTCAGGTTTGCACCTATTATTCGCGAAGAAACGGCACCGGATGGACAGCGCCACAGCGACTGTTATCCACGGGCCGAAGTAACCATTACCTCCAGGAGACCGGTCAAAAAAACTATTTCACAGCCTCCGCGCCGTCATCAAACGGCTTACCCACCGACCTGTGCAAACTGTTTATCCGGAATGGCGATACAACACTTCAAAACCTTGGCCTGCCGATCAATACATCGGCAACGGAGAACGATTTTTTTATTTCCAGGGACGAATCCTATATCATCCTTTGCCGTTTTGTTGCCGGTTCGGCGAGCGACCTCTATATCAGTTATAAAACTGAGAATGGCCGCTGGACCAACCCGAAAACGCTCGGGACACAGGTCAATACCCCGAATCCGAACTGGGAAGCTTGTCCGTTCGTAACGAAAGACAATAAGTACCTGTTTTTCATGCGGGGAGGAAACGATTTATCCTCCTATTTTATTTACTGGGTGGCTATTGATAATCTGGTTGACAGCCTGAAGCAAACCAATTTTGCCCCGTATGTGAGATACGCCTTGCAGAACCAGACTTTCAAAACCGGGCGATCCAATACTTTCGCCATTCCCGACAGCTCCTTTATCGATGATGACGGGAATCCTACCCTGACCCTGACCGCAAGCCTGGGGAACGGGAATCCGCTGCCCGACTGGTTAAGTTTTGATCCGGTATCCGGCTCTTTCACCGGAACCCCAACCGAACCGGGTTCATTCATCATCAAGGTAACGGCCACGGATGCAGACGCACTAACTGCACGGTCCTCGTTTACCTTGCAGGTGATCGATGCATCCGGGATCGACGAGCAAGCCCTGCAGCAGTTGGTTCGGGTTTTTCCCAACCCGGCAAAGGATAAATTTGCAATTGACTTTGGATCAGGCCTCTATGATAAGGCTGTTGTTCAGGTAATCAATTTGGCCGGAAAAGAGATATTCTCAGGGATGATCGTTCCTAAATCAGTTGCAGAAATTAATTTACAGGGTAACCCATCAGGAATTTATTTTGTGAGTCTGGTAATAGATGGAGTGAAGGTTAATAGAAAGATATTCCTGGAATAAACTGCCATCTACAGTGTAATCAAAAAGCTGGTGACATTTTCGGTCGAGTCAACATAAATATACCCCCGGTGGAGTCTGAGTATCTGGCGTGAAAGGCTTAATCCGATTCCCGATCCCTGCTCTTTGGTTGTGAAGAAGGGAATAAAGATCTTTTCAACGGTTTCTTCGGGAATGAGGGGGCCGTTGTTGGCGATACGGATTAAGGTCTGGCTTTGACTCGAGAGTTCAACGGATACCCTGATTTTACGGTTTTCAGTGATCTCTTCGAGCGCCTCCATGGCATTGTTCAAAATGTTTATAATGACCTGGGTAAGAAGTTTCTTATCGCCTGTCAAATCACGGACTTTATTGTCAATCCTCATCTCAAGATGAATTTGCCGTTTCTCCAGTTGCTCCTGGAATAGCAGACGAATATGTTCGAGCCACTCCGATATCCGGAAGATTTCAAATTCCGGTTTAGGGATTCGTGTCAGTTTACGGTAATTGTTTACAAAATTCACCAGCCCCTTTCCCCGTTCTTCAATGGTGTCGAGCCCCTGTACCACATTTTCAATAGTTTCTTCGTCAACCTGGTCAGGCTGAACAGGCTTTCCTTCCTCAATGAAAAATTTCCGCAGGGTGCCTGTAAGTGAAACGATTGGCGCAATACTGTTCATGATCTCATGGGTAAGTACCCTGATCAGCTTTTGCCAGGAATCAAGCTCCTTTTCATCAAGTTCATGCCGGATGTCCTGCAGGGAGATCAGTTTGGAAACCTTGCCGCCATAGCGTATCACTTTGGAACGGATCAGGAGATTGATCTGCGACTCGCTGGTAAGCCGCTTGTAAGAGTGTGTCTCTCCAGGTTGGATCACCGCCAGAATATTGAATAGACCCGGGTCACGCGAAGGAATCAGATGAAGGGGTGTAAATGAAGGGATGCCGGCATATTCAAAAGCTTTGTCATTCATTATCTCCACTTCATTATTGTCATTAACTGCCATGAGCCCGGTAGCGGCATGCTGAATAAAGGTCTGATAGTATTTCTCCAGGTATTCATTCTGCATTTTGATTTCATTGATCCGGTGGTTAAGACTGTTAAGACTTTGGAACAAATAGCGCAGCGACTTCGTACGGATGGACGTGGGAAATTTCAGCGATGAGTCTTCGTTTCTGATCGCATCAAAAAAGGCGGCAATCTGTCGGTTCGACTGATTAAAATTGTTAATAATGGAGATGGCTGCGACCGGAACTGGCAAAAGAAAAAACAAATACCAGGGATTCAGGTGGAATGCGGTCAGGTAACCCGCCGTAAATGCAGATAAAACCATGATGATGACGCTGGCGATGGTTGTCCTTGTAATATGTTTATATCCCATATTTTTTCATTTTTTTGTACAAGGTTGTACGTGAGATTCCAAGATTTTGCGCAACCAGTGTGAGGCTCTGACTGTTTTTTTTCAGCTCCTTCGAGATGTATCGTTTTTCGATCTCTTCCAGGGTAAGGGTTTCATCGGTTTGAACCTGATGCGCCAGGTTCAGGTTAAGATCACCGGTACTTATACTATTGCCATCGCATAAAATTACCGCCTTCTCAATGGTATGTTGCAACTCCCTGATATTGCCTGGCCATGGATAACTCCTGAGCCGTTCGATCGCCATGGGTTGAAGCTTCATGCACTCCTTCTTGTACTTTACCCCATATTTGCCAATAAAAAAGTTGGCCAGGATTTCAATGTCTTCAATCCTCTCCCGTAATGGCGGGAGTTCGATTTGTATAGTGTTTACCCGGTACAGAAGATCCTGCCTGAACAATTGTTCCCGGATCATTTGAAGCAGATTTTTATTGGTGGTACTGATCAGCCTGATATCGACCGGATGTTCTTTGTTGGATCCAACCGGAATAACTACCCTGTTTTGTAAAACATTAAGCAGCTTTGACTGAAGCTGTAACGGCAGGTTCCCAATTTCATCCAGCAACAGGGTTCCTTTGTTGGCCAGCATGATCTTACCGATACGGGCCTCAAAAGCATCGGTAAACGATCCTTTGCTATGGCCAAACATTTCGCTTTCAAAGAGAGTCTCGGACATTGACCCCAAATCAACCGTTACCAGAAGTTCATTGCACCGGTCCGACAACCGGTGAATCTCTTTGGCAATCAGCTCCTTCCCTGTTCCGTTTTCCCCGGTGATCATTATGTTGGCATCGGTACGGGCTACTTTTTTAACCAGATCCATTAACTTCTGCATGACTGGCGAAATACCAATGATCATACGTTCATCGCGATTCAGCTCCATCTTCAGGTCGCGCTCCCGTTTACGCAGATCATCAACGGTCTGATTTGATTTCCGGAGTTTCAATGCGGACTTCAGAGTTGCCAGCAATTTTTCATTTTCCCAGGGCTTGAGTATGAAATCCGCAGCACCTTCATGAGTGGCTTTCACAGCCGTTTCAATATCGCCATACGCCGTAAACATGACAACTTCAATTTCCGGCCTGCGCTTCTTTATCTCCCTGAGCCAGTACATCCCCTCGTTCCCTGAACTTTCACCAGCTTTGAAGTTCATGTCCAGTAATACTACATCAATATCATGGGTCTCGATCTCATAAATCAATGAATTCGGACTGGAGATGATGGTTACCTCCAAAAAATTGAACTTTAAAAACATGCGTAATGCATTCAGAACGCTCTTGTTGTCGTCAACAATGAGCAGCCTGCCTTCTTTTGTTTCTTTTTCCATACCCATAGGTTTAGCAACAACCAGAAATTTACTCTAAATGTACAGAATAATTACAATCACTTGTTCATTAAGTGAACAAATTGATTTATCGAAGTTTTTTAATTAATTGATAATTAATGATATATGAAGACTGGCACCATAGTTGAATACAAGGATCGTAATTCTCAAAAAAGCAACGATGATAAAAACAGTTAATCTCACAAAACGGTTTAAAACCGACGATATCGAGACCACCGCGCTGAACAACGTGAACATGGAGGTGAAGAAGGGTGAATTTATTGCCATCATGGGACCCTCCGGATGTGGGAAATCGACTTTGTTGAATATCCTTGGGATGCTTGATAGCCCCAGCGACGGAACATACCTGTTCAATGGAACGGATGTTTCAAAATTTAAGGAGGCAAAGCGAACCCAGTACCGAAAAGGCAACATTCAGTTTGTTTTTCAGAGTTTTAACCTGATCGATGGACTTAATGTTTTTGATAACGTGGAACTGCCACTGATCTACCTGAAGAAATCGGGTGCTGAACGGAAGCAAATGGTGACTGACATTCTTGAAAGGATGAAGATCGGCCACCGGAAACAACACTTCCCGCAGCAGTTATCCGGAGGTCAGCAGCAGCGGGTTGCTATTGCCCGTGCCGTTGTTCCTGCACCCCAACTGATTCTGGCCGATGAACCTACCGGAAACCTGGATTCAAAAAACGGGATTGAGGTGATGAAACTGCTATCCGATCTGAATATGCAGGGGACTACCATCGTGATGGTTACCCATTCACAGCGCGATGCCACTTTTGCCCACCGTGTCGTCAATTTGTTTGACGGGAAAATTGTATCCGAAGAGATTGTTCACAGTCAACAAGTGTTGTAAAATGAAATGGCTCAGAAATATCCTGTTCCTTTTTTCTTTGGTGTTTTTTAGCCTAACAACCGTTGATGCACAGAATATCTGGGCCCTCGACCGGTGCATTAGTTACGCATGGGAAAACAATTTCTCAGTTCACCTATCAGAACTGGACGTAAAAATCCGGGCAACTGATTACCAGCAGTCACGAAATGACCTCCTGCCAACACTTGGTCTTCAATCATCAGTCAACCAGAATTTCGGACGCAGCATCGATCCGACCACCAATACCTATATCGATGTAACATTCTTTAACAATGGTTATGGGATTTCATCTGAAATGAATGTTTTCAGTGGCTTCATGAAGCTCAATACCATTGAAATGCAACGATTGAATCTTGAGGCAGAGAAGAACAAAATGCAACAGGTGAGAAACCAGGTTGCCTTTGCTGTCATCAACAGCTATTTTGATGTAATGCTTCAGCAAGGCCTCTCTTCCATTGCCCGGGAAAATTTCCAGCTTTCCCGTGACCAGCTTGATTATACCATCAAATTTGTTGAGATCGGGAAAATACCAGGTACCGATCTGCTGGAAACCGAGGCAAACCTGGCGGCCGACAGTTTTTTGCTTGTTCAGTCACATAACCTCCTCGAACAGGCGACTCTTGGACTGAAATACCAGATGAACTTTCCGGTATGTGACAGTCTGGCGATTGAAACACTCGTCCCTTCGATTTTTTCAGGATCGATCGATACACTTACCATCGAAGGGCTTTTTCGCGCCGCATCAGCTACTGTACCCGATTTGACATTGGCCCGGAACCAACTGCTGTCAGCCCAAAGAGCTGTTCAGATAAGCAAAGGAGCCTTTTCACCGCGACTTGGAGCCTATGCGGGATGGGGGTCTCAATTCATGGAGACCAATCGCGATGAATTCGACAGGATCATTCCGTATCCTGACCAGATATCAAATAATTCCAACGAATATCTCAGCCTGGGACTCGAAATTCCGCTTTTCTCCAAATTCTCCAGAAATACCTCACTGACCAAGTCAAAGTTGCAATACCAGCAGGCAAAAGTGCAGTATGACGATGTTACGTATAAGTTGAATATGACTGTACAAAAGTCGCTGACCGAATGGCGGGCTGCCAGGGCTGAGTATGAATCTTCGCTCAGCCAGCTGGCCAAAAGCAGGATAGCCTATGAGGCTGCCGGAAAAAAACTCAACAATGGCCTCATCAACATCATTGAGTTTTCTATCCAGAAAAACAAATGGTTCAGGGCAAAAACCGAAGTCTTGCGAACCGGCTTGCAGGTATTACTGAAAGAGCGGTACATCCGGTTCCTGATGACAGGATCCTTGCTGATCGCCGGGTAGATGTAAATGTTTAATCATAGATCAAAATTTGTAATTCGAAATACATGGAACTTCAAAATTCTCCCGGAATGGACCGGGTTGTCAAAGAGAGTCAGTGGATCAAAAAGAAATATTGGAAATACATGATCGGGAGTGCACTTGTACTGGGTGGCGTTCTGTTTCTTATTCTCAGGGACCGGACCAGTACGGTGAGGGTTGATAAGGAACGGATCACCATTGCCACCGTGATTCAGGGTGTTTTTAATGATTATATCACTAATGACGGAGCAGCGGCTCCCATCTCAACCATATTCCTCGATGCTTATGAAGGCGGAAAGGTGGAAGAGATTCTTTTGGAAGAGGGAAGTATGCTCCGGAAAGGAGATGTCATTATTCGTTTGAGCAACAATGATATCAACCTGAATATCCTTAACAGCGAGGCCCAGCTGGCAGAAAAGGCAAATTTTCTCCGGGAAGTCAGGATCCGGATGGAGCAGGAAAAACATTCGCTGGAGCGGGAAGTGCTGAATGCCCGGTTTGACCTGATTGTAAAAAAGCGAACCTATGAACAGAACACCGAATTATTGAAAGACCAACTGATTTCACGTGATGAATGGCTAAAATCGGAGGAGGATTACCGGCTTGCAGATCAAATACAGGGACTGGTTATTCTTCGCCAGAAGCAGGATTCCTCCTTCAGAACCCTGCAGATTGAACAGATAACTGAGAATCTGAAGAACATGCAGATGAACCTGAACCTTGTGAAACAGCAACAGGACTACCTGAATGTAAAATCACCGGTCGACGGTCAGCTCGGGAGCCTGATGGTGGAGATCGGTCAATCAATCATACGAGGTTTCCGCATCGGCCAGATTAACATCCTGACCTCCTTTAAAATCGAAGCTGACGTGGATGAACTATACATCGAGCGGATCAGGAAAGGGCTGACCGGCTATATCGAAAGGCCGAATGACACCCTGCAACTTGAAATAAAAAAAGTGTACCCGGAGGTACGCAATGGCCGGTTTAAGATTGACCTTGAATTTGCGGGCAAACTCCCTGAAAATATCCGGATCGGACAGTCATACTTCGTCAAACTGCAGCTGGGCCAACCTACTGAGGCCATACAGATTCCTAATGGTGTCTTTTACCAGGTAACCGGCGGTCAGTGGGTTTTTATTCTGGACAAGGGCGGACAATTTGCTACCAGGAGAAATATTAAAATCGGCAGAAAAAACCCGCTATACTATGAAGTAATCGAAGGACTCGATCCGGGCGAACAGGTGATCGTCTCAGATTATTCCATTTTTGGAACGAATGATAAAGTAGAGTTGAAATAAGCCAGGTATTTTTCAAAAACTAGTAAAATTAGTATGTAATTTGATGTAAATTGAAAGAAAAACCAAGTGGAATGACCTAATTTACACATGGTGTCGTTCAGAGTAATAATTCTTATGCTAATTGTTCCATTTGACAG